>CAWDUB010000007.1:0-9804 GCA_963805375.1 uncultured Alphaproteobacteria bacterium | reverse complement strand
ATGAATTGGCCCCGATAGCCCTTGGCCTTCAGCTTGGGCGCCAGTTCGTCGGCGATGTGCCATGAGAAGATGACGGCGCAAGCGGGCTGGTCCTCGAACAGTTTGGCCTCGTCCACCACCGGGATCTGCGTGCCCGGCATGTATTTGCCGATCTTGAGCGAACCCGGAATTTCGCAGACATAGTCGATCAGGGCCTCGTCGAGCCCGACATAGTTGACGAGCGTGCTCGCCCGCGAGGGCGCCGAGATGCCGCAGACGCGCTTTCCGTTTTCCTTCAGGTCCCGCAGCATCGACAGCAGGCGCATTTTTGACAGCATCACGTCGCGCCGGAAGGCAACCAGGCGCTTGACCATGGCCTCGCCGCGCGGCTCGGCCGCGAGCATGCGTTGGACGCTTTCCTGCACCGCATGGCTGCCGCGGCGTGCCGCATAGACGCGGATCGAGCCGCCGTGGCTCGGGATCGGCCGCGCGTGGAACACCTCAAGTCCATGCATCTCCAGGAGATGTTTGAGGCTTGCCAGCGAGTAGTAGCGCAGGTGTTCGTGATAGACGGTGTCGTATTGCAGCGTGTCGAGCAGGCCGATGAGGTAGTGCGATTCGGAGATGAAAACGCCGTCATCCTTCAGCATCGCTATGATGCCGTCGACGATCGCATGCACGTCTTCGATATGGGCAAAGCAATTCGCCGCGGTCACAACGCTGGCGGCGCCGCGCTTCGACTTGATCTCGCGTCCGACCTCCGGACCGAAGTAGCGCTTGAGGGTAGTTATGCCACGGCCATTGGCGATGTCGCCGACGTCGGTCGGCTCGATGCCCAGCACCCCCTGACCGCCGTTCTTGAAGTTCGACAACAGCGTGCCGTCGTTTGATCCGATATCGACCACGAGGTCGTCCGCTCCGAGGCCGAGCATTGCGGCGCTCTCGCGCTGCAGGTCGGCGAAATTGTCGCGCAATAATTTGGTGGTGCCGCTGGTGTAGGGATATTCCGGCGGGAAGGTGATGACCGGATCGACCGCCAGTCCGAGCTGCACCAGTTCGCAATTGCGACAATGCAATAAATCGGTCGGAAACCAGGACTGTTGGCGCGGGACCCGGCCGACCGGCACCATTTGGTTGACCGGCGGCATGTAACCGAGCGACAGCACGTTGGTGAGCGGCGCATGCCCGCAGATTTGGCAGTATTCGACGGGAACGCTGGCGCCGCTGCCGGCGGCGCGCGCGACTTTGCTAGGGCGCGATGTGTCAGTCGTCGTCATTGCGCTAAAGCTTTGGGTGCCAATGCGGTGTTGTGCCAGTACCAATCGAGCATTGATTTGAGGCCCTGGTCGAGCGGGACGTGTGGTTTATAGCCGAGCCGCCCCAGCTTTGAAATATCAGGGCAGCGGCGCAGCGTACCGCCCGGAGCCGGCGAGCCCGGCGCAAGCTCGATGTCGCGCCCGGCGATACGCGCGATGTGCAGCGCCAGTTCGGCGATCGTCACTTCCTCCGTGGTTCCGATATGATAGATGCCGAGATGCTCGCCCTTTTCGCGCATCGTCATGACGCCGGCGATAAGGTCGTCGATGTAGCAGAAACTGCGCGTCTCTTTACCGCTGCCCTGGATGTCGAAGCGCAACCGCCCGCTCGGCTGAGCTTGCGCAAGCCGGTGCAAACGCAGCGCAAATTGCGGAATGACGTGCTCCCATCCCATGTCAGGGCCGTAGACATTGTGCGGGCGGAAGATCAATACGCGCTCGAAGCACCGACGGCCGAAATTGATTGCCATGATTTCGCTGATCAACTTGCCGGCGCCGTAGGAATAGCGCGGGTTGAGCGGATCGGGCACAGTCAACGGCGTATCTTCCGCGGTCGGGATGTGTGGCGGCGACTGGTAGACCTCCGATGAGGAAGCGAGCACCAGCGTGCCGATGGCATGTTCGCGGCAGGCGTCGATCACGTTGATCATGCCGCGCACGCCGACATCGAGTACCAGCTCGGGCTTGGTGTAGAAGAATTCGGTGCCGTTGACGAACGCGAGGTGGTGCACTTCGTCCACGCCGTGCGCGGCGCTTGTCACGGCCGCCGCGTCGCGAACGTCGCCGTTGACAAATTCAATATCTTTTTTGACGTCTTTCAGCCGGCGCGCGTTGCCGCGGGAATTGTTGTCGAGCACGCGGACGCTGTGTCCGGCGGCGAGCAATGTCTTCACCAGCGCCGAGCCGATGAAGCCGCTGCCGCCGGTGACCAGGATCCGGCTCACGCGCGCGTCTCCAGCGCTGGTGCCAAAGGTGCAACGTTGATTATTGTGCCTTGCCTGTGTGAACGCTGCGCGGCGTCGATCAATTGCTGCACGCGGTGGCCGGCGGCGAAATCCGGCATCGCCTCGCCGCCGTTCTCGACGGCATCGAGGAAGCTTTTGGCCAGCCGCGATACCGGCGCCACGCGGCCATCGGAAAACAGCGCGTCGACCGGATCCTCGACCGCGATGCGTTCCAGCGCCATTGCCGGCCGCCTTCCGTGCCACAATTCGAAGCCGCGCATGTAGTCGGCGCCGGTATTGCTGAGCACCAGCGTGCCCTCCTCGCCGTAAAACGCGACGTGATGGCCGGCGCCGAGGTAGGAGGCGCAACTCATGCTCAAGCTGGCGAGCTGGCCGCCACCGAATTCAAGCGCCATTGCCACCGTCGTCTGTAACTCCCCGTCATCCGGCAGGCCGGAAACGCGCGCGCTCAGCCGCACGATCGGACCGCAAAACCATTCGAGATAGTGAAAGCAGTGGCTAATGAAATTGCCAAGCACGCCACCCCCGTCATCGCCGGTGGTTTTCCAGCTGCGCATGCGCGTGTGGATGGCGCGATTTTCCGTGTGCCAATGGACGCTGACATGGCGCAGCGTACCGGTAGCGCCGGCATCGAGCATGGTCTTGGCGCGCTGCCAACTCGCGATCTGATGGAAATTGAAATCGATCATCGCTGGTCGCCGGCTCGTCTCGGCGGCGCGCAGCATCGCGCCCGCGTCGGTCAGGGTGCTCGCCATCGGTTTCTCGGCAAATACCGGCTTGCCGAGCGCGAGCGCGGCTTGCGCGATCCGCGGCTGTACCGCCGGGACAGTGGCAATCGCCACCGCCTGTACGTCCTTGTCCTCGACCAGCGCGCGCCAGTCGCCATAGCCTTTCGGCACGCTGGCGTCGCGCGCCACCTTGGCGGTGCGCGCCTCATCGCTGCCCGCGAGCGCGACCACCGTGCAGCGCGGATCGGCGCGGAAGGCCGGCATTAGGACGTTGCGCCCGTAATTTGTACCGACGATGCCGAGACGGATCACTGTCGCAAAAGTCCCGCTGAAATCATGAGTTTGCCATGCGCGGCATGGATTTGGGCTAAATCGACATGCTACGCAAGGGCGTATTGCGGCAGGGTCGGGACCTCTGAATGACCTCAATGTACGAAGCCGCCGCCGGCGAGGGATGGCGCAAAGTCGCCGCGCTGGCGCTTGTCGTGGCGGCGCTCGGCCTGCCGCTCAATCAGGTGGAAAGCTACGCGCTGCTGGTCGCGGCGGCGGTCGTCATCTTCAGCGGCGCCGTCAGCGCGCGCACCGGCGCATGGATTGCCGCACTCGCCGTCGTCGCGTGTGCCGCGGCTGGACAGTATCTGCTGGCGCCGCCGCGCATCGAGGAAGGCCACAACGTGTTCCTGCCGGACGGCCCGACCGGCGCGCTGCGGCGCGAGTTGCCGACGGAAGTCTATCGCGAGATGGCGCGCGAATTCGACGCGCTCTATCCGCCGTCGGTGCGCTGCAAGCCCGGCTCGGTCGGCTGCTGGCAGGATGGCGGCTTTCCCGACCGCGCCTATGCTTTTTCCGCCGACGGCATCTGGCACAAAACCGAAGCATCGCGGTCGGTGACGGCGCTCGATTTTTCCGATCCGGTTTGGCTGCGGCTCGGCTTCATAAATGAGCTTGGCTACAACTGGTACACCGCTGCCCCCGATGTGCATCGCGCCGACCGCGACCGGCGCGTCTTTATGGGTTGGCGGCGCTGGCATCTCGCCATGCCCTGGTACGAGATGATCCGTCTGCCGGCGGCCTATGCCGGCGGGCAATTGTGCTGGCGCGGCGACATGATGTGGGAAGGCGCCGACGCACGCTTTACCCGCTGGCCGGGCGAGGGCTGCCGCACCGTCGAAGCTGCCGACGCCGGGCGGCGCGTTTTCGGCATCGCCATCAAGCCGGACGCGCTCGCCATGCGGCTTTCGCCGCCGTGGACGCTATGGCTCCAGCAATTGGCGGTCGATGCCTTGGCGCTGGCCGCCGTCGTTGCCGTGATCTTCGTGCTGGTCGAGGTGCGGTTGAAGCGCGCGATCTTGCCGTTACTGCTGATCGGTCTCGCAGTCTTAACGATGGTCATCGACGACGCGAGCTTCCTCGGCGCCGTTCGCCCCTTTGATGGCGGCGACGATGGGCTGTTTTACGACGGTGTCGGACGCCAGATCCTGCAACATCTGCTGGCCGGGAATATTTGGGAAGCGCTGCGTGGGGGCGAAACTGTCTTCTACTATGGCGGACCGGGCTTGCGATATTTTCGTGCGCTCGAACACGTCGTGTTCGGCGAAAGCTATCTCGGTTATTTGTCGCTTATCTTGCTGTTGCCGTTCGTGACCCTTGCCCTGTTCCGGCGCTTCCTGCCGCAGGCTGGGGCGATCGGCCTGGCGATTCTGTTCATGGTGCCGATCGGCACATTGTTCGGGACGACCTTCGTGAATTACCTCAAATGGGCGAGCAAGGGATTTGCCGATCCGGCGGCCTACATTCTGTTTCTCGCCGGACTTCTTAGCATCGTCGGCGCAAAATCGTCGGGGCCGAGTGCAAAATTCCTGCCGGCCTTTTTCGCCGCGCTGCTATTGGCGCTCGGCATTTTCATGAAACCGATCATCGCCCCGGCCGCCGCGGTCCTTCTGGGCGGCGCCGGCCTCGCCGCGCTCGCCTATCGGCAGTGGCGGCGCCTTGCCGGCCTGTGCATCGGATTCCTGCCGGTGTTTTCCATGGCGCTGCATAATTGGGTGTTCGGCCATGTCTTCGTGCTGTTCAGCACGAATGCCGGCGCTGCCAATCTGCTGGTGATGCCGCCCTCAGCCTACGCCGCTGCCGCGCGCGGACTTCTGCACTTCGATTTCAGCGGGCTGGCGCGCATTGTCGTGCAAATTGCGAACTGGTTGAGCGGGCCGGCGAAATCCTACGCCACCATTCCGCTCAATGCCGCCGGCGTCGCCATCCTCATCTATGTCGCCGCGCGCGGGCGGCGGTTTGATCCGTGGCTGCGGCTCATCGCCGGCGCCGCGTTCGCGCAGCACGCGGTGGCGCTTTTCTATGTCGCGGACGTCGCCCGTTATCACTTGCTGTCGTGGTTTTTGACGATGCTGGTCACCATGGTCTGGCTGAACGAGGTCGGCGTGTCCTTCCTCAAAGAACGCTATCCGGCCATGGCGCAACGTTTGGCCGGCCACCCCCTCGCCGGGCGGCTTGCGTCCGGCCTCACCACCCTGCAAAAGAGTTCCGCATGAGCAAAGAACCCGTCGGCATCGCGCTCGGCCTCACCAATTACGGCGACCGCGATTTCTCGCGTTATCTGCGGCGCTCCTTCGCGCTGTCGATGGGCTATTCCAGCGCCATGCTGGAAAAGCCGGTGGTCGGCATCGCCTATACCCCGTCCGGCTTCAACAATTGCCACCGCCATTTTCCGGAATTGCTCGACGCGGTGAAACGCGGCGTGCTTTCCGCCGGCGCGCTGCCGATCGAGTTTCCCACCGTCTCGCTCGGCGAGGTGTTCCTCAATCCGACCAGCATGAAATTCCGCAATTTGATGTCGATGGACACCGAGGAGATGGTGCGCGCGCAGCCGATGGACGCGGTGGTGTTGATGGGCGGTTGCGACAAGACCGTGCCAGCGCAGTTGATGGGCGCGGTGTCGGCCGGCCGCCCGGCGATCATGCTGGTGGCGGGCCCGATGATGACCGGCCGCTATCACGGCGAGCGGCTCGGCGCCTGCACCGATTGCCGCCGCTTCTGGGCGCAATACCGCGCCGGTAAAGTCGACGACAAGGAAATCTCCGAAATCGAAACGCGGCTTGCTACCACCGCCGGCACCTGCGCCGTGATGGGCACGGCGTCGACCATGGCTTGCCTCGCCGAAGCGCTGGGCATGATCCTGCCCGGCACCGCCGCCATCCCCGCCGTGCATGCCGACCGGCTGCGCGCTGCCGAAGCGACCGGCGCCGCCGCCGTCAAGTTGATCGGCTCCAAGCTCACGCCCGACAAAATCATCAACGAGAAATCGATGGAGAACGCATTGCGCGTGCTGCTGGCGATCGGCGGCTCCACCAATGCCATCATCCATTTGACGGCGATTGCCGGCCGCGCCGGCATTCCGGTGTCGCTGCAAAAGCTCAACGAATTGTCCGACACCACGCCGGTGCTGGTGAATTTGAAGCCGGTCGGCACCAGCTACATGGAGGATTTCTTCGCCGCCGGCGGCATCGGGGCGCTGATGCGCGAGCTGAAGGATCTGCTGCACCTTGATGTGACGACGGTGACCGGTGAAACCCTCGGCGAGCGGCTAAAAGACGATGGCGGCTGGGTCGACGGCACGATCATCGCCGAGCGTAATGCACCCCTGGAGCCGCAAGGCGGGTTGGTGGCGCTGTTCGGCAACCTGGCGCCGCAGGGCGCCATCCTCAAGCGCTCGGCCGCCGACAGCCGGCTGTTCGAGCACGAGGGCAGGGCGGTGGTGTTTTCTTCGCTCGAGGATCTCGCCGCGCGCATCGACGATGCCAAGCTCGACGTGACCGCGGACGACATCTTGGTGCTGCAAAACGCCGGCCCGCATTCGCCGGCGGCGATGCCGGAGGCCGGCTATCTGCCGATCCCGAAAAAGCTCGCCGCGCAAGGCGTCAAGGACATGGTGCGCGTGTCGGACGCGCGCATGAGCGGCACGGCTTTCGGCACCATCGTGCTGCACGTGACGCCGGATGCCGCGTCCGGGGGCCCGCTTGCGTTGGTGAAGAGCGGCGACCGCATCCGCTTGTCGGTCAAACAGCGCCGCATCGATCTCGCCGTCGACGAGGCCGAGCTCAAACGCCGCGCCGCGGTCGCCAAGCCGTCAGCCGAAGTTCCACCGCGCGGCTATGCCCGGCTCTACGCGCAGGAGATCCTCGGCGCCGACCAAGGGTGCGATTTCGCCTTTCTTAAGCCGCGTTGAGGCATCCCAGTACCGCCAAAGGTCACGCCAAATTTCATGACCGCGGTCATATGTTTTTAGCATTGATTGGCGATTAACGATTTTGGCCGCCGCCCATTAACGCGGGCCAAAATTCGATGCCTGTAAATTGTGAACGATGGCGGATTGGTGGGCATTCGCCCAGTGCGGTCCGCCTGTGGATTGTGTTTGGGATGGCGGACTACATGCGGACATATCGCGACTGGCGAATGATCATTGTCGCCGGCGTCCTGTGCTTTGCCGTCACGCTCGCGGTGATGGAGACGATCGACGCCTATTCGCTGTCGTTGACCTCACTGTCGATTGCGGTGGCGGCCGTCGTTGGCGCGCTGTGCGGCATGTGCGTGGTTGAATCGCTGTTGGCCTGGCGCGTCCGGCACAGCCTCAGCGACCAGAACAAGCAACTCGACGCCGCCATCAACAATATGATCCAGGGCCTGTGCATGTTCGATGCGCAAAATCGGCTGCTGGTCTGGAACGATCGCTATCGGACGATGTACAACATCGATCCCAAGCTTATCTGGCGCGGCTGCGGCATTCGCAACTTGCTTGACGCGCGCATCGCCGCCGGAACTTTTCCGCTCGATCCGCACCGCTATGAAAGCCAATTGCGCGTGGCGCTCGAGCAGGGCGAAACCTTCACGGTCAATATCGAATTGAAAGACGGCCGCACCATCGCCGTCGTCAACCAACCGATCAAAAGCGGCGGCTGGGTCGCGACGCACGAGGACGTCACCGAACGCAAACGGGCCGAGCGCCGTTTGGAAAGCACGCGCGAATTTCTCGACAAGATCATCGAGAATGTGCCGTCGCCGATCATCGTCAAGGACGCCGAGCTGAAATATGTGCTGATCAATCTCGCCGCGGAAAAATATTTCGGCCTCGACCGAAGTAAGATCCTAGGCAAGACCGCCGAGGAAGTGATGCCGGCGACCACCGTCGACACGATCAACAAGCACGATCGGAAACTGATCGACTCGGGCGAGCCCATCTCCACCGAAGAACACATCATCGTCACGCCCGCCAACGGTGTCCGCATTGTTACCGCGATGCGCCTGCCTGTGAAAGGCGAAGACGGCAACATGCAGTATCTCATCAGCGTCATCCACGACCTGACCGACCGCAGACGCGATGAGGCGCGCATTGCTCATATGGCGCGACACGACGCACTCACCGACCTGCCGAATTGGCAGGGTTTCAATCAATGCTTCGCGGCTGTGCTCGACATGGCGAGCGCTTCAGGAGAAAGCTTTGCGGTGCTATGCGCCGATCTCGACCGCTTCAAGGAGATCAACGACGTATTCGGCCACGAAACCGGGGATGCTTTGTTGCGTGAAGTGGCAAGTCGTCTGGAAGTGGCCTGTCAGGGCGCCTTCCTCGCCCGCATTGGCGGCGATGAATTTGCCGTCATCACGCCGACCGGGCCCCAGCCGGCTACGGCTGAGGCCGTTGCCGAGCGGTTGTCGGCGGCGCTCGATACCGATATCGACATCGACGGTCACGCGATGCGCGTCGAGCTGACCATCGGCGTCGCCATTTTCCCGCAGGACGGCGATGACGCCACCACGTTGGTCGCCCATGCGGATGCCGCACTGTTCCGCGCCAAAGCGGAAGCGCGCGGCTCGATCCGTTTCTTCGAAATGGCGATGGACAAAACGCTGCGTGAAAAGCGCGCGCTACAGCAGGACTTGCGCAGTGCCATCGCCCGCGGCGAAATCGAGCTGCATTACCAGCCGCAGGCGCATATCGACGGCGAGATCACCGGCTTTGAAGCGCTCGTGCGCTGGCACCATCCAACCCGCGGACTGATCTCGCCCGCCACTTTCATCCCGATGGCCGAGGAAAGCGGGATCATCGTGCCGCTGAGCGAATGGATCCTGCGCACCGCCTGCCGCGAAGCGGCCTCGTGGCCGCGCCCGCTCGACTTCTCCATCAATCTTTCGCCGGTGCAGTTCCAGCGCGGCAATTTGCCCAAGCTGCTGCATGAGATCCTGCTGGAAACCGGCCTGGCGCCGGCGCGCGTCGAGCTCGAAATCACCGAAGGCGTGCTGATCGGCGATTTTGAACGTGCGCTGTCGATTTTGCGCCAGCTGAAGCATCTCGGCCTGCGCATCGCCATGGACGACTTCGGCACTGGCTATTCGTCGCTGTCCTATTTGCAGTCGTTCCCGTTCGACAAGATCAAGATCGACCGGTCCTTCGTCGCCAATCTCGGCCGCAGCCAGCAGGCGGCCGCCATCATCCGCGCGGTCATCGCGCTCGGCCGCGGCCTCAACCTGCCGGTGGTGGCGGAGGGTGTCGAGACCGAGGACCAGCTCAAGTTTCTTGCCAACGAGCGCTGCAATGAGATTTAGGGTTATCTCGTCGGCAAGCCAAAACCGATCGCCGGTTATGCCGCGGTGGTCGGCCGGCAGCCTGTGCCGCAAGCGCAGCGAGCGAAACGGCTCGCCGCGGCTGGTTGAGCGCAAAGTTACCACGGATTGGCTGGAATTGGCGCTGCAGGGGTGGTGGATCGCGCCCGATCTTTACCGGCGGCGCGGCCGTTATTGCCTGACAAT
>CAWDUB010000006.1:0-415242 GCA_963805375.1 uncultured Alphaproteobacteria bacterium | reverse complement strand
CGCCATTGTGCTGTTCACGGTGCCGTTCTGGGCCTCGATCATGCGCATTCCGTTTTCGATCATCGCGCCGATCATCATCGCGGTCTGCGCCATCGGCTCCTACACGCTGTCGAATGCGCCTGCTGATCTCATCTTCATGGTGATGTTCGGCGTCATCGGCTACCTGTTCAAGAAACTCGACTATCCGCTGGCGCCGATGGTGCTGGCGATCGTCTTGGGCGGCCGCGCCGAGAGTTCGTTCCGCCAGGCGATGATCGGCTCGCAGGGCCACCTTTCGATCTTCTGGTCGAACGGCCTGGTCGGCACCATCACCGCGCTCAGCATGATCATGCTGTTCTGGCCGCTGATTTCGAAAATCTTCACCGCGCTGCGTGGAAAGCGCGGCACGGGACTAAAGCCGGCCGAGTGAGCCGGGCGGCGACGTCGATCTCTCGTATTTGGGCCTGTAAAACCGGCTTAACGATCCTAACCCCGTTGCGTGCCTTGGAGGCCGCTGGCATATTGTATACCAGTCATGAGTAGCCCCAGCCGCCCCTCCCGCCGCTCCAGTCTACGCCCCCGTGCCCGGCCGTCCGCCGTCGGCGCGGCGGTTTCGCCGGTGCTCGCGCCGATCGACGTCACGCCGAGCTTCAAGCACCAGGCCTATGCCGCGCTGAAGAACGCCATCGTGGCGATGGACATCTACCGCAGCCGCGACGACATCCGCCTCGACGAGAGAAAACTCGCGCAGAATTTCGGCATCAGCCGCACGCCGGTGCGCGAAGCCATGGCGCAGCTCGAAAGCGAAGGCTTCGTGCGCTCGGTGCCGCGCCGCGGCGTCTACGTGGTGCGCAAGACCAGGCGCGAAGTCATCGAGATGATCACCGCCTGGGCGGCGCTGGAAAGCATGGCGGCGCGGCTGATCACGCAGGCCGCGAGCGATGAAGAAATCGCCGGGCTGCGGCGCCTGTTCGCCACCTTCGACGGCGGCAAAGTGCGCGCCCATCTCGACGAATATTCCGACGCCAATATCGAGTTCCACCAGAGCATCATCCGTCTGTCCCGTAACGCCGTATTGATCGATCTGGCGGAAAATCTTTTCACCCACATGCGCATGATCCGCCGCAAGACCATCGGCGAAAAGGATCGCGCCGACCGCTCGATCCGCGATCACATGAACATCATCGAGGCTCTGGAAGCGCGCTCAACCGATCGCGCGGAAGAGCTGGTGCGCGACCACGCGCTCGGCCTCGCCGAGCATGTCGCGCAATACGCCGACTATCTCGATTGAAAAGATACCAGGGAGGAGTCCCATGGCTGATGCAGCAGTGAAAGAAAAATCCAGCGATGCGGCAGCAGCCGGAGTGGAACAGGAGCTGACCGACGGCTTTCACCTCGTCATCGATGCGCTCAAGCTTAACGGCCTCACCACGATCTACGGCGTGCCCGGAATTCCGATCACGGACTTCGGCCGCATGGCGCAGGCCGCCGGCATCCGCGTCCTGTCCTTCCGTCATGAACAGAATGCCGGCTATGCCGCCTCCATCGCCGGCTTCCTCACCAAGAAGCCCGGCGTCTGCCTGACGGTGTCGGCGCCCGGCTTTCTCAACGGCCTGACCGCGCTGGCGCACGCCACCACCAACTGCTTTCCGATGATCCAGATCTCGGGTTCGTCCGAGCGCGAGATCGTCGACCTGCAGCAGGGCGACTACGAGGAGATGGATCAGCTCGCCATCGCCAAGCCGCTGTGCAAGGCGGCCTTTCGCGTGCTGCATGCCGCCGACATCGGCATCGGTATTGCCCGCGCCATCCGCGCCGCCGTTTCGGGGCGTCCGGGCGGCGTCTACCTCGATCTGCCGGCCAAGCTGTTCGGCCAAGTCATAGATGCTGCGGCCGGACAGAAGTCGTTGGTCAAAGTGATCGATGCGGCACCCGCGCAAATCCCGGCGCCGGCCGCGATCAAGCGTGCGCTCGACGTGCTCAAAAGCGCCAAGCGCCCGCTGATCATCCTCGGCAAGGGCGCCGCTTACGCGCAGGCCGACGATGCCATCCGCGCGCTGGTGGAAAAGAGCGGCGTTCCCTTCCTGCCGATGAGCATGGCGAAAGGCCTGTTGCCCGACGTGCATCCGCAATGCGCGGGCGCGGCGCGCTCGACGGTGCTGAAGGACTCCGACGTCGTCATGCTGATCGGCGCGCGCCTTAACTGGCTATTGTCGCACGGCAAGGGCAAGGTCTGGGGCGAGGCGCCGAAGAAGTTCATCCAGATCGACATCGAGCCGAAGGAAATGGATTCGAACGTCGAGATCGCGGCGCCCGTCGTCGGCGATATCGGCTCCTGCGTAACGGCGCTGCTCAAGGCAGCAGAGCCGCTCAAGGCGGGAGACGAGGACCCCTTCCCGTTGAAGGTGGCGGACTGGATTAAAACGGTGACCAGCAAGCGCGACGACAACGTCGCCAAAATGGCGCCGCGGCTGATGAACAACAACGTGCCGATGGACTATCACGGCGCGCTCGGCGTCCTGCGCACCGTCGTCAAGGAGCGGCCGGACGCCATTCTGGTCAACGAGGGCGCCAACACGCTCGACCTCGCGCGCGGCATCATCGATGTGTATCAGCCGCGCAAGCGTCTCGACGTCGGCACCTGGGGCATCATGGGCATCGGCATGGGCTACGCCATCGCCGCGGCGGTGGAGACCGGCAAGCCGGTGCTGGCGGTCGAAGGCGACTCCGCCTTCGGTTTCTCCGGCATGGAGATCGAGACCATCTGCCGTTACAACCTGCCGGTCTGCGTCGTCATCTTCAACAATGACGGCATCTATCGCGGCACCGACGTCAATGCGGCCGGCGCCGATCCGGCGCCGACGGTCTTCGTCAAAGGCGCGCGCTACGACAAGATGATCGAAGCCTTCGGCGGCGTCGGCGTGAATGCGACCTCGCCGGACGAGCTCAAGCGCGCGGTGAACGCCGCGATGGATTCCGGCAAGCCGACGCTGATCAACGCGGCGATCGACCCGGCCGCCGGCTCGGAGTTGGGCCGCATCGGAAACCTCAATCCGCAAAGCAAGCTGAAGAAGAAATAGAAACCGGCATTCAAGGGCAAACATTGACCGTTCGTCCCCGCGCAAGCGGGGACCCAGTGCCGGAAAAGCCTGGATGCCCGCTTCCGCGGGCACGAACGGGGGAGAGGCAGGAGACCAAAATGGCAGTTCGTAAAAAAGCAAAACACGCGAAAGCGAAAGGCAAGGCCAAATCCAGGCCGGCGTCGAAAAAGGTGGTGAAAATGGCCAGCGCCAAGAAGGCGCCCGCCAACGGCCTGCCCAAGCCAAGCGGCAAACCCTACGGCCAGGCCGGTAAAGCCCTCGACGGCATCCGGATTCTCGACTTCACCCACGTGCAGTCGGGTCCGACCTGCACGCAGTTGCTCGGCTATATGGGCGCCGACTGCATCAAGGTGGAACGGCCCGGCGTCGGCGACATCACCCGCGGCCAATTGCGCGACGTGAAAGGCGCCGACAGCCTCTACTTCACCATGCTCAACGGCAACAAGCGCTCGATCACCATCGATAGCAAGCACCCGCAAGGCAAGCGCGTGCTCGACGCGCTGATCAAGGTCTGCGACGTGCTGGTGGAAAATTTCGCGCCCGGCGCGCTCGATCGCATGGGCTTGACCTGGGAGCACATCCACAAGCTCAACCCGCGCATGATCGTCGCTTCGGTGAAAGGCTTCGGCCCCGGCCCCTACGAAGACTGCAAGGTTTACGAGAACGTCGCGCAATGCGCCGGCGGCTCGGCTTCGACCACCGGCTTCCGCGACGGCCCGCCATTGGTCACCGGCGCGCAGATCGGCGACTCGGGCACCGGCCTGCATCTTGCCTTCGGCATCTGCGCCGCGCTCTATCAGCGCACCCGCACCGGCCGCGGCCAGAAGGTGCTGTGCGCCATGCAGGATGGCGTCCTCAACCTCGCGCGCGTTAAGCTGCGCGACCAGCAACGCCTCACGCACGGGCCGCTCACCGAATACAGCCAATACGGCGAGGGCGTTGCCTTCGGCAAGGCGGTACCGCGCGCCGGCAACGATTCCGGCGGCGGCCAGCCCGGCTGGATCTTGAAATGCAAAGGCTGGGAGTCCGATCCCGACTCCTACGTCTACTTCATCACCCAGGCGCCGGTCTGGGGCGCGATCTGCGACCTGATCGGCAAGCCGGAATGGAAGACCGATCCCGACTACGCGACGCCGCCGGCGCGGCTGCCGCGGCTCAAGCAGATCTTCGCGACCATCGAAGAATGGACCATGACCAAGACCAAGTTCGAGGTCATGGACATCTGCAACAAGGTCGACATTCCGGTCGGGCCGATTCTGTCGATGAAGGAAATCGCCGAGGAGCAGTCGCTGCGTGCGACCGGCACGGTGGTCGAGGTCGATCATCCGGGCCGCGGCAAATATCTGACCGTCGGCAATCCGGTGAAGATGTCGGATTCGGTCACCGAAGTGAAGCGCTCGCCGCTCTTGGGCGAGCACACCGACGAGATCCTCAAAGAAGTGCTCGGCTTCAAGGCGGCGGAGATCGCCGAGATCAAGAGCTCCGGCGCCCTGAGCGCGCCGGAGAAGAAGGAGAAGGCGGCGTAAGGAAGTTGTCGCCCGCCGCGAAGGCGGGGGCCCAGTAATCGCGGAGCCGTCGGTGTTTAGCTCGGTTTGCAGCGCGCCTTCGCGCCGCGCATGCGGCCGGGAAAGTATGAGTGGGAGGATTGTCCGATGCGTATCGTGGTCCACGGCCAACAAGCGTTCGGCAAGGCCGTGCTGGAAGCGCTGATCAAGCGCGGCGAGGACGTGGTCGCGGTCTATGTCGCGCCGGAGAAAGAGGGCGCCAAGGCCGATCCGCTGAAGGAAGCCGCCATCGCCGCCAAGCTGCCGGTCTATCAGCCTTCGTCCTACAAGGACCCGAAAGTGTGGGAGGAGTTCAAGGCGCTCAAGCCCGATTTGCAGGTGATGGCCTTCGTCACGCTGTTCGTGCCGGAAGAGTTTCTCAACATCCCGACGCACGGCTCGATCCAGTATCACCCGTCGCTGCTGCCGGCCTATCGCGGCGCCTCGGCGATTAACTGGCCAATCATCCTCGGCGAAAAGGAGACCGGGCTGTCGATCTTCTGGCCCGACAACGGGCTCGATACCGGCGACGTCCTCATGCAAAAGAAGACGCCGATCTCTTCGACCGACACGCTGGGCACGGTCTATTTTGACCGCCTGTTTCCCTTGGGCGTCGAGGCCATGCTCGAATCCGTCGATCTCGTCAAAGCCGGCAAGGCGCCGCGCCTCAAGCAGGACGAATCCAAAGCAACGTACGAAGGCCGCTGCGGCGCCGGCAACGCCAAGATCGATTGGGGCAAGTCCTGGCGTCAGATCGATCCATTAATTCGTGGCTGCAATCCGGCGCCCGGCGCCTGGGCGACGCTGAACGGCGCCACCCTGAAAATCTTCGACGCCACGCCGTTGCCGGCCAAGGATCCCAAAGGCATTGCCGGCAAGCTCGGCGAGATCGTCGCGGTCGCGGCCGACGGCTTCACCGTCGTCTGCGCCGACGGCCGCATCAAGGTCACCCGTGTGCAGCCGGCCGACGGCAAGAAGATCGCCGCCGGCGAATGGGCGGCCAGCGCCAAGCTCGCACCCGGAGCGAAGTTCACATGACACGTTTTTGTCGTCCCCGCGAAAGCGGGGACCCAGTAATCACGGATCGGTCGGTGTTTACTGGATACCCGCATTCGCGGGCATGACAGCCGAGAAATTCTGACCTTCACATCATTGGAAAATCCCACATGCCCGCCTCGCAGCATCAAAATCCGAAATCCGACATCGAAATCGCCCAGGCTGCGAAGCCACGGCCGATCATGGAGCTCGCCAAGGAAAAACTCGGCATCGGTCCGGAAAATCTCGACCCTTACGGCCACTACAAGGCCAAGGTGTCGATGAACTACATCAAGTCGCTGCAATCCAAACCCAACGGCAAGCTGATCCTGGTCTCCGCCATCACGCCGACGCCGGCGGGCGAGGGCAAGACCACCACCACCGTGGGCCTGACCGACGCGCTCAATCACATCGGCAAGAAGGCGATGTGCTGCCTGCGCGAGCCCTCGCTCGGCCCCTGCTTCGGCGTCAAAGGCGGCGCCGCCGGCGGCGGCTATGCCCAGGTGGTGCCGATGGAAGACATCAATCTGCACTTCACCGGCGACTTCCACGCCATCGGCGCCGCCAATAACCTGCTCTGCGCGCTGATCGACAACCACATCTATTGGGGCAATTCGCTCGGCATCGACGGCCGCCGCGTCACCTGGCGGCGCGCGGTCGACATGAACGACCGTTCGCTGCGCTCGATCGCCAGTTCGCTCGGCGGCGTCGCCAACGGCTTCCCGCGCGAGGACGGCTTCGACATCACCGTCGCCTCCGAGGTGATGGCGGTGTTCTGTCTCGCCAAGAATATCGACGACCTCAAAGCGCGCCTCGCCAATATCATCGTCGGCTATACCCGCGACCGTAAACCGGTGCGCGCCGGCGATATCAAAGGGCAGGGGCCGATGACCGCGTTGCTCAAAGACGCGCTTTCGCCCAATCTGGTGCAGACGCTGGAGGGCACGCCCGCCTTCATCCACGGCGGCCCCTTCGCCAACATCGCGCACGGCTGCAACTCGGTGCTCGCCACCACCACCGCGCTCAAGCTTGCCGACTACGTGGTGACGGAAGCCGGCTTTGGCGCCGACCTCGGCGCCGAGAAATTCCTCGACATCAAGTGCCGCAAGACCGGGCTTTCGCCCGACGCCGTAGTGCTGGTCGCCACCATCCGCGCGCTGAAGATGCATGGCGGCGTCAAGAAAGAAGACCTGAAGAAGGAAAACCTCACGGCGCTTGCCGCCGGCATGGCCAACCTGCAGCGCCACGTCGAGAACATGCAGAACTTCGGCCTGGTGCCGGTGGTTTCGATCAATCGCTTCTCCGCCGACACCGATGCCGAGATCAAGCTGGTCAAGGACGCCTGCGCCAAGCTCGGCGTCGAAGCGCTGATGGCCGATCATTGGGCGCTGGGCGGGGAGGGCGCCGCCGACGTCGCCCGCGCCGTGGTCAAGGCGGTCGACAGCGGCAAGAGCAAGCTCAAGCTGCTTTATCCCGACGAAATGCCGCTGTTGGAAAAGGTGCGCACCATCGCGCAGAAGATCTACCGGGCGAAGGACATTGCCGCCGACAAGTCGGTGCGCGACCAGCTCGCCACCTTCGAAAGCATGGGCTACGGCAAGCTGCCGGTCTGCATCGCCAAGACGCAGTACTCGTTCTCCACCAACCCCGACGCCAAGGGCGCGCCGGTCGACTTCACCATTCCGGTGCGTGAAGTGCGGCTGTCCGCCGGCGCCGAATTCATCGTGGTGATCTGCGGTGAGATCATGACCATGCCCGGCCTGCCGCGGGTGCCGGCCGCCGATTCGATCGATGTCGGCCCGGACGGAAGGATTGTCGGGTTGTTCTAGCTGCACCGTCGTCCCGGGCGAGCGCAAGCGAGACCCGGGACCCATACTCCGTATGCTATCGTGAGGACACGGCGTATGGGTCCCCGCTTTCGCGGGGACGACAAAATGAAACGAGGGAAGAAAACAGATGATCAAGTTCTACTATAGCGGCGCGCCCAATCCGATGAAGGTGGCGCTGATGCTTGAAGAGTGCGAACTGCCTTACGAGGCGATCCCGGTCGACACGCGCAAGGGCGAGCAGCACACGCCGGAATTTCTCAAGATCAATCCCAATGCCAAGGTGCCGGCGATCGTCGACGGCGGCGCCACCGTGTTCGATTCGAACGCGATCCTTTTCTATCTCGCCGAGAAGACCGGCAAGTTCCTGCCGCCCAAGGGCGACAAGCTGCGCGGCGAATTGCTGTCATGGCTCTTTTTCATCGCCTCCGGCGTCGGGCCCTTTTCCGGGCAGTCGGTGCATTTCCGCCAATACGCGCCGAAAGAAGGCAACGACTACGCCGTCAACCGCTATATGTACGAGGCGCAGCGTCACTACGGCATCCTCGACGCGCGGCTTGGCACGCAGGAATACGTGGTCGACGACACCTATACCATTGTCGACATGGCGCTGTGGGGCTGGGCGCGGCTCATCCCGGTCGCGCTGGGCGAAGGCGCCTGGGCGAAGTTTCCCAACGTGAAGCGGCTGGTCGACGAGATTTCCGCGCGGCCGGCGGCGGCGCGCGCCAATGCTATGCGCGACAAGCACAAGTTCAAGGCCGAGTTCGATGAAGAAGCGCGCAAGGCCATGTTCCGCCACATGGACGTGAAGGTGGCGTAAGCCTACCGCCCGCCCGCGATCCCCGGATACTGCTCGCCCTTCAACAGCCGCGCCAGATGCGCGGTGTTGGAGGCGAGCATCTTGGTCCATTGCGCCACAACTTTCGGCGGCTTCTTGAACTCCTTGTACTCCTTCGAGCCCATGGCTTCGCCGACCCAATAGGTCGAGCCGCCGGCGGGAATGGTAAAGCCGACCTCGAACAGCGCCTGCGCCACCTCGGCGCCGACATGATGCGCGCCGTCTTCATTGCCGACCACGCCGATCAGCGCGACTTTGCCGTAGGACGGCATGCGGCCGCGCCTGTCCTTCTCGTCGAGGAAGGCGTCCATGCGTTCGAGCACGCGCTTGCAAACGCTCGACGGCTGCCCGAGCCAGATCGGCGAGGCGATGACCAGGATATCGGCCGCCAGCACCCGCTTGAGCAAACCCGGCCAGGCATCGCCTTTGCCCTCGTCCGATTTCACGCCGGGCTTGATGTCGTAATCGACAGCGCGCACGAACTCGCCGGTCGCGCCCTGCGCCGCAAGCGCGGCGAAAATCTGCTTGAGCAACACGTCGGTCGAAGACGATTCCCTGCCGCTCGCGCTCTTCAGGCTGCAGTTGAAACCGAAAGCTGTGAGCGATGCGGAGGCCATAAGATCAGCTTTGCGATGCGGCGAAGATGCGATGCACCTTTTCCGCTTCGGCCGGCGCGGTGTCCGGCGCCTCGGCTGCCGCTTCCGGCTCGCGCCGGCCCATGGACCAGTTGGCTTTCAGGCTCACCTCGGGGTTAGGGACGGCCCAGCAGGCGCCGTCCTTCTGCATGAACACGACCCAGAGCAGGTTGCTCTCCGGCCCGTAATCGATGACAAAATGCGCCAGCCCGTCGCCCTTCGGCGTCCGCATGGGCAGCGGTGGATTGAGTTGGGTGATCATGACCTTCGTTGCGCCCCAGCGATGTGCGCAGCGATAACGAACCAGACGTGACTCCGTTCCCCGCCTAGTCCAGCTCGATCGGCGCCCAGGAAATCGCGGCGTTGAACATGGCGGCGCGCACGCGCGATACCGAATAGGGGATGCCGTAAAGCCGCAGCGTTTCCTTGCCCTCGCCCTCCACCACCACGACGTCGGCGGCGAAATCGCCGCGCGCCTGCAGATGGTTGCGCAGCCGTTCGGCGATCATGTCGGCCTCGACCGCGTCGATGATGTCGTCTTTGACGCGGATCACATAGATCGCGGTGCGTTGTGAGTCGCGGACGGTGCCGTAGACGAAGCTGCGTGGCATCGCGAAACGTCCCGACGAGATGGACCGGCGGACGTTTTGAATACGCGCGCGCCCGGGTCGAAGCAAGAAATCAGTTGGCTGCGCCGGAAAAAATATCGCGATGAACCATAGCGCCGGGCTATGGATTTGTACTAATCGAGTTGCGGCGCCACGCGCTTTGCTTGTTCCACCAGCGCGGCGGTGATCGGCGTCATCGGCGCGCGCGCCGGCACCACCAGGCCGATGGTCTGCACCGCCTCCGGATGCGTGATCGGAATGGCGCGGATGGTATCGGTCAGCCCCAAGGTTTCCGCCAGCCGCGCCGGCATCACGCTTGCCCAGCGGCCGGTGCGCACGTGCGAAAACAACAGGATCATGGAATCCGATTCCAGCGTCGGGCGCGCTTCGCCGCCGGCGCTCTTGAGCAGGCGGTCGATGATGCGCCGGTTCTGCATGTCGGGCGTCAGCAAACAGAGCGGCACCTGCGCCACCTCGGCCCAGGTCACGGTGTCACGGTTGCCGAGCGGCGCGTCGGCGGCGGTGAGCAGCCGGTAGCGCTCGCGATAAAGCGGCACCGTGCTGACGCGTCCGAGCGGCTCGTTCTCGACATAGGTGATGCCGGCTTCGATCTCGAGATTGTCGAGCAGTTCGAGCACGTCGAGCGAGTTGCGCGAGTAGATGGTGAACTGGACGTTGGGATGGCGCTCGCGATAGGGCGTGGTCAGCGCCGCCACCATCGCCAGCGCCGTCGGGATGGCGGCGATGCGCAGGCGTCCCGACAATCCGTGGCGCAGCGAGTTGATCTCCTCGCGCATCTGCCTGGTGTCGCCGACGATGCGGCGCGCCCATTCCAGCACGCGCTGGCCTTCCGGCGTGAAGCCCTGGAAACGCGAGCCGCGGTTGACCAGCAGCACGCCCATCTGCTCCTCGAGCTGCTTCACCCCCGCCGACAGCGTCGGCTGCGTCACCCCGCAAGCCTCCGCCGCGCGGCCGAAGTGCTTCTCCCGCGCCAGCGCCAGGATGAAGTCGAGTTTGTCGATCAATCTATTATTCCTTTAAGTCCAGTAAGTTAGAAGAAAAGCCGCCATATCGCTCGCACAAGAAATAAGCAGCAACGACCTTATCATTGATAGAAAATATCTATCAACCCATGCCAAGCACGGGGTTGTCTGACGATCAGAACGGTTTCAAATCTCTACCAACGGTCATTCCCGGACCGCGCGAAGCGCGGGGCCCGGAATCCAGATGCGAACTCAAAGCAGGTATCTGGATTCCGGGTTCACGGCTGACGCGGCGCCCCGGAATGACCAGAAGAGAGTGACGCCATGAATATCCAAGCTCCGCCGCGCTTTAGCGGCGGGGGCGCCGGCAAGGGCCGGCCGCCGCGCACGCCCAAGGGCCGCCAGGTCGATCCGGCGGCGCTCGACGAGGTGCGCGCGCTGCTCACCGACCGGCCGCGCCGGCGCGATCTCCTGATCGAGCATCTGCATCTGATCCAGGACCATTACGGGCATCTGTCCGCCGCGCATCTCGCAGCCCTTGCCGCCGAAATGAAGATGGCGCTCACCGAGGTCTACGAGGTCGCCACTTTCTATTCGCATTTCGACGTGGTGAAGGACGGACCGGCGCCGCCTGCGATCACCGTGCGCGTTTGCGATTCATTGTCCTGCGCCATGGCCGGGGCGGAAACATTGCTGGCGAAATTGCCGGGCATCCTCGGCAGGGAAGTGCGCGTGGTGCGCGCGCCCTGCATGGGCGCCTGCGACCGCGCGCCGGTCGCCGCCGTCGGGCACCTGCAGACGTTCAAGGCGACGACGGAAAAGGTGTCCGCGGACGTGAAGGCGGATAGGCACGCGCATGCCTGGAAACCGGGCGCGGATTTTGCCGCCTATCAAAAAGGCGGCGGCTACACGCTATTGAAAGATTGTCTCGCCGGCCGGCGCGGCATCGACGAACTGATCAAGATCGTCAGCGATGCCGGCTTGCGCGGCCTCGGCGGCGCCGGTTTTCCGACCGGGCGCAAATGGTCGCTGGTGCGCGCCGAACCGGCGCCGCGCCTGTTCGCGGTCAATGCCGACGAGGGCGAACCCGGCACCTTCAAGGACCGCTATTACCTCGAGCAAGACCCGCACCGCTTCATCGAGGGCATGCTGATCGCCGCCTGGGTCGTGGAAGCTGCCGACACTTATCTCTACATCCGCGACGAATATCCCGAGCTGCGGCTGATGCTGGCCGGCGAGATCGCCAAGGTCGAGGCGGCGGGCTTGTCGGCGCACACCAAGCTGCACCTGCGCCGCGGCGCCGGCGCTTACATCTGCGGCGAAGAGTTGGCGATGATCGAGTTGATCGAGGGAAAGCGCGGCCTGCCGCGCCACCGCCCGCCATATGTCGCTCAGGTCGGCCTGTTCGGCCGCCCGACGCTGGAGCAGAACGTCGAGACGCTCTTCTGGGTGCGCGACATCGTGGAAAAAGGCCCCGAATGGATGACGTCGCAAGGCCGCCGCGAGCGCAAAGGCTTCCGCAGCTTTTCGGTCTCCGGCCGGGTGAAAAAGCCGGGCGTGGTGGTGGCGCCGGCCGGCGTCACCGCGCGCGAACTGATCGAGGAATTCTGCGGCGGCATGGCCGACGGCCATGCGTTCAAAGGCTACCTGCCGGGCGGCGCCTCCGGCGGCATCCTGCCGGCCTCGATGGCCGACGAGCCGCTCGATTTCGGCACGCTGGAAAAATACGGCTGCTTCGTCGGTTCCCACGCTGTTGTCATTCTGTCCGACAAGGACGACATGAAAGCGGTGGCGTTGAACCTGCTGAAATTCTTCGAGGACGAATCTTGCGGCCAGTGCACGCCGTGCCGCGCCGGCACCGAGAAGGCGGTCAAGCTGATGGCGCGCGGGCCCTGGGACGCGGCGCTCTTGACCGAACTCTCGACCCTGATGCGCGACGCTTCCATCTGCGGGCTCGGCCAGGCCGCGCCCAATCCGCTGCTTTGCGTGCTGAAATATTTTCCCGACGAGCTTTCCAAGCCGCTGGGGAATTGGGAATGAAGGACTGACGCTATGACCGATGCGAAAAAACCCGCCGGCTACGGCCACGACAATAAGGGTGCGGCGCTCACCGACGCGGTCGGCGGCGGCAAGCCCGCGGTCGCGCACACCGCCGCCGCCGACAAGGTCGCCGGCAAGGGCGAAGGCGCAACCGCGCAGACCTTCTTCATCGACGAGCGCGAGATCGACATCCGCAAGGGCGAGACCATCTTCCGCGCCGCCCGCCGGCTCGACATCAAGCTGCCGCATCTATGCTATTCGCCGAAACCCGGCTACCGCGCCGACGGCAATTGCCGCGTCTGCATGGTCGAGATCGAGGGCGAGCGCGTGCTCGCCGCGAGCTGCCTGCGCACGCCCACGCCGGGCATGAAGGTGAAGACGCAGACCGATCGCGCCAAGACCGCGCGCAAGATGGTCGCCGAGCTTTTGATGACCGACCAGCCGGCGCTCGACATCGCCCACGATCCCGAATCGGAAATGTGGAAGGTCGCCAAGCGCCAGGGCGTCGAGAATACGACGCGTTTCCCCAAGCGCGAGGCGCAAGTCGTTCCCGCGCCCGACCGCTCGCACCCGGCCATGGCGGTCAATCTCGACGCCTGCATCCAGTGCAATCTCTGCGTCCGCGCCTGCCGTGAAGTGCAGGTCAACGACGTCATCGGCATGGCCGGCCGCGGCCACGCCGAGAAGATCGTGTTCGACTTCGACGACCCGATGGGCGCTTCGACTTGCGTTGCCTGCGGCGAGTGCGTGCAGGCCTGCCCGACCGGCGCGCTGATGCCGGCGACGCGCGTCGACGCACAAAACGTGTTCACCGGCGCGCATGACCGCGAGGTGCACAGCGTTTGCCCTTATTGCGGCGTCGGCTGCCAGCTCACGTACCAGATCAAAGATGACAAGCTCGCCTCCGTCGTGGGCCGCAACGGACCGGCCAACCAGAACCGGCTCTGCGTGAAGGGCCGCTTCGGCTTCGACTATGTGTCGAACCCGCAGCGCCTGACGAAGCCAATGGTGCGCAAAGACGGCGTTGGCAAATCGGCCGACGATCTGGTCGACCCGGCCAACCCGTTCACGCATTTCCGCGAAGCCAGCTGGGACGAGGCCATGGAGCGTGCGGCCGCGGGCTTGAAGAAAATCCGCGACCGCGACGGCGCCCGCGCGCTGGCCGGCTTCGGCTCGGCCAAGGGCTCGAACGAAGAGGCCTATCTGTTCCAGAAGCTGGTGCGCACCGGCTTCGGCTCCAACAATGTCGACCACTGCACGCGGCTGTGCCACGCCTCCTCGGTCGCCGCGCTTCTCGAAGGCGTCGGCTCGGCGGCGGTGACCGCGACCTTCAACGAGTGCAAGAATTCCGACTTCATCATCGTCATCGGCGCCAACCCGACGGAGAACCACCCGGTCGCCGCCACCTTCTTCAAGCAGGCGGCCAAGCGCGGCGCCAAGCTGGTCGTCATGGACCCGCGCGGGCAGGCGCTCAAACGCCACGCCTGGCAGATGATGCAGTTCAAGAACGGCACCGACGTGGCCATGCTCAACGCCATGCTCAACGTCATCGTCAGCGAGAAACTCTACGACCAGCAATATGTGCAGACTTATGTCGAAGGATTCGCTCCCTTCGCCGAGAGCATCAAGGACTTCACGCCCGAGGAGATGGAGCCGATCTGCGGCATTCCCGCCGACACGCTGCGCGCGGTGGCGCGTTCCTACGCGCGCGCCGAAAGCGCCATCATCTTTTGGGGCATGGGCGTATCGCAGCACACCCACGGCACCGACAATGCGCGTTGTCTCATTGCGCTGTCGCTGATCTGCGGCCAGGTCGGCCGCCCCGGCACCGGCCTGCATCCCTTGCGCGGCCAGAACAACGTGCAGGGCGCGTCGGACGCGGGCCTCATCCCGATGTTCTTCCCCGACTACAAATCGGTGGAGAACCCGGAGCAGATCGCCAAGTACGAAAAAGCCTGGGGCAAGAAGCTCGATCCCAAGCGCGGCAAGACCGTGGTCGAGATCATGGACGCGGTGCATGCGGACGAGATCAAGGGCATGTACATCATGGGCGAGAACCCGGCGATGTCCGACCCCGACCTGAACCACGCGCGCGGCGCGCTGGCGCATCTCGAACATCTGGTGGTGCAGGACATCTTCCTCACCGAGACCTGCTCTTACGCCGACGTCATCCTGCCGGCCTCGGCCTGGCCGGAGAAGGACGGCACCGTCACCAACACCAACCGGCAGGTGCAGATGGGCCGCAAGGCGCTGCCGCTGCCGGGCGAGGCGCGGCAGGACTTGTGGATCGTCCAGGATCTCGCCCAGCGCATGGGCGAGAACTGGAATTACAAGCACGTTAGCGAAGTGTTCGAGGAGATGGCGCGCCTGATGCCGGCGCTCGACAACATCACCTGGGACCGCGTCGAACGCGAGGACCACGTCACCTATCCGGTCGACGGCCCCGACGTGCCCGGCCGCGACGTGGTGTTTGACAAGGGCTTCCCGCGCCCTGGCGGCTTCGGCAAGCTCGTCGCGGCGAAACTGCAGCCGCCGGACGAGACGCCGGACCACGACTTCCCCTTCATCCTGACCACCGGGCGCCAGCTCGAGCATTGGCACACCGGCGCCATGACGCGGCGCGCCAGCGTGCTCGACGCGCTGGAGCCGGGCGCGGTCGCCTCGCTGTCGCGCGGCACCTTCGAAAAGCTGCGCATCCAGCCCGGCGACAAAGTGCGCGTCACCACGCGGCGCGGCGAGGTCGAACTGGCGTCACGGCAAGACGACGCCATTCCCGACGGCGTGGTGTTCATCCCCTTCGCCTATGTCGAGGCGGCGGCCAACATGCTGACCAATCCTGCGCTCGATCCCTTCGGCAAGATTCCCGAGTTCAAGTTCTGCGCGGCGAAGGTGGAGCCGGCGCTGCCACGGCAGGAAGCGGCGGAGTAATACGCCCCGCCCTCTAGGAAGCTTGTCGTGAGGTGGAGCGGCTGCAGCGCGGGCAGCCGCGCGCGGCCCTTGTTTTAACAAGCGCAAGGTTTCGATCCATGAAAGCGGTTTACATCGAGCGGTTCGGCGGTCCCGAAGTCCTCCACTACGGCGACCTTCCGGATCCAACGCCGGGGCCGGGGCAGGTTGTGGTCGACGTGCATGCAGCGAGCGTCAACGGCGCCGACTGGAAAGTGCGCGCCGGCAGCTACGGCAAGGGGCCGTTCCCGCTGATCCTCGGCCGCGATTTCTCCGGCGTGGTGAGCAAGGCCGGCGACGGCGTCACCGACCTCCGCGTTGGCGACGACGTATTCGGCGTGCTCGAGGCCGGCCGCGAAGGCGCCTATGCCGAGAAGCTCGCCGTCGGCGCCGCGATCATCGCCCACAAGCCGGCCGCGCTGTCGCACATCGACGCCGCGGCGCTGGCGCTGACCGGCCTCACCGCGTTGTGCTCGATCGAGGATACGCTGAAACTCAAGCAGGGCGAGACCATCCTGATCCAGGGCGGCGCCGGCGGCGTCGCCAGCTTCGCCATCCAGCTCGCCAAGCATCTCGGCGCCCGCGTCATCAGCACGGCGAGCGCCAAGAACCTCGATTATGTCCGCGGCCTCGGCGCCGACGAGGTGATCGATTACACCGCCACCGATTTCACCAAGGCGGTCAAGAATTGCGACGCGGTGTTCGAAACCGTCGGCGGCGAGGTCGCCCGCCGCTCTTTCGAAGTGCTCAAACCCGGCGGCCGCGCGGCTTTCATCGCGTCCGGGCCGCAGGCGCCGGTGCCCGAGCGTGGCGACGTCACCGCGCTGCGTCCGGCGGTCGGCCGCGATCGTCCGCATCTGCAGCGTATCGCCGCGCTGTTTGAACAAGGCGTGATCCGCCCGCCGCAGGTGACGGTCTACGATCTGGCGGATGCGGTGGCGGCGCTGAAGCTCAGCGAGTCCCGTCATCTGGCCGGCAAGCTGGTGTTCAAGGTGCGCTAGCGCATGATCCCGAAAAGTGGGAACCGATTTCCCGCCTTCGCGAAGCCCGCTTCGGCGGGCGAAGCAAGGTCGGATAAGATCATGCGCAAGCAAAATGTTAGGGGAGCGCGGTGGTTCAATCTAAACTGATCGCGCTCTAGGCGGATCGCGGTCCCTCGGTAATGACGGCCGAGCGCGCCGGCGGTCGTTCAAACTAGCTTTTGAAATACGGCTCGACCGGGCCGCTGATCTTCAACGTGAGCGGATTGCCGTGGCGATCCTTGCCGGTCCCGACCACCACGCGAATCCAGCCTTCGCTGACGCAATATTCCTCGACATTGGTCCGCTCGGTTCCCTTGAAGCGGATACCGACGTCGCGTTCGAGCGCCTTGGCGTCGTAATAGGGGCTGGCGGGATCGTTGCTGAGCCGGTCGGGCGGCGTGTCGGATGGCGCGGTCATGCGCGGGTTTTAGCAAGGTCTGCCGCTGCGGCAAGCGGCTTCGGCACCCCGGTTGTTCCTGACCTGGTTATCCTACCCGTCCTCCGCCTCGATCCCTCCCAAACTTCTCCCCGCATAATAGAGACCGTGAATAATCACCTGCCTTGCCGTGCGATCGACCTCGAACAAAATCGTGGCGCGCTATCTAACCGGAAGACCGTTGCGGTGAATGCGATCGGGCTATCTCAGTTGCCCTTATCGGCGGGCGCCGCCTTCTTGGCGATGACGATGCTTTGCACGCCGTCATGGCCGACTTCGCCGCCTTCATACTCGATGGTCACTTCGTCGCCGATCGCGAGGTCGTCGGGAAATTTAACCGACTGCGGGATGTATTTGAACTGCGACTTGTCGTCGATGGTGAGGCTGCGGGTCGCTTTGTCCCAGGCGACAACCCTCGCCGTGATGGTGTCGGACACCGCAGGCGTGAGGCTCGCCACCAGCAAGCCCGTTACGAAGAGCGCGCGCATAAACATGGTCGAATTCCTTTCAGGATTCGTGAGAGATTGAAACGTCGAAGCGGCTCATATCGCGATCGGCTGTTCGCCGGTGGCTTGGGTCCGCGGCCGCTATATCCGGCTGGAGCTTACGCGGGGCGCGTTTCATTCCGCGGCCGCCGATATCTGAACCATCTGTGGCGCGATTGCGGCGCGGCGCGGTGGGCAAAAAATATTACGTTGCGGTTATGCCGGCGGTGCTTCCTACGCGCGAAATCCATAGCGGCGAGCTATGGAATGCCGTCTCTCTGCCGCTCAATGCACGGTGCGGCTTTCGCCCTCGACCACGCGCATCTCGACGCGCGAAATCAACTCCGCGCGCATCTTTTCGCTTTGCTGCAGCGCGCTTTCCGTCTGCGTCCAGGTGGTGGCGTTGGAGCCGAGCAGCACGATGCCGCCGATCACCGCGGCCATGGCGGCGATCAGCGTGTAGGGCACGGACGGGACCGCGCCCAAAAGCGCCAGCACAAGCCAGGCCGCGCCGGTGCCGATGGCGATCTTGGCGGCGAGGGAGAACTTGCGGCAGCGCTCGATTGCTTCGGCGAGCGTCTCGATATGCGCCTCGATGCGCGCGATGTCCTGCTGCGGTCCGTCGCCGTTCATGGCGCGAGCCTAGCGCATGATCCGGAAAAGTGGGAACCGGAGAGTCGGCAAGAATCGAAATGGCCGGGCAAGCGGCCCGGCCATGACGAAGAAGTAGAGGGTTACGAGGTTCGCTGGCGTCAGCCGCGCTTGTCGTTCGGGTTGAGCCGCTTGGCGATGTCCTTGATCACGGTGATCGAATTGATGGTGTCGTAGCCATTGTCGTAGGCGATGTAGTCGACGGTCACCTGGTCGCCGACGGCAACGTCCGGGACTTTGACGGTCGCCGGAATGCTCGCAAACTGCGAGAAATCCTCGAGCGTGATGGTGCGGCTGGCTGCATCCCAGGCAGAGACGGTCGCGGTGACACTGTCGGACAAAGCGGGGCCGATGCTCGCTGCAAGCAAACCGGTCGCCACTAAAAGCGCGCGCGCAGACATGGTCGAAATCCTTTCAGGATTCGTGAGACGTTGAATTTGTATGCGGCTCATTTCGCGATCGGCTGTCCGCCGGTGGCTTGGGTCCGCGGCCGTCAAATCGGGCCGGGGCTTACGCGGGGCGCGTTTCATTCCGCAACCGCCGATATCGGTACGATCTGTGGCGCGATTGCGGCGGCGCCCGCCCCGGCAAAAAGATTACGCGGCGTTTATGCCGTCGGCAGAATAGGTTCCAGCTGGCGCATAATGCTGCAGGGCCGGCCCGCTAAGACGCCGTGCGCGCGGAACTTTGGCCCAGCGTGAACGCCGCGTGCACCGCGCTCTCGCACGTCGCCGCCCATCATCGCGCCGCCGCCTGGATGAATCCGCCGATCGCCACCGCGCCGAGGGCGCGGCGCCGGCGCAAAACTCAGCCAGCGGTCGCTCGTGAGGTCGCAGGCCGCGTTCCGGCTTTCAGCGGAGCGGGCGCCTCATTCACCGCCGCGCCGCCGAAGCGCTTGTCGCGGACAACGCCTTGCGCCGGGGCGCCCATCATCGGTAGTCTCAGCCTGCGGCGGGTCGAGCGCAACGGCAGGGGCATGCCGCACCACAACCGCCCCGATGCCGCCGCTTTTGCCGGATGAACTTTGTCCTCCAGCGGCAGTGCCGCCGGGGGCGTCAATGTAACAGCGAGCAAGGCCATGAGATTTGCATCGCAATTATTGAGTGTTGGCGTGCTGCTGGCGTCGGTCACATTCGCTGCCGCCAAGCCGGGTTACGTGCTGACCACGGTGAACATGCGGGCGGCACCGGGCACCGGCGCCGAAATCGTCACCAAGATTCCCGGTGGCAGTCTGATCGACTTCAAAGGCTGCGAACAAGGATGGTGCGAGATCACCTGGCAGGAAAAAACCGGCTACGCGATCCAGACGGCGCTCGATCTGAGCGGACACATCCCGCGCGCGGCAGCCCAGCCCCCCGGCGCCCGTCTTGCGGGGCCGCCGCCGGGCTATCGGCCCCGGGGTTTCGTGGTCGACGAGCCGATCTACTACGATCCGCCGCCGCCGGTCGTCTACTACGATGGCCCCTATTGGCCGCGCCGGTTCTGGCGCCGCGGCTGGTGGTGATCAGGGCCCGTTAGCGGCGCGCGTCGTGCCGGCAAACGAATGCAGGTGATGTGAACTGGCGCTAGCGATTAGCACCATCCGTCGGCGCGCGCATGTTCAGCCAGGGATCGATCTTGGTCGTCTTTCCGGTGTCCACGGTATACTTGCGCATGGCCCGGTATTCCTTGTCGATCTCGGCATTGCGCCTGGCCCTGGCTTCATCCTCGAGTTGTGGGCCGGTTTTTTGCTTTTCGCCTTGAGGCGACTGCGCAAAAGCCGGACCGCTCAGCAGGCTCGTTGCCAACGCTACCGCCGTAAAAATTCTCGTGACGCCGCGCATGGTCTGATCGCTTAAGCGCTCCCGGTTACACCAATGGATCATAGGGTAATTAGGGTTGTGGGCAAAGTTGCGGCGGTGAGAATTGCTGGCCGCAAAGGGCGGCAAACCTTGCCGGCCGCATGGGAAAATCCCGGAAGGCTGCCGGCATTTGTGCTAAGCTCGCGCGTTGCCCCCGATCAGTCCCGCCAAGGAAACAATGTCGCTCATTACTGAAAATCCGCTATCGGCCGGTCTTGGCGCTGCGCGCCACAATTGGACGCGGGCCGAAATCCGCGCGCTGTTCGCGCTGCCGTTTACCGAATTGATCTTCCGCGCCGCGCAGGTGCATCGGCAGAATTTCGATCCCACCGAGGTGCAGATTTCGACGCTGCTGTCGATCAAGACCGGCGGCTGTCCGGAGGACTGCGCCTATTGTCCGCAGGCCGCGCGCTACGACACCGGCGTCGATGCGGAAAAGCTGATGAGCCTCGACGCGGTGCTGTCGGAAGCGCGCGCCGCCAAGGCCGGCGGCGCCTCGCGCTTCTGCATGGGCGCCGCCTGGCGTTCGCCCAAGGACCGCGATCTCGACAATGTTTGCGCCATGGTGGAAGGCGTCAAGGCGCTGGGTCTGGAAACCTGCGTCACGCTCGGCATGCTCACCGGCACGCAAGCCGCGCGGCTCAAGTCGTCCGGCCTCGACTACTACAACCACAACCTCGACACCTCGCCGGAATATTACGGTGAGATCATCACGACGCGGACTTATCAGGATCGCCTCGACACGCTCGATCATGTCCGCGACGCCGGCATCAATGTCTGCTGCGGCGGCATTGTCGGGATGGGCGAGGGGGCCGAAGACCGCATCGGCATGATCGCGACGCTGGCCGGTTTACCGCGCCATCCCGAGAGCGTGCCGATCAACATGCTGGTGCAGGTGGAAGGGACGCCGCTCGCCGGCGCGACCAAACTCGATCCCTTGGATTTCGTGCGCACCATCGCGGTTGCCCGCATCTGCATGCCTTCCTCGGTGGTACGGCTCTCCGCCGGCCGCGAGGACATGAGCGAGGAAACGCAGGCGCTCTGTTTTCTCGCCGGCGCCAATTCGATCTTCTACGGTCCGAAGCTGTTGACGACGCCCAACCCGGGCCGCGACCGCGATATGCGATTGTTGGACAAACTCGGCTTGCGGCCGATGGAGCCGTGATCCTTCGATAGGAGGCGACCATGTGCCACCATGTGTATGTGAAGCTCTCTGCCGAGGAAAAGAAGGAAGCCAAGAGGCTGTCGGGCTTCTTGGTCCCGGTCTACGCCTCGATCGTGCTGGCGGTCATTGCAATCGTTGCGGCCAGCAGCGCACCGCAACAAGGCGATCAAATCGCTTCAAGAACGCTGCCCGCGGTTAGGCACTGAACGTCGGCACAATCCAAAAAAGCAGGCGCCTCCGCTCGCGAATTTTTAGGCGCCACCCGCGTTTGTATGAAATTTATGCCGATAAAGGTCGGTGTGGACCGAGCCTGAGAGCGATTGTCCAGCAAGTTCACCGCATGATAATTTTCATTTGGGGTGACCAGGTGGTTGGGGCGTAGCATGCTTGCGCGTATGGCGTTGGCGTGGGCTGTAGCGCCCAGCTATTTCATGCCGGCGGTTGCGATCGGAACGGACTGGGGCTCGGCTACGGCGGGTACGACGCTCAAGATGGCCAGCAATGTGACCGGGCTTGTCGCGTTGACGAGTTCGTTCGCGCGACAAAATCTGACGACTTATGGCGGCGAATTGGGCGTCAACGTCGCGTTTTAGGAAATCAGCGGCTAATGCACCGCCGCGCCCGTGCGCGGCGTGATAGCGCCGGGATGGCGGATCACTTCGCCGGCCAGCTTGTGCGCGGCGGCGGCAGCGTTGATCGGCGAGCGGCCGCTCATGCGCGCGGCAAGATAGCCGGCGTTGAAGCCGTCGCCGGCGGCGGTCGGATCGACCGGCGTGACAACCTCGGGCACCGGCACCATCTCGCGCTCGGCGGCGACCGCGACCAGCGCGCTGTTCGGTCCGTTCTTCACCACGATCTCGTTGACACCGAAGGCTTGCAGCCTTTCGATGGTCGCCTGCGGCGACGGATCGCCCCACAACACCGCCTCGTCGTCATAGGCCGGCAGCGCCATGTCGACGCGCTTGAGTGCCTCGGCGAACACCGTACGTGCACGGGAGAGATCGCCATGCCAGCCGTGCGGGCGAAAATTGCCGTCGAAGGCGATCTTAGCGCCGTTGCCGCGGGCGAGCTCGATCGTGGCCAGAAATCGCCCCAGCCCGATATTGGAATAAAGCGACAGCGTGATGCCGGAGAAGTAGATCAAGCGCGCTGCGGTGAGCCCGACGGCGACGCGGCTCCATTGTGGCAGTTCGAGCAGCTCGCGTGCGGGCGCCGCAGTGCGCCAGGTCAAAGTGCGGCGCGCGCCCTGTCGGTCGGCGTCGACCAGCGAAACGGCGGGCAGTCTGCCGGGAACGCGCAGCATCATCTCGGTGCCGACGCCCTCGGCTTCGGCCAGCGCCATGATCGCGTCCGAATAAGGATCGTCGCCCAGCGCGGTGGCGAAGGCGACGGCTGCCCCGGCGCGGGCAAGATAAATCGCGGTATTAAAGGTGTCGCCGGCGCTGGCCAGCGCGTAGCGGCCGTCGCCGCCGCGCGTGAGCTCAATCGTCGCCTCGCCGATGCAGACCGCGCGCTTGACCGGTTCGTTCATCAAATATCCACGTGCCCCGGATGCGGCGCGACGCGTAGCCAAGCGAAGTGGTGCGCCGCTGATCCGGGGCCTAAGGCGGTGCACGTTTCGGTCCCGGGTCGCCAGCGCACAGTTTCACGCTGCGCTGCGCCTAGGACACGAAGTCGTGCCTATCACGGACGGCGCCGAGCGTCACCCGGTCGGCGCGGACCCGATGACGGCTAATTTCGGCGCACCCAGCGCCGCGAAATAGCCGAGCGCGGAAAGCAGCGCGATGCAGAAGCTCACCGGCCAGTCGGTGTAAAAGGCCATGGTGATGCCGAGCCAGGCTTCCGCCAGAGCGAGCGCGGCGGCAAGCGTGAGCCCGCTCCACAGCCCGGTGGTGAGGCGCTGCGCGGCGGCCGGCGGGCCGACCATCAGCGTGAACACCAGCAGGACGCCGACGATCTGCGCGCATTCCGACACGGCCAGCGCCACGATCGCCAGGAAAGCGGTGGAGACGAAGCGCAGCGGCACGCCTTTGGCTTCGGCCAGTTCCGGCTGCAGGCTGGCGAAGATCAGCGGCCGCATGATCGCGGCCAGCGCGACAAGCGTAATAACGGCGAGCACGGCCAGCGTCGCGATCGTCGCGTGGTCGACCGCCAGCACATTGCCAAACAAAAGCGCGGTCGCTTGGGTTGCGAACGAGGTGTAGTAGTGCAAGAACAGCAAGCCGAAGCCGAGCGCCAGCGCCAACACGATGCCGATGGCGACGTCGCGGTTGCTGATGCGCTCGCTCAACACGCCCATGGCGATGCCGGCGGCGAGCGTAAATCCGATCAGGCCCCAGAGCGGCGCCAGCCCGATCAGCCCGGCGCCGGTCGCGCCGGCAAAGCCGATATGCGAGAGCGCATGGCCGGCGAAGGTTTGCCCGCGCATCACCAGGAAAAAGCCGACAAGGCCCGACACCACCGCGACGATCCCGGCGGCGGCGAAGGCATTGGTCATGAATTCATATTGCAACATGTCAGTGATGGTGCCCGTGGCCGTTGTGGTCGTGGACGTGCTCGGCCGCCTCCACGTCGCGGCCGCGCGACATCACGAAGATATGGCCTTGCGTGCGCACCACCTCGATTTCGGTGTCGTAGAGCCGCGACAGCACCGGGGCGGTGATCACCTCATCGACGCTGCCGAGCACCGCCTGGCCGTTGCCAAGATAGAGCACGCGGTCGAGCGTGCCGAGCAGCTGGTTGAGTTCGTGCGCCGAGAACAGCACGGTGATCTTGCGCTCACGGCAGACTTTGCGCACGACGTCGATGGCGACTTCCTGATGGCGGGCGTCGAGGCTGATCAGCGGCTCGTCGAGCAGCAAGAGCTTGGGCGCGCCGATCAGCGATTGCGCCAGCAGCAGCCGCTGCCGCTCGCCGCCCGACATGTCGGACAACGGGCGCCGCCCGAGCTCGCGCGCGCCGACGGCGTCGAGCGTTTCCTCGATCATGACGCGCTCGCGCCGCGTCAGCGAGGGCAGGCCCCAGCGCTCGCCGTTCAGCGAAGCACCGATGAAATCAAGGCCGCGCACGCGCAGGTCGGGCAGCACGGTGCGCAGTTGCGGCAGATAGCCGATCGCCGGATCGCCGCGCTTGGGTTCATGCCCGAACACGCGCACCGTGCCCACGCGCGGCGGCAGCAGGCCGAGAATGGCGCGCAGCAGCGTGGTCTTGCCGGCGCCATTGGGGCCGAGCACGCCGATGAATTCGCCGGCGCCGATGGCGAAACTGGCGTCGGCGAGGATGGTGCGGCCGCCAAGCGCGATAGTGGCGTGGTCGAGCGCGACGACGTTCATGATTGTCTGTTTGTCATCCAGGGGCGCATGCTGCGGGCCGTGTTCGGCACGGCCCCGTTAATTTGCGCCCCGCAACGACGATAGCTTCAAGAACTCGGCCCCGCCAGCGCCTTTTCGGTGTCGCCGACCTGGCCCAGCATCCATTGCTGGAACGTCATGTCGGGCGGTTGGGTTTCGGTCACGGCGACCACGGGGATCTTCGCGGCGCGCGCGATTTCGACCAGATGCTGCACGATCTTGTCGGACGCCTGCTTGTTGTAGAACATCACGCGCACTTTATGTTCCTTCAGGTCGCGTTCGAAGGCGGCGACGTCGCTGGCGCTCGGCTCGGTGCTGTTCATGATGGAAAGCTGGAATTTCTCGTTGCGCATCGTCAGGCCGAGCGCGTCGGCCATGTAGCCGAAGACCGGCTCGCTCGCGGTCACCGCGACGCCTGAATATTTTTTGCGGATGGCGCCGATCTTGTCGTCGAGCGGTTTGAGCGAGCCAAGAAACGTCGCCAGCCGCGCTTTATAATCAGCGGCATGCGCGGGGTCGGCCTTGCCGAACGCCGCGGCCAACGCCTTGGCGACCGCCGGCATGGTGGCGGGGTCGTACCACAGATGCGGATTATCGCCGGCCTTTTTTTGCACCAGGTCGGCGGCGACGATCACGCTGCGGCCGGGCGCCGGCGTCGCCGTCAAGAGCTTCGGCATCCAGGGATCGTAGTCGGCGCCATTGTAGATGACGATTTGCGCCGCCGCGAGCTGGCGCGCCACCGAGGGCGAAGTTTCGAACAGGTGCGGGTCCTGGTCGGGATTGCTCATGACACTGACGACCTCGACCTGAGGGCCGCCGATCTGCTGGGCGATGCCGCCGTAGAAATTCTCCGCCGCCACCAGCCGGACCGGGCCGGCGGCTTGGGCGAGCGACACTGCGGCGAGCGTGGCGAAAAAGACGAGGGCGAGGCGGGCGATGTGCTTCATGGCGGATCCTGCTTGGCGGGCAACGGCGACGATGTGAGAAGATGTTATATTATAACATACCAACCGGCAAGCCCCGCGGCCGCTGCTGCGCGTGGAACGCCGTCATTGGGCGACAATTCGCCGTCGGCAGAAAATCGCTTGGTCGCGGAACCGCTCGGAGTAACTGACGTTGAGCCCGTGCTGGGGTTGGAAACCTAAAGGAGAGCACGATGCGTCAGATTATTGCTCTTGCGGCTGTTCTGTCCGCGTTCGCCCTGGCGGCGCCGGCGGCGTCCGCAGCCGGTAGCGGCAAATTCTGCCTGAAAGGGCCGGGTTCGGCCATGCAATGCAGCTATCAAACCATGGCGTCCTGCGAAAAGGCCAAAAAGGGTTCGCAGACTTGTGCCGTCAATCCGTCAAGCACGACCGGTTCCGGCAGCACGAGCCAAAGCAACACCCAGAAGTAGCTCTATTCGGATTAAAATTCCGGCAGGCGCCCCGCGCGGGCGCCTGTCACATTTTAGTTCGTGCCCGCCGCCGCCGTTGTTAATGCGTCGCGCGGTGTCGTAGCCTGCGCCGCAGGGGCGCGCGATGCGGCTGTTTTTTGTTCTATTGGGTCTTGTCGTCGTTTTGAGCGCAATTTCGCTTTTGCCGCGACTGGCAACGCAAACCGCGGCACCCGAGCCGGGTCCGCCAGCGCAAAGCGCGCAGGGACGCGACTGCCTGCAGATCACCGGCGTCGATTTCCCGGGCGATTGGGATGCGCAATGGCGCGCCCGCAGGGCTTGGGTCGAAACCTGCCGGGAGGCGCTGGCCGCCGAACCCGATGACAAGCGCATCAAAAAAGCGTTGGGGCGTTCCTTTGCCGCCAACGGGATGCACGCGGAATTGATCGCGCTTTGGCGCGAAATGGGCGACGCCGATTTACTGTACGAGATTTACGACGTCTACAAATCATACTACCGCACCACCGCGCGCAAGCCGCAGCTGGTCAAGCGCGCGGAGGCCGAGCAGGCGCTGCGCCAGTCGGCCGAACTCGGCAACACCTATGCGATCCTGATTTTAGCGGTTCTGCTCGATCGCGGCGACACCGTGAAGCGCGATCCCGTCGAGGCAATCAAATGGGCGAAGCGCGCGCTCGCCAACCCCGACAAGAGCGTCCAGCCGATCGACATGCAGGTGCTGCTTGCCCGCCTGTTGGTCAAATCGCCGAGCCCGGAGGAACGTTCGCAGGGCATCGATCTCCTGGAAAAGCTTGCGCAAGCCGGGCGCGGCGATGCCAAGGCCTATCTGGCGAGCGCGATCCGCGCCAGCGATCCGGTCAGAGCGCGCGCGCTGCTGGAAAGCGGCTTGCGCGGTTATGCCAGCGCGGTGGTCCCGCCGCTCGCCGACATGTTGATCAAGGGCGAAGGCGGACCGGCCGACCCCAAGCGCGCGGTGTCGCTGCTGAGCGGCGGCTATGCCAACGACGTGCCCGGCGTGCGCGGCGCACTCGGCCGGCTCTATATCGAGGGCAAGGTCGTGCCGCGCGACCTGAAGAAAGGCGTCGATTTACTCGATATTTGGGCGCGCTGGGACCAGGATGCGCGGCTGGAATTGATGCGTGTGCTGGTTGCCAATCCGCAGATCGCGGTCTTTCGTCCGCAGGACTTCATCTATGACGCGACCGAGGCGGCGGAATTGGGCGAGCCCGGCGCGGCTGAGGCCTTGATCGACCTCAAGCTTTCGCAAAACGCTCAGTTTCGCGACAAACCCGGCGGCTGCGCGCTCGCCGAACGCCTGGCCAAAACCGGCGATACGGCGGCCGCCACCCGGCTTAAAGAGTGCGGCGCCAACTAAGCACGTGCCTGACGGCAGCTGGCGCGATGCGGCGGCCCGTTTATTGAAATAACGAAAATTGTCGGCGGATCCTTAACAACCTACAGAGGTTTTCTGGTAAAAAGCGATTCGAATCGCGAGAAGGAACGGGATCGATGGCAACGCTTCTGAGTCAGCGTCCGAAAAAGGCCGTGTACGAACGCGGTGTGGTCGTCTGCAGGAAATGCGCGTCTCCAATTCCCGTGTACAAACTCAAGGGACTGGCCGAGGAATTTTCGGTTACTTGTCCGAAGTGCCGGGATCGCGGCATTTATTCGAAACGTGCGGTGGGCATCGAGATCTTGCCCGAACGGCGAAAGAAGCCGCGGAAATAGCGAGCGGCGATATTTCGGATTTGCGGCATGGCGGCGCACAGCGGCGCTGAAACTTATCGCCGCGGTTCTCCGAACGATAGCCTCATTATTCCTTGATCGTGCGCTTCAAGATGGCGACCCACATCGGAGCGCCAATGGCCAAGGACGCGGGCATGCCCTGACCAAGGCTGACTTTTTTGTTTTCGCCGATCGTGTAAGTTCCGGCAATTGCCTCCCAGCCTTCGGATCCGAGCTTGTTGAGCGAAGCCCGGAAGCCATCGGCGGTTTCCTCTTTGATGACCTGATATTCCCAATTCATGGTGCCTCGTGGGCTGGCGAAACGCGGCGCGCCTCTGGCGCCGCTCGCGTGCTAAGTGCAAGTTCGCTAGCACGTCACCATTAACAAAGTCGCCGCCGAGCGGGCCGTTACCGTTCAAGGCTATGGTGGGACGCCCCGCTCAGGTCTGTTCGCCATATCTTTCGGTAATGGCGGCTGCCACGAACATCTTGCGGCCTTGCCGGCCGGTGGGCGTGCCGTGCGCGGCACACCAGGCCGCGAAATTGGCCGGATCGATGCGGACCCGCATCACCGGGTGTCCGTAGGCCTTGAGGCCTTTCTCCATCTCTTCGGCCATCTTGCGCCACTCGGCCCAAGCGCGCGGCAGGGTGTTGCCGTCGTCGAAAATTTTCACAGCACTCGGATAGTCGGCCTCATCGATCCAGTAGACGCCGACTGCGGGGAGCGGTTTTTCCTCGGAGGCGATCATGCGGACGATCCTAGCACACAGCGGCTCGGCCCCGGCGTTCGCGCAGCCACGCCGGTCCGCCGCTGCAGCCGCTTCGCAAACGATCAGGGTGTGAGCACGATGAAGTCGGTGTCGGCGTCGGTCTCGTCGCTGAGCGCATTGTCCGACACGATCAGCGAAGAGCCGGGCATCATCAGCGCGGAAATCTTCTCGACCGCCTCCGGCGGCAGCGTGATGCGGTTAAGCGCCTCGGATGCGGTCGGCGCCGGCGCCGCCGCCTCGTCCTCCGCGGTCTTGCCGCGATGCCGCTTGCCGGCGTTGCTGACGTGATGGCGGTAGCCGCTTGGGATCGACACCACCATCCAGCGCATCGCTTTGCCGTCGTCCTTTAATGCCATGGCGGTAAAAACGTGGGTGCCGAGCGGACGATCCGGCTCGTCAATGGCCACCGGCATGTCGAACAGCGGCGTGGTGCCCTGGCGCACGAAAACCTTGTTCTGTTTGCGGCTCACGAACACCGATATCGGCTTGTCCGGGAGCGGCGGTTCGCTCGCCGGCTTGCTTGGCGGGCCGGGGGCGACCGGCATTATGGCGATGGCGCCGGTTGCGTCGGTCTTGGTCTTGGCGCCGGTCGGTTTTGCGGCTCCGGCTGTATTGGCGGCGAAGTTGACGGTGTCTTTGGCCGTTGCGGTCGCGGCGGCGACCGCAACTTTCTGCTCCGGCTTCTTGGGCACGAACAGCTTTGGATGCACGATCCCGGCGGGCGCTACCGCCTCACGCGTCACGATCACCCGCGCGCCGACTTTGGTCGTGTGAAACAGCCGGACGGCAAAATCTTCCGGCAGACGGATGCAGCCGTGCGAGGCCGGATAGCCGGGCCGCGGGCCGGCGTGCATGGCGATGCCGGACCAGGTGATCCGCTGCATATAGGGCATCGGCGCGCCGCTATAGATGTTCGATTGATGCCACTTGGCTTTCGACAGGACGGTAAAGACCCCGAGTGGCGTCGGGTGCCCCGGCATGCCGGTGGAAATTGGCGCCTGCATGACGAGGCCGTCTTGGCCGTAGACCACGACCTGCTGTTTGGCGATTTCGACGACGATCTGGAACGGTCCCTGCGGGCGCGGCTCACTGCGCGTGCTTTCGTGTTTGCTGTGGGCGGCCGCGCGATGCGCCCGGCGCGGCGCCTTCGCCGCGGGCGCTCGATCCGCATTCCAATTTGGCTGCTGCCACTGGCCCGGGAAGCCGAAAAAATCGGCAGCCGCCGGCGAGGCCGATAGCGATATAAGCGCGAGCCCGGCGGCGAACGCCGGGCCGCATGCGAAACCCCCCGTCAACCTCACGAAGTCATTACCCCCGCGCCGTCCGAATCGTTTCCGACACTGTACAGCAAGCATAACCCGAGCGAATGCGTAAGCAATTCCGTGCGCCCGCTTCCGCCCGGCATGCCATATTCCGGCATGTCATATTATTGTCTTCCTTGCGCCGGTCATACCCGCCTACGCAAGCCCCGATCGCAACTTTACCGGCTATAACGGTGACGGCAAGACGTGCCGGCTGACGCGCACCCGGAATGGGCCGCGCGGAAAGCGGGAATTCCTCACACGCGCAGATGCGCGTTGCTCGATTTGAGCGCGGGTGAAGTCTGTCCGCCGGTTTGAATTCGTCGGCATTTGTCAAATCAATTGTATAGCGGTCGAGGCAATTTTCCACATTTTTGTCGAACTTCGGACCAACTTAAGCCCGCTCGCCCGTCGCATCATTAACCACTGTCCGGCCGCTTGGGGGAAAGAAGCGGCGCTGCCGACGGGGGGACGAGGTGATGGGAGCTGAAAGGCCGGGCAGTTCGTATCCGACATTTTGCCGGACCGCATCGATCACATTCATGCCGTGCAATACGCGTTGCCCCGGGGCCGCAAGCCGCGACCGCCGGCGCGTTTCGACGCCTCTGCTTCTCAGTGAAGCTTCCGAACAAAATTTAACAGGAGACTAACGCGCAGCCACCGAGCTGTTGTTAAGCGTGGTGCAACGATTGGAGTAGCCCATGAGTACGTTGAGCCAATACGATGCTCTCGATCCAAACGGTCCGCTGTACTATGCGCCGCGCAATGTGCGCGGTGGCTACATCGACCCGCAGTCGATCCGGCTGCAGCCGGATAGCACCAGACAAGCGGATTTCGAACCTTCGTCCCCGCCGCCAAAACCGCTTAACCCCGCCTGTGTAGAAGACGAGCTTCCCGAGGCGTTCCGGCGTCTCGTCGAGAATGAGTTTAAATCCTATTCGCGGCGCGTGGCGCGCCGCTCGGCGTGGCGGCGGTTCGCGTTTGCCGTTGTCGCCAGCCTTGGTGCGGGCGCCGGCATCGCGCTCGGTATCGCTCCGGCCGGCAAGTCTTCTGTGCAGGAGGTGGGGCCACCGAATCTGGCTGTCGAGGATGGCAGCACAACGGCCAACATGCCGCTGCCGCTCGGCGTCAGCGTGACCAATACCACGCCCGAGGCGACCGTCGAACTCAACGGGCTGCCGGCGGGCGCCGTGGTGAGCGCCGGCACGGCTCCGGCCGCCGGCCTTTGGCGGCTCAATGTCGACGAATTACCGACGGCCCTGGTGACGCCACCGCAGAATTACATCGGCGCCATGGAGCTCGTCGCCGAGGTGCAGACCGCAGATGGCCAAACACTCGCAAGCGAGCCGCTGCGGCTCTCTTGGCGGGCGGCACCCGACGCCGCGCCGGGCGAAACGGCAAAACTGCAAAGCCACGCCGATAGTGCCTTTGCCCTCGCCAGCGTTTCGCCATCCACCAAGGTGAGGGAGATCGACCCGGCCGAGGTTGCGGCACTGTTGCAACGGGCCGAAAAGCTGATGTCGAACGGGGACCTGCCGGCGGCGCGACTATTGCTGCAACGGCTCAGCGAAGCGCGCAACGCCCGCGCCGCCTACGACCTTGCCACCACCTACGACCCGACGGTGATCGAAGCGCTCGGCGTTGTCACCGCCGCTCCCGATCTCGCGTTGGCGCGCAAGTGGTACGAGCGGGCGCGCGATTGGGGCGCGGTGGATGCGACGGCAAAGCTCGATGCCCTCGCCAGCGTCGCCCAAGCCCGCTAGGCGCCGCGACGCCACCGAAACGTGTTCGCGGGCGGCATCGGGGACTAGGCCCGCGAAAGAATAAGCAGTCGTTTTTTGGGGGAGGTTTAAGAAGATGCTCAAATTCGCGCGCGGCACCTGCTTCGCAGGCATGGCGCTTGCAGCTTTCGCCATGAGCTCAACCGTCATGGCCGAGCAAGGCGAGGTCGATCCGGCTCAGGTCAGCGAAGGTCTGACCGCGATTTTCAATTACGGGCACGGCACCCAATCGACCAGGGACCGCCTGAACGCCAACACGATCACGATCATGACCGGCACGATCGGCGGGACCTACGTGCAGATCGGCGCCGATCTTGCGTCGTTGCTGGACAACGGCGAGGAACTTCGCGTCCTTCCGATCGTCGGACGCGGCTCGGTTCAAAGCCTAGCCGATATTCTGTACCTGAAGGAAGTCGACCTCGGCATCATTCGTTCCGACACCCTCGACTACCTCGAGAAAAAGGGATACGCGCGCAATCTCAAAAGGCAACTGACCTACGTCACCAAGCTCTACAACGAGGAAATGCACGTCGTCGCCCTTAAGTCGATCCAAAAGCTTTCCGACCTCGACGGCAAGCGCGTCAGCGTCGACATGCCCAACGGCGGCACGTTCATCACGGCGATCACGGTCTTCGAGCGTCTCGGCATCAAACCGAAATATGTCTACGTCGAGCAGCGCCGGGCCTATGAAAAATTGCGCAAAGGCGAAATCGACGCCATGGTCGCGGTGCAGGGGGCGCCGTCGAAATTCACCACGCAAATCAAGGACGATCGCTTTCACTTCGTGCCGATCGATTACGCGGCGCCGCTGCAGGTCGACTACCTGCCGGCGCAGCTGAAGTCGGAGGACTATCCCGCGCTCATTCCGCCCGGTAAGCGCGTCGACACCATCGCGGTGCCCGCCATTCTTGCCGCCTACAACCGCGAGCCGGGAACCGAGCGCTACCGTAAGGTGGCGCGCTTCGTGAAAGCGTTCTTCGATCGGTTCAAAGAATTCCAAAAGCCGCCGTTTCATCCCAAATGGAAAGAAGTTGTGCTCAGCGCGCCGTTGAACGGCTGGACGCGCTTCGCGGCCGCGCAGGAATGGCTCGATGCGCATGCCAACGGTGCCATGACCGATACGCGTCGCCAGTTCAACCGTTTCCTGGCAACACGGGGCTCCGCGGCGGGGGCTATGGCGAAGGCGACGCCCGATCAGAACGCCGCGCTGTTTCAGCAATTCCTCGAATGGCAGAAGGAGTCGGTGGACAAGCCGCCGTCGCGGCGGGTCCACAAACACAGGTCGTACCGTGCCAAGGTCGAGAAACGGGTCAAGCCCAAGCCGGCCGAGGATGATGCGAAGGATGACGGCGACAAAAAATCGGAGGCGGATCCGCCGGCCGCAAACGTGGAGCAGAGCGCGTCCAACACCGGCGCAAATCCGCGGACTTTTTACCGCGGTCGGCCATAGCTCCCAAGGCCGGCGGCTTGGGTATGAAGCCGCTAGGCAGGTTCTATGATGGTGATTGAGCCACCGATCGCGGCGGCTCAATGCCAGTACGGCGGGTAATCGGTGTTCTTCTGTTCGGCCTCGAGCAGCCGCAGCATCGCCGGCCATTCCAGCACGCCGTAGGGCCGCCGCGTGCCCGGCTGATAGAGATGCGCGGTGTGCGCCAACACGTTCTCGCCCGGCATGGTCAGCTCGGTGCGCGCGGCCATGGCGTCGACCTGCGAGCGGCATGACAATTCGAGCTGATACATGGTGTTGAACGCCTGCTGAATGGTGGCGCCGCAGCTGAGCAGGCCGTGATTGCGCATGATCAGCGCATCATGCGGCCCGAGGTCGAGCACGATGCGTTCGCGCTCGTCGAGATCGACCGCCGGGCCCTCGTAGTCGTGGTAGCCGATATGACCGACGAAGCGGATCGCGGTCTGCGACAGCGGCAGCAGCCCGCATTGCATCGCCGCTACCGCCATGCCGGCGCGTGTATGCGTGTGCAGCACGCAGGCGACGTCGGGCCGCGCCTTATGGATGGCGCCGTGGATCACGTAACCCGACTTGTTGATGTCGTAGTCGGTGTCGGGCTTCCAGATGATCGCGCCGTCGACATGGATCTTCACCAAGCTCGAGGCGGTGATCTCCTTGTAGAGCAGGCCGTAGAGATTGAGCAGCACGGCATCCTCTTCGCCCGGCACGCGCGCGGTGATGTGGTTGTAGATGAGATCGGTCATGCCGTATTTGTCGACCAGCCGATAGCAGGCGGCGAGATCGCGGCGCGTCTGCCATTCCGCGTCGGCGACCTTGCCCTCAAGCGAGGGAAAATCCGTGGAATAGTTCATCGTTTCCTCATCTGGTCCGCGCCAAGCGCGCTCGCCAGAGCATAACGCCCGGCGGAGCAGGAGGCCAAGCCGGGGCGCGCAGCCGGCGGCCGGGAGCCGGTTTTGCACTTCGCCCGCAACATCCTATATGTGCTGCGTCACGGAGTATCCGCCTTCAATGACCACCCCTGAGACGCCCACGCCCCCCGCCAAAATCCCCGTCACCGTGCTCACCGGCTATCTCGGCGCCGGCAAGACCACGCTGCTCAACCGCATTCTGTCGGAGCCGCACGGCAAGAAATACGCCGTCATCGTCAACGAATTCGGCGAGATCGGCATCGACAACGAGCTCATCGTCAATGCCGACGAGGAAGTGTTCGAGATGAACAACGGCTGCATCTGCTGCACCGTGCGCGGCGATCTGGTGCGCATCATCGACGGGCTGATGCGGCGCAAGGGCAAGTTCGACGCCATCATCGTGGAGACGACGGGCTTGGCGGACCCCGCGCCAGTGGCGCAAACCTTCTTTATGGACGAGCAGGTCGGCAGTCGGACCAAGCTCGACGCCGTGGTCACGGTCGCCGACGCCAAATGGCTAAAGGATCGCTTGAAGGATGCGCCCGAGGCCAAGAACCAGATTGCCTTTGCCGACGTGATCTTGATCAACAAGACCGACCTCGTCACGCCTGAGGAACTGCGCGAACTGGAAGCGCGCATCCGCGGCCTCAATCCCTACGCGCGGCTGCATCGTACTGAGCGCGCCAAGATCGCGCTCGACGAGGTGCTCGGGCGTAACGCCTTCGATCTCGACCGTATCCTCGATATCGAGCCGCAATTCCTGGAAGTAGACGGTCACGATCGCGATCACGATCATCACCACGACCACGGCGATCACGGCCACCATCATCACGGCGGCGGGCTCAAGCACTACCACGACGAGGACATGCAGTCGGTTTCGCTGCGCAACGACAAGCCGCTCAACCCCGACAAGTTCTTTCCCTGGATTCAGGATTTGGTCGCCAAGGACGGCCCGAGCATTCTGCGCTGTAAGGGCATCCTCTCGTTCAAGGACGATCCCGAGCGCTTCGTGTTCCAGGGTGTGCACATGATCCTCGACGGCGACCACCAGCGCGCCTGGGGCGCTGACGAGAAGCGCGAGAGCCGCATCGTCTTCATCGGCCGCAATCTGCCGGAGGATCGCATCCGTCAGGGCTTTGAAAGCTGCGTGGCGTGAACAAAAAGAGCGGAGCGACGCCGCATTTTCGTTTCCCTCTCCCCTTGTGGGAGAGGGTGCCCGAGCGGAGGCGAAGCGGAGCGAGGGCGGGTGAGGGGTCCGGCCTATCGTCGAACGCCGACCGCTCACCCGGCTCGCGCTCGCATTCGGTCCGCGCTCGCCACCCTCTCCCACAAGGGGAGAGGGAAAGAGCGCCCGCCGCCGGTTGCTAGTTTCAATGTCCGACACTTCCGCCCCGCTTCCCTCGCTCGCCGACCGCGTTCGCCCGGTGGCCGCCGGCGCCAGCGTGGTCGGCGTGCATTTCCTTGGGTCCACGCCGGTGTTTGTGCTGGGCGAGGAGGCGCTGCTGTTTGCGCCGGAACAAGGTGAGAAGCGGGTGCGGGCGCACGGGGGAGCCGTCCTGGCAAGCGCCAGTGACGGCGAGCGCATCGTCACCGGCGGTGACGACGGCAAGGTCATGATCACGACGGCCGGTGGCGCCGTGTCCGACTTTGCTTCGGACGCCAACAAACGCTGGGTCGACCAGGTGGCGCTCGGTCCGGACGGCGCCGTGGCCTGGTCGGCCGGAAAAACCGCACACGTGCTCACCGGCAAGGGCGAGCAGCGCCAGTTCGAAGCGCCATCCACTGTCGCCGGCCTTGCGTTCGCGCCGAAAGGCTTCCGCCTGGCCATCGCGCACTACAACGGCGCCACGCTCTGGTTTCCCAACGCCGCCGGCGCCGCGCCGGAGAAACTGGAATGGAAGGGCTCGCATCTCGGCGTCGCCTTCAGCCCGGACGGCAAATTCCTTGTCACCAGCATGCAGGAGCCGACGCTGCACGGCTGGCGGCTCGTCGACGCAAAGCACATGCGCATGTCGGGCTATTCGGCGCGCGTGCGTTCGTTGTCGTGGACCGCGGACGGCAAATATCTCGCCACCTCGGGCTCCGAGCAGCTCATTTTGTGGCCGTTCGACGGTAAGGACGGGCCCATGGGCAAGCAGCCGCGGCTGCTGGCGCAGTCGAAGGCGCGCGTCGCCGCCGTTGCCTGCCATCCGCGCCAGCCGGTGGCCGCGGTCGGCTACGCCGACGGCATGGTGGTGCTGGTGCGTCTCGACGACGGCGCGCTGATCGCGGCCAAGGCTGCGGGGGCCTCGCCAGTCACCGCGCTCGGTTGGGCGGCGGACGGTCAACGGTTCGCCTTCGGCACCGAAGCGGGCGAGGCCGGCGTGTTGACGTTCTAACTCAGCGCACCAGCACGTTCTTGAACTGCCAGGGGTCGTCGCGGTCGATGTCTTCCGGGAATAATCCGGGCCGGTCCTTGAGCGGGGTCCAGTCGGTGTACTGACCGATCACCGGGCCGAGATAAGGCGTCTGCACCTCGAGGCAGCGGCGGAAATCCATCTCGTCGGTTTCGACGATGCCGCGGTTGGGGTTCTCCAGCATCCAGACAATGCCGGCGAGCACGGCGCTCGTTACCTGCAGGCCGGTGGCGTTCTGGTAGGGCGCCAGCTTGCGGGTATCCTCGATGGAAAGCTGCGAGCCGTACCAATAGGCATTCTTGGCGTGGCCATAGAGCAGCACGCCGAGCTCGTCGATGCCGTCGACAATTTCGTGCTCGTCGAGGATGTGGAATTTCGGCTGCCGCTGCCATGCCGAGCCCGCCAGTTCATGCAGCGATAGCACCGCATCGTCGGCCGGGTGGTAGGCGTAATGGCAGGTCGGCCGGTAAACCACCTTGCCGTTCTCGCGCAGGGTGAAGAAATCGGCGATCGTGATCGACTCGTTATGGGTCACCAGAAAGCCATGCTGGCCCTGCGCGGTCGGCGTCCACGAGCGCACGCGCGTGCCGGCGCCCGGCTGCATCAGGTAGATCGCCGCGTCGCTGCCGAAATCGTGATGGTGGCCGCCCGGAGGCATTTCCTTTTCGTGCGTACCCCAGCCGAGTTCGGCGGGCTGCAGGCCTTCGGAGATGAAGCCCTCCACCGACCAGGTGTTGACGAAGACGCCGCGCGGCTTAGGCGTGCGCACGCGTTGGGTATCGCGCTCGGCGATGTGGATGCCTTTGACCGCGAGGCGCTGCATCAGACGGCCCCATTCCTCGCGGTTGCTGGGCTCAGCGACTTTGAGGCCGGTGTCGCCCGCCAGGTTGAGCAGCGCCTGCTTGACGAACCAGGACACCATGCCCGGATTGGCGCCGCTGCAGCTTACCGCCGTGACCCCGTCAGGCCGGCGCTTGCGCAGCGCCAGCAGGCTTTCGCGCAGCGCATAATTGGAGCGCTGCGAGACAGAGAAATTACGGTTGTTGTAGAGGCCCGGCCAGGGCTCCACCACGGTGTCGATATAAAAGGCGTTGATGTCCTTGCAGAAGTCCATCAGGTCGACCGAGGAGGTATCGACCGACACGTTGACGATCATGCCGCGCCCGGGACCGACGGTGAGCAGCGGCTTGAGTACCTCGCGGAAATTATCCTTGGTGAGGGCGACTTTGCGGAAGCTCAGCTTGCGCTCGTCCAGCAGCGCCCGGTCGGTGTCGACCGGGTCGATGACGATGAATTTCGCGGGATCGAAATCGATATGCCGTTCCAGCAGCGGCAGCGTGCCCTTGCCGATCGAACCGAAGCCGATCATCACAATGGGGCCGTCGAAGCGGGCGTGAATGGGCCAAACGGTCATTATTCAAGTCTCCGTCAGTCATCGGGTGATATCCGGCCAAACGCGCAAACGGAAGGGCGGCCGCGAATTTTGTGCCGCGGCGTCCACGCAATTCGTCCGTTTTTGTGGGCGGTTAGGCCGCGCGCGAGCTGCGCTGCCGATTCGGTGGTGCCGGCGCTGCAAGAGCCGGCTTGGCTTCGCGCAGGCCGGCCGCGCGGACGACCCCGCGGGCGCCGTCGAGCGCGCCGGGGCAAAGTTCGAGCGCGAGCAGGCGCTGGCGCTCGAACGGACCGGGCAGCTTGAGCGCGCCGGTCTTCTCGGCGGTGAAGCCGAAGCGGCTGTAGTAGGGCGCATCGCCCACCAGCACGACGGCCGTATGACTGAGCTTGCGCGCCGCTGCAATCGCGCGCCGCACCAGCGCGGCGCCGACGCCGCGGCCGCGGCACTCAACCGACACCGCCACCGGGCCGAGCAGCAAGGCCGGCTGGCCGGAGGCGCAGGTTATCGGCCAGAGCCGCGCGGTGCCGACCACCTGCCTGCCGTCGGCGGCGACGAAGGCGAGGCCGTCGGCCGGCAAGCGGCCGTCGCGCAGCCGCTGCGAGGTTTTCTTTAGGCGCGCCGCGCCGAAGGCCTGGTCGAGCAGGGCCTCGCGCGCCGCAATGTCGGCAGGCCGTTCGTGACGCAACGTGATCATCGTCTTGATCCTCGTGCCCCGGACGCGGCGCAGCGCCATCAGTGCGTTTACGCGCGTCTTGGACGCGCTATGGCGGTGCGCCGCAGAGCCGGGGCCTATAAATGTGGGTGGGGTTATGGATCCCGGGTCTGCGGTGCAGCACTTCGTGCCGCACCGCGCCCGGGACACGGAAGCCCCATCAGATGTGATAGGTCTTCAGCGGTGCAAAGCCGTTGAAGGCCACCGAGGAGTAGGTCGCCGTATAGGCGCCGGTGCCGTCGATCAGCACCTTGTCGCCGATCTCCAGGCTGACCGGCAGCATGTAAGGCACCTTCTCGTACAGCACGTCGGCCGAATCGCAGGTCGGACCGGCGAGCACGCACGGTGCCACGGCGTCGCCGTCGCGCGGGGTGCGAATCGGATAGCGGATCGACTCGTCCATGGTCTCGGCCAGGCCGCCGAACTTGCCGATGTCGAGATAGACCCAGCGCACCTCGTCCTCCTCGCTCTTCTTGGAGACGAGGACGACCTCGGCTTCGATGGTGCCGGCATTGCCGACCATGCCGCGGCCCGGCTCGATGATGGTCTCCGGGATGCGGTTGCCGAAATGCTTGCGCAGCGCCTTGAAGATGGCGTTGCCGTAGGTTTTCACCGTCGGCACGTTCTTCAGGTACTTGGTCGGGAAGCCGCCGCCCAAATTGACCATCGCGAGGTTCATGCCGCGCTCGCCGCACTCCTTGAACACCGCGGCCGCCGAGGCGAGCGCGCGGTCCCAGGCGTGCTGGTTGCGCTGCTGGGAGCCGACGTGGAACGACACGCCGTGCGGTTCCAGCTTGAGCCTGAGGGCGTGCTCGAGCACGTCCACGGCCATGGCCGGCTCGCAGCCGAACTTGCGCGACAGCGGCCACTCGGCGCCGACGCAGTCGGACAGGATGCGGCAGAACACCTTGGAGCCGGGCGCCGCGCGGGCGACCTTTTCCACCTCGGGCTTGCAGTCGACCGCGTAGAGGCGGACGCCAAGCGCGTAGGCGCGCGCGATATCGCGCTCCTTCTTGATGGTGTTGCCATAGGAGATGCGCTCGGGCGTGGCGCCTGCCGCCAGCACCATCTCGATCTCGGCGACCGAGGCGGTGTCGAAGCAGGAGCCGAGCTTGGCCAGCAGTGCCAAAACCTCCGGCGCCGGATTGGCCTTCACCGCGTAGAACACGCGGGTGTCGGGCAACGCCTTGGCGAAGGCATTGTAGTTGTCTTTGACGACGTCGAGGTCGACGACGAGGCACGGGCCATCGTCGTTACGCTTGCGTAGGAACTCGCGGATGCGCTCAGTCATGGCGCTCTCCCCAAACTCAAGGGGGCGGTTAGGCCCCTGATGTCGCGGATTTCCAAGCTTGACACTTGCGCGCGATGGGGACGCGCGAGCGCTTACGCTTGTGATCCGCTCATGCTGCCTTGGATTGGAAAGGGGAAACCCCCGTCCGCACGGCCGGCAAAGATGAACAAGCCTCTTCGGTGACCCGGGCCGGCGGTGGAATGCCGGCAGAGACCAAGGAAGCCCGATCGTCGTTGCTTTAAGCCGCGTCCCCTGCTGAGAGCAGGGTTTGCTGGTTTCGCCTCCAGCTGCCGGTCAGATTTCTTGGAGAGCTTGGCTCTTCTCTCCAGGCGGCTGGCGGGCCTCTTGTCCCGCTACCTACCGACCGACACACGGCCACAGGCACGTGCGAAATTGGGCAAGGATTGAAATAACAAATTTTTCGCGCGATGCAAGCGAATTAGTTCCCGCTCGGCAAAAACTTCCTTAACTTTTACGCCGACGCTCGCTCACTGGCGCGCGGTGAACGGCTCGATGCGGTGCGCGTTGCGGATGAACTGGACCATGACGGCGATGCCGCAGAGCACGAAGACGCCGTCGAGGATGCGCTGACCGATGTGGCCGAGGTCGAACAATGTCGCCACCGCCCAGGAGCCGGCGAAGGCGGCGCCGAACACCTCGGCGCCGATCAGGATAGCGGCGCTGACGACGGTGAGGACGTTGAGCCAGACGATGCGGCGCTCTTGGGCCATGGACGCAGCTCCTTTGAACGGCGGCCAATGTCCACGAATCCGGCCATGGAATCAAGTCTTTAAGGGCGCGCTGGGTTCGCCGCGACGTTTGCTCGACGCGCATGGCAGTCGGCGCGAAGCTGAGAGTCCGCCGCGGTGAAGATCGCTCACGCACGGCCCGTCCGTTCCGCGCCGGGCTGCGCGCGCTCGGCTTCGCGGCCGGTGTGCCGTGTCGCTCGCGTGCCCTCGGCTGTTGGGCGAGCGTGATCTGAGCGACAGCCAAGCTGCGGCGCTGCCGGCTCTGCCGATCGAGATTGTGACGAGTCTAAGGCGCGGCGGTCTCCGTCTCGACATCATCGCCGCCCGGGAGATGACCGCCGCCCTGGCGGGTGGAAGGAGCCTGACCGGGCTCGGCCGGAGGAGGAGGTGGCCTTGGCCTAGACGCGGCCGGCGACTCGGCGCGGCGGCTTGGTCACGGTCCGGTCGACGGCGTGACCGGCGGGTGGCGCCTCGCGGCGGCAGCTTGGTGTTTGCAGGTCGAGGCTCTAGATAGGCCGCATGACCCAGGCCTCCTCGACGTCCACCGCCGACAACCCGCTGCTCACCGACTGGACCAGCCCCTTCGGCCTGCCGCCGTTCGGTGCCATTGCGCCGGAGCATTTCCGCCCGGCCTTCGATACGGCGCTCGGCCGTCATCGGGCGGAGATCGACGCGGTCGCCGCCGATGCGTCGCCGCCGAGCTTCGACAACACCATCGTGGCGCTGGAGAAAAGCGGCCGCGACCTTGATCGGGTCGCCAGTGTGTTTTTCGTCAAGGCCGGGGCTGATACAAGCGATGCCATCGAGGCCATCGAGCGCGATGTCTCGCCGCTGCTCGCCCGCCACAACAACGCGCTTTATCTTAACCGCGCCCTCTTTAGCCGCATCGCCGATCTCTATGCCCGGCGCGACGCACTCGGGCTTGATGCCGAGCAGGCGCGCCTGCTCGATCGCTACCACACCCGTTTCGTGCGTGCGGGCGCCGCGCTTGAGAAGCCGGCGCAGGACCGGCTCGCGGCCATCAACGAGCGGCTGGCCAGCCTCGGCACCCAGTTCGCGCAGAACGTCCTCGCCGACGAGAAGGCTTACGCGTTGCTGCTGGAGGAGGGCGATCTCGCCGGCCTGCCGGATTTTGCCCGCGCCAATGCCCGCGCGGCGGCCGAAGACCGGGGTGCCCCCGGGAAATATGCCATCACGCTCGCGCGCTCCTCCTGCGAAACCTTCCTGCAGTTCTCGGCGCGGCGGGATCTGCGCGAGAAAATCTTCCAGGCCTGGATCAAGCGCGGCGAAAACGGCGGGCCAACCGACAACCGCGCGATTATCGCCGAGATGGTGGCGCTACGCGGCGAGCGCGCCAAGCTCCTGGGCTTTGCGACGTTTGCCGACTACCGGCTCGACGATCAGATGGCCAAGACGCCGGCGGCGGCGCGCAAGCTGCTCGACGAGGTCTGGGGCCGCGCGCGCCAAAAGGCCGGTGCCGAGCGCGACGCCTTGCAGGCGATGATCGCCGAGGAGGGCGGCAATTTCGCACTTGCTGCGCACGACTGGCGCTACTACGCCGAGAAGCTGCGCAAGGCGAAATTCGATTTGGATGAGACCGAGATCAAACCGTACTTCCAGCTCGACAGTATGGTGGATGCCGCCTTTGAGACCGCGCACCGGCTGTTCGGATTGAATTTCAAACCGGCCGAAGTGCCGCTCTACCACGCCGACGCCCGCGCCTGGGAGGTGACCGACGCGGACGGCCGCCATGTCGGCCTGTTCATCGGCGATTATTTTTCCCGCGGCTCCAAGCACTCGGGCGCCTGGATGACCTCGCTGCGCGACCAGGAAAGGCTTGGTGGCGACATCCGGCCGGTCATCGTCAACGTTTGCAACTTCTCCAAGCCCGCGGCCGGCGACAAGGCTTTGCTGTCCTTCGACGACGCGCGCACGTTGTTCCACGAGTTCGGCCACGCGCTGCACGGCTTGCTGTCGAACGTGACCTATCCGCTGCTCGCCGGCACCGCGGTGCCGAGCGATTTCGTCGAGCTGCCCTCGCAGCTTTATGAACACTGGCTGGAGGTGCCGGAGATTTTGCAGAAATATGCGCGCCATGCACGCACCGGAGAGCCGATGCCCAAGGCGCTGCTCGACCGTCTGCTGGCGACGCGCACTTTCAGTCAGGGCTTCGCCACGGTGGAATACACCGCCTGCGCGCTGGTCGATCTCGACCTGCACGGGCTGCCGGATGCGAGCGCGCTTGACGTCAGCGAATTCGAGCGGCGCGACCTGGAGCGCATCCATATGCCGGCGGAAATCGTCATGCGCCACCGGTTGCCGCATTTCCAGCATCTGTTCTCCGGCGGCGGCTACGCGGCGAGCTACTACTCCTACATGTGGTCGGAGGTGCTCGACGCCGACGCTTTCGAGGCCTTCGAGGAAACCGGCAACGCTTTCGATCCGGCGACGGCCAAAAAGCTGCGCGCCTTCATCTATGGCGCCGGCAATTTGCGCGACCCGGCGGAAGCCTACAAAGCCTTCCGCGGCCGGCTGCCGGCGGTCGATGCGCTATTGAAAAAGCGCGGGTTGGATACGGCGGCGGCCTGAGTTGACCGGGCGGGAGTGTTGCGGCGCTTTGCTTCGGTGCTACGCTGGTTCGCATGACCGCCACGACCGAGCAATCTTCCGAAACGATCCCCGACTGGCGCCTTGTCGGCGACTGGTGGGACCTATGCAATTGCGCCATCGGCTGCCCGTGCAATTTCGGCTCCGATCCGACGCTCGGCTATTGCGAGGGCGTGCTGACCTGGCTGATCCGCGACGGCAATTACGGCGGTCTCAAAATCAGCAAGGATCTGGCGGTCGTTCTCATCATTCATTGGGAAGGCAATGTCTTCGAGAAGAACCGCGAGTTCGGCTTCCTGATCGACGACCGCGCAAATGCGGACGAACGGGCAGCGCTGCAAAAGATATTCACCGGCTATGCCGGCGGCGCTTTTGCCGCCTGGCGCGATCTCACGCTCAGGGTCGACGGCGTCGAATTTGTGAAGATGAAGGTCACCCACGACGCCGAGGCGTGGCAGGTCGAGGTGCCCGGGATGGTCGAAGGACTTGGCGGCCCGTTCCGCAAATATATGGTTCCGGACGGCGACACCTGCCGCATCTATAACGCACCGCGCCCGGAGGTCGTGCCCGGCTTCCTCACCGTCGGACAAGCCAGGCGCAACGTGGTCACCGGCGCCTTCGGACGCAATTGGGACTGGTCGCAACGATCATCCAAACATATCGCCTTCGATCTGCGCGGGCCGAAGACCTTCAGCTGGCGCAAATCCCTGAAAACCCAATGAACGTAAACGCCGCCGACATCGGCGCGCTGGCGCGGCGCGACCGCTTCATCGTTGTGATCCTGCTTGTCGCCGTCGCCGTATTTGCCTGGGCGTTCACCGTGCATCAGGCGCGATTGATGGAGGCGATGGAAGCCGCCATGTGGCGCGACATGAACATGTCGATGAACGGCATGGAACCGTCGTGGACCCCGGTCGATGTGCTGCTGCTGTTCGTGATGTGGTCGGCGATGATGGCGGCGATGATGGTGCCGGGCGCGAGCCCCATGGTCGCGGCTTTCGCGGCCATCAATCGCCGGCGCCGCGAACGCAATGCGCCGCACGTGCCGACGGCGATTTTCCTCTTCGGTTATCTCGTGGCTTGGGCGGGGTTCTCGTTGCTGGCGACGGTGCTGCAATGGCTGCTGCAGAGAACCGGGCTGCTGACGACCATGATGCAGTCGGCCTCTTACTCTTTTTCCGCCGCGTTGTTTCTTGCGGCCGGCCTTTACCAATTCAGTCCGCTGAAGGAGCGCTGTCTTAGCCTTTGCCGCTCGCCAGACGGCTTCATCCTGAGCGAGTGGCGCGACGGCGCGTTGGGCGCGGCCGTCATGGGCCTGCGGCACGGGCTGTTCTGCATGGGCTGTTGCGCCGCGCTGATGGTGCTGCTGTTCGCGGTGGCGGTGATGGATTTGCGCTGGGTCGCGGCGTTGACCGTGCTGGTGACGGCAGAAAAATTGTTGCCGGGCGCGAAATTCTGGCGCGTTGGCATTGGCGCGGCTTTGCTGGTGATCGGCGCAGGCTTCGCCGTCGTTGCGGCGCGGGGCGCCTGGGCATGACCCTCCACACCGCCGGCCACCGCCGCGGCGTCGTCTGCGCGCCGCATTTCGCCGCCGTCGAGGACGGCCGCGCGATTCTTGCCGAAGGCGGCAATGCCATCGAAGCCATGATCGCAATGGCCGCCTCGATCGCCGCGGTCTATCCGCACATGAACCATGTTGGCGGCGACGGCTTCTGGCTGATCCGCGAGCCCGGCGGTCGCGTGCGCGCCATCATGGGCGCGGGCCGTGCCGGAGCGAAGGCCACGCGGCAGTTCTATCGCGACGCCGGCCATCACGAAATCCCGGCGCGCGGGCCGCTCGCCGCACTCACCGTGCCGGGGGCGGTCGCCGGTTGGATGCTCGCGAGCGAGGCGGCCAAAGCGCAGCACGGCGGTGGCGCGCGCTTGCCGCTGCATGTGCTGTTTGCTGCCGCCATCAAGCACGCGCGCGAGGGCTACACGGTCACCCGCAGCCAGGCGCGGCTGACGGTTGAGAAATATGCCGAGCTGGAAACCGCGCCGGGGTTCATCAAAGCGTTCCTGGTTGACGGCAAGGCGCCGGAGGCGGGCGTCAAGCTCAAGCAGGCAGCCTTCGCGGCCACGCTCGACCAATTGGCCAATGCCGGGCTCGGCGACTTCTATCGCGGCGACGTCGGTCGCGAGATCGCCGCCGACCTGGAACGCATCGGCAGCCCGGTAACGCGCGCCGACCTGGAGAGATACGAGGCGCAGATCGCCGAGCCGCTGACCGTTTCGATCGGCGCCGGCACGCTCGCCAACACGCCGCCGCCGACGCAAGGGGTGGCTTCGTTGATGGTGCTGGCGCTGTTCGATCGCCTGCGCGTCACCAAGGGTGAAAGCTTCGCGCACATCCACGGCCTGATCGAATCGACCAAGCGCGCCTTCCTGGTGCGCGACCGTTTCGTGACCGATCCCGACCGGATTGACGGCAACCTGACGCATTTCCTCGATGCGAAATTCCTCGACAACGAGGCGGCCAAGATCGACGCCAACAAAGCCGCGCGCTGGCCCGCGGCGGAGGCCCGGGGCGACACCATCTGGATGGGCGCGGCCGACGCCTCGGGCCTCGTCGTCTCCTACATCCAATCGCTCTATTGGGAGTTCGGCTCCGGCTGCGTGCTGCCGGCGACCGGCATCTTGATGCAGAACCGCGGCGCGAGCTTCTCGCTCGACCCCAAGGCGCTCAACGCGCTCGAACCCGGCCGGCGTCCGTTCCACACCCTCAATCCGGCGCTGGCGACGCTGAAAGACGGCCGCGTCATCGCCTACGGCACCATGGGCGGCGATGGCCAGCCGCAAACGCAGGCCGCGGTGTTCACGCGCCATGTGGTGTTCCGCCAGCCGCTGGAGCGGGCGCTCGACGCGCCGCGCTGGCTGCTCGGGCGCACTTGGGGTTCGACCCACACCAATTTGCGCATGGAGCAGCGCTTTGATGAAAACGTCATCGACCGCTTGATGTCGGCCGGCCACGACGTCGCGGTGCTGGACGAGGCCTATTCCGACACCATGGGCCATGCCGGCGCCGTCGTGCTGCATGCCGACGGCACGCTGGAAGGCGGCCACGACCCGCGCGCCGACGGCGGCGCGGCGGGTGTTTAAGGCTGGCGGAAACGCTCAACGCCGCCGGGAAACGTCGGCATCTCGCCGGGTACCGGCAGGCCGGGGATGGCGCCCTCATTTCCGGGCGCGGTGACAGGCGGCAAAGCCGCGGCCGGCGGCGGCAATCGCGCGGTTTTTGGAGCCACCGATACGCCGCCATAGAGGAAGCCGATGGCGAGCATCCAGCTGCCGAGAATGCGGCCGAAAATCGGAAACCAGTCACGCCAGAATCCGCGCAGACACAGCGTTACAGCCAACACGGTCCAAACCGCGATCAACACCGGCGTCCAGGTAAAGACCGGTTGATGCAGACTGGGATCGGTCAGCCGAATCGTGAGCCCGATCATGGCGCCGACGATTGCGGCGGCGGGCGGCGCCAGCCAATTGCGCCAGCTTGCACCGACGACCAGCGCAAGGCCGACCGCCAAATATGAAATCGGCCCGGTCAGGAACATATGCGTCGCGGCGCGCGGCACCGTATCGAGCAGCCATAGCAGCCGGTCTTCCACGAACAGACCGCCGGCAATGCCGATCGCGAGCAGCGCCAGCGCCGCGAGCAAAGCGCGCGGGCGGAGCAGTGCGAAGGCCGCACCGAGTGCGACGAGCGGCAGCACCCGTACTGGCGCCAGCGTTTCGTTCAAGGTCCAACCCGCGAGTGGGCTTACGTTGGCAGTCGCGAAAGCGGCCGCGATGGCGATGAGGCCCAAGGCGGCCAAAAAAAGGCCGCTCCATCGCGCCAAGCCGCGCCCGTCAGACGGCGAGGAGCGCGGGGACAAGGAAATAAATTCCGCCGACGCCGATCAGCGCCCCGAGCCCGCGCGAAAGGCGCCCTTGCAACGGTTTATTGAGCGCCAGCCCGACGCCGATGCCGAACAGATGGATCATGCCGGTCGCCAGCACAAAGCCGATGGCGTAATCGGCCGGGTCCGCCGCCAGCGGCAGTTCGGCGCCGTGGGCATAGCCGTGGCACAGCGCGAAATAGGCGATGAGGACGAGGGCGACCCATTCGGCCGGACGCCAGGCCAGCGCAATCGCGAGGCCGAGCGCCATGATCGACAGCGCGATGCCGATTTCAACCGCGGGCAAGGGCAGACCGAGCATGCCGGCAATGCCGCCGAGCACCATGATGAGCGGAAAGGTGACCGGCAGCGTCCACACCTGCCGCCCGCCCATCTGCGCGCCCCACAAGCCGACCGCGAACATGGCGAGGAAATGATCCGGGCCGGTCAACGGGTGCTCGAAGCCGCTGCCAAAGCCGCCTTGCGCGCCGCGGATGATGTGCGCGGCCGCCGTCTCCGGGAGCCAGACGATCCCGATCGCGAGGGCCGCGCCTGCCGCCGCGCAATACCCGGCTGTTTGCTTACGTCCCATCGTGGCTGCTACTCCGCGCCAGAATCAGCCGCCGCTCGCGCCGGCCATTCTGCCATAGCGCGGCCGTCGGCGTCGTGGCTTTCGAATAAGGCATTAGCATAGCCGGCGTATAGGCGATGCCACCATTGCGCCGCAGTCGCTGTTAAGGTGCCCCTATGGCCGCTTCGCTGCGCATCTTCCTTGCCGCCCTTGCCTATATCGGCTTGGCGCTGCCGGCGCTCGCGCATCCCCATGTCTGGGTGACGATGCACACCGAACTGGTCTACGCGCCGGACGGCAGCATCACCGACGTGCGTCACGCCTGGGCCTTCGACGACATGTTCTCGGCCTTCGCCACGCAAGGCATCGAGAGCAAAGAGAAGGGAAAATTCAGCCGCGAGGAATTGGCGCCGCTCGCCAAGGTCAATGTGGAGTTGCTGAAAGAGTACGACTACTTCACCTACGTCACCGCCGACGGCAAAAAGACGCCGCTGAAAGACCCGGCGCCCGGCTATTGGCTCGACTACAAGGATACGATCCTCACGCTGCATTTCACCTTGCCGCTGAAGACGCCGGTGAAGCCGAAGCTGCTGCGGGTCGAAATTTACGATCCGACTATTTTCGTCGATTTCGAATTCGCCAAGCAGACGCCGGTGAAGCTCGACGGCGCGCCCGCCGGCTGCAAGCTCGATGTTGTGCTGCCGCAGGACATCACCGCGTCGCAATCGCAAAAACTCGGCGAGGCCTTCTTCAATTCGCTTAACGCCGCGCAGAATTGGGGCGCGCAATTCGCCAACAAGATTCTGGTGAATTGCCCCTGACGCCTCCACGCGTCACGTTACACTGTTACGTAATGCAAACGTCACTATTGTGCCGTAGTCCGTGATATGGTCGCAAACGCATGCGCCACCGCATTCTTATTATCGCGCTTATGAGTTTTGCCGTCGCCGCACCGGCCGCGGCGCATCCGCATGTCTGGGTGACGATGAATACCGAACTGCTCTACGCGCCCGACGGCCGCGTCACCGGCTTGCGCCAGAGCTGGGCTTTCGACGACATGTTTTCAGCCTTCGCCCTGCAGGGGCTGACGAGCAAGGAGAAGGGCAAGTTCACCCGTGCGGAATTGGCGCCGCTCGCCAAGGAAAACGTCGAGTTGCTAAAGGAGTTCAACTATTTCACCTTCGCCACGGCCGACGGCAACAAGGCGCCGTTCGCCGAACCGCAGGCCGACTATTGGGCCGAAGAGAAAGATTCCATCGTCACGCTGCACTTCGTCCTGCCGTTCAAGACCCCGGTGAGGGCGAAGGACCTCACCATCGAAGTCTACGATCCGACCTATTTCGTCGACATGGAATTGGCCAAGCAGAACGGCGTGCATCTCGTCGGCGCGCCGGCCGGCTGCAAGGTCGCGCTCGAATATCCGCGTGAACTGACCTACGCAGAAGGCAAGCGGCTGAGCAACGAAGCCAACGCGCAAAGCAATTGGGGCGCGAATTTCGCCAACAAGATTATGGTGAAATGTCCTTAAAGCATGAATGCTGATTGAACGATTCGCGGGGCGGCGCGAGCGATCGAGGAACTTGCGGAGATGGATTTGCCCCGGCGATTCAATTGGGCGCGCTGCGCCGTTTTCATCATCTGTGTGTTGCTGATTGCCGCCGCTATCGAGCCGGCGCTGGCGCAGTTCGGGCTGCGTCACGGCGCGGCGCCGCCGCAACCGGGCGGTTTCGCCGGCTGGATTCTGGCCGAGCAGGCCAGGTTCTACCGCATGCTGTCGAGCACCATTCGCGCCGCCAAGGCCGACGGCAGCGCCGCCTATACGCTGCTCGGCATCTCCTTCATCTATGGCATTTTCCATGCCGCCGGCCCGGGCCACGGCAAGGCGGTGATCTCGTCCTATCTGGTCGCCCATGACGAAACCTGGCGGCGCGGCGTCGTGTTGTCGTTTGCCTCCGCCATTTTGCAGGCGCTGACCGCGATCTTGATCGTCGGCATCGCCGCGGTGCTGCTCGGAGCGACCGCCAAGGCCATGGGCGATACCGTGCGCGTCGTCGAGATGGTGAGCTATGGGCTGATCATCCTGATCGGGCTGCGGCTGCTGTGGGTGAAAGGGCGCTCCTTGCTGCGTCTGCTGCGGCCGCGCGCGCACGAACATCAAAGTCATGCTCATGCGCACGATCATGGTCATCATCACGGCCATGACCATGATCACGGCCACGGCCACGGCCATCATCATCACGACGACGATGACGGACATGCCTGGGGTCACGCCCACGCGCCGGAGCCGAGCGAGTTGAAAGGCCCGCATTGGCTCAAGCGCGGCCTATCGGCGATCTTCGCCGTCGGATTGCGGCCCTGCTCGGGCGCCATCATCGTGCTGGTGTTCGCGTTGGCACAGGGCCTGTTCTGGATCGGCGTCGCCTCGACCTTCGTGATGGGGCTCGGCACCGCGATCACCGTTGCCGCCGTTGCCACGATCGCCGTCGGTGCCCGCGGCTTTGCCGGAAAGCTAGCAAAGACCAAGCCCGGCGCCGGCTTGATCGCGCTGCGCGGCCTGGAGACGGCGGCGGCGGCGCTGATCGTACTGTTCGGCGCGGCTTTGCTCACCGGCTACATGGTGAGCGAGCGCATGGGGCTGTTTTAAAAGCTTCGTGTCCCGGCGCAGCGCAACACGAAGTGGCGCGCTGCAGACCCGGGACCCAATTTTCTTGATCGTGGACTGGAGCCCGGATCAGCGACGCACCACTCCGCTTCGCTTCGTGCTGCGTCCCGTCCGGGGCACGTCAGTTCAACCGCTGAAATCCTCCCCCCTCAACTCGATCGGCTGCCCGTGCGGGGTGCGGTCGCAGGCGCGGTCCCAGGCATCGCGATAGCGATGCAACGTGTCACGGGTCGCGACGCCTTTTTCCGCCACCAGCTTTTCCAGCGCGGCGAGCCAATGCGAATAATAAGTGTCGCCGGTGTCGGGATCGCCCGCGTTTTGCGCGCGCTTGATCTCGGCGGCGAGCGCCGCCGCCCATTCCGGCCAGGTGAATAATCCGCGCTCATAGAGCGCCAGCGTCATGGCGAAGGCTTGCGCCTCCCACGGCTCGCGGAACACCGGGCCGTCGGCATCGCGTGGGATGCTGGGCACTTCCTGCGTGGCGCGGCGCGCAGCAGCGGGGTCGATGGCGGTCACAGGCGTCGCTTCTTTTTCTCCCTCCCCCGCTTGCGGGGGAGGGTTGGGGAGGGGGCATGTGCTGAGAAGTTCCCCCTCCCGACGCGCTGCGCGCGTCGACCTCCCCCGCAAGCGGGGGAGGCGAAGAAAGAGGGAATGTCGCGCCGTATCATGCAGGCTCCAGATACGGCTCCCAGGCGTCGACCGAAACCTTGTTGGTCGGGTCGCCGTCGGCGCCCCACAACTCGCTGCCGTCGAACACCACGGTATAAAGCCACTGCGGATTTTCTCCGGCGCCGCGTGGCATTGCTGTCGGGAAACACGTGGCAGCCGATGACGCGCTCGATCACGCCGGTATGGCCGCGCACATAGCGCGGCAGCCGCGTGTGCGTGGGCGGGTTGATGTTTTTCGCGCGCACGGCGTCGCCCGGCTTGAAACGCGCGGCCGTGTTGGTCTCGCGCTCGGTCGGACCGCCGCGATGCAGAACCTTGAGCACATCGTCGGGCGACAGCACGCGCTTGACCGGCTTCGGCTTGCCAACGGCGTGACCGGCGTCGATCTCGCCGTCGCTGACCAGCGCGCGTTCCTTCAGCATGGTCTCCAGCGCAGCGAACCAGATCTGGTAATAGCTCATCGACAGATATTCGGCCGGGTTGCGGTTCTCGCGGGCGAAGCGCGACTGGTCGATGTTCCAGCTGGCCCGGCATGGCCATCGCCAGCGTCAAGGCGAAGGCGCGCTTTTCCCATTCGGCGTGGAAAACCGGCTCGTTCGGCTCCGGCTCGACCGGGCCGAAGCCATGCGCGCCGCCGAGGTCCTGTCCGCCATTCATAACGTGCCTTTTTCACCTCTCCTCGCGCGCGGGGAGGGTCGGATCGCGAAGCGATCCGGGTGAGGGGGCGCCGCGATCCTGAGCTTGGACGTTGCCCCTCACCCGGCTCGGACCTTCGGTCCTCGCCACCCTCTCCCCGCAAGGGGGGAGAGGGAAGAAAGTGCGCGCCGTTCATTTCGCCCACCATGGCATGAAAAAGATTGCGGCGTTCACGGCAAATCCAACGTTCCACATGATCGTGCGAAGGGTCGGCATATTGGCAAGATAGAGCAGGACGTAACCAGCCGGATCGCAACGAACGCGACCGCCAGCGCATCGATCCATCCTTGCGGCGCGGCGCGAAACTCCGCCAGCAGAACCGCCGCGGCGAAGAACGGAAAGACCTCGATTCCGTTCAGATGAGCGCCGAGCGCACGGGCGCGGATGCCGGGCGTGTAGAAAGCCGGGTCGCGCGGATTGGCTTTATCGAAGTCGCGATGGCCGAGCGAGTCTTTACCGGCGCAATGGTCAGCAGAATAGAGCAACACGGCGCAAACAGCATCCATTCGGCGATGGTCATCGGGCTTACGGCGCTTCGGCAGACCCGGTGCCGATCATAGAATTGCGCGTGACGAGGTCGGCGAGCTTGTCCTCGCTCCAGCCCTCGGTGCCGGCCGGCCGCATCGGCAGCACCAGGTAACGAATCTCGGCGGTCGAATCCCAGACGCGGATCTCAGTGTCCTTCGGCAGGGTCACGCCGAAATCTTTGAGCACGCCGCGCGGATCGGCGACCGCGCGCGAGCGGTAGGGCGCCGATTTGTACCAGACCGGTGGCAGCCCGAGCACCGGCCACGGATAACAGGAGCACAGCGTGCAGACGACCATGTTGTGCAGCGTCGGCGTATTCTCCAGCGCCACGATGTGCTCGCCCTGCCGTCCGGCGTAGCCGAGTTCGCCAATCGCCGGCGTCGCGTCTTTGAGCAAACGCGCGCGATAGGCCGGGTCAGCCCAAGCCTTGGCGACCACCTGGGCGCCGTTGCGCGGGCCGACTTTCTTCTCATAGGTCTCGATCAAGAGATCGAGCGCGGCCGGATCGACATAACCCTTTTCGGTCAGCACCGTTTCCAGCGCCCGCACGCGCAACTGGGTTTCGGAGAGTTCCGAGTGGTCGTGATCGTGGTGATGGTCATGTGCCATGGGGGCGAGTTTAGCCGAAACTTCTGCCGTCATCACCCGCGAAAGCGGGTGATCCAGTAACCCCGGTGGTTCGTTCGGCCGATGCGCCTGGGATACTGGATGCCCGCTTTCGCGGGCATGACAATAGAAGTTCAAGCGGGCATGACAAAAAGTTCAATCCCACACCCCCGCGTGCTGCGCGGCGGCCTCGTCCTCAAGCAGCGGCCCCACCACCTCGACCGGGCGCTGACCGGCGGCGAACACGGCGCGGCAGGGCAGGGACAATGTCGGGTTTTCCGGGTGCGCACCGGTCATCTGCTTGAGGCGCGCTTCCGACAGGCCGTAGACCACGCGCCCGATGCCGGCCCAATAGACGGCGCCGGCGCACATCGCGCAGGGCTCGGCCGAGGTGTACAGGGTGCATTGCGCGAGCTCCTCGGGCGTATATTTGCGCGAAGCCTCGCTCGCCAGCAGCCGCTCGGCATGGGCGGTCATGTCGCGCGCGGGGAACAAATTATTCTCCGCCTCCAGCAGCACTTCGCCACCGGGTCCGGCCAAGATGGCGCCGAACGGGTGGTTGCCGCGAGCTTGCGCGCGCTTGGCCACGGCGAAGGCGCGGCGTAGCAGGTCTTCGTCGTCCGGTTTTTGGCTGGTCATGGCAGCAAATTAGCGGAAGCATTCTCAGTCTGTCATCATCCGCGAAAGCGGATGATCCAGTAACCCCGGCAATTGCTATAAGACTCTGCGCTGTGATTACTGGATGCCCGCGTTCGCGGGCATGACCGGCGGAGGGAATTGGCCATTTCCCGAATACTGACAACGATCGCCGATGTTATCGACGCCCTGACCACCGCCATCGGCCGCGCCGTGGCCTGGCTGGCGCTGGCCATTGTGCTGGTGCAGTTCGGGCTGGTGGTGGCGCGCTATGTGTTCGGGCTCGGCTCGATCTGGCTCACCGAAACGGTGACCTACGGCAGCGCCATGATGTTCATGCTGGCCGCGGCCTGGACGCTGCGCGCCGACGGCCACGTGCGGGTCGATGTGTTCTACGCGCACGCGCAGCAACGCAAGCAGGCGATCGTCGACCTCGCCGGCGCGCTGTTGCTGTTGCTGCCGTTCGCGCTGCTGCTGATCTGGCTCTCGGTGCCTTACGCATCGCGCTCCTGGGCGATCATGGAGCGCTCGCAGGAGACCAGCGGATTGCCGCTGGTCTACGCGCTGAAGACGGTGATCCCGCTGTTTGCCGCCTTGATGGCGCTGCAAGGCATAGCGCAGGCGATCCGCGCGGCTGCCGTGCTTTTTCCCGCTGCCGGCAAGCACCGGCGGCGACGGCCGGGCCGGCGCTGATGCTGCTCGCCGAAATCCTCAGCGTGCTCATGGTCGCCGCGGTCATCGCGGCGCTCCTGGCCGGGTATCCGGTAGCGCTGACGCTCGCCGGCGTGTCGCTCGCCTTCGCCATCCTCGGCCATGCGCTCGGTCTCATGGATTTCGGCATTCTCGGCGCGCTGCCGGAACGCATCTTCGGCGTAATGACCAACGCGGTGCTGCTCGCGGTGCCGCTGTTCATCTTCATGGGCGTGATGCTGGAACGCTCGCGCATCGCCGAGGATTTGCTCGAGCGCATGGGGCTGCTGTTCGGGCGGCTGCGCGGCGGCTTGGGATTTTCCGTGGTGATCGTCGGCGGTCTGCTCGCGGCTTCGACCGGCATCGTCGGCGCCACCGCAGTGACCATGGGCCTCATCATGCTGCCGGCGATGATGCGCCACCGCTACGACCCGCGGCTCGCCGCCGGCACAGTGGCGGCCTCGGCCACGCTGGCGCAGATCATCCCGCCCTCGACCGTGCTGGTGGTGCTGGGCGATCAGCTCAACAACGCCTACCAGTCGGCGCAGCTCGCGCAGGGAAAGTTCGCGCCCAACGTGATCTCGGTCAGCGATCTGTTCGCAGGCGCGATCTTGCCCGGGCTGCTGCTGGTCGGCCTCTATCTGACCTACCTGATCGTGGTTGCGATCGCACGGCCGGCGAGCTGTCCCGCCGTCACCGCGCGCGGCGAACGCGCGCCCAGCGGGCTGATCGGCGCGTTGTTTGCGCCGGCGGTGCTTATCATCGCGGTGCTCGGCTCCATCCTTTACGGCATTGCGACGCCGACGGAAGCGGCTTCCGTCGGCGCCGTCGGCGCCATGCTGCTCGCCGCACGCAAACGCGGGCTCGGCAAATTGCTGATGCCGGTCGTGGAAAAGACCACGCAGATCACCAGCATGATCTTCCTCATTTTGATCGGCGCCACGCTGTTCAGCCTGGTGTTCCGCGCGCTCGGCGGCGACGTCATGGTGCATCGCGCGCTGGAGAATCTTCCGGGCGGCGCCAATGGCGCCATGCTGGCCGTGATGCTGGCGATCTTCCTGCTCGGCTTCGTAATGGACGCCTTCGAGATCATCTTCGTGGTGGTGCCGATCGTTGCGCCGGCGCTGTTGAAGATGCCCGGCATTGATCCGGTCTGGTTCGGCATCATGATGGCGGTCAACCTGCAGACTTCCTACATGCACCCGCCGCTCGGGCCGACGTTGTTCTATCTGCGCGGCGTTGCGCCGCGGGAGATCACCACAAGACATATTTATGTGGGCATTATCCCCTTCGTGGCGATTCAGCTTTTCGCGCTGGTTGTGCTCTGGTTCCTGCCGGGGCTTGCGACGGCGCTGCCGCATGCGCTTTATGGTGGCCGGTGAGGTGACCCATGCTCGAACTCTATCATCACGGCTCTTCCGTCTGCGCCGCCAAAGTGCGGCTGGTGCTTTACGAAAAGGGATTGGACTGGAAGGGGCACTATCTCGACATTCTCAAGGGCGACCAGTTCGACCCCGACTACATGAAGCTCAATCCCAAGGCGGTGGTGCCGACGCTGGTGCATGACGGCAAGGTGATCACCGAGTTGACGCTGATCTGCGAATATCTCGACGAAGTCTTCCCCGATCCCCCGCTCAAGCCGGCCGATCCTTATGCGCGCTGGCAGATGCGGCTGTGGACCAAGGCGGTGGACGAGTATGTTCATCCGGCCTGCGCCGAGCTGACCTTTTCCTGCACGCACCGGCATACGCTGGCGCGGCTGCCGCCGGAGGAACTGGAGCGGTTTCTCGACAACACCCCGGCGCAGTCGTCGGTGCGGCCGAACTGGAAGGCGCGTAAGCGCGAAATCGTAACGCTCGGCTTTGACGCACCAAACATCGACGCGCCGTTCAAGCTCTACGACGGTTACATGCAGAAGATGGAGGATGCGCTGCGCGACCGGCCGTGGCTCACCGGCGAGACCTTTTCGCTCGCCGACATCGGCATGGCGCCTTACGTCAACCGGCTCGCCATGCTGGGCATGGCGGAGTTGTGGGGCAAACGCCCGCGGCTCGCCGACTGGTTTAAGCGGCTGCAAGCGCGGCCGAGTTTCCAGCCGGCCTTCCTGCAATGGTTTCCCAAGCCCTTGGCCGATGACTTCGCCGCCTTCGGCGCCAAGAGCTGGCCCGACGTCAAGCGCATCCTGGCGGCGTGAGGGGCGCGACATGAAAGCCGCCGCGATGTTCGATCTCACCGGCCGCGTGGCGCTGGTGACCGGCGCCTCCAGCGGGCTCGGCACGCAATTCGCTCATGCGCTGGCCGACAACGGCGCTTCGGTGGCGCTGGTGGCGCGGCGGACGGATCGACTCAAAACGCTGAAAGCCGAGATCGAAGGCAAAGGCGGCAAAGCCGTCGCGATCGAAGCCGACGTCACCGACCGTGCCGCCATGACGCGCGCCTTCGACGCGGCGGAAAAAGCTTTCGGCACCGTCACCATCCTGGTCAACAATGCCGGCGTTGCGCAAAAGCCGGTGCGCGCCGTCGAAGCGAGCGAAGAGGAATGGCGCCGCGTACTCGGAATCGATCTCGATGCCGTATTCTACTGGGCGCAGGAGGCGGCCAAACGCATGCTCGCCGCCAAGAAACAGGGATCAATCGTCAACCTCGCCTCGGTGCTCGGCTTCGGCGTCGCCAAGGGCACCGCGTCTTATGCGGTCGCCAAGGCCGCGGTCGTGCAGACCACCAAGGCGCTCGCCGTCGAGCTCGCTTTCAAGGGCGTGCGCGTCAACGCCATCGCGCCCGGCTGGTTCGTCACCGAAATCAACGACACCTATCTCAACAGCGACGCGGGACAGGCGCTGAAACGCGACATCCCGATGGGCCGCTTCGGCAAGGACGGCGATCTCGACGGCGCGCTGTTGCTCCTGGTGTCGGACGCCGGCGCCTACATCACCGGCGCAACCATCATTGTCGACGGCGGGCAGGTCGTGCAGATCAAGGGGTAAAGTCTTTATCCCTCCCGAAGTCGGTGAGGGATAAGAAGGGAACGCTGATGGACTTCTCACTGTCACCTGAGATCGAGGACCTGCGCCTCAAGGTGCGCGCCTTTGTTGAGAAGGAGGTGCTGCCGCTTGAGGCCGATCCGGAGAACTTCTCCGAGCACGAGAACATCCCGGAAGAGCGCCTCAAGCCGGTGCGCGAGAAGGCAAAGAAGGCCGGCCTTTGGGCGCCGCAGTCGCCCAAGGAATACGGCGGCATGGAGCTGCCGATGGTCGCCTGGGCGGCGATCTACGAGGAGGCCGCGCGTTCGCTGTTCGGCCCGCTGGCGATCAACTGCATGGCGCCGGACGACGGCAACATGAACATGCTGCGCCTCGTCGGCACACCGGCGCAGAAGGACAAATGGCTGCGTCCCATCGTCGAAGGCAAAGTGCGCTCCGCCTTCGCCATGACCGAGCCGGCGCCCGGCGGCGGCTCCGATCCGACCATGATCCGCACCCGCGCCGAGAAGAAGGGCGGCAAATACGTCATCAGCGGGCGCAAATGGTTCATTACCGGCGCCGACGGCGCGGCGCATTTCATTTTGATGGCGCGCACCTCGGACGACAAGCGCAAGGGCTTGACCGCGTTCCTCTATCACAAGGACCAGCCGGGTTGGCGCATCGTGCGGCGCATCCCCATCCTCGGCCCGGAAGAGCACGGCGGCCACTGCGAGTTGGAATTCGACGGCCTCGAAGTGCCGGAGGAAAACGTGCTGCTCGGCGAGGGCGAGGGCTTACGCCTGATGCAGGTGCGCCTGGGTCCGGCGCGGCTGACGCACTGCATGCGCTGGACCGGCTGGGCCAAGCGCTGCGTCGAGATCGCGCAATCTTACGTCGCCGAGCGCGAGGGCTTCGGCATCAAGCTCGCGGACCGCGAGAGCGTGCAGATCAAATTGGGCGAGGTGGCGAAGGACATCGAGATCGGCCGGCTGCTCACCATGCACGCGGCCTGGATGCTCGACCAGGGCGGCCGCGCCCGCAAGGAAGTTTCCATGGCCAAGGTGCATGTCGCCGACACGCTGCACAAGGCCGCCGATGTGGCGATCCAGCTGCAGGGCGCGCGCGGCTTTTCCAAGGACACCGTGGTCGAATGGATCTACCGCGCCGCGCGGGCGGCGAAGCTGGTCGACGGCGCCTCCGAAGTGCACATGATGGTGCTGGCGCGTTTTTTGCGCGAAGAGGGCCGCGATTTCTGGCAATGGGGCCCGGGCGAGGGAAGAAGGAACGCGCGGTAATTTCTTCGTCGTCAGGGGCGAGCGAAGCGAGGCCCGGGACCCATACGCCGCAGTCTATCGAGAAGGCACCGCGTATGGGTCCCCGCTTTCCGCCTTCGCGCTCCGCGCTTCGGCGGACGCCAAGCGCGCCGAAGCTCGCGTAGCGAGCGGAGGCGGGTCGCGGGGACGACCGGCAGGGATTTACGGCGCTCCCTGCGGCGCCTGGTGCACTTCGACGACGTTGCCTTCGGGGTCGTAGAAGAAAATCTGCTTCCAGCCGGTCATCGCCCAATCGCCGAAGTCGGAATATTGGATGCCCTTTGCGTCGAGGCGTTTCTTGAACGCATCGAGGTCGTCGGTGCGGAAGGCGATGTGGCCGCGCTCGACCGGATTGACCACCTTGCCGGTGCGAAAGCCGACGTTCATGTCCTTCTCGGCGATGTGCATCTGCAGGGCGCCGTCGGTGATGAAGGCGACGTCGCCCGGATAGCCTTCGTCCTTTTTGCGGTTGGAGCCCATGCCGGGGATCGCCTGCATGTCGAGGACGTCGCGATAGAATTTGTCCATCGCCTTAACGTCGGTGGTGGCAAAATTGACGTGATGCAGCTTCAGTTTCATGAGGTCCCCACCTTACGCAAGCTCGCGACTTCGTTGCGTGCGGCCATCATCAGATATTGCACGTCGGAGGCCGCGATGACAAAGCGGGCGCCGAGCTTCACCAGGTCGCCGACATGGGCGACGTCGGCGCGGATGCCGCCGATGCCGAGCACCTTTTTGTGCGTCTTGCAGGCCATCGCAACGCTCTCGAAGGCGGCACGGATTTTCGGATGCTTGAGTTCACCGGGAATGCCCAGCGCGGTGGAGAGATCATTGGAGCCGATCAGCAACACGTCGATGCCGGGCACCGCGGCGATGGCGTCGGCGTTGGCGATGCCCTCCGGCGTCTCCAGCATAGGGATCAGCGTCGTCAGCGCGTTGCCTTGCGCGTTCACCTCGCCGAGCGGCGTGGCGCGGTAGCCCTGCAGCGGGCCCGGCCCGGCGACGGAACGTTTGCCGATCGGCGGGAAACGGCAGGCATCGGCAAAGGCGATGGCCTCCTCGCGCGTCGAGACGTTCGGGCAGATGATGCCGAGCGCGCCGGCATCGAGCAGCCGCGTCGCGTCCTCAAAGGCGTGGCCGGCGATGCGCGCCAACGGCGTGATGCCGACGCCGAGCGCCGCGGTGCAAATCTGCGCCGCGGCGTCGAGCGTGATCGTCGAGTGCTCCATGTCGATGAAGAAGGCATCGAAGCCACAGGCGTCGGCGATCATGGCGATGTCGGCGCTGCGCGACAGCCGCGTCGCCATGCACAGCGCCACCTCGCCGCGCGCAAACCGGTCCTGCAGGCGGCTGGTGACGGGCATGATTTTTCGCTTCACCTTTCGTCATTCCGGGGCACGCGCGAAGCGCGTGAACCCGGAATCCATACGCCGCAGCGCTGGGGCTCTGGATTCCGGGTTCGCGGCCTGAAGGCCGCGCCCCGGAATGACAGTGGCTAATTCCGGTAGCTGCGATCGATCTTGTCGAGCATGCGCAGGTAGGCGGCCCAGTCGGCGCTGCCGCGGCCGGCATCGTGCTTTTCGTATTGCGCGGCGGTTTTCTCGCAAACCTCCGGCGGGATTTCGATGACCGGATTGCCGGTCGCTTCCAGCATCAATTGGATTTCCGCCGCTTCCAGCAAATGTTGCATCAGCACGAAGGCCTCGCGCGCGCTCTTGCCGACGGTGAGCAGGCCGTGATTGGTCATGATCATGGCGCGGTTCTGCCCGAGGTCCTTGTTGATGCGCTCGCGCTCGCCGAAATCCTCGGTGATGCCCTCGTAGGCGTGATAGCCGATGCGCTTGTAGTAGCGGATCGCCTGCTGCGACACCATGCGCAGGCCGCTCTTCAAACCGGCGATCGCCATGCCGGCCGCGGTGTGCACATGGATCGCGCAATTGACGTCGGCGCGCGCGCCGAGCACGCCGCCGTGCAGCGTGAAGCCGGGGCGGTTGACGCCCGCCTTCTCGTCGAGGTCCTCGTCCATGGAGACCTTCACCAGATTGGAGGCGGTGACCTCGGTATAGAGCAGCTCGTGCCGCTTCATGAGAAAATTGCGCGGCTCGCCCGGCACCCGCATCGATGAATGGTTGTAGATGACGTCGTCCCAGCCGTAGTGGGAGACGAGCCGGTAGACGGCGGCGAGATCGACCCGCGCCTCCCATTCGGCGTCCGACATTTTACCTTGTGAAATACTGGCGACCTTGGCGTGTTTATTCATGGACGTCCTCCGTGGCGCTCACCCTAGCACAGCGCGCGGGGCGCCGGTATAGAGACGGCCGGCGCATGACCCCGAAAAGTGGGCACCGGTTTTCGGAAATGGTCATGCGCGAAAGGAAAAAAATGAGCGCAGCTATTCCAATCCGCATGGCCGGCTACGGCCCGCCGACCACCGGGTTTTCCAAGGCGCTGAAATTCATCGGCGACAAATTGCAGGCGCAGTTCCGCGGCCGCGTCGCCATCGACTACGTCTGGAACATCATGGATCACGGCCACAAGGCCGAGGACATTCTGACGCTGGTCGAAAACGGCGAATTCACACTCGGCTATCAGTCGTCGAGCTACCTCACCGACCGCGTGCCGGAATTGGGCTTTGTCGATCTGCCGTTTTTGTTCGCCAACAACGCGCAGGCGCGCGCGGCGATGGACGGCGCACTGGGGAAATTCCTCGCCGCGAAAACCGAGGAGCGCATCAACTACCGCATCCTCGGCTGGTTCGAAAACGGCTTCCGCCATATTTCCAACCGGCTACGCCCCGTGCACGTGCCGGCCGATCTCAAGGGCATGAAGATCCGTGTGCTGCCGAGCGATATCCAGAAGCGCACCTTCGAACTGCTCGGCGCGCAAGCGATGCGCATGGATCTGACCGAAGCCATCGCCATGATCAAGGCCGGCACGTTGGATGCGCAGGAGAATCCGCTCGCCAATACCGTGACCTACGGCGTGCACAAGTTCCACAAATTCCACACGCTGACCTCGCATTTCTACATTTCGCGCCCGATCTTCCTGCATCGCACCGCGTTCGATGCCTGGCCGGACGATCTCAAACGCGCGATGCAAGACGCGGTGACGCAGGCGGTCGCGTTCCAGCGCCAGCTCGCGGTCGAGGAACACGAGGCCTCGCGCAAGGCGATCGAAGACGCCGGTTGCGAGATCGTCGAGCTCAACGCCGACGAACACGCAGCCTTTGTCGACGCCGTGCAGCCGCTGCTGGCCGACGCACGCACGATGTACGGCGAGGCGATGTTCAAGCTGGTGCCGAAAACCTAAGCGGCGAGCGCGGCCTTTTCGAGGCCGACGCCGTCGTCACGATTGGAAAACGCGCTTGCTGAATCCGGCATAGGCGCTGATGGCCATGAGGCCATAGAGCAACCAATCCAGATCGTCGCTTATCGAATCCGGCAGCACGAGCGAGGCCATGCCGAAACACAACGTCGCCATGAGCGCCACTTGACGCCACGGTATCTTGACCTTTGGTTTGATCGGCCGTTCCCGTTCTCGCCATTCGCCATCGGCCGGCGGCAAAATAATTTGTTTGCGCAAGAGCGCCGCAGGATCGGCGGGGGCGTCCGCGATGATTGGCTTTGGCTCAGGCGCCGGCAAATCGAGTTTCGGCGTAGCGCGCATGCGCTGCCGCTGAAAAATCGTTCGTCGTCCGAAGGATCTTTGGGTGTTCATAGCGCGTGATCCAAGAGGGCCGAGTGTCAAAGGCATGCATTAACGCCCGCTTATTGCGCGGGCTGAAGATGCTTAACGCCTCCCGAAACCATAACGCGTCCGTCGCAATTGTAAGATTTACGCCGCCGAAACCACTCTCTTGTAGAGAGCGGCGATGCATTCTCCCATCCCATCGATCATCGCCACCCAAGCCCAGCGGCCCGTCGCCCTCGCGCTGCGCGGCCTGAGCAAGAACTTCGACCGGCCGGCGGTCGATGCGCTCGACCTCACGGTCTACGGCGGCGAGTTCTATGCGCTGGTCGGTCCCAACGGCGCCGGCAAGACCACGACGCTGCGCATGGTCGTCGGCTTGCTGCGGCCCGATGCCGGAACGATCAGCATCGAAGGCATCGACGCGCTCGCGGACCCGGTTGCGGCCAAGCAGGTGACCGCCTGGCTCTCCGACGAGCCGATGATCTACGACAAGCTCACGCCTTACGAATATCTCGAATTCGTCGCCGGGCTCTGGCGCATCGATGCCAAGACCGCCGAGGCGCAGGCACGCGAGCTGATCGGCTGGCTCGGGCTTGAGCCGCATGCGCACGAACGCTGCGAAGGATTTTCCCGCGGCATGAAACAGAAGGTGGCGCTTGCCGGCGCGCTGGTGCACGACCCCAAGCTGATCATTCTCGATGAGCCGCTCACCGGGCTCGATGCCGGTTCCGCCCGCCTGGTCAAGAACGTGCTGCGCGAGCGCGCCAAAGCCGGCGGCACGGTGATCATGACGACGCATATTCTCGAAGTCGCCGAACGCATGGCCGACCGCATCGGCGTCATCGCCAAGGGCAAATTGATCGCCGAAGGCACGCTCGACGATTTGCACAAGCAGACCGGAAAGACCGCCGCCAGCCTGGAGGACACCTTCCTCACGCTGGTTGAAGAGCCGGTCGCCGCCGCGTGAGCCGTCCCGATACATTGACCTGGTTCGCAGGCCACGAGCTGCGGCTCGGCTGGCGCGACTGGGTGTCGATGATGACCGCCGGGCGCCGCAGCCGGGCGCGCACCGTGACCATTGCGCTGATCGTCTTTGCCGCCTTCATGCATCTTCTGGCCTGGTCGATGGTCGGCCGCTATGCCGACGCCACGCCCGACAAGGCGGCTTTGGTGGTGGTGACCGGCACCATCCTGCTGTCCTGGGCCTTGCTGCTGTCGCAGGCGATGGAGTTGGTGACGCGGGCTTTTTACACGCGCTCCGATCTCGATCTCATCCTCTCGTCGCCGGTGTCCGCCCGCAAGGTGTTTTCGGTGCGCATCGGCCGCATCGCCGTCTCCGTCGCCATGGTCGCCATCCTGCTGGCGACGCCTTTCATCGACGTGCTGGTGCTGAAAGGCGGCGTGCGCTGGCTGGCGGCGTTCGGCGTCGTCGCCGCCATGGCCGCGGTGGCGGCGGCCTTGGCCGTGGCCCTGACCGTCGCGCTGTTCCGCAGCATCGGCCCCAAGCGCACGCGTCTGGTGGCGCAGATCGTGGCGGCGATCATCGGCGCATCCTTCGTCATCGGGTTGCAGGTGGCGGCGATCCTCTCTTTCGGCAACCTGTCGCGCGTGGCGCTTTTGCAATCGGAATGGCTGATCACCCGCGCGCCCGATGTCGGCAGCGTCTTCTGGTGGCCGGCGCGCGCCGTCATGGGCGATGCTGCTGCGCTTGCTGCTGTTGCTGCGGTTGCTGTTGCTTTGCTTGTTGCGTCAATTGCTGTTTTTTCTGTTCGATTTGGCGATCATGCCGTCGCCGCGGCCGGCGTGTCGCAGACGCTCGTGCGCCAGCGCCGCTGGTCGCAAGGCTTCCGCAGCCGTTCGCCGGGCCGCGTTCTGCGCCATAAGGAATGGGCGCTGCTCGCGCGCGATCCCTGGCTGATGTCGCAGACTTTGATGCAGGTGTTGTATCTGCTGCCGCCGGCGCTGCTGCTGTGGCGCAGTTTTCGCGACGGCTCCGGCGCCCTGGTCGTATTGGTTCCGGTGTTGGTGATGGCGGCCGGGCAATTGGCGGGCGGCCTCGCCTGGCTGTCGATTTCAGGAGAGGACGCCCCCGACCTCGTCGCCACGGCGCCGATTTCGCCTCGCCGCATCGTCTGGGCAAAGATCGAAGCGGTCATGGGGGCGATCGCGCTTATTTTTGCGCCGTTGATCGTAGCGTTAGCTTTTGCGTCGCCGCGTGCCGCGCTGTTGGCGGCATCGGGCGTGGCGATTGCCGCAGCCTCGGCCACCTACGTTCAGCTTTGCTTCCGCGTGCAGGCCAAACGCAGTCAATTTCGCCGCCGGCAAGTGTCCTCGCGCATCGCCACTTTTGCCGAAGCCTTTTCATCGATTACCTGGGCCGGAGCGTCGGCGCTGGCGGCGGCCGGCTCATGGCTGGCTTTGTTTCCGGCAGTGGTGGCGCTCGCCATTCTCGCGGGTGTAAAGCTAATTAGCCCGCGGCCGGCGTAGCGTCCTCATAGGCGGTGTGATGACCCTTCGTCTCGCCGCGGTGTTTTGTTTGCAGAAACACCAGCGACCCGACCAAGACGAGGTTGATCAAGTTCGCGCCAATGCCGGCGGCGAAGGCCGGCGCGTAATAGCCGAAATGATCGTATAATAATCCCGCGAGCCAGCCGCCGGTGGCCATGCCGATGGCGGTGAACATCAGCAGCGTTGGAATTCGCCACGACGCCTGCGCCGCCGGAAACAATTCGCGCAGCGCCAGCACGTAAGCCGGAATGATGCCGGAAAAGCCGAGCCCGAAGGCGGCGGAAACGGTGATCAGCCCGTATTCGTTTTGCGTGAAAAGCAGCGCGATCATCGAGGCGCATTGCCAGGCCGACCCGATCAGCACGGTGTTAAGCCCGCCGATGCGGTCGGAAATCGCGCCCCAGATCTGCCGGCTGACGAAAGCGGTGCCGAGCAGTACCGAAAGCATCAACGCGCCGAGCGAGCGGGTGAATCCGAGATCGGTGCAATAGGCGACCAGGTGGCCCTGCGGCATCGCCATCGGTATGCAGCAGAAGATGGAGGCCGCGCACATCAGCGCAAACACGAGATTGGGCGGCCAGCCCAACACGCGCGTCCTTGCGCCGTTGCGGGTCGCGGCCGTCGCGGGCTCGATCACTTCCGGCGGGTGGCGGAAAAACAGCAAAGCCAGCGGCACGATGACGATGATTTCGGCGAGCGCGTACCACAGCATGGTCTGGCGCCAGCCGAGATGCGCGATGACGCGCTCGAAAATCGGCGGCCACACCGCGCCGGCGAGGTAGGTCCCGCTCGAAATCAGCGCCAGCGCCGAACCACGGCGGCGGTCGAACCAGCGGCTGACATAGACGTACAATGGCGCGTTGATGCCGCCGAGGCCGATCAGCCCGATGAACAGGCCGTGTCCGATCCACAAAGGCGTCGGCGGCCCGTAGGTCGAAATGAACAGCCCGACGCCGATCATCAGCGCACCAAAGAGGACCGTCCAGCGCGTGCCAACCTTATCGGCGATGCGGCCCATCATGATGCCGCCGGCGCCGGAGCAGAGCCAAGCCAGCGCGCTGGCGAGTGCGGGAACCGAACGTGTGCCGTCGACCTCGGCGGCGATGTCTTTCAGCGCTACCGGCGTGATCCAGGCGCCGCCGAACGCCATCAACATGGCGATTAGCGCCACGCTGGCGACGACCCAGGAGGATCGGCTCTCGATCGAGGACGAGGAGGATTGCAACATGAAAAGGAACCCGGCTGGCCGCCTTTTTACAGACCGTACGGGCTTTGACCACCCGTGCCGCGGGCGAGGCAGCCTTGCGTATTGCGTTGCGCCAAAGTGCGCAAATCGGCGATCGGCTGAAATTTCCTTTTAGCCAACATGTACAGAACGAAATTGACCACAGCGCCTTGAGGTGTCAGGTTTTATTGGGCCAAAGGCGCTTTGCGTCGTGCCGTTTCGGCCTATATGAGTGGTGTCCGGGATCGCACCTTCAAGCCCCTCGGCGTTCGTCCAAGGCCACCGATGACCCTCCGATCCGTCAGCCTCGACGATAAATATGATCTGGCCCAGGACCGCGTCCTGGTGACCGGCTATCAGGCGCTGATTCGCGCCTGCCTGATGCAGAAGGAGCGCGACCGCCGCGCCGGTGTAAATACCGCCGGTTATGTGACCGGCTACCGCGGCTCGCCGCTCGGCGGCCTCGACCAGCAGTTCATGCGCGCGGCCCGCCACATCGCCGCGGCCGACATCAAGTTCCAGCCCGGCATCAACGAAGAACTCGCGGCGACCGCGCTCTGGGGCTCGCAGCAAGCGGAGCTGCGCGGCGAGGGCAAATTCGATGGCGTGTTCGGCATGTGGTACGGCAAGGGTCCGGGCGTCGATCGCTCAGGCGACGTGTTCCGCCACGCCAATCTCGCCGGCACCGCCAAGAACGGCGGTGTGCTCGCGCTGATGGGCGACGACCACACCGCGGAATCCTCCACCACCGCGCATCAATCCGAATTCCATTTCGTCGACGTGATGATGCCGATCCTTAATCCGGCCGGCGTGCAGGAGATCATCGACTACGCGCTCTATGGCTGGGCGATGTCGCGTTTCACCGGCACCTGGACCGCGCTCAAATGCATGCATGAGACGGTGGAATCGACCGGCGTGGTGGACGGCGCCATCGACCGCATCAAGCTCATCACGCCTGACGATTATCGCATGCCGGAGGGCGGCCTCAATATCCGCCTGGTCGATACCATCCTCGGTCAAGAGGCACGCCTGCACGATTTCAAGCGCGACGCCATGCTCGCCTTCCTGCGCGCCAACAAGCTCAACAAGATGATCACGTCGGGCGGCCGCGCGCCGAAGATCGGCGTCATCACCACCGGCAAGGCCTATCTCGACGTGCGCCAGGCGCTCGACGAGCTCGGCGTCGACGAAGTCAAATGTAACGATCTCGGCCTGCGCCTGTTCAAGATCGGTTGCCCCTGGCCGATCGCGCGACAGGAACTGGCCGACTTCGCGCAAGGCCTCGACCTCATAATCGTGGTCGAGGAGAAGCGCTCGCTGATCGAAGTGCAGGTGCGCGAGGAGCTTTACGGCAGCGCCAATCAGCCGGTCTGCATCGGCAAAAAGGACGAGCTGGGCAACTGGCTGTTTCCGGTCAAAGGCGCGCTCGATTCCAACGAGGTCGCCATCTGCATCGGTGAGCGGCTGCTGCGCTATGGCGCCAATGACGAGTTGGCGGCGAACGTGGCGCGGCTCAAGAGCGCGCAGCGGGCCCTCGCCGAAACCTCCGACGTCGCCCAGCGCATTCCCTATTTCTGCTCGGGCTGTCCGCACAACACCTCGACCCGCGTGCCCGACGGTAGCCGCGCCTATGCCGGCATCGGCTGCCACTTCATGTCGCAATGGATGGACCGCAAGACGCTGGGCTTTACCCAGATGGGTGGCGAAGGCGCCAACTGGATCGGGGAGGCGCCGTTCTCGAACACCTCGCATGTGTTCCAGAATCTCGGCGACGGCACCTATAATCACTCCGGCTATCTTGCCATTCGCGCCGCCATCGCCTCCGGCGTGACCATGACCTACAAGATCCTGTTCAACGATGCGGTGGCGATGACCGGCGGCCAGGCCAATGACGGCGGCCTTACGGTGCCGCAGATCGCCGCGCAAGTGGCCGCCGAAGGCGCCAAACGCGTCGTCGTGGTCAGCGACGAGCCGTGGAAATATCCCAAGGACACCGAGTGGCCGCGCGGGCTGACCATCCATCACCGCGACGAACTCGACTTCGTGCAGCGCGACCTCGCCAAGGTGCCCGGCGTGACCGTACTGATCTACGATCAAACCTGCGCCGCCGAAAAGCGCCGCCGCCGCAAGCGCGGCACTTTTCCCGATCCCGACAAGCGCGTGGTGATCAACGATCTGGTCTGCGAAGGCTGCGGCGACTGCGGCATCAAATCGAACTGCGTGTCGGTGCAGCCGCTGGAAACCGAATGGGGGCGCAAGCGCACCATCGACCAATCGAGCTGCAACAAGGACTATTCCTGCGTCAAAGGCTTCTGCCCGTCATTCGTGACCGTGCACGGCGCCAAGCTCAAGCGCGGCGAAAGCGTCGCTGAGCCCGCCGACTGGCCGGCGCTACCGGCTCCCAGCGTGCCGTTGATCAATCACCCCTACAGCGTCGTCGTCACCGGCATCGGCGGCACCGGCGTCGTGACCATCGGCGCCATTCTCGGCATGGCGGCGCATCTGGAAGGCAAAGGCGTCGGCATCATCGACATGGCCGGGCTCGCGCAGAAGGGCGGCGCGGTCTACAGCTATTTGCGCATCGCCAATGAGCCCGGCGATATCCACGCCATCCGCGCCGCCGCCGGCAGCGCCGATCTGGTGCTCGGCGGCGATAGCGTGGTGGTCGGCACAAAAAAGGTGCTGGGTGCGATCAAGGCGGGCCATACCCGCGTCGTGGTCAACACGTCGGAATTCCTGCCCGGCGATTTCACGCGCAACGCCGACTTTTCGCTGCCGACCGAGCGGCTCAAGCGCGCCATCACCGACGCCGCCGGCCGAGGACAAAGTCACTTCGTCAATGCGAGCCGGCTGGCGGCAGCGCTGTTGGGCAATTCCATCGGCGGCAACATGTTCATGCTCGGCTTTGCATACCAGCATGGCGGCCTGCCGGTGTCAGGGGAGGCGATCGAGAAGGCGATCGAGCTCAATGGCGAGGCGGTGGCGATGAACGTCGCCGCATTCCGCTACGGCCGCCGCGCCGCGGTCGATCCGCAGGCGGTGGAAGCATTGGTGAAGCCGGCGCCAGAAGCGGCCAACGACTCGCTCAGGCTTTCGCAATCGTTCGAGGAGACGGTTGAACGGCGGGTGGCCTTTCTCACCGCCTATCAGAGCGCGCGCTATGCACGGCGCTACCGCAAGTGGGTCGAGAAAATCAAAGCCGCCGAGGCCGAGAAGGCGCCGGGTCAGACAGCGCTCGGCGAAGCTGTGGCGCGCTATTTGTTCAAGCTGATGGCCTATAAGGACGAGTATGAGGTCGCGCGCCTTTACACCGACACGAATTTCATCGAGCGGGTGAAGGCGTCGTTCGACGGCGCGCTGCGCTTCGAATTTCACCTGGCGCCGCCGCTGCTGGCAAAGATCGATCCGCTAACCGGCGAGCCGAAGAAAATGTCGTTCGGCCCGCGGATGCTCACCGCGTTTTCGCTGCTGGCGAAGTTCAAATTCCTGCGCGGCACGTTATTCGATCCGTTCGGCTATGCGAGCGAGCGCAGAACGGAGCGCCGGTTGGTCGCCGAATATGAGGACGTTCTGCGCGACATCATCAAGAATCTGACGCTTGGAAATTATCCGGTTGCCGTCGAGCTTGCCGCGATTCCGGAAAAGATCCGCGGTTACGGTCCGGTCAAGCAGCGGCACATTGCCGCCGCCAAGGGTGCGGAAGCCGCCTTGCGCGAGCAATTTAGCGTTGGCCCGGCGCCGTTTCTGAAGGCCGCGGAATGATTTAGTCGTTCACTACGACCAAATTCCACAATTAGTTAGACTTGACCGCCATTCGGCGGTGTTTTCATATCAAGATAACAAGTCCGTCGACCAAGGCGGCGAGGGGAGGGATGCCGCGGCGGCTATTCGCGCGGCCGGATGGGAGGTTCAGGCTGTGGCGTCACTTGCCGCCGCTCCGGCGGATACGTTTCCCAAGCTATTGATTCGTAACGCTGAATTGTACGGTTCGCGGCCGGCAATGCGGCACAAGGACCTTGGCGTCTGGCAAACTTGGACCTGGGCCCAGACGCTCGAGATCGTGCGCGCCTATGCCGTCGGCCTGCACCGGCTGGGCATCAGGCGCGGCGAGACCGTCGCCATTGTGGGTGGCAACCGGCCCAAGCTCTACTGGTCGGAGATGGCTGTGCAGATGCTCGGCGCTATTCCGGTGCCGGTTTATGCCGACGCGGTCGCCGACGAGCTTGCCTACGTGCTCGCGCATGCCGAGACGCGCTTTGCCGCGGTCGAGGATCAGGAGCAGGTCGATAAGATCACGTCGGTGATGGATCGCCTGCCAAAACTCGGGGAGATGTTCTACGACGAGACGCGGGGGTTGCGCGACTACGATCATAGCCATCTGCACCCGATGAACGACATCATCGCAGAAGGGCGAAAAGCGCTCGCGTCCGATCCGTCAGTCGGCAAGTGGCTCGATAACGAGATCGCCGCCGGCAAGGGCAGCGATCCATCCGTCATCCTCTACACCTCGGGCACCACGGGTGCCTCCAAGGGTGTGGTGATGACGCATGAACGCTCGATCAGCGCGGGGACCGACACCGTCAAGTTTGACAAGCTCACCGAGAACGACGTCGCGCTGGCCTATCTGCCGCTCGCCTGGGTCGGCGACCACTACCTCAATTACGTGCAGGGACTGATCGCCGGCTTCTGCACGGCGTGCCCGGAAAACCCAGACACCGCTATGCAGGATCTGCGCGAAATCGGGCCGAGCTTCTATTTCGCGCCGCCGCGCACGCTCGAGCTGTTGCTCACGCGGGTGATGATCCGCATGGAGGATGCCGGCTATCTCAAGCGCAAGATGTTCCATTACTTTATCGGTGTGGCGCGTAAATACGGCGAACATATCCTCAACAAAGAGAAAGTCCCGTTGCACGGACGCCTGCTCTATTGGCTCGGCGATCTTCTGGTCTACGGTCCGCTCAAGAACGTGCTCGGCTTTTCGCGCGTGCGCGTCGCCTATACAGCGGGCGAGGCGATCGGTCCGGACCTGTTTGCATTCTATCGCTCGATCGGCCTCAATTTGAAGCAGCTTTACGGACAGACCGAAGCCTTCCTTTATGTGACCGCACAGCCGGATGGCGAGATTTATTCCGACACGGTCGGCCCGGCCTGCCCCAATGTCGATATTCGCATCGCCGAAAACGGCGAGGTGCAATTCAAGTCGCCCGGAATGTTCGCCCACTATTTCAAGGACGAGGCCAAAACCGCCGAAGCGTTGACGCCGGACGGTTATGTGAAGACCGGCGATGCCGGCTACTTCGACGAGAAGACAGGACACCTTAAGATTATCGACCGCGCCAAGGACGTCGGCAAACTCAACGACGGCACGCTGTTTCCGCCGAAATACATCGAGAACAAACTCAAGTTCTATCCCAATATCCGCGAGGCGGTGGCCTACGGCGACAAACGCGATTTCGTCACGGTGATGCTCAACATCGATCTCACCGCCGTCGGTAGCTGGGCCGAACGAAATAATGTTGTCTACGGCTCCTACCAGGAGCTGGCCGGCCACCCGCTGGTCTACGACATGATCGAGAAGCACGTGGCGGAAGTGAACCGCGCGCTCGCCGAGGACAAAGTGATGGCCGGCGCGCAGATCAAGCGCTTCCTCATCCTGCACAAGGAGCTCGACGCCGATGACGGTGAGGTCACGCGCACTCAGAAAGTCCGCCGCGGGTTCGTCGCCGAGCGCTACGCTCCGCTGATCAAGGCGCTGTACGACGGATCGACGGAAGCCGACATCTCGACCGAAGTCACGTTCGAGGACGGCCGTAAGGGCACCATCAGCGCACACGTGAAAATCCGCGACATGCAAACTCAACCGGTGGCTACTGCCCTGGGGAAAGCGGCATGAGGGCGCCGAGCGGACCCGATGTCGCCGTCGGCGACGTGTTGTTGTCCGTCGAAAACGTGTCGCTGTCGTTCGGCGGCGTCAACGCCGTCACTGACGTCTCCTTCGATATCCGCAAAGGTGAAATCCGCGCCATCATCGGGCCGAACGGGGCCGGCAAGACCTCGATGCTCAACATCATCAATGGCTTCTATCACCCGCAACAGGGCCGCATCACGTTCAAGGGCGAGACGCGTTCCAAAATGCGTCCCTACGAAGCCGCGCGTGGCGGCATCGCGCGCACCTTTCAGAACGTGGCTCTTTTCCGCGGCATGACCGCGCTCGACAACATCATGGCCGGCCGTTCGCTGAAGATGAACAGAGGCTTCTTTTGGCAATTGCTGCGCTATGGGCCGGCCATGAAAGAAGAGGTTGAGCACCGCCGGACGGTCGAGGACATCATCGAATTCCTCAAGATCCAGGAAATCCGCCGCACTCCGGTCGGCCGGCTGCCCTACGGCCTGCAGAAGCGGGTCGAGCTCGGCCGCGCGCTTGCGATGGAGCCGGAGTTGTTGCTGCTCGACGAGCCGATGGCCGGCATGAACATGGAAGAGAAAGAGGACATGTCGCGCTTTGTGCTCGACGTGAACGATCATTTCGGCACCACGGTGGCGCTGATCGAACACGACATGGGCGTGGTGATGGACCTGTCCGACCGCGTGGTGGTGCTCGATCACGGCGTCAAGATCGCCGACGGTACGCCCGATCAGGTCAAGAGCGATCAGGCCGTTATCGACGCCTATCTCGGCGTCGCGCACTAAGGGGCCGGCATGCATCTCCTCTACATGATCTTCGTCGACCCCTTCGTGCAGATGGGCTCAGCGCCCGATTTGCTGGTGCAGACGCTGTGGGAGGGATTGGTCGCCGGGGTACTCTACGCGCTGATCGCCCTCGGGTTCGTGCTGATCTTCAAGGCCTCGGGAGTGTTCAATTTCGCGCAAGGCATCATGGTGGTGTTCGCAGCCCTCACGCTGGTCGGCTTGCATGAGCACGGCGTGCCGGCTTTTCTGGCACTGGCGCTGACCATCGGCGTGATGTTCCTGCTCGCCTTTGGCGTGGAGCGCTTGGTTCTGCGCCCGCTGGTCAACCAGCCCGACATCATCCTGTTCATGGCGACGTTTGGGTTGACCTATTTCCTCATCGGCACCGGCGAACTGGTGTTCGGCGGCGATTCCAAGATCATGATTGCCCAGCAGCTATACCTGCCCAGCGGCCGCATCAATCTGCACACGCTGGGCGGGTTGGTCAGCCTGCAAAAGCTCGATATCGCGGCGGCCATCATCGCCACCATCATGGTGGCCGGACTGGCGATCTTCTTCTCAAAGACGCGTATCGGCCGCGCGCTGCGTGCGGTCGCCGACAGTCACCGTGCCGCGCTCTCGGTCGGAATTTCGCTGGAATATATCTGGGTGATCGTCTGGTTTGCGGCCGGCGTCGTGGCGCTGGTGACCGGAATCATGTGGGGCGCACGTTCGGAGGTTTCCTTCGCGCTCGAGGTGATCTCGCTCAAGGCGCTGCCGGTGCTGATCCTCGGCGGTTTCACCTCCGTTCCCGGCGCCATCGTCGGCGGCCTGATTATCGGGGTTGGCGAAAAAATGACCGAATTCTATTGGGGGCCGCTGGTCGGCGGCGGCACCGATGCCTGGTTTGCCTACGTGATCGCGCTGGTCTTCCTGCTGTTCCGTCCGCAAGGGCTGTTCGGCGAAATGATCATCGAGCGGGTGTGAGACGATGCTTTACCGCGAGGTCGGACAATTCAAGACCGATTACGCCCGCGATCAGGCGATCTTCCCGATTCTACAGGATCGCATCGGCATCCTCGTCATTCTCGCCGTCGCCTATGTCGTCATTCCGTTGACCGGAAACGACTTCCTGATCAACGCGATCCTGACTCCCTTTCTTATCTTCACGCTCGCTGCGATCGGGCTGAACATTCTTACCGGTTACACGGGATTGCTATCGCTCGGCACCGGCGCCTTCATGGGGGTCGGCGCCTACGCTTGTTACAAACTCACGACCTATTTCCCGAACGTGAATATTGTCGTCTGGGTTATCGCTTCCGGCTTCGCCTCCGCGGCCGTCGGCACCATTTTTGGTTTACCGGCGGTGCGCATCAAAGGCTTCTATCTCGCCATCGCGACGCTGGCCGCGCAATTCTTTCTCGAATGGTGCTTCACCCACATTCCGTGGCTCTACAACTACAATGTCTCGGCGTCGATCGAAGTGCCGCAACGCGAGCTTTTCGGCGTGATCGTCACCGGCCCGCGGGCGACTTCGGAGACGCGCTACTACGTCGTGCTCACCATCCTCGTGGCGATGACATGGCTCGCCTCGAACCTGGTACACGGCCGCATCGGCCGCATGTGGATGGCGGTGCGCGACATGGATATCGCCGCAGAACTGATGGGTATCCGGCTGCTGCCGACCAAGTTGCTGGCGTTCGCGGTGTCGTCGTTCTACTGCGGGGTTGCCGGGGCGATGCTGGTGTTCTTCTGGTACGGCAGCGCGGAATCGACAGTGTTTTCGATCAACCAGAGCTTTGTCGTCCTGTTCATGATCATCATCGGCGGACTTGGCAGCTTGCTTGGCTGCTATCTCGGCGCCGCGCTGATCTATGTTCTGCCGATCATCTTGAAATTCTTGCCGCCGATATTCGGCATTCCGCTGCAGGCGGCGACCGTGGAACACCTCACCTTTGTCATCGTCGGGATGCTGATTATCCTGTTCCTGATCGCCGAGCCGGCCGGATTGGCCCGGCTTTGGCAGGTGGGCAAGCAGAAACTGAGGGTGTGGCCGTTTCCGTATTAATGGTGCAAAATAGCCCCAATTCGGATTGGCCCAATCCAGAGGGACCGAAACGAGGAGCAACCGGCCGAAAGCCGGAACCGATTGAAGGGAGGAAGACGATGAAAATCAAAAACCTGCTTGTTATGTTGACTTGCATAGGTGTGTTTGGCGCCCTCGCGCCGATCACGACTGCGCAAGCCGAAGACAGCGTGTTCGTGCCGTTGCTGAGCTATCGCACCGGCCCGTACTCGGTCGGAGGTATTCCGATCGCCAATGGCATGCACGACTATTTCACCATGCTCAACGCGCGTGACGGCGGAATCGGCGGGGCCAAGGTGATCGTCGAAGAATGCGAAACCGGCTACGACACCAAGAAAGGCGTCGAATGCTACGAATTGTTGAAGGGGAAGCATCCGACAGTGATCAACCCTTATTCGACCGGCATTACGCTCGCCCTGATCCCGAAGGCCGGCGTCGACAAAATTCCAATCCTGTCGATGGCCTATGGACTTTCGGCGGCAGCCATCGGGCAGGACTTCCCGTGGATCTTCAATCCGCCCGCGACTTATTGGGACGGCCTGTCGATCATCATGAAATACATCGGTGGCAAGGAAGGCGGCCTCGATAAGCTCAAGGGCAAGACGATCGGCTATATCTTCCTGGAGAGCGGCTACGGCCGCGAGCCGCTGCCGCTGCTGCAAGACTTCGCCAAGAAGTACGGCTTCACCGTCAAGGAATACTCGGTGGCCGGCAAGGAAATGCAGGACCAGTCGGCGCAATGGCTCGCCGTCCGCCGCGATCGTCCGGCCTGGATGATCATGTGGGGCTGGGGCGCCATGAACCCGACCGCGGTCAAACGTGCGGCCGAGAACGGCTATCCAATGGATCACTTCATCGGCATCTGGTGGTCCAGCAGCGAGGACGATGCGCGGCCTGCCGGGCCGGGCGGCAAGGGCTATCTGTCGCTCAACTTCAGCGGCATCGGCACCAACTATCCCGTGCTCCAGGACGTCAAGAAATACGTCGTGGACAAGGGCCTGAGCCAGGTCGAGAAGGACAAGTTCGGCGAGAATTATTATAACCGCGGCGTTTACAACGCAGCGATTATCGCCGAAGCGATCCGCAACGCGCAGAAGCTCAGCGGCAAAAAGTCGGTGGTGGGCGAAGACGTGCGCCGCGGGCTCGAAACGCTGCACCTGACCGAAGCTCGATTGAAGGAACTCGGCTTCCCGAACTTTGCGGCGCCGATCATCGGCGTCTCCTGTACGGACCACAACGGTCACGGCGCCGCCTTCGTGCAGCAATGGGATGGCACCAAGTGGGTCAAGATCAGCGATTGGATCGAACCCATGAAGGACGTGGTGCGTCCGCTGCTGCAAAAGGCGGCCGAGGACTATGTGAGCAAGGCCACTGGCTGGCCCAAGCGCACCGAGAAGTGCGACAAGTCGTCGTAACTTGATCTGATCGCGACCCCGCCGCTAGGCGTGCCGCAAGGCGCGGCCGGCGGCGGGGCGTTTCCCGGGGTTGACCCATGAGTGCCGTCGAACACGAAACCGCGGTCCCGGTGCCTGCGGATGAGCGCATCCTCAAGGTCAACAATATCGAAGTCATCTACGATCACGTCATTTTGGTGCTCAAGGGCGTTTCGCTCGACGTGCCCAAGGGCGGCATCGTGGCGCTGCTCGGCGCCAACGGCGCCGGCAAGACCACCACGCTGAAGGCGATCTCCAATCTGCTGCATGCCGAACGCGGCGACGTCACCAAGGGCTCGATCCTGTTCGAGGGCGGCGAAGTCCAGGACCTTTCGCCCAACGAGCTGGTGCGGCGCGGCTGCATCCAGGTGATGGAAGGCCGCCAGTGCTTCGCCCATTTGACCATCGAGGAGAACCTGCTCACCGGCGCCTTTACCCGCCGCGACGGCAAGGCGGCGATCCGCCGCGACCTCGACCTGGTCTATTCCTATTTCCCTAAGCTCGCCGAACGGCGCGACTCGCTGGCGGGCTATACCTCGGGCGGCGAACAGCAGATGTGCGCGGTCGGGCGCGCGCTGATGTCGCGGCCGAAGATGATCCTGCTCGACGAGCCGTCGATGGGGCTGGCGCCGCAGATCGTCGAGGAGATTTTCGAGATCGTGCGAGGCCTCAATACCAAGGAAGGCGTCTCCTTCCTGCTCGCCGAACAGAACACCCATATGGCGTTGCGCTTTGCCAGCTACGGTTACATCCTCGAAAACGGCCGCGTGGTGATGGACGGCAGCGCCAAGTCGCTGGCCGAGAACGAGGACGTCAAGGAATTCTATCTCGGGGTTTCGGAAGGCAAGCGCAAAAGCTTCCGCGACGGCAAGCACTACCGCCGGCGCAAGCGCTGGCTGGCTTAAGGCTCTGATGGCCGACCACTACGACGCTCTGGAAACCCGCGATCCGGCTGAGCGCGAGCGCGAGCAATTCGCGGCGTTGCCGGGGCTCGTCGCGCATGCGATGAGCGCGCCCGGCTGGGCCAAACATCTAACTGGCGTCGATGCGGCGTCGGTGACATCGCGGGCGGCGCTTGCTAGGCTGCCGGTGCTGCACAAATCCGACATCGCGGCCTTGCAAAAAGACAACCCGCCGTTCGGCGGCCTCAACGTCACGCCGCCGGGCAAGGTGCTTCGGCTGTTGATGTCACCCGGGCCGATCTTCGAGCCGGAAGGCGGCGGCAAGGACTGGTATGGGGCCGCGCGCGCGTTTTACGCGGCCGGGTTTCGCGCCGGCGACATCGTGCATAATTCCTTCGCCTATCATCTGACGCCGGGCGGATTTATTTTGGAGTCGGGCGCGCAGGCGCTCGGCTGTGCCGTCATTCCCGGCGGCGTCGGCAACACCGAGCAGCAACTCGACGCCATCGCTCATTATAAACCGGCCGGCTATACCGGCACGCCGGATTTCCTCAAGATCCTGCTCGACACCGCCGCAAAGACCGGCAAGGACGTATCTTCGATCAAGCGCGCGCTGGTCGGCGGCGCCGCGCTGCCGGAATCCTTGCGCGACGAGCTCGGCCGCCGCGGCGTTGCCGTATTGCAATCCTACGCCACCGCCGAATTGGGGGTGATCGCCTACGAAAGCGACGCGCGTGAAGGCATGATCGCCAACGAAAACGTCATCGTCGAAATCGTGCGGCCGGGCACCGGCGATCCGGTGGCGCAAGGCGAGGTTGGCGAGGTGGTGGTGACCTCGTTCAAGTCCGACTACCCGATGATCCGGCTTGGCACCGGCGATCTGTCGGCGCTGCTGGCTGGCCGCTCGCCTTGCGGACGCAGCAATATGCGCATCAAAGGCTGGATGGGCCGCGCCGACCAGACGGCGAAGGTCAAAGGCATGTTCGTGCATCCCAAGCAAGTTGCCGAGGTGGGCGCGCGGCACCCCGAGCTCAAGCGATTGCGCCTGGTGGTCGGCCGCGCCGACGAACAGGACACCATGACGCTGCTGGCGGAATGCGCCGCGCCCGACGCCGCGTTGGCCAGTGCGGTCGCCGCCAGCCTGCAGTCAGTCACCAAGCTCAAAGGCATCGTCAAGCTCGTCGCGCCGGGTGAGTTGCCGAACGACGGCAAGGTGATCGCGGACGAGCGCAAGCCATGAGCCCGGCGGACGCTGCGGCTGGCGGCGGCCGCATCGGCGTGCTGCTGGTCAACCTCGGTACGCCCGACGCCACCGACTATTGGTCGATGCGCCGTTACTTGAAGGAATTCCTCTCTGACCGCCGTGTGATCGAGGAGAACCGCCTGAAATGGTGGCTGGTCCTCAATTTCATCATCTTGACCGTGCGCCCGGGGCGCAAAGGGCGCGACTACGACAAGATCTGGAACAAAGAGCGAAACGAGTCGCCGCTGAAGACCATCACCCGTTCGCAAGCCGACAAGCTCGAGGGCATGCTGGAGAAAGTCGACCCGAACATTCGCGTCGATTGGGCGATGCGCTACGGCAATCCGTCGATCCGCTCGCGCCTGGACGCGCTTGCCGCGCAGGGCTGCGCGCGCATTTTGCTAGTGCCGCTTTATCCGCAATACGCGGCGGCGACCACGGCGACCGTGTGCGACGAGGCCTTCCGCGCGCTTGCCGCCATGCGCTTGCAGCCGGCCTTGCGCGTGGCCGCGCCCTACTACGCCAAGCCCGCCTATATCGACGCACTTGCCCAATCGCTCAACGATGAAATGGCGAAGCTGCCCTTCAAGCCGGAGATTATCGTCGCCTCGTTCCATGGCATGCCGGAGGACTACGTCGTCAAGGGCGATCCCTATGAAAAACATTGCGCTGAAACGACCGCGCTGTTGCGCCGCAAGCTCAATTTCGACGACGCGCAGATGCTCATGACGTTCCAGTCGCGCTTCGGCACGACCGAATGGCTCAAGCCCTACACCGACGCGACGGTGAAAGGTCTCGGCGAAAAGGGCGTCAAAAACATCGCGGTCATCACCCCGGGCTTTGCCGCCGATTGCTTGGAGACGCTGGAAGAGATCGCCATGGAGAATGCCGAAATCTTCCGGCACGCGGGGGGCAAGAATTTCGCCGCCATCCCTTGCCTCAACGACTCACCCGCCGGCATGGCGGTGATCCAAGACGTCGTGCTGCGCGAGCTCAAGGGCTGGGTTTGAAGGCTGCGCAGATCAGCAAATCCGGCCCATAAATCGTTGCCCGGCGCGATCAACGTCCCGTTAACCATAGCGTTTTAGTTTCCGTTAACCAAAACCCGCGATCGGGCGGGCGCGCAGGAGACGTGCGCGCTTCCGGCGCGAAGCCGTGGGCGGCGGTCGAAATGGTCGGGCAAAAAGGTCGTCGATAACGGTGCCGCGCCTTCGTCTCTCACACCAGGTTGCGCCGCGCGGCAGGCGCCTGCTCGTGGCCGCTTGCGCTGTGCTTGTGGGTACGCCCGCGCTGGCGCAAACGGCGCCGCCGCCATTCGCCGATCCTTTGGCGCCGCAGCTGCAAACCGATCCACGTAAGCCGCCGCGTTTTGAGAAGCCGAAGTGGCGTGAACGTGCCCCATTAAGCACGCCGGCGACCTTCAAGCCGATACCATCGGGCGCCGGCGACACCGGCTTTGATGCGACCAACACCCGCGCCCCCGGCACACAGGCACAACCGCGTGCGGCGGCGAGTGGACAAAGCGGAGCGCTGACGCCAGGCCTGCTGGACGCTCAATCCGCGCCGCCGGCGAGCGCGCAAGCGGATGATGTCGCGCCGCTGCCGGAGCCGGTTTCGCCCTATCAGACGCCGCCGCCGAGTCTGACCGGCGGGCCGCCATTCAATCTCGGCCCCATCCGCCGGCTGCCGAAGAAGCTCAAGGCGCATGAGGAGATCGAGGATCCTTATGCGCCGCTCGGCGTGCATGTCGGCGCCTTCACGGTATATCCGGCGGTCGAATTCATTGGCGGTTACGATACCAATCCGTCGCGCTCGAACGGCGGCAGCGGCGCCAAACTGTACAACGTCGCGCCGGAACTGCAGGTGCAGTCAAACTGGTCGCGGCACGAGTTCAAAGCCGATTTGCGCGGCAGCTATACCGGCTATAGCCCCGACGAGACGCCGACGTTGAGCCGGCCTTCCTTCGACGGCAAGCTTACCGGGCGCGTCGATGTCACAAGAGACACACGCATCGACCTGACCACCCGCGCGCTGGTATCCACCGACAACCCCGGCAGTCCGAATATCCAGGCCGGGCTCGCCAAGCTTCCGATCATTTTCACGTATGGTGGCAGCGCCGGTATCGCGCACAGTTTCAATCGCTTCGAACTGGCGGTGAAGGGCACCGCGGAACGGACCGTCTACCAGGATTCCGATTTGACCGACGGCAGCACTTCCAGCAACAAGGACCGGCAATACAATCTCTATGGCGGCGTACTGCGCGGCGGTTACGAGTTGCTGCCCGGTGTCAAACCGTATGTCGAGGTCGCCGCCGACACCCGCGTGCATGATCTCGAGGTCGACGTCTACGGCTACCAGCGCGACTCAAAAGGACTATCCGGCAGCATCGGCTCGACCTTTCAGTTGTCACGCGTGCTCACCGGTGAGGTCTCGGTCGGTTATCTCCGGCGCAAATATGACGACCCGCGCTTCGACACCCTCACCGGGCTGATCGGCAACGCTTCACTGATATGGACGGTCGATGCGCTGAACATCGTAAAATTCACGGCCAGTTCAACGGTCGGGGAAACGACCGTCCCCGATGTGTCCGGCGTGCTCTACCGCGACGCCCTTGTGCAGTTCGATCATTCCTTCCGGCGCTGGCTGATCGGAACGGTGAAACTGGGCATTGGCCTGGATGACTACCAGAACAGCCCATCCGCCACCTTCATTCAGCGCGAAGACAAGCGCTATTCGGCGGCGGCTGGGCTCACCTACAAGTTCAACCGCTCGCTGCAGCTCAAGGGCGAAGTCCAGCAATACTGGCTGCGCTCGAATGTCGCCGGCGGCGACTATCAAGCGACCGTCTTCCTGCTGGGCTTACGCGCTCAGCGCTAGCGTCTCACGGGCCGCCGAGTAAATCGCGAATGGCGGCGCGGAATTCCGGCGCAATATCGGGCCGCTCCAGGCCATAGGAAACGTTGGCGGCGAGAAAGCCGATCTTGGAGCCGCAGTCGAAGCTGCGGCCTTTGAATTTAAGGCCGTAGAACGGTTGCGTGCGCGCCAGCGCCATCATGGCGTCGGTAAGCTGAATTTCACCGCCGGCGCCGGCCGCCTGTTTCTCCAGAATTTCAAAGATTTGCGGCTGCAGGATATAGCGCCCCGTGATGGTCAGATTTGACGGCGCCTCCGCCGCTTTTGGCTTTTCGATCATTTTTGTGATGGCGAAGGCTTTGCCTTTGGCGGCACCGACGCCCACCACACCGTACATGTGAATACGCTCGGACGGCACTTCTTCCACGGCCAAAATATTGGCGTTGCCATCGAGGTCTTTGGCCGCGTCGATCATCTGCGCAAGACAGCCTTGCTTGTTCTGCACCAAGACATCCGGAAGCAACAGCGCGAACGGCTCGTTGCCGACCAGTTCGCGCGCGCACCACACCGCGTGGCCGAGGCCGAGCGGCGATTGCTGCCGCGTGAAGCTGGCGGTGCCGGCCTCCGGCAGGTCGTGCGACAATAAAGCCAGGTCCGCCTTCTTGCCGCGCTCCGTCAAAGTGAGCTCGAGTTCGAACTGGCGGTCGAAATGATCCTCGATCACGCTCTTGTTGCGGCCGGTGACGAAAATGAAGTGCTCGATGCCGGCCTGGCGCGCTTCATCGACCACATGCTGGATCAGCGGCCGGTCGACGACCGGCAGCATTTCCTTCGGCATGGCCTTGGTCGCCGGCAGGAAACGGGTTCCCAATCCGGCGACAGGAAATATGGCTTTGCGGATGCGGGTCATGCGGGATTTGCCGCTGCTTGGTGAGTCGCGATGTCGCGCGACTGTGAAAGCATGTCAGCGCGCGCCGGTCTAGATGCCGCCTGAAGTTAGTCCATTAACGTCGTCGAAACGATATCGCGGCACGCATAGGGTACCTATGGTACGCATAGCCAGGAGCGGGCCGACGCCGACATGCGAATAATCCACACGAGTTTCATCATCGCCGCGCTGATGGCGAGCGGCGGCGCCGCGGCGGCGCAGCAGGGACGTGCGGTTCGTTTGACGGACGCGACGGGTGCCATCCCACCCGTTGCCGCCATCGCGCCGGCGCCTGAGCCGGAATGGAGCGGCCGGTCGGGCGCATCGGGCGATCCGACCATGACCGCGGCGGCCATTCGCGCGGCGGCGGCGGATTTCCATAATTGTCTCGCTCGGCTGTGGCCATTGGCCGCGCGCCGCGGCATTTCGCGCAAAGTCTATGCGGCCCACACAGAGAAACTGACGCCCGATCTGCGGATCATGGATCTGCTCGACGGCCAGCCGGAATTCACCAAATCATTCTGGGACTATCTCGACCTGCTGGTGAACGAGGACCGCATCGCCAATGGCCGCGCGCTGCTACAGCGTTATCGCGCGACCTTCGATGCGGTGGAGCGCGCCTACGGCGTCGGCCGATATGTCATCGCCGCGATCTGGGGCGTGGAGTCCAATTACGGAACGCTGGGCGGTGAGCGGCCGGTGATCCGCTCGACCGCCACGCTTTCCTGCATCGGCCGCCGCCAGCAGTATTTTCGCGGCGAGTTTCTGGCGGCGCTGGAAATTCTCCAGCACAAGGACGTCAAGCCCGACCGCCTGATCGGCTCGTGGGCCGGCGCTTTCGGGCCGACGCAGTTCATGCCGACGTCGTTCAAGCGCTACGCGGTCGACTTCGATCGCGACGGCCGCCGCGACGTCGTCGATTCGATTCCGGACATGATCGCTTCCACCGCCAACAACCTAAAGAAGGACGGCTGGATCGGCGCGGAAACTTGGGGCTACGAGGTCGTCGTGCCGGCGAACTTCAATTTCCTTCTCGCCGACCACAAGCACACAATGACGATCCGCGAGTGGGAACGCCACAGCCTCAAACGGCCAGGCGGCAAACCGTTCCCGCGACCGGGCGAACGTGCCTACCTGCTGATCCCGGCCGGCGTGCAGGGGCCCGGCTTTTTGATGCTGCATAACTTCGGCGTCATCATGAAATACAATCCGGCCGAGGCTTATGCCCTGGCGATCGGCCATCTCGCCGACCGGCTGCGCGGCGGTGGACCGTTGGCGCAAGGCTGGCCGCGTTACGAGCGGGTGCTTTCGCGCGGCGAGCGCCTGGAACTGCAACAGCTTCTGGTCCGGCAGGGTTACGATGTTGGTGAGCCCGACGGCCTGCTCGGCCCGAGAACGCGCGCCGCAATCCGCGATTATCAGGCGAAGACCGGCCGGGTTCCCGATGGTTTTGCCTCGGCCGGTATTCTGGACAGGTTGCGCGGTCAATAGACCCGAAAAAGCCTACCCAAGCGGGGAAATCCGGCGATACGGACGGGCTACAGGGTAACTACCGGACGACCTTCGAGTTGACATTTTTTGCTGGCTATTGGCCCATGCTGACAAGTGGAGGCTGCGGCCGGCCTTGGCCCCGGCATTGGGCGATCGGCATGTTTGGCAAATCGAAACGCTGGCGGTGGATTGTCGGAGCGGCGGCGCTCGCCGCGGTCGAATGCGCCGGCGTGGCCGCAGTCGAATTGGCGCTGACGTCGTCCGCCCAAGCGCAGTGGTGGGACAACAAATATCCGTTCCTCAAGCGCCAGCACCAACAGCGGTCGGGCGGGTTTTTTGGAAATTTTTTTGATCCCTCGGGCGGACGGCAGCAGCAGCAAGAGCAGCAGCAATATATCGATCATTCGCGCGCGCCGGCGGCGCGCAAGCCCGATCCGAAAGCGCCGCCCGTCGAACCCACGATCTCCATCGCGGTGCTCGGCGACGGCATGGCCGACTGGCTTGCTTACGGCCTGGAGGATGCCTTTGCCGATGCGCCGGAAGTCGGCATCCTGCGCAATAACAAGGACCATTCCGGCTTGTTGCGCTATGAGGCAAAGAACCAGCTCGACTGGTGGCACGTGGCGCGCGACCTGCTGGCGAAGGAGAAGGCCAACTACGTCGTGATGATGCTCGGCACGGCCGATCGCCAGAACATCCGCGAAAGAGATCTCGCCAAAGAGGACGACGAAGAGAAGACCAAGGACGAGAAGGATAAAAAGGATAAGAAAAGCGCCGACAAGGACGCAGAGAAGAAAGAAGCCGCCGAACACGCCAAAAACGGCATCATCGAATTCCGCAGCGACCGCTGGGCGCAAGTCTACGCGCGCCGTATCGACGAAACGGTGGCCGCGCTCAAGAGCAAGGGCGTGCCGGTGTTCTGGGTCGGCCTGCCGTCGATCCGCGGCACCAAATCCACCGCCGACGCGGTCTACCTCAACGACCTTTATCGCGCCCGCGCCGAGCGTGCCGGGGCAATCTATGTCGACGTCTGGGACGGTTTTGTCGACGAGACCGGCAAATTTGCCAGCACCGGCCCCGACTACGAGGGCCAGATGCGCCGGTTGCGCTCGGGTGACGGCGTCTACTTCACCAAGGCCGGCGCGCGCAAGCTGGCGCATTTCGTCGAGCGCGAGATCCGCCGCTACATGAACAGCCACACCGCGCCGGTGGCACTCCCCGCCGGCCCCATCGGCCCGACGCCGGGGGCGGGAAAATCCACGGCGCGGCCGATGGTGGGGCCAGTGGTGCCGCTCGCCGTCACGCCGGCGGATTCCGACACCCTGGTCGGCGGCGGGGTTGTTCATCCGGGTCATTTCGATGCGGTCGCAAACCGCGTGCTGGTCAGAGGCGAGCCCATCGGGCCGGCGCCCGGCCGGGCCGACGACTTCGTCTGGCCGCTGGGCAGCGACAGCAAGAATGCGCTGAGCGCCAAATCGCCGACCGACGCGGAAGCCGGCATTGCCGCCACAAAACTGCCGGCACGCCTGCCCCCCACCAGCCAGAGCCGCCTCGATTCGCCGAGGCTGGTGCAGGCGTCAGAGAAAAAGCTGCCGCCTGCGCGCAGCGCCGAGCGTCCGCCACGGCCGCCGGCGCCGGTGCGCAACAACACCGGCTTCGGTAATCCCTTCGGCTGGTTCCGCTAGAGCGCGATTTGCCGCCGTGCGGCGAGGGACGTTGCCGTCCGGCGTGCTCACGCCTGGAAAATCAGCATCACAAACGCGGCAAACAGCATCACATGCACGACGCCTTGCAGGATGTTGGTGCGGCCGCTGGCAAAGGTGACGACGCTGACGCCAAGCGTGAGCAGCAACAGCAGTTGGTTGGCGCTGGTGAGGCCGAAATAGATCTCGTGCCGGGTCAGGTTGCTGATGGCGATCATCGCCGGCACCGTCAGGCCGATGGTGGCGAGGACCGAGCCGAGTGAAATATTGACCGAGCGTTGCAGTCTGTTGGCGAGAGCTGATCGCGCGGCGCCGATCGCCTCGGATGTCGCCACCAGCGCGGCGATGATGATGCCGCCGAGCGTGGTCGGCATCTTTAGCGTTTCGATCAGATAATCGATCGGCACCGCGAGCTGTTCGGCCAGAAACACGATGGGCCCGATATAAACCAGCAATAAAATCGCGTGCCAGGCCAGCGACCCGCGCGCCTTTGGCAGCGGCGCGGCCTTCGTCTCCTCACTGCCGTCGCTGATGAAGTAGCCGCGATGGCGTCCGGTCTGGATCGCCAGGAATGCGGCGTAAAGCCCGAGCGACATCACGAACAGAAAGACCTGCTGGGGAAAAGACAGCGTCGGGCCGGGTGTGGTGACGGTGAAATTCGGCAGGATCAGTGCAAAAACGGTCAGCGGAATTATGACGCTGAGATAGGCGTTGGCGCCTTGCAGGTTGTAGTGCTGCTCGCGGTGGCGCCAGCCGCCGAGCAGCAGCGAAGTGCCGACCATGCCGCCGAGGATGATCATGACGATCGCAAATAGGGTGTCGCGCACCAGCGTCGGGTTGTTGTCGCCGTGCAGCATGACGGCGGAGATGCTCAGGACTTCGATGGCGGTGACTGACAGCGTCAGCACCAGGGTGCCATAGGGCTCGCCGAGAATTTCGGCGACATGGTCGGCATGGCGCACGACGCAAAGCGCCGACGCCAGCACGACGCCGAACAGCCAGGCAAAAATCAGCACGAATCCGAAAGGGGTTTCGGAAAATTCCGACAGCGTCTTGGCGGCCAGCGCGAAGGCGAGGGCGGTCGCCAGGCTGACCGCCAGTAGCCATTCATCGCGCAGAGCTTGGCGCAGTCTGTCGGCGCTTTTGGGTTTGGCCTTCGGCACGCGATCGCCCCTGGATGCGAATCCGCGGAGTGTAACAGAAATCGAAAAAGGGCGGCCGCAACGTGCGGGCGGTCAGCGCGGCAGCGTCGTCGAACCCATGAGGAATTTGTCGACGGCATGCGCCGCCTGGCGGCCTTCGCGGATCGCCCAGACCACGAGCGATTGTCCGCGCCGCATGTCGCCGGCGGCGAACACCTTGGGGATCGAGGTGGCATAGGCATCGGTGTCGGCCGAAACATTGCCGCGCTGGTCGAGCGCCACGTCGAGCGCCTTGAGCATGCCCTCATGCAGCGGGTGCACGAAACCCATGGCGAGCAGCACCAGATCGGCCTCGATCTCGAATTCACTGCCGGCGATCGGCTTGAACTTGGCGTCGATATGCGCGCAGTGCAGCTTTTTCACCGCGCCGTTCTCGCCGCTGAACTTCTGCGTGCCCACCGCGAATTCGCGCGTCACGCCTTCCTGATGGCTCGACGAGATGCGCATTTTGAGCGGCCAGTCAGGCCAAGTGAGCATCTTGTTCTCGTGCTCGGGCGGGGCCGGCATGATTTCGAAATTGGTGACAGACGTCGCGCCTTGCCGGATCGAGGTGCCGATGCAGTCGGAGCCGGTGTCGCCGCCGCCGATCACGACCACTTTTTTGCCGGTTGCGAGGATCGGCGCGTCGGCTGTCGCCGGCTCGCCGGAGACGCGCCGGTTCTGCTGCGGCAGGAAATCCATGGCAAAATGGATGCCTTTGAGCTCGCGGCCGGGGATCGGCAGGTCGCGGGGTTTTTCGGCGCCACCCGCAAGCACCACGGCGTCTTGCTCACTCACCAGTTTCTCAACCGGAACGTTGACGCCGACATCGGCGCCGTAGTGAAAGACGACGCCTTCCGCCGTCATCTGCTCGACACGGCGATCGACGTGGATCTTTTCCATCTTGAAATCGGGGATGCCGTAACGCAAAAGGCCGCCGGCCTTGGCCCAGCGCTCATAGACGTGCACGTCGTGGCCGGCGCGCGCGAGCTGCTGGGCGCAAGCCATGCCCGCCGGTCCTGAGCCGACGATCGCGACCTTTTTGCCGGTCTTGTGCGCCGGCGGCTCCGGTTTCAAGCCCAGCGCGATGGCGCGGTCGGCGATCTCGCATTCGATGGTTTTGATGGTGACCGGGTTCTCGTCGATATTGAGCGTGCAGGATGCCTCGCACGGCGCCGGACAGACGCGGCCGGTCACCTCGGGGAAATTATTGGTCGAGTGCAGGTTGACGGCGGCGACGTCCCAGCGGCCGCGGTAGACCAGATCGTTCCAGTCCGGAATCTGGTTGTTGACGGGGCAGCCGGTCGGCGCGCCGGTGATGCGGCTGGTGCCGTGGCAATAAGGCACGCCGCAATCCATGCAGCGCGCCGCTTGGTCGCGCAGCTCGGCGTCCGGCAGCGGCAGCACGAACTCGCGCCAGTGCTTGATGCGCTCGGCGACCGGCTCGTATCTGCGATCGTGCCGTTCGAATTCGAGAAAGCCGGTAATCTTGCCCATACTACTCCGCGGCCTGCATGGTGGCGGCCTTCTCCTTTGCCATCTCAGCAAGCGCACGGCGGTATTCGACCGGCATGACTTTCTTGAATAGCGGGCGGTAGCGGCCCCAGTCGGCTAGAATTTCGGCGGCGCGCTTGGAGTTGGTATAACGCACGTGATCGGAAATGAGCATGCGCAGCCGCTCGGCGTCCTTGCTGGTCATGTCCGACATGATCTCGACACGGCCGTGGCTTTCCAGATCGCCGTAGTGGCCGAATTCCTTCTCGGCGACCGCTTCTTCCTGCGGCACAGGCTCGAGTTCGACCATGGCCATGTTGCAGCGGGTTTTGAACGAGCCATCCTCGTCGAGCACGTAGGCAATGCCGCCCGACATGCCGGCGGCGAAATTGCGCCCGGTATAACCGAGCACCACCACGACGCCGCCCGTCATGTATTCGCAGCAGTGATCGCCGGCGCCTTCGATGACGGCGATAGCGCCGGAATTGCGCACGGCGAAACGCTCGCCGGCAACGCCGCGGAAGAAGCATTCGCCCTCGATCGCGCCGTACAGCACGGTATTGCCGACGATGATCGATTCCTCCGGCACGATGCCCGATTCAACCGGTGGCCGGATGATGATGCGCCCGCCGGACAGGCCCTTGCCGACATAGTCGTTGGCGTCGCCGTCGAGCTCGAAAGTGATGCCGCGCGCCAGCCAGGCGCCGAAGCTCTGCCCGGCGGTGCCGTTAAAACGCACGTGGATGGTGCCGTCCGGCAGGCCTTCATGGCCGTAACGCTTGGCGACTTCGCCCGACAGCATGCCGCCGGCGGTGCGGTCGGTATTCTTGATCGCGCTTTGCAGCCGCACCGGCGCGCCGCGATCAAGAGCTGCCTGCGATTCCGCGATCAGCTTGCGGTCGAGGATGTCGTGAATTTTATGATCCTGCGCTTCGCAATTGTAGATCTTGGTGCCGGGCAGGGCCTTCGGCTTGGTGAACAACTTGGAGAAGTCGAGGCCCTTCGCCTTCCAGTGTTCCAGCAGCCGGCGCTGGTCGAGCATCTGCATCTGGCCGACCATCTCGTCGAAGGTGCGGTAGCCGAGCGCGGCCATCAATTCGCGCACCTCTTCGGCGACAAAGAAGAAGTAGTTGATGACGTGCTCGGGCTGGCCCTTGAAGCGCTTGCGCAGCACCGGGTCTTGCGTGGCGACGCCGACCGGGCAGGTATTGAGGTGACACTTGCGCATCATGATGCAGCCGGCCGCGATCAGGGGCGCGGTGGCAAAGCCGAACTCGTCGGCGCCGAGCATGGCGCCGATGACCACGTCGCGGCCGGTGCGGATGCCGCCGTCGACCTGCACCGCAATGCGCCCGCGCAGCCGGTTGATCACCAGCGTCTGATGCGTCTCGGCAAGGCCGATCTCCCACGGCGAGCCGGCGTGCTTGATCGAGGTGAGCGGGGAGGCGCCGGTACCGCCCTCAAAGCCGGCGATGGTGACGTGATCGGCGCGCGCCTTCGACACGCCGGCGGCGACGGTGCCGACGCCGACTTCGGAGACGAGCTTGACCGAGACCCAGCCTTCCGGGTTGCAGTTTTTCAAGTCGAAGATGAGCTGCGCCAGGTCCTCGATCGAATAGATGTCGTGATGCGGCGGCGGCGAGATCAGCGCAACGCCGGGCGTCGAATGGCGTACCTTGGCGATGATCTTGTCGACCTTGTGCCCGGGCAGCTGGCCGCCTTCGCCGGGCTTGGCGCCCTGCGCCATCTTGATCTGCATCATGTCCGAGTTGACGAGATACTCGGCGGTGACGCCGAAGCGACCCGAAGCGACCTGCTTGATCGCCGAGCGCATGGAATCGCCGTTCGGCAACGGCTTGAAACGATCGGCCTCCTCGCCACCTTCGCCGGTGTTCGATTTGCCGCCGATGCGGTTCATGGCGATGGCGAGCGTGGTGTGCGCCTCGCGCGAAATCGAGCCGAAGGACATGGCGCCGGTCGAGAAGCGCCGGACGATGGCCTTGGCGGGCTCGACTTCCTCGAGCGGCACCGGGCTGCGCCCGTCCTCTTCTGCGGTCCCGATTCGGAACAGACCGCGGATGGTGAGCAGCCGCTCGGTCTGGTCGTTCACGATCTTGGCGAAAGCGCGATAATGCTCCTGCGAATTGCCGCGCACGGCGTGCTGCAGGCGGGCGACCGTTTCCGCGGTCCACACGTGGTCCTCGCCGCGCACGCGCACGGCGTAGTCGCCGCCGACGTCGAGCATCGAGGCGTAGACCGGTGAATCGCCGAAGGCGTCGCGGTGGCGGCGCACCGCTTCTTCCGCGATTTCGGCCAAGCCCACGCCCTCGATACGGGTATGAGTCCCGGTGAAATACTGGTCGACGAAGTTCTGGCGCAAGCCGACGGCATCGAAAATCTGCGCGCCGCAATAGGATTGATAGGTGGAGATGCCCATCTTCGACATCACCTTGAGCAATCCCTTGTCGATCGACTTGATGTAGCGCTTGACGATTTCCTTCTCGTCGAGTTTTTGCGGCAGCTCGTCCTTCATGGCGATCAGCGACTCGAAAGCGAGGTAAGGATTGATCGCTTCGGCGCCGTAGCCGGCAAGGCAAGCGTAGTGATGCACCTCGCGCGGCTCCGCGGTCTCCACGACCATGCCGACCGAGGTGCGCAGACCGTTGCGGATCAGATGATGATGCACCGCCGCGCAGGCGAGCAGCGATGGGATCGGAATGCGGTCGGCGCCGGTCTTGCGGTCGGACAGGATGATGATGTTGCAGCCGCCGCGCACCTCTTCCTCGGCGCGCTCGCACAGAGCATCGAGCGCCCAGCCCATGCCGTCGGCGCCGTGCTCGGCCGGAAACGTGATGTCGAACGTGTAAGACTTGAAATGATCGCCGCTCATTTCCGAAATCGAGCGGATCTTCTCCAGGTCCTCGTTGGAGAGGATCGGCTGGCGCACTTCCAGCCGCTTGCTCTTCGACATGCCTTCCAGATCGAACAGATTAGGCCGCGGCCCGATGATGGAGACGAGGCTCATCACCAGCTCTTCGCGGATCGGATCGATCGGCGGGTTGGTGACCTGGGCGAAGTTCTGCTTGAAATAGGTGAACAGCGGCTTCGGCTTGTCCGACAACGCCGAAATCGGCGTGTCGTTGCCCATCGAGCCGACCGCCTCCTCGCCGGTGGTCGCCATCGGCGTCATCAGGAATTTCAGGTCTTCCTGGGTGTAGCCGAAGGCTTGCTGGCGATCGAGCAGCGCCAAGTTGGAAATCGGCGCCTCGTTGGCGGTGCCGGGCAGTTCCTCCAACACGATCTGGGTATTGCCGAGCCATTCCTTGTAGGGATGGCTCTTGGCCAGCGTCGACTTCAATTCCTCGTCCGGAATGAGACGGCCCTCGTCGAGATCGACCAGCAGCATCTTGCCCGGCTGCAGCCGCCACTTCTTGACGATGTCCTTCTCCGGCACCGGCAGCACGCCCATCTCGGACGCCATGATGATGCGGTCGTCGCGGGTGACGAAATAGCGTGCCGGCCGCAAGCCGTTGCGGTCAAGCGTCGCGCCGATCTGGCGCCCGTTGGTGAAGGCGATCGCCGCTGGGCCGTCCCACGGCTCCATCAGCGCGGCGTTGTATTCGTAGAAAGCGCGCCGCTCCTCGTCCATCAGCGGGTTGCCCGCCCAGGCTTCCGGAATCATCATCATCATGGCGTGGGCGAGCGAATAGCCGCCCTGCGTCAGGAATTCGAGCGCGTTGTCGAAGCAGGCGGTGTCGGACTGGCCCTCGTAGGAAATCGGCCACAGCTTGTTGATGTCTTTGCCGAACAGCGGCGACGACACGCTCGCCTGCCGCGCCGCCATCCAGTTGACGTTGCCGCGTAGCGTGTTGATCTCGCCATTGTGCGCGATGTAGCGGTAAGGGTGTGCCAGCGACCAGGCCGGGAAGGTGTTGGTGGAGAAGCGCTGATGCACCAGCGCGATGGCGCTTTCGAAATCCGGGTCGTGCAGATCGGGATAATAAGTGCCGAGCTGGTCGGCCAGGAACATGCCCTTGTAAACGACGGTGCGGCAGGAAATCGATACCGGATAATAATCGGACACGCGCCGCTCGCGCCGCTTGTAGATGGCGTTGGAGATCGACTTGCGCAGGATGTAGAGCCGGCGTTCGAATTCGCCTTCGCTGAGCTTCTTCTTGCCGAAGCCGATGAAAACCTGCACGTGCCGCGGTTCGGTCGGCTTGACCAACTCGCCGAGCGTCGAGTTGTCGGTCGGCACATCGCGCCAGCCGAGCAGTTTGAGGCCCTCGCGCGCGATAACTTCGGCGTAGATGTCGCGGATGATCTGCCGCCAGTTGGGCTCGCGCGGCATGAACAATTGGCCGACGGCGTATTCGCCGGGGCCCGGCAGCGTGAAGCCGAGCCGGGCTGCTTCCTTGGCGAAAAACTTATGCGGGATCTGCACCAGGATGCCGGCGCCGTCGCCCATGCGCGGATCGGCGCCGACGGCGCCGCGATGTTCGAGGTTGCACAAAATCTGCAACCCGTCCTCGATGGTTTGGTGCGACCGCACACCTTTGATATTGGCAATGAAGCCGACGCCGCAGGAATCCTTGTCGAGCGCGGGATCGTAAAGGCCTTGCGGCAAATGCGTGCCGGGATCGGCGCTGGCGTAAGCGCGCGCGACATCGCCGGATCGCTGCGCGATTCCGCGGCCGTCAAAATTTGCGCTCGTCTTTCGCCCGCGCATCTTGCCCTTGCCTCGCCGGTTCCTCTTGGGCCTCCGGCGTACCTGCCGCGTCCGCTACGCCAGGCGAGCGTCGCGGTTCACGCGCAACCGATCCTGAGAATGGCGGCCGTTCCGCCACCGGGCTCGCCAGTTATTAGGACAGCATTACTGTCCTAATAGAACATGCCAAATCTTGCCCCGCAACACAAGGCCGGTCCACGCCGGAGTGAGCGGAACCTTGCGCTTTGTTGCGGCGCTGTGCGCTTACCAAGCAAGAAGAGGACCACGCGCGGGGGGCTGGCGCAATGGCGTTGCGCCGGCGGGCATGGTGAAAGTCGTTGAGATTAACCGTCTAACGCTGGCCGTGGGAAATACGGCGCTCGGCGAGGCGGTCGGTACCGTCGGCGGCCACGAACCGCGGACATGTCTGGGACTGAGCAAAGTTTGGGCGGCGGTGCTGGCCGGCGCCTTGCCGTTCGCCGGCGCCCGGTTGGAATGGCGGAGGCGCCGCCGCATGCGGGGCCAAATAAAAAAAGCGCCCCGGAAATCCGGGGCGCTCGCGTTCGCTTTAGGTTACGGCGAAGTTAGGCCGCGACTTTGGTGTCGACGACCTGCGGCTTGCCGTTGCCATTGCCGATCGGGATCTGGCGCGGCTTCTTGGCCTCGGGGATTTCGCGCACGAGATCGACGTGCAGCAATCCGTTCTCAAGGACAGCGGCCTTCACCGTGACGTGGTCGGCGAGCTGGAATACGCGCTCGAAAGCGCGCGCGGCGATGCCCTGATAGAGCACCTCGCCGTTTTGCTCCTGCTTGGTTTCCTTGCCGCCTTTGATCGTCAGCGTGTTCTCTTTCGCTTCGATCGAAAGGTCATTCTCGCCGAAACCGGCAACCGCAACGGTGATGCGGTAGTCGTTCTCGCCGGTGCGCTCGATGTTGTAGGGCGGGTAGCCCGGAGCGGCCTCAAAGCCGTCCAGCATCGAAAACAGCCGGTCGAAACCGACGGTGGAGCGATAAAGGGGAGCAAGATCGAATGTACGCATGGCATATCCTCCTTGTTGAGCGACATGCGGGCGGTCCGCCCTTTGGCCTGACCGATAGCCCGTGCGCAGCCGTCATGGCCTGCGCAGAATTGATATGGGAGGCGCCTTCCAGGCTCGCAAGTGGCTGCGACAGCGACATTTAAATTATTGGAATATAAAGGCTTTTACAGGCTCTACGAACCGCGATTGAGCACGCCTTGCGCCCTGCTATAAGGCGGCCTTGGCACGCACCGGCTGATTTCGTTTTCATGAAACTGGTTTCTATTTCCGCCAACCCGGTGCCCGACGGTGTCGTGAGTGGCGCCGTGAAAACCCCTGACGGCGTCAACCTGCGCTTTGCGCGCTGGACGCCGCCGCCCGGCCGCAAGGGCACGGTCGTGGTGCTGCAGGGCCGCACCGAATCCATCGAAAAGTATTTCGAGACTGTGCGCGACTTGCGCGCGCGCGGTTTTGCAGTGGCGACCTTCGATTGGCGCGGGCAGGGGCTGTCGGACCGGGCGCTTTCTGACCGCCGCAAAGGCTATGTGCGCAGTTTTCGGCAGTACAGCACCGATCTCGACGCCGTCATGGAACAGGTGGTGCTGCCCGATTGCCCGCCACCGATTTTCGCGCTGGGTCATTCCATGGGCGCGGCCATCCTTATCCGCGCCTGCCATGAGGGCAGCCGCTGGTTCGAACGCGTCGTGCTGTCGGCGCCGATGATCGCGCTGCCGCCGGGCCCGCTTCGGCGTTTCGCCGGCCCATTTGCTCGATTCATGCGGCTGATCGGGCGCGGCGGCGCCTACGTGCCGACCGGCAGGGCGACCATCGCCGGCAAGGAGGATTTCGTCGGCAATGTGGTTACCTCCGACCCGGTACGGTTTGCGCGCAACGCAGCGCTGCTCGACGCCGAGCCGGCCCTCGGCCTCGGCTCGCCGACGATCGCCTGGGTCGATGCCGCCATGGGGTTGATGAAGCAATTCGCCTCGCCCGGATACGCCAGCTTTATCCGCCAGCCGATGCTGATGGTGGCGGCCGGCCGCGACGAGATCGTCTCGACGCCGGCCATCGAGGAATTCGGCAGTCAGTTGATGGCCGGCCGGCACCTGATTTTGCCCGGCAGCCGGCATGAGATTCTGCAGGAGCGGGACCTCTATCGCAATCAGTTCTGGGCGGCGTTTGACGCATTCATCCCCGGCACACCGCTGTTTTAGGGCGCCAACTGATTAAATTGCAATCAGTGAGCAATGGCTCACTCAAAGCGCCGCGGTCTGACCCGTGCTCGAATGCGCGGCCTGCGTCGCCCGCGCCGCGACCGCGCCGCCGAGCATCACCAGCACCGGGCCTGGCAAGTTTTCCCGTCCGAGGCGGGTGGCCAGGTCGGCGATGGGTTCGGCGATGACAATCTGGTCCGGACGCGTCGCGCGAGAGATGGCCAGCGCGGGCGTGCGCGGATCGAGCCCTTCGGCGGTGGCCTTTTCGACCAACGCCGCCAGCGTGTGGGTCGGCATGTAGATCGCAGTGGTGGTGGCTGGATCGGCAAGGCTGCGCCAGTCAATGTCCGTCGGTAGACCGCGGTTCTTGGCGTGACCGGTGACATATTGCAGCCGGCGGCCGTGGTTGCGATCGGTCAGCGGCATGACAAGCCTTGCGGCGGCGCCCTGCGCCGTCGTGATGCCCGGCACAACCTCTATGGCGATAGCGGCGGCGTTGCAGGCCGCGATTTCCTCGGCCGCCCTGGCGAAGATCAGCGGATCGCCACCCTTCAACCGCACCACGCGTCTGCCCTGTTTGGCGAGATTGACCATCAGGGCGTTGATGTCACTCTGCTTGCAAGAGGGGCCGTAGCCGGTCTTACCGACCAAAAGCTTCTTGGCCTCGCGGCGGGCGAAATCAAGGACGTCGCGCGAAACCAAATCATCGAACAAAATGACATCGGCCGACTGCAGCGCGCGCACCGCGCGCAGGGTCAGCAACTCCGGGTCGCCGGGGCCGGCGCCGACGAGCGTGACCGAGCCGCTCTCAACCCCGGGGCCTAGCCCCGTCACCTCAGCGATGAAGCGCGCGAAGTCGTCCTCGCACGGCGTGCGATCCGGATTTGCGACTGCATGCGCCGTGAAAAGCTGCCAGAATTTGCGCCGGCCGGCGAATGGCAGGCCCGAATCCTTGACCGCCGCACGCCAGCGCGCGGCGGCTTGTGCCCAGAGTGCAAAACCATTCGGCAGCAGCGCCTCTAGCTTCGCCCGGATCGCTTGCGCGAAGACGGGGGCGGCGCCGTCGGTCGAAATGCCAACGACCAAAGGCGAGCGGTTGACGATGGAGCCGAAGGAAAAATCGCAGAACGCCGGCTTGTCGATCACATTGACAAGAACGCCTTGCGCGCGCGCGGCTTCACTGAAGGCCTTGGCCTCATCGTCATTCTCGCAGGCGCCGATAGCGACCGCGGCATTCTCGAAATCCGCCGCCGCCCAGGTGCGCCGATAGAGCGCGATGGCACCGCGCGGCGGATCGCCGGCAAGCTCCCGCATCTCCTCGCACATCTCCGGCGCATAGACGTCGACGCGCGCCCCGGCTGCCGACATCAGCTCGGCCTTCCAGGTCGCCGCCGCATTGCCGCCCGCCACCACCGCGCGCTTGCCTTCGAGCGCAAAAAATAGCGGCAACCGCGACAGCACGGCCATTCGCCCGGGTCTTGCCTGCGAAGGTGTGCGGGTCATCAGGCCTCTCTAGTAGACGTCCGCCTGGTAGCGGTCGTTCTTCTTCAGATCGTTTACAAAACGCGCGGCGTCCTCCGGTGAGCGCTTGCCGTGCTCGGCGACCACGTCGATCAGCGCGCGCTCGACGTCCTTGGCCATGCGCAAGGCGTCGCCGCAAACATAGATATGCGCGCCGTGGCTGATCCATTCCCAGAGGTCGCGGCCGTCGTCGCGCATGCGGTGCTGAACGTAAATCTTGTCCTTGCCGTCACGCGACCAGGCGAGCGTCAGCCGATGCAGGTGGCCGGCCTTGCGCATGGCGACGAATTCGTCCTGGTAGAAGAAATCGTAGTCGCTGCGCTGATGTCCAAAGTAAAGCCAATTGGGTCCGGGCGCTTTGGTTGCGATGCGCTCCTGCAGAAAGGCGCGGAACGGCGCCACGCCGGTGCCGGGGCCGATCATAATGATCGGCAGGTTCGGATTGGCGGGCAGCGCGAAGTGCTGCGCTTTCTGCACGTAGACCTTGATCTTGTCGCCGGGCACGACGCGGCCGCCGAGGAAGGTCGAAGCGACGCCGAGCCGCCTGCGCTTGTCGACTTGGTAGCGTACGGCATCGACGGTCAGCGACACGCGGCCTGGATTGGACTTGAGCGAGGACGAGATCGAATAAACGCGCGGCTGCAGAACGTCGAGTGACTCGATGAAGGCTTCCGGATCGGGGCGGATACCCGGAAATTTCTGCAAGGCGGCAAGCACGTCGAGCGTCGCGGCATCGCCGTCCGGGTCCTTGCCGTCGGCCAGGGCCTTGGCTTTCTTCCGCCGGTCGCCGCCGGTCAAATAGGAAATCAGCTGGAACAACATGTCGGGTGCCGGCGACAGCGACACGCCGTCGGTCAAAACTTCGCGCATGGATTGACCGCCGATCGGAAAGTCCGGCGGCACATCAAGCGCGGTCATCACGGCATTCACCAAGTCGGGATCGTTGGCGGGGAAGATGCCGAACGAGTCGCCGACGGTATAATCGAGACCGCACTCGGCGAGATCGAATTCGACATGCCAGGTTTCCTTTTCCGATCCTTCCTTGTTGAGACGGCGTCGCGAAAGGAACGTGGCGTAAAGCGGATTGTCGCGCGAGCGGCCGGGCGCGGCGAGCGGCGCAGGTGCCGTCTCCGCCGGCGTGTCGGTTTTGGCGGGCGAGCCGATCTCCAGCTCTTGGTAAAGCTGCTTGACCGTGCGGGCAGTGTCCTTGCCGCCCGGTACGCAAAGATTGAGCCGCTTTTCTTTTTTGCTGAACAGCGCTTCGGCGTAGTCTTTGCAATTATAGCCGCACTGGCTGCAATCCTGCTGCGCCATCGCCGCCATCAGCCGGCGCGGCAAAGGCTTGTCTTCGGCGAGCTTCATGCGGTCGGGCAAGGGCATCGCCGGATCGTGCCACGGCGCGCTGTCGTCGGCCTCGACCGGCATAGCCGTACCGGCGCCGAGCAGGCCGGGCATCAGCAAGGCGGCCTGCCCGCTCGACAGCGGCGTCACGCCGTCTTCGAGCCCGAGCACACCGGCGAACAAACCGTTCAACCAGGCGCGCTGCTCGATGGAAAACGGCGCCGATTCCGGGATGAAGGACGGCAGCCGGGGGCGTTGCGGCGCGGTCATTCGACGGCCTCCCGCTCCGTCATCGCCTTGATCGCGTCGATCTCGTGACGGCGGGCGAAGGTCAGGAAGCTTTCCCCGGGCGAGGCGCGATGCGCGAGATAGGCCTTCAAGATGCGCTCGACCGTCTTGGGCGCATCGTCCGCCTTGACGTCACGGTAGAGTTCCCGGCCCAGCGCTGCCTGCGGCCCGAAACCGCCGCCGATCAACACGTGATATCCCTCGACCGGATCGGCGTCTTCGCCGACGTCGATTTTGCACGCGAGCATGCCGATCTCGCTGACAAAATGCTGCGCGCAGGAATGATGGCAACCGGTAAGATGGATGTTGACCGGCGTATCGAGCGCAACGCGCGTCTCGCACCAGCGCGCGATCTCCTCGGCGTGACGTTTGGTGTCGGAAGCCGCAAACTTGCAACCGGTGTTGCCGGTGCAGGCGACGAGCCCGGCACGGATGGCATTGGTTTCGATCGCGAGCCCTAACGCCTCGATCTTTGCTTGCGTCGCTTCGAGTTTCTCGCTCGGCACACCGGAGATCAGCAAATTCTGCCAGACGGTCAGGCGGATATCACCGTCGCCGAATTCGCGCGCAACTTCGGCGAGCCCGCGCATTTGCGCGACGGTCAGGCGGCCGACCGGCACCACGACGCCGATCCAATGCAAGCCTGTCTGCTTCTGCGCGTGAATCCCTAGATGCGCTGTGCGCGAAAACGCCGGGCGCGGCGCCAGCGCGCCCGGCACCGCGCGGTCGAGCTTCCAGCCGAGTTTATCTTCCATCAGAGCAAGAAATTTCTCGACCCCCATCTTTTCCAGCACGTATTTCAGCCGTGCTTTGGTGCGGTCGGTGCGGTCGCCGTGATCGATAAACACGCGCACGACGGCGTCGGCGACCTTGGTGGCGTCGGCGGGTTTGACCAGCACGCCGGTGTCGCCGGCAAAACTGCGGTGCCCGGTCAGACCGCCCAGGCACAGCCGGAACCAGACGCCCGGCGCGAGCCCGAAGCCATCGTTCACCGCGACCGCCTGGAAGCCGATGTCGTTGGTGTCTTCCAGCACCGCAATAACGCCAGCGCCGTCGAAGCCGACGTTGAACTTGCGCGGCAGGCCGTAAAGCGAGCGGTCGTTGAGAATGTGGAAATGCCATTCGCGCGTATAGGGCCGCGTGTCGATCAGTTCCTGCGGGTCGATTCCCGCGGTCGGCGTGCCGGTGACGTTGCGGATGTTGTCGGCGCCGGAGCCGCGCGAGCAGAGGCCGAGGTCCAGCACCGCCTCGATCATAGCGACCGTGTTCTTGGCCTCGATCTCGCGGATTTGCAGGTTGGCGCGGGTGGTCACATGCGAATAACCGCCGCCGTAACGTTCGGCGAGATCGGCGAGCCCGGCGAGTTGCGCGGCTTTGAGGATGCCGTTCGGCATGCGCAGCCGGCACATATAGGAGTTCTGGTTCGGCGCCACATAAAAAAGCCCGAAGAAGCGCCAGCGGAAATTGTCCGGCGGTTTCGGATATTCGTTCTTGCCGGCGAGCTCCTTCAGCCGCTCATAGGTATCGAAGGGGTGCTGCTCGCGTTTGAATTTTTCCGGATCCGACAGCTTGCCGCCGGATGCCAGCACGCGGTTCTGCGCCTTCAGCGCCGCCGCCTCCGGGCCGATCGGCTCGGCGGCCGCAGGCGGACCGGTGCCGGCGCCGGTGTTTGTCTTTGTCGCCCTGGCGATCTGCGCGCCGGCGGCAAAGCCTTCCAGATAACGCTTCTGTTCGGCGTCGAAGTCGCCAGTCGCCGCTTCGCCCGCCGGCCTGAGTTCGCTGCCGGCTTCGATGGTCATTCGGCCGGAACCTGGGTCGGCATCGTCCGCGGGATGGCGACCTTGGCCGGCTTATGCGTGATGTAGATCGCCAGGCCGGTGAAGATGAAGCCGCCGACCAGATTGCCGAGCGTGACCGGGATTTGGTTCCACAGCCACCACTCGGTGACGGTGACCTTGGCGCCCATCATCATGCCGGTCGGGATGACGAACATGTTGACCACGGTATGCTCGAAGCCTTGGGCGAAGAAGATGAACACCGGCATATAGGCGCAGGCGATCTTGCCGATGGTCGACGTCGTGGTCATGGCGGCGACGATGGCGAGGCAGACCATCCAGTTGCACAGGATCGCCTTGACGAAGACGGTGATGAGGCCGGCAAGGCCGAGCGCTTCGTAGCCGGTGGTCTTGGCCTGCGCGATATTGATGATCGCGGCGGCGACACCGGTCGGCGCCGCTGTGCCGAAATTGGTGAGCGCGATCGCCAGCAGCCCGCCATAGGCGACGCTGCCGATGAGGTTGCCGAGAAAGATCCAGGCAAAATTGGCGATCAGACTGGACGCGCTGGCGTCCTTTTCGATCCACGGCAGCGGCACCAGGCCGAAGGCGCCGGTGACCAGATCGAGCCCGAGCAGCACGATCAGGATCAAGCCGACGGGGAAGATCAAGGCGCCGACCAGCGGCACCTTGGTTTGGACGATGCCGGTGATAGCGAGGCTGGTGGCCGCCGCCAGAATGGCGCCGGCAAGACCGCCGCGGATGACCAGATCGACCGGCGACAGTGTCAGTTTGCGGCGGCCGGTCTCGACCATGGCGGTGGCGACGTCGACAGGTTTCACATAATCCATTTTTTCGACTCCCTTGTATTTGCCGCTGCCCGAATTGCCGCAGGAGGCGAACCGACCGGAGCGGCGCGTATATGCTGCAAAGCAGCAAAGACCGTGCCAGCTCTAAGCCATTGATTTGTAGGATTTATCGAAAGTCGAACTTGGCAAGACTGCCAACGATCGGGGCGGCGGCGGATTAATTTTCAGGCAGCGCCAACCCGGCACCGTCGGGGCCCATCGCCGCAATAACGGACGAAGACGCTAGCCGTTCAGCATCTCCATCGCCGCCTGGTGCACGCGTGCATCGCCGGCAGCGACGATGCGGCCGCCGCCTTGCGCCGGGCCATTCTCCCAGGTGGTGACGATGCCGCCGGCGCCGGCGATGATCGGGATCAGCGGCACGATGTCGTACGGGTTGATCTCGGTCTCGATGATCAGATCGATCTGGCCTGCCGCCAGCATGCAATAGGCGTAGCAGTCGCCGCCGTAACGCGAGAGCTTGACGGTCTCCTCGACGCGCGCGAAGGCGGCGCGGTCGGATGGATTCATCAACAAGGGGCTGGTGGTGAACAACAGCGCGTCGGCAAGCCCGCCGCAGCCGCGCACGTGCAGATCGCGGTTGCCCGCCGGTCCGCGGTAGCGCGCGGCGCCGCCATCACCGGAAAATCGCTCGCGCGTAAACGGCTGGCTCATCATGCCGAATACCGGCTCGCCGAAGCGCATCAGGCCGATCAGCGTGCCCCAGGCCACCATGCCGGCGATGAAGGATTTGGTGCCGTCGATAGGGTCGAGCACCCAGACATATTCGGCATCGCCGCGCTCGGCGCCATATTCCTCGCCGAGAATGCCGTGGTCGGGGAAATTGTTGCGGATGAGCGTGCGCATCGCTTGCTCGGCCGCGCGGTCGGCGGCGGTCACCGGATCGAAGCCGCCGGGTTTCTTGTTGTCGATGGCGAGCGCGGTGCGGAAGAACGGCAGGATGGTCTCGCCGGAAATGCCGGCGAGTTGGTCGACGAAGCTGGAGAAATCGATGGCCGTCATCCCGCCTGCCTGCTTTGAGCTTGTTGCCGCAATAAGCGGCCCGGTTTCCGGCGACGCTGACGCTTAACCAAATGACGTCGCCTCGACCTATCGGAGAGAGAGCGCCGCGGCAACTGGCGCCGGCTGCGGCGGCAGCGCAGCCTTTCTCTGCCTAGACCTTGGTTCTTCTGCTGCGGTGCAGGGCACAATTTGCCCTATATTTTCGCATGGCAAATTCATAAACGTCGAATTCAGAAACCAGCTATGCGAAAAAGCATGGAAAAACGGCCAACGAACCTTGCTTTTTGTGCGTCGCGGTGTAATTTATTGCAATGCGGTAGCGAGAGCTACCGTTGCCCTCCTTGGGCGTTTCCTCCCTAGACTTGGGCCGCTTGCAACCGCGAGCGGCCCTTTTTTTTGTGCCGCGCGGTTGCTGTCCGCGGCGGGGGGAACTATTCGGCCGCCGCCCGATAGGGCCGTAGCTCTTCCAGAGGGATTTCGCCCAGGCGCCGCGCCAGCGTCTCCAAGTCGGCCGCCAGGCGCGCAAAGCTGCCGGCGCGGGCGTAGCGGCGCTCGTCCATATAGAGCGCGCGATTGATCTCGAGCTGGATGGCATGCAGGCCGGCGGCCGGATTGCCGTAATGCTCGGTGATGAAGCCGCCGGCATAGGGCTTATTGCGGCTGACGCTGTAGCCCAACGTGCGCAAGGTCTTTTCCACGGTCTCCGCCACGACGCCGACGCAGCTCGTGCCGTAGCGGTCGCCAAGCACGAATTCCGGGCGCGGCCGTTCGTCTTTGTGGCCGGCGGTCGAGGGCATGGAATGGCAGTCGATCAGCATGGCGGCGCCGAAATCACGGTGCAGCTTGGTGAAAAGCCGCCGCAGCGCGCGGTGATAGGGCTTGTACAGGCTCTCGATGCGGGCAAGTGCGTCGTCCACCGGGATGCGCTGGTCATAGATTTCCTGCGCGTCGCCGACCACGCGCGCCACCGTCCCCAGGCCGCCCGCGACCCGCATCGAGCGGGTATTGGCGAAGGAAGGCAGGCGGCCATCGAACATGCGCGGATCGAGTTCGTAGGGCTCGCGGTTGACGTCGACAAAGCAGCGCGGGAAGTGGGCGCGCATCAGCGGGAAACCGTGCCGCACGACGCCGGCAATGAGGTCGTCGACGAAGCTGTCTTCCGAGCGGCGCAGGGTGGCGATGTCGAGCCGGGAGACGACGAGGAATTCGCGCGGATAGGTCGAGCCGCTGTGCGGCGAATTAAACAGCACCGGGCCCCGGCAAGCCTTCGGCTCCAGCACCTCGAACGGCGGGTCGAGCTCGTCGCGGATTTCACTCATAGGCGGTGGCGGCCATTTCAAGCCTGGATAGCATCCGGGGCGACCGGCTCAAAACCGCCCTAAATCGGAAGGTATTGTCCATGGACGGCGGGTTAAAGCCAAGTCATGCTTTCGGTTCACCCGATATTTACCCGGCATAAGTCTTATGGGTGGGCTGGGGCCGGCCAAAGTGGCGTTTAGGGGCGGCCGGTAGGGGTAGTTGCGTAAATGTCAAAGATCCTCCTGGCTGAAGACGACACCGATATGCGGCGCTTTTTGGTCAAGGCGCTGCAAAATGCAGGGTTCGACGTTACCTCGTACGATAACGGGCTATCGGCCTATCACCGGCTGCGCGAAGAGCCGTTCGAGCTTTTGCTCACCGATATCGTGATGCCGGAGATGGACGGCATCGAGCTTGCCCGGCGGGCCGCCGAACTCGACCCCGATATCAAGATCATGTTCATCACCGGCTTTGCCGCCGTCGCCCTTAACGCGGATTCGACGGCGCCCAAGCACGCCAAGGTGCTGTCCAAGCCGATCCATCTGCGCGAACTGGTCACCGAAGTGCAGAAGATGCTGACGGCGGCTTGAGCCGGATGGCTGAACTTTCGAATTAGCAGGCGTCTTGCCTTCCCCCTGGGGAAGCCGATAAGACCACCCGATAAGGGCGCGTAGCTCAGCGGAAGAGCACTACCTTGACATGGTAGGGGTCACAGGTTCGATCCCTGTCGCGCCCACCAGCCTTCGCTTGCTTCGCAAGCTGCGGCCCGGCAAGCCATCGAGAATTTTCGCGGCGAAGCAAGTGAAGGCTGTCGCGCCGTAGCCCACGGGGCCGAGGCGGGCAAATCACTTCCAGAATTGCTTGGACGCCATCTTGGCGCCCTCCGCCATAGCCGCGAGCTTGGCGAACACCACATCGGGATCGACCGCGGCCTGGCCGACCCAGGTGCCGAAGCCGCAATCGGAACCCGCAATCACGTTCTCAGCGCCGACCAAATTAGCGTAACGCGCGATGCGCTGGGCGATCAGCTCGGGATGCTCGATGAAATTCGACTTCGATTCGATGACGCCGGGGATCAGCACCTTGCCGTCGGGCAGCTTCACCGTCTCGAACAGCGTCCACTCGTGGGCGTGGCGCGGATTGGCGGCTTCGAACGAGATCGCGTTTGCTTTTGCGCTGAATACAATATCGATGACGTCAGCGAACGGCACGTCGCAGTGGTGCGGACCCTCGTAGTTGCCCCAGCACATGTGCAGCCGAAGCTGTTCGGCCGGGATGTTGGCGACCGCGTGGTTGAGCGCCTCGACGTGAAGCTGGGCGCGCTTGCGGAACTCGGCGAGATTCAAATCGGCATATTGAATGTGCCGGCCCATGCCGAGATCGGGGCAATCGATCTGCAGCACGAAGCCTGCCTTGGCGACGGTTTCATATTCATGCCGCATGGCCTCGGCGATGGCATAAATATAAGTCTCGAAATCCTTGTAGTGATCGTTGCGGAAGAACAGCGACACCACGCCGGGGGAGGCCGCGCTCATGAAGCCGCCGGCGGCCTTTGCGCCGTCGAGCGCGCTTTTAAGATTATCGGCGTCGGTTTTGGCAGCCTCGGCGTCGCGCACGCTGATCGGGGCGTTGCAGGCCGGCGTCTTGCGCCGCGAGCGGCCGGGATCGCCGAACACGCGCTGCTGCAATTTGGGAAAATCGGCAAGGTCTTGATAGACGAAGGTGTTGCCGGTGCCGCCGAAGCCGTTGAGCCGGTCCTTGACGTAGGTGGCATAGCTCGGCTTCGACATTTCGCCGTCATTGATCAAATCGACGCCGGCTTCGGCCTGCTTGCGCACCACCTCGGCGACGGCCGCGCGCACGCGCGCGGAAAGCGCCGCCGTGTCGACCGGCACGCCTTCCTCCTTGGCGTACATCATGCGGATCAAGTCGTCCGGCCGCGGCAGACTGCCGGTATGCGTGGTCAGAAAGCGGTTCGTACTGCGCGGCATGGCTTCAGGGTTCCCGGTTGGCCCGCAAGGAGGCGCAAAGGCGGCGCCGCGGTCAAGCGCTTTGCGTTGACAGGGGCAGGTGGGCTGCTTATCAACCCGGCAACCATTGGACCCTAGAGCCTGTCATGAAAGTCCGTAATTCCTTGAAATCCCTGCGTGGCCGCCACCGCAACAACCGGCTGGTGCGGCGTAAGGGCCGCGTTTACATCATCAATAAGACCAACCGGCGCTTCAAAGCCCGTCAGGGCTGAGGGCCTTGGCTTAAGGCCTTTTCGCCGGGGCACCCCTTCCATCGCCCGCATATTGCGTAAACTGGCGGAACGGCTAGATTCCGCACATGCGAACGCGAGTCCTCGCCAGCCTTTTGGCCGCCGCCCTCACCATCGGTGGGGCGGCCGCGGCGTCCGCGCAAGCGGGAAAACCGGGCCTCATCGAGCCGCCGAAAAAGCTGCCGCACGTGCAGCGCGGCGATCGCGGTCAAAATCTCGATTTCCTGTTCGGCGCGCTCAAGGCCGCGCCCGACGATGAAACCGCCAAGGCGATCGAGCATCGCATCTGGGCCTTGTGGATGGTGTCGCGCAGCGACACCACCACGCTGCTGATGACGCGCGTGCAGTCGGCGGTCGAGGCCAAGGACACCGATCTGGCCATCAAACTGCTCGATGCCATCATCAAGATCAAACCGGACTATGTCGAAGGCTGGAACCGGCGCGCCACGCTTTATTATATGAAAAAGGATTACGGCCGTTCGCTCGCCGACATCCGCGAGGTGTTGAAGCGCGAGCCGCGCCACTTCGGCGCGCTGTCCGGCCTCGGCCTCATTCTGCAGGACATCGGCGACGACAAGGGCGCGCTCGAAGTCTATCGCCGCGCGCTCGCCGTCTATCCGCGGCTGCCGAAGATTCCCGACGTGGTGAAGACCTTGCAGGAAAAAGTCGAGGGCCGGGATATTTAGGCCGCGCGCGCATAAGCACGCCGACAACGATAATCGTTGGAACCCCAACCGGCTCATCCACCGCCGCGCGGAGGATATCGCCAACTTGACAGATTGCGCGGGTGACGTAGCCTCAAGGGCGATCGTTGGACAACATACCATCGATCAATAGACCGCAATGAGGCGAAGCATGGCGCGTGCCGGTGCCAGCCCGAGCCGATTAAGACCGAGGCCGGCTACGGGCCCGGTCCGCGTGCGCGAGCCGTCATTCGCGGGGGCGGCGGTTAAACTGTCAAGACAATTTGCGACGTGACTGGCGGCCACGGCATGCGTGCCTGGACGCGGTCGCGGACTGACCAATAAAGAAAACGGTCAACGGGAGGAAACGGAAAATGCTTCCAACAGCAAAGTTGAAGATGCGGCCGTTCGCGCTCTTTGCCGCCGCCGCCGCAGCGGTGGTCGTCGCCGGGTTCGTGTTCGCGCCCGGCGCCCGCGGCGAGGAACTCAAGCATTACGACTCCAACACCAAGAACTTCTGGCTGCATCCGCCGGCTGACTGGTTCATGGGCGACGAGACGGAGGCGCAAAAGGGCACCGCTGTCGCCAACACCTTGCCGCCGCCGACAGGCTTCACCGATAAGGAAGTCGAAGACTCGCTCAAACACATCAAGTTGCCGCCCGGCTTCAAGATCGAGTTGTGGGCGCGGGTGCCGGCCGCGCGGCAAATGGCCTGGGGCGACAAGGGCACGCTGTTCGTCGGCTCCTGGTTCGGCGTCGGAACCGTTTCTGCCGTGGTGGACGCCGGCGGCAAGCGCACGGTCAAAACCGTCATCAAGGGGTTGACGGTGCCGACCGGCGTCGCCTTCCGCGATGGCGCGCTCTACGTCGTCGACATCAACAAGATCTACAAATACGACAACGCCGAAGCCAATCTCGATAACATGCCGAAGGCGAGCGTGGTCTATGACGACATGCCGCCTTACGTTCCGCACGGCTGGAAATACCTGGTGTTCGACAAGAACGGCTGGCTCTACGTGCCGTTCGGGCCGCCGTGCAACATCTGCCTGCCGCCCACCTCGACGTCCCAGATCCGGCACGTCGATCCGGCGACCGGCCTAGCGGAAATCGTCGCGCTCGGGGTTCGCAACAGCGTCGGCGGCGACGTCGATCCGCGCACCGGCGACTACTGGTTCACCGAAAACGCCCGCGACTGGCTCGGCGACGACATCCCGAGCGACAAGCTCAACCGCATCAGCAAGCTCGGCGAAAATTTCGGCTACCCGCACTGCCACCAGGGCGACATTCCGGACCCGAAATTCGCCATGGGCCACAAGTGCTCCGAGTTCGCGCCGCCGGTGCTCAATCTCGGCGCGCACGTGGCGCCGCTCGGCATGAAGTTCTACACCGGCAGCATGTTCCCGGCCGAGTACAAGAACAACATCATCATCGCCGAGCACGGCTCCTGGAACCGTCACAAGTTCCAGGGTGGACGGCTGACGCGCGTCACCGTCGACGCCGACGGCAAGAACGCCAAGCAGGAGGACTTCGCCACCGGCTGGATCGGCGCCGACGGCAAATATATCGGCCGGCCCGATGACGTGCTGGTGGCCAAGGACGGCGCGCTCATGGTCGCCGACGATTTCACCGGCTCCATCTACCGGATCAGCTACAGCAAGTGATCCGGTGGCGTGGCTTGCGTGCCGCCGTTGCGGGATCGATCGTCGTTTGAGGCTGATGCGGGTCCAAGCTGGACGATTCCGGCTTGGACCCGTCATCGTCCGCGCTGTCGCCTCCTCGCGCCGGCGATGGCCGCCAAAGGGTTCGTAACGTTTTGCGCGACATGACATTGACCCGCTTCGTCTTCTTGATCTTGGCGCTCGTTTTGGCCCTGGCGCCGGGGCGCGCATGGGCGGCGGATGTGGCGGCTGGCAAGGCGTTGGCCGAAGGCTGCGCGGGCTGCCACGGGGCGGACGGCGTCTCGCAAACCCCGATGACACCTTCGCTCGCCGGTCAACCCGACGAGGCCACGCAATGGCAACTCGTCTATTTCCGCTCCGGCGCGCGCAAGGAGCGCGGTGATGCAGCCGATCGCGCAGGCGCTGCAAAACGAAGACATCCGCAATCTCGGCGCCTATTACGCCTCGCTCAAGCCGCCTAAGCCGGAACCCGCGAGCCCCAACGACGCGCTCGCACACAAAGGCGAAACGCTCGCCAAGCAGCAGCGCTGCGGGTCGTGCCACGCCGACAATTATTCGGGCTTCCGCGCCTCGGGACGGCTTGCCGCCCAGCGCGAGGATGTCCTGCTCAAAGCGCTGCGCGACTTCAAGTCCGGCGCCCGCGTCGGTGCCGGCGTCGCCTCGATGGCCGACGTGGTCTATCCGCTGAGCGACGACGACATGAAGGCGCTGGCGCATTTCATGGCGACGCAGCCGTAAAGATGTGATGGACGGCGCTGCGCGCTGCCGAGAAATCTAAAGCCGTTACCGCTTCTTCGACAATGTGGCGAGAAGGTCCCGCGCTCGCTTGAAATCGCTTTCCACATTGACGAATTTGCCCTTGATCGGCTTGCACGCCAGCGCCCTTTTCAAATCCGCGATGGCGCCTTTGCGATTGCCCTGTTGTTCAAGAACGGTTGCCCGGTTGACGTAGGCGGAAGGATTTTCGCGGTCAAAGCTGATGGCTTTGCTGAAGTCGGCAAGTGCGCGGGCAAGATCGCCTTTCATCTGGTAGGCCCGGCCGCGATTGGTGTGGGCCAGCGTGCTCTGCGGGAACAGCTTTATCGCCGTATTTTCATCCGAGATGCCGCGGTCGTAGTCCTTTTTCTGAATCATTTCGGCGCCGCGATTGATATAGGCATTCGCCAGATCGGTGCCTGAGTAGCGCCCGGAATTGATCGCGCGGTTGCAAGCCTCGATGGCGACGTCGCCGCTTTCGTAGATGCACATGTGCAAATCGTCGGCGGCGCGGACGCTCGTGGCGGCCAATGCTCCGGCCAGCAGAATGGACGAAAAGAAAATGCGCCCCGGCATCGGTGTCTCCCCCATTGAGCCTAATCGATCTTATCCGGTCGGCCGCCGGCCTCAATTCCCCTTCGCGTCCTCCCCCACATAGGCAATGCGCAGCATATTGGTCGCGCCCGGCGTTCCGAACGGCACGCCGGCGGCCACGATCACGCGCTCGCCCGGCTTGGCGAAGCCTTCCGTGACGGCGATGCGGCAGGCGCGCTCGACCATGTCGTCCTGGTCGCGCGCGTCCTCGGTGACGACGCAATGCACGCCCCAGACCACCGCCAGCCGCCGCCCGGTCGAGATGCTGGGCGACAGCGCCACGATCGGCGGCCGCGGCCGCTCCCGCGCCACCCTCATTGCCGTCGAGCCCGACGAGGTCCAGCACACCACCGCCGCCAGATCGAGCGTATCGGCGATATGACGCGCGGCGTCGGCGATGGCGTCGGAACCGGTCGCCTCCGGCTCGGCGCGCTGCGCATCGATGATGTTGCGGTAAAGCGCGTCGCTTTCCACTTCCTCGGCGATGCGGTTCATGGTCGCCACCGCTTCCACCGGATATTTGCCGGCCGCCGATTCCGCCGACAGCATCACCGCGTCGGCGCCCTCGTAGATGGCGGTGGCGACGTCGGAGACTTCCGCGCGCGTCGGCACCGGCGAATTGATCATCGATTCCAGCATCTGCGTGGCGACGACCACCGGCTTGCCGGCCTGGCGGCTGGCCCGCGTCATCTGCTTCTGCACGGCCGGCACTTTCTCCAGCGGCATTTCCACGCCGAGGTCGCCGCGCGCCACCATCAGCGCGTCCGCAAGCTCCAGGATCTCGGAAAGCCGCTTGACCGCCTGCGGCTTTTCGATCTTGGCCATCACCGCGGCGCGGCCACGCGTGATCTTCTTGGCTTCCGCGATGTCCTCCGGCCGCTGGATGAAGGACAGCGCCACCCAGTCGATACCGGCGGCGAGCGCGGCTTCGAGATCGGAGCGATCCTTCTCTTCCAGCGCGGAAAACGGAATGGTGGTGTCGGGCAGACTGACGCCCTTGCGGTCGGACAGCCGCCCGCCGACCTCCACGCGTGTGGTGATACGCTTCGGCTCGGCGGCGGTAACGGTGAGGCGCACCTTGCCGTCGTCGATCAGCAGCGTGCGGCCGGGCGCCACCGCGCCGAAGATTTCCGGATGCGGCAGATAAGCGCGTGTCGCGTCGCCCGGCGCCGGATCGCCATCGAGCACAAACGCGCCGCCTTTGGCGACCATGGCCGCGCCGCCGGCAAAGGTGCCGAGCCGCAACTTCGGTCCCTGCAAGTCGATCAGGATGCCGATCGGCCGGCCGGTGTCTTTCTCGATGCCGCGGATCATGGCGATCAATTCGCGCATGCGATCCTGGCTGGTGTGGCTCATGTTGATGCGGAACACGTCGGCGCCGGCGGCGAACAATCGCGCGATCATCGCAGCGTCCGAGGAGGCCGGTCCGAGCGTCGCCACGATCTTGGCGCGGCGCAGGCGTCTCATGGCTTGTGGCCCTGGGTTGCCGCAGGCGGCGCGCGCGGGGCGCGGGGCAGGGCGAGCGGCACCTTCGGCGACAACGGCCGTTCCGGCGACTGGCTGGCGCTGTCGGTCAGCTGCACCGTCCAGGCGTGCTGTTCGCCGGTGTCGACTTCAAAAAAGCCGGTGCGGTCGAAGCCCCGCGCCAGACAATTCACGGTGCCGCGAATGGTGAACTCTTTGTCGCGCGAGCACATATAAGCGCGCCCCGACCATTCGCCGCCGCGGTCGTAGTCGACGGCATAAATGTAATAGAAGCGCGCCACCAACGGGCCGGGCAGCAGCGTCTCGCAGGAGCGCGACGAAATGTTCCACCAGCCCTCGGTGGTCCAGCCTTCGGCGTCCTTATAGCCGAGCGCCACGCCGACCCGGCTGCCGGTGTTGTTGCACAGCCGGAAATCGGCCATCGCCGAAAGCGGCGAGACGGCCAGCAATGCGGCGGCGAGCACGATCGTGGCGAAGGTGCGGTGCATGGCAAAATGGCGTGGCAAGGCGGTCAATGTTTGTCCGGTCAGTCGCGGTTTTGGCGTGATCCGTCACGGCCTGTCAACGAGGATGGCACGAAAGTCGTTGACGTTGGTGAAGGTCGGTCCGGGCTCCAAGAGGTCGCCAAGCGCGGCAAAAAATCCGGTCGAATCGTTATCGGCGAGAAAGGCGGCGGGATCGAGGCCCTTGGCCTGGGCCCGCGCCGTGGTTTCGCCGTCGAGCAAGGCGCCGGCGGGATCGGTGGCGAGGCCGGCGCCGCCATCCGTTCCGTCGGTATCGCCGGCAACAGCGGCTACATTTGCCATGCCGGCGATTTCGATCGCCAGCGCCAGCGCGTATTCCTGGTTCGGCCCGCCGCGGCCTTTGCCGCGCATGGTGACGGTCAATTCGCCGCCGGACAGGATCGCCGCGCGTTTTCCTTGCGCGCGCAATTCGCGGGCCAGCTGGCCATGCGCGGCGGCGACCTCGCGTGCTTCACCTTCGACGCGGTCGCCGAGCGAAACGACGCCGTAGCCGGCGGCGCGCAGCGTGCTTTCCGCCGCGCGCAAGGCATCTGCCGGCCGCGCGGCCAGGGTGAATTGGCTGCCGGCAAAAACCGCGTCGCCTGGCTTCACCGATTCATTCTTCGCATCGCTCAGCGCGGCGGTGACGCTCGCCGGAACGTCGAGCCGGTATTTGGCGGCGATGGCGCGCGCGTCGGCGAGCGTGGTCGGATCGGGCACCGTCGGGCCGGAGCCGATCGCCGACGGGTCGTCGCCCGGCACATCGGAGATGGCGATGGTGACGAGCCTCGCCGGAAAAGCGTGACGCGCCAGCCGGCCGCCTTTGATGCGCGAGAGATGTTTGCGCAACGTATTGATTTCGCCGATGGCGGCGCCGGAGCGCAGCAGCGCCCGCGTCACCGATTGTTTGTCTTCAAACGATATTCCAGCCGCCGGCGCGATCCAGTTGGCGGAAGCGCCACCCGACATCAGCACCAGGACCAGATCGTTGGGCGCCCCACCATCGGCCAGTTCGAGCGCGCGGTTCGCCGCCTCCAGGCCGGCGGCATCGGGAACCGGATGCCCCGCCTCGATCATCGTGACGCGCTTGAGCGGCCGGCCGTAGCCATGGCGCGCCACCGCGAGGCCGATAAGTCGTTCGGGCGGCAGCTTAAAACGGCCGAAATATATTTCTTCGGCGACTTGCGCCATCGAACCGGCGGCCTTTCCGGCAGCGAGCACAATGAGACGGCCGGCGGGCGGGTCCGGCAGCAGCGGCGGCAGGCACGTCGCCGGATGCGCCGCCGCTACCGCAGTGCGATATAAGTCTGCGAGAAAAGCGCGCAGGGAACTGTTCATTGGCGGAGCATACCTGCCCAGCGGCCGCATAATCTGCCTATAATTATTCTCATTCGACTTGGCCCCGGGGCGGCGCTCTGCCGAAATTTTGTTCGTGGGCCTTTGCGCCGTCGCCGCGGATGCGCGGACGGGGGCCAACATTTACGCGGATCAACCGCGCGTCAACAACGACAAAACAACAAATGACTCTCGAGGGAGAGAAAACGCATGTCGATATCTTTCACGATCAACGGCAAGGCAACGACGGTTGAGGCTGCGCCCGACACGCCGCTGCTCTGGGTGGTGCGCGAAGACTTGAATCTTCCCGGCACCAAATTCGGCTGCGGCGCCGGCCTGTGCGGCGCCTGTACCGTTCACATCGACGGCAAGGCCATGCGCTCGTGCCAGACCGCCGTTTCGAAAGTCGCCGGCAAAAAGGTGACGACCATCGAAGGTCTGTCGCCGAACGGCACCCACGCGCTGCAGAAGGCCTGGGTGGCCGAGCAGGTGCCGCAGTGCGGCTACTGCCAGTCCGGCCAGATCATGCAGGCGGCGGCCTTGTTATCGACCAACAAGAAGCCGACGCGCGAACAGATCGTCGCTTACATGGACGGCAATATCTGCCGTTGCGGCACTTATCCGCGCATCGTGCGCGCCATCGAACGCGCAGCACGGGAGGGCTAAGTCATGACCATTCACGTCAAGAACGGCTCGATCGACACCAGCATCAGCCGCCGCGGATTCGTCGCCGGCAGCGCCGGGCTCACTTTCGCCTTCACGCTCGGCGGTCTCGGCCGCGGCGCGGCGATCGGCCAGACAATGCCGACGTCGTTCAATGCCTGGGTGAGCATCGCGCCGGATAACGCGATCACCATCCTGTGCCCGTCCGCCGAGATGGGGCAGGGCGTCTACACCTCGCTGCCGCTGATCCTGGCGGAGGAACTCGACGCCGACTGGAGCAAAGTGAAGATCGAGTTCGCGCCCGCGAACCCGAAGCTCTACGGCAATCACCATCGCCTCTTCGAGGGCGCGCAGATCACCGCCGCCAGCGTCTCGGTGCCCGGCTACTACATGCCCTTGCGCATGGCCGGCGCGCAGGCGCGCAAAGTGTTGCTCGATGCGGTGGCCGAGAAGTGGAACGTACCGGTCGGTGAACTCACCACCGCCGACAGCACGATCAGCCACAAGAAATCCAACAAGAGCATCAGCTACGGCGACGTCGTCAAATTCGCCAAGGTGCCGGCAGAGCCGCCGAAAGTCGCCGAAGCGGATCTGAAGAAGCCGTCGCAGTTCAAGCTGATCGGCCGCAAGGATATCGGCCGCCGCGACGTGCCGCTGAAGGCGACCGGAACGGCGCAATACGGCATCGACGTGCACATCCCGGGCATGATCTACGCCACGGTGCAGCAGTCGCCGTTGGAAGGCGCCAAGGCGAAGGACGTCAACGTTCCCGACGTCATGAAGATCAAAGGCGTCATCAAGGTCATCCCGCTGCCGTTCGGCGTCGCGGTGCTGGCCGAATCTTTCGATAGCGCCCGCCGTGGGCTCAATGCGCTCAAGGTGACTTGGGATACCAGCGGCGCTGCCGCCGCCGGCTTCGACTCCGACAAGGCCAAGGTGGACTATGCCGCCAAGGGCAAAGACCCGGGAGCGCCGACACACGTCGAATATCAGGCCGGCGACGCCATGGGCGGCATCAAAGGCGCCGCCAAGAAGGTCGAAGCGGCCTACTGGTCGGAATACACCTACCACGCCCAGATGGAGCCGATGAACGCCGTTGCCCATGTGGCGGAGGACGGCAAGTCCGCCGACATCTGGTCAGGCACTCAGTTCGGCGCGCTGGCGGGGTTCATCATTTCCGGCATTCTCAAGACCACGCCGGACAAGATCAGAATCCACCAGCAATTCCTCGGCGGCGGCTACGGCCGGCGCATCTGGCCGGATGCGCTGATCCAGGCCGCCATCCTGTCCAACATCACCAAGAAGCCGGTCAAGCTGCTGCTTACCCGCGAGGAAGATATCGCGGCGGCGCGGCCGCGGCCGATGACGCATCACGCGCTCACGGCCGGCCTCGACGACAAAGGCAACATCGTCGGCTGGCATCATCGTCTGGTGTCGGAAAACGTCGATGCGGTCGCCGCACCGCCGCGCTTCAAGGCGACCGGCGGCAAGGACTATATCGGCGCCCGCGGCCTCGATCAGGCGTTCTACGCCATGCCCAACGTGCTCGCGGAATACACCCGCGAGATCCGCGGCATGCGCGTGCATGCCTGGCGCGGCATCGGCTCCGGCTACAACAAGTTCGCCGCTGAAGCCTTCCTCGACGAAGTGGCGGCGGCGGCCGGCAAGGATCCGCTGGCCATCCGGCTTGAACTCACCAAGGACAAGCCGCGCGCCAACGCGGTGCTCAAAGCGGTGGCCGAGATGTCCGACTTCCATAAAAAACGGCCCGGCCACGGCATGGGGATCGCGTTCTCCGATTATCACGACAGCCTGTCGGCGGGTGTGGCCGAGGTCTCGGTCGACGACAAGACCGGCAAGATCAAGGTGCATAATTTCTGGCTGGCCGTCGATCCGGGCATTGTCATCCAGCCGGATCACGTGCACGGGCAGATGGAGAGCGCGATCGTTTACGGCTTGAGCGCCGCGCTGATTGAGCAGTTCTCGGTCAAGGGCGGCGAGGTGCAGGCCTCGAACTTCGACAGCTATCCGGTGCTGCGCATGCACGACATGCCGGAGATCCACACCAAGATCGTCGCCACCGACAATCCGCCCAGCGGCATGGGCGAGATCGGCGTGATCACGGTGGCGCCGGCCATCGCCAACGCGATGTTCCAGCTCACCGGCAAGCGGCTGCGTCACGTACCGATGACGGCGGAACGGGTGAAGGCGGCGATGAAGGCCTAAACCGCGCCGGCCAACCGACCGGCCCGCCGCGTTCCTCAGGGAGCGCGGCGGGCTTTTTTTGCCCTATGGCGCGGGATGGCCGGCGCGCCTATCTTCCGGATGAAGCAAGGCAAAGGATCACGGCCATGGACGATAAAACCCGCACCGAGCTCGAAGCCGCCGTCTACCGGCGCCTGGTCGATCACTTACGTTCGCGCACCGATGTGCAGAACATCGACATGATGAATCTCGCCGGATTCTGCCGCAACTGCCTGTCGAACTGGATGAAGGACGCCGCCGACGAAAAAGGCGTGGCCATGAGCAAGGACGAAAGCCGCGAAATCGTCTACGGCATGCCCTACGACGAATGGCGCAAGAAGCACCAGAAGGAAGCCAGCCCTGAGCAGAAAGCGGCTTTCGAAAAGGCAAGCCCGCGGCACTAAGCTTGTGAACAGGTGTGAATGTCGGGGGCTTCGTCCGCAAGCGCTTACCCCCGCGCCCGAATTCTCCGTATGACAAGGCAGCGAGCCTGCCGAAGACAGTCGAGGAGAATTCAATGCCTGCCACCGCCGAGGCCAATCAAGAACAACCCGCCACCCGCTTCGCCAAGGATCAGCTCAAAGCCTTTGTCGAGCGCATCGAGCGGCTGGAGGAAGAAAAGAAGGCGACCTCAGACGACATCCGCGACGTCTACGCCGAGGCCAAGGGCACCGGCTTCGACACCAAGGCGCTGCGCTCCATCGTGCGTCTGCGCAAGCAGGACACCGACGAGCGCCGCGAGCAGCAGGAAATTCTCGACACCTACATGCACGCTTTGGGGATGTTGAACTGACCGCGCCGCAATCTCAGCGGGCGTGCGCCGGGCTTAAGATGCCTTGAAGGTAGTTGAACGCTTGACGCAGCGCGCCGGGCTTTTCCTGATGCGATGCGTGCCGGCGCGGCTCCGCCCGGGCGCGATCCGAGCGGGCGCTTTCGGACGGGGTGGCATCGGCGCGGCCGAGCGAAGCCACGTATTCCACCTGCGGCGTGAAGGTGGTGGTGGCCAGGAACACCACCGCGCTGCCTTCGAAGCGGTCGGCGAGAAGGCCGGGCTGCGGGTCGGCGACGAAGGTCATTTCCAGCGCGTCCTGCGGCCTATCGAGCAGATAAGTCAGCCAGGTGAAATCGACGCCGCCGATCCGCGTCGCAGTCATGAAGCGCACGCTCGGCGTCAGCATGGCGGCGCGCAGCCAGGGGTCGTCGAAATGCTGTCCGACGCTCGCCATCGCCGCGACGAGCGGCTTTTCGACCGGCAGCGGCGCCTTCGGGGTCGGCGTGATTTTCGCTTCGGCGGCGGGGACGTGGGGCCGCGTCACGCCCATCGGGCGCGCGCGGGTGACCGCGGGCATCGCCTGCTCCGTGGCATAGCCCAGTGCCGACGCGCTGCCGGTCGTTTCCGGATCGGCGGAGGCGACCTCGAACGGCGCTTGCTGCTGAGCCGGCGGCGGCGCGGCGTCTTCGGCCTCAAACGCACCGTGCCAGACCGCGCGTTTGTCGAAAATGTTGCTCGGCAGCGATGCGGTCACATAAGTCTTGATCTGCTGCGGCCGCGGCTTCGGCACGACAGCGGCGACCACGACCGGGGTTGCCGCGGCCGGACGCGCCGCCGGCAGCGGGACCGTCGCCGGGGCGGGCGGGCTCACGCTCGCGACCGCCACGGGGGTTTCCGCCGGCTTGGCTGCAACACCCTCATCCGTGTCGGCATCTTTGCCGTGGAAAATTTTGGCGAGCAGAGTGGGCTTGCGATGCGGCTGCTCCGCCTCCTGCTCCTGGCTGGCGGTGATGACGCCGGACTCACGCGCGGCTTCCAATGAGGTGCCGGAGGGGATGGCGCCGCGGCGCTCGACGTCGGCGAGCGCCAGCGCATAGTTACGCAGCGGCTTGCCGTCGGAGGGAATGTGCACCGTGCGCCCGTTGGGGAAAATCTTGACCAGTTCCTGGCGCGGGATGCGCGGCCAATGGCGGATGTTGCCGGTGTCCATATGCACAAAAGGCGAGCCCGAGGTGGGGTAGAAGCCGACGCCGCCGCGCTGCAGGCGCAAACCCGCCGCGCGCAGCTTGGCGAGCGGCACGCCCGGAATATAGAAATCCATCGCCTGGCCGTTGATGTGCTGGCTGAACTTGGCGACGCCGCGCGAGCGCGCCCGCAGCATGGCGTTGGTGCCCGGCGAGCGATAGCCGCAGACCACCTGGATCGGCTCGGTGGCGCCGACATCGCGGTAGACCTGCCACAGCAGATCGTACAGATGCGGGTCCATGTGCGTTTGTTTTTCTTTGCGCCAATCGCGCATGAACCAGTCGAGCTTCTTCAGCGCCGCCTGATCGTAGACGCCGTCGCGCTTGAAGGTGATGGTGATGTTCTCACCGGTGTGCATGTGGTGGAAGGAGAGGGTCTCGGTGTCGCCGTCGGCGGCCGCGGTCTGCAGGGCGTCGTTGGCGGCCAGCAGGAAAAATCCGGCGATCCCGACCCGCGCACCGACGCGCACAAAGCGCATGACGCGAGAACGCTCACGCGCGGCAACAGACGACACTATCGTATTGCGCAAAGAGACCCGTCCCACCACCACCACGTCCCCATTGGCCGCCGTTGCGACGACCACGCAGTCTTCTCGGGATCGGTTAACGCAAGCTTAGCAGCGCCCCCCGATACCGTTTAAGTACCGGGCGAACATGGCGAAAAATGGCCCGCGGGGGAAGTCCTGTGACTAACCGGTGTATATAAATGGGACGGCGCGCGGGCCGCCGGCCGGCAGCGCAAGGCTCGCTGCCGCCGCGGCAGGGGGACGAAAAACGTAGATAAATTGGGGGTTTAATGGCCCTGCAGCGCCGGGAACGCCGATTTTGCCGAGCCTTTTGGCAAGGCCGCCCTGTGCATTGCGCAGTCGGGGAACTCGTTTAGTTGCTGGGCGCGTCTTCATTTTTGGCCGCGGCCGCATCGCTATCGAGCCCGAGCCCTTCGAGCTTGCGATAAAGCGTCGAGCGGCCGATCTGCAGCCGCCGCGCCACTTCCGACATCTGCCCGCGGTAGTGCGCGATGGCAAAGCGGATGACTTCGCGTTCGATATCGTCGAGCGGGCGCACTTCGCCAGCCATGTCGACCAGCCGCGCCGACGGCGGCGCCGGCGCCAAAGCCGGTACGTGGTCATCCGCCGGCACCGTGCGGTTCTCCGGCCAGCCCGCCGTCATCGCCGGCGCTACTTCGAGCAGCGGCTGGGCGGCGGCATCGGGCGGAACCAGCGCTGTCATTTGCGCCGTCACTTGCGGGAATTCGGCGGCGCCGATCTCATCGCCGTCGGCGAGCACGACGGCACGGAAGATCGCGTTCTCGAGCTGGCGCACATTGCCGGGCCAGCGGAATGCCGCGAGCACGGCAAGCGCTTGCGCGCTCAAAGTTCGCACGCGCTTTCCCTCCTCGGCGGCGATGCGGGCGAGGAAATGGCGCGCCAGCAGGGCGATATCCTCCGGCCGCTGGCGCAGCGGCGGCACGGATATCGGAAAAACATGCAGCCGGTAGAACAAATCCTCGCGGAAGCGTCCGGCCTTCACGTCGGCGATCAGATCGCGGTTGGTGGCCGAGATGATGCGCACATCGACTTTGACATTCTTGCGCGCGCCGACCGGTTCGACCTCGCCCTCTTGCAAGGCGCGCAGCAATTTGACTTGCGCGGCCGGCGGCAATTCGCCGACCTCGTCGAGGAACAGGGTGCCGCCGTCGGCCTCGATGAATTTGCCGGTATGCTTTTCGGTAGCGCCGGTGAAGGCGCCTTTCTCGTGGCCGAATAAGATCGACTCGACAAGGTTCTCCGGCAGCGCGCCGCAATTGACCGCGACGAAGGGCTTTGCCCGGCGCGCGCCCGAGCCATGAATGGCGCGCGCGATCAGTTCCTTGCCGGTGCCGGATTCGCCTTCGATCAGCACCGGGATCGTGGAGGCCGCCGCCTTCTCGGCCGCCCGCAGCATCGGCTGCATGGCCGGCGAGCGCGTGATCACGTCGGCCATCGTCAGGGTGCCGTCGCGGCTGCGCTTGAGCCGCTGCAACTCGCCGGCCAGCGCGCGGGTCGCCAGCGCGTTGTGCAGCGATACCTGCAGCCGCTCGGCGCTCGCCGGCTTGACCACGAAATCGGTGGCGCCGGCGCGCATGACCGACACCACGGTGTCGATGCCGCCATGCGCGGTCTGCACGATCACCGGAATGTCGAGGCCGGCCTCGCGCATACGCGCCAAAACGCCGAGGCCGTCGAGATCGGGCATCACCAGATCAAGCACCATGCCGTCGACGCGCGGCGCCGGCGTTGCGGTCAACAGATTGATCGCCGCGTCGCCGCCTTCGGCGACGATCGCCTCATAACCGAAGCGCTGAACCAAAGCTTCGAGCAGGCGGCGCTGCACCGGATCGTCGTCGACGATAAGCACGACTTCAGACATGACGGTGCGCCTCGACGGCAGCGGCTGTGCCGAATTGGTGCAATGTCGTCGGTCTGCCTTAATAGCCTGTTAAATCAACCGATGACGCAGGGCATGTTGAAAACTCGCCCGCTGCCATCGCATCGCCATCAGGCGCGCCCTAAGTAACGTCCTGACGGTCCGGATTTCCCCAAAAAGCGATATTTCCCCACCATGGCCAAAAGCTTGTCTCGAAAAAATCAGGTGAAATCGTCTCGCTCGGCCGCCTTGCCGGAGTGGAATCTCGACGATCTTTACCCCGGCATCGACAGCCCCGCGCTCAAGCGCGACTTGGCGCAGGGGGACGAGGAATGCGTTGCCTTCGAGCAGGCCTTCAAGGGGCGCCTCGCCGCCATGGCCGCGGGCGAGGGCCCCCGGCTGGTCGAGGCGGTCGAGCGCTATGAGGCGCTGGAGGACAGGCTGGGGCGGCTCGCCTCCTATGCGCAGCTCGTCTATTCCGGCGACATCACCGATCCGGCGCGGGCGAAATTCTATGGCGACGTGCAGGAGCGCCTGACCGCGGCTTCGCTGCACCTTTTGTTTTTCACACTCGAACTCAACCGCATCGATGACGCCGTGCTCGACGCCGCGATGGCGGACCCCGCGCTCGCTCATTACCGGCCGTGGATCGAGGACGTGCGCAAGGAGAAGCCCTATCAGCTCGAGGATCGTGTCGAGGAATTGTTCCACGAGAAATCGATCACCGGTTATTCCGCCTGGAACCGGCAATATGACGACACCATCGCAGGCTTACGTTTCAAGATCGGCGGCAAGGAACTGCCGATCGAGCCGGCGCTCAATCTTCTGCAGGATACCGACGGCAAGAAGCGAAAAAGCGCTGCGCTTGCGCTCGCCAAGACGTTCAAGGCGAACCTTCGTCCCTTCACGCTGATTACCAACACGCTCGCCAAGGACAAGGAAATTTCCGATCGCTGGCGCGGCTTCAAGGACGTCGCCGACGCGCGGCATCTGGCGAACCGCGTCGAGCCGGAAGTGGTGGAGGCGCTGGTCTCAGCTGTCCGCGCCGCCTATCCGAAATTGTCGCATCGCTATTACGCTTTGAAGGCGAAATGGTTCGGCAAAAAGCGGCTGCCTTATTGGGACCGCAACGCGCCGCTGCCGAAAGTTGCGCAGCGCTCGATCTCCTGGACCGATGCGCGCGCTACCGTGCTCACCGCCTATGGCGCTTTCTCGCCGAAGATGGCGGAAGTGGCCGACCGTTTTTTCGAACGCCACTGGATCGACGCGGCGTTGCGGCCGGGCAAGCAGCCGGGCGCCTTCTCGCATCCGACCGTGCCCTCGGCGCACCCTTATGTGCTGCTCAACTACCAGGGCAAACCGCGCGACGTGATGACGCTGGCGCATGAGCTCGGCCACGGCGTGCATCAGGTGCTGGCGGCGCCGAACGGGCCGCTGATGGCGCCGACGCCTTTAACGCTCGCCGAGACGGCCAGCGTGTTTGGCGAGATGCTGACTTTCAAGAAGCTCCTGACGCAGACCACCGACAAGAAGCAGCGCAAGGCCATGCTCGCCGCCAAAGTCGAGGACATGATCAACACGGTGGTGCGGCAGATCGCGTTCTATTCGTTCGAGCGCAAGGTGCATCTGGAGCGGCGCAACGGCGAACTCACCGCCGACAAGATCTGCGAACTGTGGATGTCGGTGCAGGGTGAGAGCCTGGGGCCGGCGATCGAACTGAAGGACGGCTATGAGGTGTTCTGGACCTATATTCCGCACTTCATCCATTCGCCGTTCTACGTCTACGCCTATGCCTTCGGCGACTGCATGGTGAACTCGCTTTACGCGGTCTACGAAAAATCCGCCTCCGGCTTTGCCGAGCGCTATCTGGCCATGCTCGCGGCGGGCGGCACCAAGCATCATTCCGAGTTGCTGGCGCCGTTCGGACTCGACGCCCGCGACCCGAAGTTTTGGGACGGCGGTCTCAGCGTGATCGCGAATTTGATCGGGGAGTTGGAAGGACTGAATGGCGCGTAATAGTCTTGTTTTTCAGCAGTAGACTGGCGTTGTACAAGTCGTACAACTATGTTATACGTTCTGTATAACGTCGGAGATTGCTCATGAATAAGCCCGTCCGTGATGGCGATACACAAGGTGTCGTTCTCAGCATTAAAAAGATCGGCAATTCGGTCGGATTTATTCTGCCGAAAGAGCTCTTGGCGCGTCTGAAGCTCAAGGAAGGTGACAAGTTTCACATCGTCGAGCAGACCGAGCGCGGCATTAAATTGAGCCCCTACGATCCCAAGCACGCTGAAGCGATGGAGATCGCGCGTCGGTCGTTCCGCAAATATGCCGACACTTATAAGGCATTGGCGGAGTGACCGAGCCGCGATGGCTCGATACTAACATCGTACTCGATGTTCATGCCGAGCAACTCGCATTGTTTGGCGGAGCCGACGGAATCCGTGATCTCGGACTTCTCGAATCCGCTTTGGCGAGACCAATCAACAAATTCGGCGACGGCGAGAGCGATCTCGCCGTGTTGGCGGCTGCCTATGCATTTGGCATCGCGCGCAATCATCCGTTTGTGGATGGAAACAAGCGGGCCGCCTTCGCCTCGATCATTGTGCTTCTCGGCTTGAACGGTTTTGATTTCGATGTGCCGCCCGAACAAGCCACTGCAATAATCCTCGCTCTTGCCGCTGGCGAGGTGAGCGAAGAAAGCCTTACGCGCTGGATCAGGGACAATTGGCCGAAGGCGTGACGGGAGCCATGCGCAAAGTCTGGATTGAAGCAGCGCTCAACGGTGCCTGGACGCGCGAGCGGCAGCCGGCGATCCCGATTTCAATCGAGGAGATCGTGGCCGACGGCATCGCCGCGGCGAAAGCCGGCGCCGCCATCATTCATCTGCACGCTTACGATGTGGCGACCGGCCGCCAGCGCGACGACTACGACATCTACGCGCCGATCATCGAAGGCATCCGCGCCAAAGTCGACGCCATCGTCTACCCGACGTTGCCGATCACCGGCTCCGGTTATGCCGGCGAATTGCGCAGCGCGCAGGAGCGCTACGCCCATGTGGAGCGGCTCGCCAAAAACGGCTTGCTGGAATGGGCGGTGGTCGATCCGGGTTCCGCTGTGTTCACGCGCTTCGATGAGATCAAGCGCGGCGAGCCGGGCTTCACCTATTTCAACCCCGACGATCACTTCCGCGAGGGCATGCGCATCGCCGCGCAATACGGCGTGCGGCCGAGCTACGCGATCTATGAAGCTGGCTGCACGCGGCTGGGCGCCGCGACGGCTGCTGCTATGCGCAAGGTGCCGACGCCGGTCTACCGTTTCATGTTTGCCGATGAATTCTGCTTCGGCTTCCCGCCGAAGCCGGCCTATCTCGATGCGCATTTGTCGCTGCTGGCGGAACTCGCGGCCGGCGCACCCTGGATGGTCGCCGGCCTCGGTGTCAATATCCGGCCTCTGATCGCTCCGGCAATCGAACGCGGCGGCCATATCCGCGTCGGTCTCGAAGACCGGCCCTGGGGCGTCGACGAAACCAATCGCGGGCTGGTCGAAGAGGCGGTACGACTGGTGCGCGCGGCCGGCGGCGAGCCGGCGGCCGCCGCCGAGGTGCGGGCGGCGTGCGCCGCGGTGGATACGGCACTCAAGCGTGGAAAAGCGGCCGACCGCTAATCGCCGCCGCAACCCTTGCGCCCGCCGCGTGTCGAGAGATTGTATTCCATGCACTGCATGACAATGTCGCGCGCCGGCGCGTCCTCGCGCTGGTAGCGATAGACCTTGCGATAAATATCGACGTCTTCGTCGCGCCCGCAGATCAATTTGTGTTGGTGCGAGACCAGGCGCGACGATGTCTCGGTCAGCTTCACCTTGCGCTTGGCATCGTCCTTGCGCGTGAAGATCATCGTTTTTTCAAATCCGCCGTTGATCACCACCGGTTCGTATTTGACGTGCGGCGGCGATCCGGGCGGCAGCTCCAATTCGGTCATGCGCAATTTGCGCACGTTTTCCATCTTCACTTTGGTATCGACGACAACCATGGAAAACCGGTTGAAAATGATCTGTTGGGCGCCGACTTGGGCCTGGCAGCCCCATTGCCAGATGGCGGCGGATGCGGCGTTGCTCGCCATCAGCAGGCAGATAACCGCGGCGATAATTCTGTTCGGCATGGCTCGTTTCGCGCTTTGCCTCTTCCTATATTTGTAGCAGACCACCTGCCGCAGGTTCATGCCCACCGACTCCGAGAAAAATCGCTTCTCCGCCCGCGCCCGCCGCTATGCCAATGTCGGCACCCGGCTCGGCGGCACCGCCGCGCGCATGGCCGGCGCGCGCTTTTTCGGCACGCCGTTCGACCGCGCGACGAATGCGCTGGCGCTCGCCGCCGCGCTCGGCGGCTTGAAAGGTCCGATCATGAAGGTGGCGCAGTTACTCGCCACCATTCCGGACGCGCTGCCGCCGGAATACGCCAACGAGCTGATCAAATTGCAGAGCCAGGCGCCGCCGATGGGCTGGGCCTTCGTCAAGCGCCGCATGCGCGCCGAGCTGGGCCCCGACTGGGAAAAGAAATTCGAGAGCTTCGAACATCAGCCGGCCGCCGCCGCCTCGCTCGGCCAGGTGCACCGCGCAAGCGCGCTCAACGGCGAGCAACTTGCCTGCAAGCTGCAATATCCCGACATGCAGTCGGCGGTCGAAGCCGATCTGCGGCAGTTGAAGCTGCTGTTCGCGCTGCGCAATCGCTTCGATAGCGCGATCGATACCAGCGAGATCGCCAAGGAGATCGCCGCGCGCCTGCGCGAGGAGCTCGACTATGTGCGCGAGGCCAAGCACATCGCGCTCTACAGCAACATGCTCAAAGGCGAGACCGCGATCCGCGTGCCGCAGGTCTTTCCGGAATTATCGACCGGGCGGTTGCTGACCATGGATTGGCTGGAAGGCCGCAAGTTGCTCGCCCACAAGGACGATCCCTTGGCCGCGCGCAATCGCCTCGCCACCGCGATGTTCACCGCCTGGTGGTTTCCCTTCAGCCGCTTCGGCGTCATTCATGGCGATCCGCATCTCGGGAATTACTCTGTCTTCGCGGACACGCGGACGGGGCCGGCAGGTATCAATCTGCTCGACTACGGCTGCATCCGCGTCTTTCCGCCGAGCTTCGTCGGCGGCGTGGTCGATCTTTACCGCGGGCTGCTCAAGGGCGACGACGCGCTGGTCGTGCACGCCTACGAAACCTGGGGCTTCAAGCGGCTGACGCGCGAGCTGATCGAGGCGCTCAATATCTGGGCGCGCTTCATCTACGGCCCGTTGCTCGATGACCGCGTGCGCTCGATCGCCGACGGGGTGAAGCCCTCCGAGTATGGCCGCAAGGAAGCCTTCCGCGTGCACCAGGCGTTGAAAAAGCGCGGGCCGGTGACGGTGCCGCGCGAATTTGTGTTCATGGATCGCGCCGCGGTGGGCTTGGGCGCGGTATTCCTGCATCTGGCGGCGGAACTGAATTTCTACCGATTGTTCAACGAGGCGATCGAACGTTTCTCGGTCGCCGAGGTCGCCAGACGGCAAGGCGCGGCGCTGGCTCGGGTGGGACTGACGCCCTTGCCGGATTAAGCCCGCAGCCGTTGCCCTTAACGAGCATTTGCGCTAACCCCTGCGGACCCGCCTGACCGATCCCGGAGACCTTTTCCCATGGCCGACCACGGCACCGTCGAATACGCCACCGCGACCGGTAATGACTACCCGACGCATGAAGGCACCTACGAGAGCTTCGTCCACTTCACCTTTGTGGGCATCCTGCATATCGTCGACATCCTGTTCGGCCTGACGGTCGGCGGGGTGATGGGCCACTGGGGTCTGGCCGCCATCATCTTCATTCTCGCGCTAGTCGGGGCAGTCCCGGGGCTCGCGGGCAGTTCGCGAACGCCCAGCGCCGTCATCTTCGTGGTGTGCTTCCTGATCTTTGTCTTCGCGGCATTCCTATAACGCTCGCATCTTTTAGCCCGGCGAAGCGGAGAGGCCGGTATGCGTATTGCCGTACCCCATGAAACCGACGCCAACGAACCGCGCGTCGCCGCCACGCCGGAAACCGTCAAGAAGCTGAAGGCGCTCGGCGCCGAGATCGCGGTCGCGCGCGGCGCCGGCATCGCTTCCGGCATTCCCGACGCCGACTATGAGGCCGCCGGCGCCGAGATCGGCGAGGACGTCGTCAAAGGCGCCGATGTGGTGCTGAAGGTGCGCCGCCCGGCGGCGAACGAACTCGCATCTTACAAAAAAGGCGCGCTGGTCATCGCCATCATGGATCCGTTCGGCAACGAGGCCGCGCTCAAGCAGATGGCGGATGCCGGTTTGGTCGCCTTCGCCATGGAGCTGATGCCGCGCATCACGCGTGCGCAATCGATGGACGTGCTCTCCAGCCAGGCCAACCTCGCCGGCTACCGCGCGGTGATCGACGCCGCGGAAGAATACGGCCGCGCGCTGCCGATGATGATGACCGCGGCCGGCACCGTGCCGGCAGCGAAAGTTTTCATCATGGGTGTCGGCGTCGCCGGGCTGCAGGCGATCGCCACCGCGCGCCGCTTGGGCGCCATCGTCACGGCCACCGACGTGCGCCCCGCCACCAAGGAACAGGTGGAAAGCCTCGGCGCCAAATTCCTCGCGGTCGAGGACGAAGAATTCAAGAACGCGCAGACCGCCGGCGGCTACGCCAAGGAAATGTCGAAAGAGTATCAGGCCAAACAAGCGGCGCTGACCGCCGAGCACATCAAGAAGCAGGACATCGTCATCACCACCGCGCTCATTCCCGGCCGGCCGGCACCGCGGCTGATTACCAAAGAAATGGTCGCTTCCATGCGGCCGGGCTCGGTGATCGTCGATCTCGCGGTTGAGCGCGGCGGCAATGTCGAAGGCGCCAGAGCCGGCGAGGTGGCGGTGGTGGGCGGCGTCAAGATCGTCGGCCATCTCAATGTGGCAGGAAGGCTGCCGGCCTCGGCCTCGGCGCTTTACGCGCGAAACTTGCTCACCTTCCTCGACACGTTGATCGACAAGAAGGAAAAGAAGCTGGCGGTCAACTGGGACGACGAGATCGTCAAAGGCACGTTGCTGACGCGCGACGGCGCCATCGTGCATCCGATGTTCAAGCCGAAGACGGCGGCGTAGAGATGGCGATGGAGTCGCAGATCGTGCCGCAAGCTCTCTTAACCTCTCCCCTAGGGGGAGAGGTCGCCCGCCGAAGCTTTAGCGAAGGCGGGCGGGTGAGGGGGCAAGTGTATTCGGAAAGGTCCGAACCCCCTCACCCGGCTCGCAGCTTTGCCGCTCGCCGCCCTCTCCCCCAAGGGGAGAGGGAAAGAAAGTAAGGAGGTCGCTATGGACCACATCGCCACCGCCGTCGATCCCTTCGTGTTCCGCCTCTCCATCTTCGTGCTCGCCGTATTCGTCGGCTATTACGTCGTCTGGTCGGTGACGCCGGCGCTGCACACCCCGCTGATGTCGGTGACCAACGCCATCTCCTCGGTGATCGTGGTCGGTGCGCTGCTCGCGGTCGGCGTCGCGCTCATCGCCGACGATAACGGCACCATCCTCGCGCGCGCGCTCGGCTTTGTCGCGCTCACCTTTGCCTCGGTCAATATTTTCGGTGGCTTCCTGGTCACTCAGCGCATGCTCGGCATGTATCAGAAGAAAAAGAAATGAGCCCCAATCTCGTCGCGCTGCTTTATCTCGTCGCCGGCGTCCTCTTCATCCTGGCGCTGCGCGGGCTGTCGTCGCCGGAATCGAGCCGGCGCGGCAATCTGTTCGGCATGATCGGCATGGCGATCGCCGTCGCCACCACGCTCGGCGCCCATCCGCCGGCAAGCACAATCGCCTGGGCCCTCGTGGTCGGCGGCATCGCGCTTGGCGGCGGCATCGGCGCGGTGATCGCGCGGCGCGTGCCGATGACCTCGATGCCGGAACTGGTCGCCGCCTTCCACTCGCTGGTCGGCATGGCGGCGGTGCTGGTGGCGGCGGGCGCCTTCTACGCGCCGGCGGCCTTCGACATCGGCTCAGAAGGCCACATCCACGCGCAGAGCCTGATCGAAATGTCGCTCGGCGTCGCCATCGGCGCCGTTACCTTCACCGGCTCGGTGATCGCCTTCCTCAAATTGTCCGGCCGCATGAGCGGCAAGCCGATCACGCTGCCCGGCCGCCATGTCGTCAACATCGTGCTGGGGCTGGCGCTGATCTTCTTCATCTACGGCTTCTACGTTTCGCAGAGCGCGCTCGATTTCTGGCTGATCGTCGGTATCTCGCTCGCGCTCGGCATTCTGCTCATCATCCCGATCGGCGGCGCCGACATGCCGGTGGTGATCTCGATGCTCAATTCCTATTCGGGATGGGCGGCCGCCGGCATCGGTTTCACGCTCGGCAATTCGGCGCTGATCATCACCGGCGCGCTGGTCGGTTCCTCCGGCGCGATCCTGTCCTACATCATGTGCAAGGGCATGAACCGCAACTTCTTCTCGGTCATCCTCGGCGGCTTCGGCGGCGAGGTGGCGGGGCCGGCGGCGGGCGCCGAGCAGCGGCCGGTCAAGTTGGGTTCCGCCGAGGACGCTGCCTACATTCTGAAGAATTCCTCGAAAGTGATCATCGTGCCGGGCTACGGCATGGCGGTGGCGCAGGCGCAGCACGCCTTGAGGGAAATGGCCGACAAGCTCAAAAAGGAAGGCGTTGAGGTTAAATACGCCATCCATCCGGTGGCCGGCCGCATGCCCGGCCACATGAACGTGCTGCTCGCCGAAGCCAACGTCCCCTATGACGAAGTGTTCGAGCTGGAGGACATCAATTCCGAGTTCGCCCAGGCCGACGTCGCCTTCGTCATCGGCGCCAATGACGTCACCAACCCGGCGGCGGAAGAAGACAAGACCTCGCCGATCTACGGCATGCCGGTGCTGCAGGTGTGGAAGGCCGGCACCGTGATGTTCATCAAACGCTCGCTGGCGTCGGGCTATGCCGGCATCGACAATCCGCTGTTCTATCGCGACAATACGATGATGCTGTTGGGCGACGCCAAGAAGATGACGGAAAGTATTGTGAAAGCAATGTAGGAGAACCTTGCCATGGCAAAGTCAAAGCGCAGCGTGAGTGCCGATCGCGGGCTGATTGCATTGAGCCAGCCTTATGAAGTCCGTTACTGGTCGAAGAAATTCAAAGTGACCCCGGCGCGCTTGCGCACCGTCGTGCGCAAAGTCGGCCACTCGGCCAAAAAGGTTGGCGACTATATTAAGCTGCAAAAGCATCGCGCGCGCGACCGCGCGCTGATCGCGCTGAGCCAGGCGCACGAAGTCCGCTATTGGTCGAAGAAATTCAAGGTGTCGCCGGCCAAGCTGAAGGCGGCGGTGAAGGCTGCGGGGCACTCGTCGAAGAAAGTGGGCGCCTATCTCGCCAAGAGCAAAAAGAAGAAACTGTAAGCGCCGGCCGAACCGCGGCGAATCCTAATCCGCATGTCTGCTTGCCCTGCAGCCTTGGCTGCGCGAACATGCCTGCCGAGGCTGCGGCCGGTAGTGGTCGCCACGCGGAGATCCAAAAGAGGAGTAGGGGTGATGATCAGGATTGGCACATTGGCTACGGCCGGCCTTACGGCACTGGCGCTGACGCTTGTCGCGGGGACGGCCGGCGCCAAAGACAAGGTGAAAGTCGGCTTTATCGGCCCGCTCACCGGCGGCGTTTCGGTGAACGGGCTGGGCGGCCGCAACTCGGCCGATCTTGCTGTCCGGCTGCGCAACGCCGACGCCAAGGCGAAGCACGAATACGAACTGGTTGTGCTCGACGACGAATGCAAGCCGAACGTCGCGGTGCAGGTCGCCACCAAGATGGCCGCCGACAAGGACGTCATCGCTGCGGCGACGCATTACTGCTCCTCGACCGCGATCGCGACCGTCGACACCTATCACAAGTTCGGTTTCCCGGTGATCGTGTGGGGCGCGGTGCTGCCCGACATCACATACCGCAACAAGTACGCCGAGGTGCATCGCGTCAACGGCACCATGATCAACCAGAACGACGCCAACGCCGAGTTGATTTCCAAGCTCGGCTACAAGACCGTGGCGGTGATCCACGACACCACCGACTACGGCAAGGGCCACAACAAATATTTCAGCGAGGCGCTCGCCAAGATCGGCAAGGCCAAGATCGTCGGCACTTTTGGCGTGACGGCGGACCAACAGGACTTCACCGCCGAGCTGACCAAGATCAAGTCGCTCAATCCGGACGTGATCTATTTCGGCGGCCTCACCCCGATCGGCGTGCGCATTCGTCAGCAGATGGACAAGCTCGGCATCAAGGCGGTGTTCGACGGCACTTCCGGCATCGTCTCCGACGCCTTCATTCAGGGCCTCGGGCCGCTGGCGGAAGGGTGTCTCGCCTTTCGCGAAGGCGCACCGACCGACAAGCTGCCAGGCGGCAAGTTCTTTATGGAGAAGTACAACGCTCAGAAATACGAGCAGCCGCCGGAAGCCTACGGCGCCTTCGCCTATGCCGCGATGAACATGATCCTCGACTCGATTGAGAAGGTCGGGCCCGACCGCAAGAAGGTCATCGCCGATCTCGGCGATGTGAAGGACCGCGATTCGATCGTCGGCAAGATATCCTTCGACGATCACGGGCAGAATACCGTCGCGGTCATCACAAAATACGTGATCCAGGACGGCAAGTTCGTCGAATGGGACGACAGCGAGTACGCTAGCGGCAAGCGCAAGCTTCCGGGCCAGAAGTAAACGCGGCGTTCGTCACCGAGCGTTCGCTAACCCCTCCGCGTCATGCGCGGGCTTGACCCGCGCATCCATGATGAGTCGCCATTCGCGAGACCTTGCGAACGGCGACGGCGCGGAGGGTCAGCACGGATTGCCGGGTCGAGCCCGGCAATGACCTCGTGACGGAGGTGAGTCGTTCCAGATGGATCTCGGGCTGTTTGCGCAATACGTCATGAACGGGCTTATGCTCGGCATGATGTATGCGCTGGTGGCGGTCGGCTTCACGCTGTTCTTCGGCGTGCTCGACGTCATCAAGTTCTCGCACGGCGATGTCTTGACGGTCGGCGCTTTCACGGCGCTCGCGGCCTTCGCCGGCCTCACCGAGTTGGGCCTGCATTCGCCGTGGCTCGACCTCGTCGTCATGCTGGTGCTGGCAACGCTTGCCATGGCGCTACTCGGCATGCTGATCGCGCGCTATCTCGTCATGCCGCTGCGCGCGGCGCCGCCGCTCAACACGCTGTTGATCACGCTGATGCTCGGTACCGTGCTGCGCGAGAGCGTGCGGTTGTTTTATCCGCAAGGCGCCAATCCGAAGCCGTTTCCGGCGTTGTTGCCGCGCAGTTCGATCGATCTGGGTGAATTCAACCTGCGCCTCGACAATGTGCTCATGCTGGCGGCCGGTATGCTGGTCATCCTTGGGCTTCAGTACCTCTTGAACCGCACCAAGCTCGGGCTTGCGATCCGCGCCGTCGCGCAGGACGAGGAAACCGCCCGCACCATGGGCATCAACTTCACGGCCATCGTGCTCATCACATTCGCTATCGGCTCAGGGCTTGCCGCATACGCCGGCGTGATGAACGGGCTTTATTACAACGAGATCAATTTCGGCATCGGGCTCTATCTCGGCGTCATCGGCTTTTCCGCCGCCATCATCGGCGGGCTCGGCAGCATTTATGGCGCCATCCTCGGCGGCTTTCTGTTCGCCGGCCTGCAGACCGTCGGCACGGTGCTGTTGCCCTTCGCCAGCGCCTACAAGGACGTCTTTGCCTTTGCCGTCGTCATCGCCATCATGGCCTGGCGCCCGACCGGCCTGATCCGCGAAAAGATCAGCGAGCGCGTGTGATGGCGCAGGAACAGTCGCGCGCGCCGTTCTGGCCGAGCCTTGCCGCGCTCGCCGCCGCCACGGCCTATCTGATCGCGTTGCTGGCGGCGGAAAAGCAGACGTTGATCATCGCGCTGCTGGCCTTCGGTATCCTCGCGGTGCTCGCCGCCGCCTGGCTTGGCTTCTTCGCCGGCATCGGCCGCTCCTTCGCCGACCACGAAGATGCACTCGGGCTGTCCGGCATCGTTTCCTTGCTGGCGGTTGCCGCTGTGTTCCACGAGGACCACTTTGTGCTGCTGCTGGTGATCACTGTGTTGCTCTACTCGGTGGCGACGCTCGGGCTTAACATCCAGTTCGGCTATGCCGGCGTCTTGAATTTTGCCGGCGCCTCGTTCTTCGGCATCGGCGCCTACACCTCCGCCGTGCTCAATTCGTATACCTTCGTGCCGCATCTGCTGGTGCTGCTGATCGGGGGATTGCTGGCGGCGCTGATCGGTTCGCTGCTGCTCCTGCCGGTGCTGCGCACGCGCGGCCATTATGCGGCTGTCGTCACCATTGCATTCGCGCTGCTGTTCAAGACCTTCCTGGAGGTCAATGACGTGCTCGGCGGGCCGCAGGGCATGCAGGTCAAGAGCATGAAAATCCTTGGCTGGTCGTTCAACGACAACATCGAGATCGGCGGCGTCTCGATCTCGTTCTATATGAATTATTTTGTCGTCAGCGTGCTGTTGCTGATCGCCGCCTTTGTGGTCGTGCGCCGCTTAGAGCGATCCTGGATCGGGCTCAATCTCGACGCGCTGCGGCTCGACGAAACGGCCGCGAGTTGTTTCGGCCTCGACATTGTGCGCTGGAAGATCACAGCCTTCCTGATCGGCAATTTCCTCATCGGCATCGCCGGCGCACTGTTCGGCATGGTCGGAAGCTTCGTCGCGCCCAACAACTATACGTTCGCCGATTCCCTGATTCTGGTTTCGATCCTATTGCTCGGCGGCATCGGCAATCCGTGGGGATTGATCGTCGCCACCTTCATCGTCGTGGTCGTGCCTGAAAAGCTGCAGACCATTCAGGAATATCGGTTTTTGCTCTACGCGCTGATGGTGATCGCCGTGCTGCTGTTCCGGCCCGAGGGCCTGCTGCCGCGCCCGGTGCGCCGCTATTTCCCAGGATGGCGGCCATGAATCCTTTGATCGAAGCGCGCGGTCTGTCCAAGCGTTTCGGCGGCGTCCTGGCGCTCGACGGTCTCGATCTCGACGTAGCGCAAAACGAGATCCTCGGCCTGATCGGTCCGAACGGCTCCGGCAAGACCACCTTCTTCAACGTGGTGACCGGCATCTATGGCGCCGACGCCGGCAGCGTGACCTTTAACGGCGCCGACATCACCCAGGCGAGCGCGCGCGCGGTCTACCAGGCCGGAATTTCCCGCACCTTTCAGCGTTCGCGCCTGTCGTTGCCGCTGTCGATCTTCGACAACATCATGATCGGCAACCACAAGCACCTCAACCAGGGCCTCTGGTTCAACCTGTTCCGGCGCGCCGGTTTCAAACGCGAATTCGAAGCGAGTTATCAGGCGGCGCGCGCGCTGATCGACGTATTCGAGCCGGCGCTGGCCGAGCGTCTTTTCGAGCCTGCCGAGGGCCTGCCGATGATCGACCGCCGCCGCATCGAAATCTGCCGCGCGCTGATCAGCGGGCCGAAACTGTTGCTGCTCGACGAGCCCTCCGCCGGCATGACGCACGAGGAAACCACCGAACTCATGAACGACATTCTGCTGGTGCGCGAGCGCAATAGGGACCTCACGATTATCATCGTTGAGCACGAGATGGGCGTGATCGAGCGCATCACCGACCGCTGCGTGGTGCTCAATTTCGGCCGCAAGATCGCGGAGGGTCCTTACCGCGACGTCGCCGCCGACGCGCAGGTGCAGGAAGCCTATCTGGGGGTCGAGTGATGGCGGCGCTTCTGCAGATCGACGGCGTCACCACGGCCTACGACAAGGCCGACGTGCTGCAGGGCGTCTCGCTCACCGTCGAGGCTGGCAGTATCACTTGTCTGCTTGGCTCCAACGGTTCGGGCAAGACCACGCTGGTGCGTTCGATCCTGGGGCTGACGCCAGCCAAAGCCGGCCGCATCGCCTTCGACGGCGCCGACATCACCGCACTTGCCACTCATAGAATTGTCGCCGCCGGCATTGCCTGCATCCCGGAAGGACGCAAGGTCTTTTCCAAGCTCACGGTCGAGGAGAACTTGCGCGTGGGCGCTTATCAGGAAGCCTCGGAGACGGTCACGCAGGAACGAATGGCGGATATTTTTCGCATCTTCCCGCGTCTCGCCGAGCGCCGTGCCCAGCTTGCCGGCACCCTATCGGGCGGCGAGCAGGCCATGGTCTCGATCGGCCGGGGGTTGATGTGCGCGCCCAAACTCTTGCTGATCGACGAGCCTTCGCTCGGTCTGTCGCCGTTATTGGTCAAGGAGAACTTCAACATCATTCGCCAGATAAGCGAGCGTGGCATCACGGTGTTTCTGGTCGAGCAAAACGTTCACCAGACGCTCGCCATCGCGCAGCGCGGCTATGTGCTGTCGAAGGGCCGCGTGGTGGCGGCGGGCACGCCAAGCGAACTCAAGGACCGCGCGGAAGTGCGCGAGGCGTATTTCGGCTGACCGTCATTAGCCGCAGCCGCCGGCAACGGCGCGAAGGTTTTACGGGCTACTCCGCCGCCTCGGCGTGCGTCCCCTGCGTCAGCCTGGGATCGAGCGCGCAGGCGTCCTCCCAGCTGATCACGTTGAGCGACTTGACGAACTTGCCGACGCCGTCGGTCTGCGCGCAGAGCAGGCCGAGCTCGATGATCTCCTCGTCGCTGAAATGCTTCTGCAGGTCGCTATAGACCTCGTCTTTGTCGATGGCGTGCTCGCCCTGCTTGAACAAATCGGCGTAGCGCAGCGCCGCTTTCTCGCGCGGCGTCAGCAATTTGCTGTTCTGAAAATCGTTCAGCAGGTCGTTGATCATGTCCTCGGTCAGCCCTTCCGCCTGCGCCACCTTGGAGCGCACGGTCGAGCAGTAGCCGCACTGGTGCGCCACCGAAATCTTGATGCGGCACATTTCCTTCAGTCTGTGCGGCAGCACGCCTTCGTACAGCGTCTTGTTCCAGCATTCGACCCAGGCGGTGCCGACTTTGCTGCGCGTCATGATGGAAACCACGCGCGGATCGGGTGCGCCGGTCTTCTTGGCGGATTCGATCATGGCACTGGTTTGCGGCGTCTTTTCGCTGTCCTCGATATAGCGCAGCCTCGGCATGGCATTTCTCCCTTTGTCGCAGGTGAGGCTACGGGCATGGCGCCGGTCGGGCAAGTCCGCGCCGCTCACGCTTGTGTTATGAGAAACGCATGACCGTCATGAAATGGCTGTTGATCGCTGCCGTGCTCGGCTATGGCGGCCTGCTGGCGCTGATGTATCTGTTCCAGCGCGCGCTGATCTACTTCCCCGACCCCAAACGCGCGCCGCCGGCCGAGGCCGGCCTGCCGCAGGCGGACGAAATCTCGCTCTTAAGTTCAGATGGTGAAAAGCTGATCGCCTGGTACGTGGCGCCGCGCGACGGCAAGCCAGTGGTGATCTATTTCCAGGGCAATGCCGGCGCCTCGAACTTGCGCGCCGAGCGCTTCAAATGGCTGATCGCCGACGGCACCGGCCTTCTCGCGCTGTCCTATCGCGGCTACGGCGGCTCGAGCGGCAAGCCCTCGGAAGCCGGGCTCATCCGCGACGCCCGTGCCGCCTATGATTTCGCCCGGGCGCATAGTCCGGCCAACCGCATTGTTCTGTTCGGCGAGTCGATGGGCACCGCGGTTGCCACTGCGCTCGCCGCCGAGCGCGAAATTGCCGGTCTCATCCTCGATGCGCCCTTCACCTCGGCCACCGATGTCGGCGCCGCCGCCTATCCCTTTGCGCCGGTGCGTTGGCTGATCAAGGATACTTGGCGCTCCGACCGCCGCATCGGGAAGGTCAAGGCGCCGATCCTGGTGTTGCACGGCGAGCAGGATACCATCGTGCCCATCCGTTTCGGCGAACGGCTGTTCGCTTTGGCGCCGGAGCCCAAACGGATGGTGCGCTTTGCCGCCGGCGGTCATGTCGATCTCGACGACCACGGCGCGGTGCCGGCGATCAAGAGGTTTTTGTCGGAAATCCCAAAAGCGTCATCGAAGGAGAATTGACATGCTGTTTGGTCCCTGCGCCCAGGATGCGGCCGCCACATTTCTGCCGGCCGCGAATTCGCTCTGCGCCGGCGGCGCCGGCTTTGTCACGGCGATGATGGCGACACTCGCCGCCAATGCCCGCACCGCGCCGGCCAAGACGCTTGGCAAAGCCGTGCCGGTGGTGGACCGGCTCGCCGTGCGCATGGTCACCGATAATATCGTCATTCAGTTTCTGCCCAACGAAAAGCGCGACGGCCTCACCATTGAGCGCAAGAGCGGCAATACCAAGCCGGACCAGCCGCCGCGCACCATCCTCAACGGCGAATGGGGCCTTGCCATGCAGGCGGAATCGCAAGCCGGAGGGGAGACCCGCCGGGTCATGATCGATTTCGGCTACACGCCGGAAGTCCTGCTCAACAATATGGACATCCTCAACGTCGACGCCTCGCAATACGACGCCATCGTGCTCAGCCACGGCCATTACGACCATTTCGGCGGCATGGTCGGCTTTCTTGCCGCCACCAGGGGCAAGCTCAAAAGCAAAATTCCGTTCTATGTCGGCGGCGAGGATTGCTTCTGCCTGCGCCGCAATCCCGGCGGCAATTTCGGCGCGCTCGACCGCAAGGCGATCCTCGACGCCGATCTGACGCTGATGCTGGCGGCGGAGCCGGCGATCGTCGCCGACCACGCCTTCACCACCGGCCGCATCGGGCAGACGTCGTTCGAGACGCCGTTGCGCGCGACCGATGAGATCGTCGGCATTTTCGACGGCTTCGGCTGTTTCCCGGAAAAGATGCCGCCGGAGAAAAACACCGGCGGCTACATCCCCGACGATTTTGAGCACGAACTCGCCACCGTCTACATGGTCAAGGGCAGGGGGCTGGTGGTGCTCACCTCATGCAGCCATCGCGGCGTCATCAACACGGTGCAGCAGGCGATGGCCGCTTCCGGCATCGACAGGGTGCACGCCGTGATCGGCGGATTCCATGTGGTGCCGCCGCTTGGCGACGACTACATCAACAAGACGATCGAGGAATTCAAAGCGATCGATCCGGACTACCTGATCGTCGGCCACTGCACCGGCGACCGCTTCTACGATCTGGCGCGCGCCGCACTCGGCGACAAAGTCATCCACTCGGCGGTGGGCATGCGCTTCGTGTTCGAGGGGGCCTAAGCCGCGCGCTGGAGCGCGGCCGGCGCGCCCGTGCCGCAGACGAAATATTGCCCGCCCAGCGGCAGCCAGCCGAGATAATTTTCCAGCGGGCGCAGCGCCGCCAGCGGCCCGGGAAAGAACAAGCAATAGCTCGTCTTCTCGATATGGAAGCGCGCCTGTTGCATGCGCGCGACCGTCTCACGCATGCCGAGCAGAATGGCGTCGGTGTCGAAAGGACAGGTCTTCACCAGATACTGCGTCACCGGATTGAGCGGATTGTGCTCGAAGATGACGAAACGGCCGTTTGGCGTCAGCCGGTTGTAGCAATAGTCCATCGCCGCCTGCCGCTCGGCGGGCGGGATGTGGTGGAAGACGTTGGAGGCGATCACCAGGTCGAATTTCAAGTCGGCGCCGAGTTCGTCCATGGTGGCGAAGCGGAAATTCGGATATTGCCGGCGCGCGACGCTGAGGCTTTCGCGCGACAGGTCGCAGCCGGCGATCTCGGCCTTGGGAAACAGCGCGGTCAAATGCGGGATGCTGCGGCCGATGCCGCAGCCGAAGTCGAGCACGGCGCCGGCGTCGCCGGCGAGTTGCCGGGCGAGCTCGATCTTGTAGCGGGCGAAATAATTGCTGTCGCCATCGAAGAAGCGCGTTTGCGAGGCGATCACCTCGTCATAGTGTCCGGCATAATGATCGAAATCGACCCGCGACACGGCAGGACCTCCGGCGTGGACAAAGTGTCCGGCGTCAAGGATTAGGCCAACAGCAATAACAAATGGTTGCCGCGATCTGGCGCATTTAAGGCTTGAATGGCCGGTCCAAAAGCAAAAGCGCGGGCATTTCGGCCCGCGCCATACTCAGCCAATAATGGCGAATCAAAGTGTTCAGCCGAAACGCGGCGGGCCGCCACGGCCGCGGCCGCCACCCATGCCGCCGCCACCGCCGCCGCCAGGACCGCCACCGGCGCCCGGTACCACACGCGGCTTCATCGGCAACAGGCCCTCGCGCTGCATCTTCTTGCGCGCGAGCTTGCGGGCGCGGCGGATCGCTTCCGCCTTTTCCCGCGCCTTCTTTTCGGAGGGTTTTTCGTAATGGCCGCGGAGCTTCATCTCGCGGAAAATGCCCTCGCGCTGCATCTTCTTCTTGAGCGCCTTGAGGGCTTGGTCGACATTGTTGTCGCGAACGAGAACTTGCACTGCTGCTCCTTGGTTGTTCCGGGTCGGGTTTTAGCCAAAAGCCCCGCAATGGCGCCGGCTTCTGAGTCGGGCGGCTCTAGCAGAAATGGCCGTCGCTGTCTATTGCGCAACGGCCGAAAAGCCGTGCTATCGCCGCTATTCATATAAGAAGGGAGGGCGGACGCCGCTACTTGCCCGGCCACACCCGCGTCACATGCCCCATCTTGCGGCCCGGCCGCGCTTCGCCTTTGCCGTAGAGATGCAGTGAAGCGCCCGGCACCGTCAGCCAGCGCGCGGCGTCTTTCACCTCATCGCCGATCAGGTTGACCATCTCGGCGCGGCCGAGGCGCTGCGGTTTGGCCAAAGGCCAGCCGGCCACGGCGCGGATGTGCTGCTCGAATTGCGAGACGGTCGCCCCATCGATGGTCCAATGGCCGGAATTGTGCACGCGCGGCGCGATCTCGTTGACCATCACTTTCTGTTTCTTGCCCGCGCCGACCACGAACATTTCCACCCCGAGCACGCCGACATAATCGAAAGCCTTGGCGATGCGGGTGGCGATGCGGCGGGCTTCGGCCGCGAACGCCGGCGTCACCTTGGCCGGCACGCGCGAGACTTTCAGAATATGGTCGCGGTGCTCGTTTTCGGTGACGTCGAAACATTCCACCTGGCCGTCGCCGCTGCGCGCCGCGATCACCGAGACTTCGCGTTCGAAGTCGATGAAGCCTTCCAGGATGCAGGGCGCGTTCTGCAGGCTGCGCCAGGCGGCGTTCGGGTCGGCGCCTTTTGCGATCTTGGCCTGGCCCTTGCCGTCATAGCCGAGCCGGCGGGTCTTGAGCACCGCCGGCAGTCCGATGCGCGCGATGGCCGCGGCAAGTTGCGCGGCGCTGTGCACCGAGCCATAGGGCGCGGTGGCGATCTTTAATTCGCTGATGAAATTCTTCTCGATCAGGCGGTCCTGCGTGATCTCCAGCACCTTGGGGTCCGGCAGCACCGGTTTGCGGGTCGAAAGGATCGCCGCCGTCTTGGCCGGCACGTTCTCGAATTCATAGGTGATGACGTCGACCGAATTGGCGAAGCGATTGAGCGCGCGCTCGTCCTCGTAGGGCGCGCAGGTCATTGCCTGCGCCACCTCGAAGGCGCAGGAATTTTTCTCCGGCGAATAGACATGGCAGCGCAGGCCGAGACGGCTGGCGGCGAGCGCCAGCATGCGCCCCAATTGGCCGCCGCCGAGAATGCCGATCGTCGCGCCGACTTTGAGCAAAATTCTAATCTTTCGGCCGCTTCGCCACGGCGTTGGTCTGCCGCGCGCGCCAGGCGTCGAGCCGCTTGGCGACTTTGCCGTCCGACAGCGCCAGCACGGCGGCGGCGAGCAGCGCGGCGTTGATCGCGCCCGGTTTGCCGATGGCGAGCGTTCCGACCGGCACGCCGCCCGGCATCTGCATGATCGAAAGCAGCGAATCTTTGCCCGCCAGCGCCTGCGTGTTCATCGGCACGCCGAGCACCGGCAACGGCGTCATGGCGGCGGTCATGCCGGGCAAATGCGCGGCGCCGCCGGCCCCGGCGATGATCACCTTGAAGCCGTTCTTGCGCGCATTGGCGGCAAAATCGTAAAGGCGCCCGGGCGTACGGTGAGCGGAGACGATTTTCGCTTCGTAAGGGATTTTCAACGCAGTGAGTGTATCGGCGGCGTGTTTCATCGTGGCCCAGTCCGACTGACTGCCCATGATGATCGCAACCGGTTTTGTGGCCATTGGCTTCCTGTCCCCAGCCGAAAGGAAGCGCCGGATTATAGGTTGCGACCCCCCGCTGGCAAGGCGAAAGCTGTATTCTAGCGCCACGGCAAGCAGATTCGCGAAGGATAACGCATGTGAGCCGCAAGCCGACCACCGCAATACCGGGCGGGAAAGCGAAAAGACCGGGCGGCCTGCGCGCCGAAAACAAACGGCTGCAGGAAGAATTGATCTTGGCCAAGGCCAAGATCTCCGAGCTGGAAGAGCGCGCCGACGTCGATCCGCTGCTCGACATCTTCAACCGGCGCGGTTTTGAGCGCGAGCTCAAGCGCACGCTTGCCTATATCGATCGCTACGGCACCGAGGCGGCGCTGGTCTATATCGATCTCGACGGTTTCAAGGGGGTCAACGACCGCCACGGACACGCCGCCGGCGACGCGGTGCTGCGTGCGGTGGCGGGGCGGCTTGCCAACAACGTGCGCGCCTCCGACGTGGTGGCGCGGCTTGGCGGCGATGAGTTCGCCGCGCTGATGTGGAATGTCGGCGAGGCGCAGGCGACGATCAAGGCGCGTGAATTGGAGCGGCTGATCGAGCACTCCATCGTCACCTACCGCTCGGCGCGGCTGAAGGTCGGCGCCAGCGCCGGCGTCGTGGCGCTGCGGCCGCATCTGGATTCGGCGCAGGTGCTCGATGCCGCCGACCGCGCCATGTACGCGCGCAAGAGGGAGCGCAAAACGAAATAATTTTCTCTGTGACGCCCGGCTTTGTATCGATCCGCATCGGTAGCCGGCGTTTTTTCCAATGCACGCCATGCCTTGCCGTCGGGCTGCGTGGCTCTCTTCGCGGTCATTCCCTTGTCATCGAGATAATACAACTTGACCGCGAAGTCGCGGGGAAGCCTAATTGCCATGGCCTGCGGGACTGGGGGCGGACCATAGGCATTTGCGCTTGCGCTGATCGGCATCATCCGGTGGCGCACCGAAATAGGGGGCGATTTCACACAGTAAATTAAATCGAGGGGAGAAGCGTGATGCATTTATTCAGTTCGATTCCGGGGTCGCTGGCTGGAAAGTTGGCCAAGAAAAAGATCTGACGCTACCGCTCTGCGCACTCGCATTCTTGGTGTGTGCGCCTGCCGCCGAGGCGGCCACCTGCACCGCGACCGGCTTTGTGCGCGATTCCATCAATCTGACCGCGGCGCTGATCAACCCGCCGGGCACTGTAACCGGCGACGTCGACGCCACCGGCTGCAATATCGGCGTCTACTATTCCTCGGGCGGTCACGGCCGCGTCAATCAGGCCAACGTCCACGGCTCCAACTATTACGGCATCGTCAACGACGGCGCCGACGTCGATATCCTCAATTCGAGCGTGTCGGATATCGGCGAGAAGCCGTTCAATGGAACGCAGCACGGCGTGGCCATCTATTTCGCGTTTGGCTCAACCGCGAAGGGCGATATCAAAGGCAACCTGGTTTGGAATTACCAGAAGGGCGGCATTGTCGTTAACGCCTCGGCCGGCCACGTGACGATCCAGCAGAACTATGTGATCGGCCTCGGACCGGTGAACTTCATCGCCCAGAACGGCATCCAGGTTGGCTATGGCGCGGACACCTCGGTGCGGCAGAATTTCGTCTCCGGTAACTCCTATACCGGCGCCAACGCGGCTTCGAGCGGCGGCATCCTGCTGATCGGCGGCGACTGCTTCGGCGGCCCCCTGACGGTAAAGACCGAGATCCAACAGAACGTGGCCATCGACAACGATGTCGGCATCTGGCTGGTCAATCTCGACAGCGCGTGTAATTCGCCGACGACGCCGACGCGCAACCTTGCGAGCAACAACACCGTCGTCAACAATGCGATCAATAACACGACCGGCAACAGCCCGACCCAGGGCTATCAGGCCGGCATCGCGGATTTCGGTGATGCGGACGTCATCAAAGACAATGACGTCTGCGGGCTCGGCTACACCCCGCCGGGAACGGCGAGCGCGGCCTTGTTCGACATCGATTTGACCGCGGCCAACAATGCCACCGAGAGCGGCAATACCACCTGCGCCAAGCCGCGTCGTCACCACGACTTTGATTTCGACCACGACCACCACGGATGGGGCGGCCGCCACGGATCGCACGAGCACTAGGCGGTCGCGAACATGAGCCTTGCACGACGCGAGACCCCGGGAGGCAAAGCCTTCCGGGGTTTTTCTTTGCACGCGCCGACGTTCGGCTAGGCGATAATATCCGGCGTCAACTGATCCTCGATGCGGCGGATCTTGTCGCGCAGCACCAGCTTGCGCTTTTTCAGGCGCTGCACCTGGATCAGATCGGAGCCGGGCGATGAGGCCAAGGCGGCGATCGCGGCGTCGAGGTCGCGGTGCTCCTGCTGCAGTCGCGCCAACTGCTCGCGCAACTCGCGTTCTTCCTCTGTCGTCATCGCCACCGCAGCTGAGGCTTCCCGCCGGGCGCCGGCCGCGGCAGAGCAATTACAATTATCGCGTTTTCCACAAGGGCGTTCAAGGCTTTGAAAAATTGGCCTTTAATCAAAGGGTTTGGTTGCCGTTGCCGTAACGAGCGGCCTTATTGTACGGTCGCCCTTGTGCTGAGTCTGGGGTACACTTAGCTGAGACCTAGGAGCCACTGATTGAGGAGACATTTTGCATGTCGATGCAATCGCACCTTGCGGAACTCGAAAAAAGGCATCAGGCGCTCGAAGCGGAAATCAACGAATGCCTGACCCATCCCGCGGTCGATGATCTGAAAGTGGTGGAACTCAAGCGTCGAAAATTGCAGGTGAAGGACGAGATCGAGCGGCTAAGGCATAACGGCACCGCCAGCGTCCACTAAGTCTTAGTATTATCGAACTAGGCTAACGGCCTGCTTCCGGCCCGGGAGCGGGCTTGTTGCGTTGCCCGCACCCGGATTGCCAATTTGCCGCGCTAGGGTCATATTGTTGCGGCTGGTTTCGGGTTGAACCGTTGTGAGCGCCATGAAACACCTGTCTTTGGCCGCCGTTGCCTTTGCGCTGACGCTGCTTGCCGCGCCCGGCGCGCAGGCCTTTACCATCGAAAACCAGGATAGCGGCGCCAGCGGCGGGCAGAATTTCCTCGATCTCAGCAAACCGAAGATCACCGATCCGGACGAGCAGCTCTCGTCCTCCAGCGGCGGCACGCCCGGCACCTACAATTTCGGCAACGGCGGCACGTTGCGCTTCGGTGGCTCGGGGCAGCTGGGCTCGTTCGACCAGCGCTACGATCCGAGCAATTTGTTCGACCCCTACGCCCGCAACGGGCGCTAGTGATCCGTCGCACCGGGCGCGCATCGCCCGCGTTGCGTTTCCTGGCCGGGCCTGCGCCCGGCCTTTACTATTTTGCCAGCCCGCGTCCAGAAATCGGGTGGATTCACGCCGCCATGTCCGCCACCTCACGCCTGTCACGCGTGAGGAGATCGTCATGGCAAAGAGCTACTTCAGTACCGTCTTCGACCAGCCCGCCGACACGGTTTGGAACGTCATCCGCGACTTCAACAATTATCCGGTCTGGGTCGATGGCGCCGGCGAAAGCGAAATCGAGGCCGGCAAGTCGGGCGACGCCGTCGGCGCCGTGCGCAACGTGCTCTACCAGGGCAGCCGGCGGCGGCAGCGGTTGCTGGCGCTTTCCGACGTCGAGCGGTCGCAGACCTACGCGTTCGAAGGGGAGTCGCCGCTGCCGGTGCAGAATTTCCAGGCGACGTTGCGCGTCACGCCCATCGTCGACGGCGAGCGGGCTTTCGTTGAGTGGTGGGCGGCCTTCGATTGTGAACCGGAAAAGCGCGACGAACGCACCGCTTTCTTCCGCGATGCGTTTGCCGGCTGGCTTGGATCGCTGCGGCGGCATCTGAACGAGCGCGCTAAATCGCCTTCGCCATCTCGCGCAGCTTGAACTTCTGGATTTTGCCGGTGCTGGTCTTCGGCAGTTCGGCGAAGACGATAGCCTTCGGGCATTTGTAGGAGGCGAGGTGCGTCTTGCACCATTGCATCAGTTCGTCGGTCGTCGCTTCGCGCCGGGCTTTAATTCGACAAAGGCGCAGGGCGTCTCGCCCCATTTCGCGTCGGGCTTGGCGACCACCGCGGCGGCGGCGACGGCGGGGTGCTTGTAGAGCGCTTCTTCCACTTCGATCGATGAGATGTTCTCGCCACCGGAGATGATGATGTCCTTGGAGCGGTCTTTGAGCTGGATATAGCCGTCGGCATGCATGACGCCGAGGTCGCCGGTGTGGAACCAGCCGCCGGCGAAGGCCTTCTCGCTCGCCGCCTTGTTCTTGAGGTAGCCCTTCATCACCACATTGCCGCGCATCATCACTTCGCCCATCGCCTGACCGTCGCGCGCGACGGCTTCAAGCGTTTCCGCATCGCGCACGTCGAGCCCCTCCAGCGCGCCGTAGCGCACGCCCTGGCGCGCTTTCTTCGCCGCCTGTTCGGCAAGCGGCAGCGCGTCCCAGCCGGCGTGCCAGTCGTTGACCACGGCGGGCCCGTAACATTCGGTCAGCCCGTAAAGATGTGTGACGTTAAAGCCGGCCTCCTTCATCGCGGCGAGCACCGCCTCCGGCGGCGGCGCCGCGGCGGTGAAAAATTCGACCACATGCGGCAACGGCTTCTTCTCGGGCGCCGGCGCATTGACCAAAGTCGCCATCACGATCGGCGCGCCGCACAGATGCGTCACCTTGTGCGTAGCGATGGCGTCATACATGGCGGCCGCGCGCACTTGGCGCAGGCAGACATGCGTGCCGGCGACAACGGAAATCGACCAGGGAAAGCACCAGCCGTTGCAGTGGAACATCGGCAGCGTCCACAGATACACAGGGTGCTTGCCCATGGCGCAGGTCACCACATTGCCGACGGCGAGCAGATGCGCGCCGCGGTGGTGATAGACCACGCCTTTCGGATCGCCGGTGGTGCCCGAGGTATAGTTGAGCGAGATGGCATCCCATTCGTCGTCCGGCATCGGCCAGGCGAAATCGGCATCGCCTTGCGCGATGAAGTCCTGGTACTCGATCGTGCCGATGCGCGCGTTGCTGCCGGAATATTCGGGATCGTCGTAGTCGATCACCAGCGGCTTTGCCTTGGCGAGCGACAACGCCGCTTTCATCACGGGTGCGAATTCGCGGTCGACGATGACCACCTTGGCCTCGGCGTGATCGAGCGAGAAGGCGATCACGGCGGCATCGAGACGCGTGTTGAGCGTGTTGAGCACGGCTTGCGTCATCGGCACGCCGTAATGCGCCTCCAGCATCGGCGGCGTATTGGCGAGCATCACCGAGACGGTGTCGCCGCGCTTGATGCCGCGCTTCGAGAGCGCCGAGGCAAGCCGCCGCGCCCGCGCGTAAAACTCCGCGTAGCTGCGTTTGAGCGGCCCGTGGACGATCGCGGTGTGCGCAGGGAACACGGCTGCCGCGCGCTCGAGAAAACCGAGCGGCGTCAGCGGCTGGTAATTCGCCGGATTGCGGTCGAGATCGATATCGTAGGGCGTTTTCGCCATTGGACGTTTCCTCGGCGAACAGGTTAGCGAATGAAAAGCCCCGCAATCAATCTCAGCTGTCATGCCCGCCAACGGGTCCGCGCGAAGCGCGGCCCGATGATAAACTCCGGCGCGCATCTAGTACCCCCAGTTTTCGCCGTGATTACTGGGTCCCCGCCTGCGCGGGGATGACGGACCGGTAGGCTTGTTTGCCGGCCTTCATCGCGACACAATAAGTGATGGAGGACCCAATGGACGCCCGCGCGAGCCGCTACCACGACGTCTACGCGCGCTGGCAGCGCGACCCCGAGGGCTTCTGGGGCGAGGCCGCGGCCGCCATCGACTGGGTCGAGCGTCCCAAAAAAATCTTCGACGCCAAGGCCGGCATCTACGGCCGCTGGTTTCCCGATGCGGTGTGCAACACCTGCTACAACGCGCTCGACCGCCACGTCGCCAAAGGCCGCAACAACCAGACGGCGCTGATCTACGATTCGCCCGTCGCCAATTCCAAGCAGAGCTTCACCTACGGCCGCATGCTCTCCGAGGTGCAACTGCTCGGCGCCATGCTGCGCGACTTCGGCGTCGGCAAGGGCGACCGCGTCATCATCTATATGCCGATGGTGCCGGAGGCGGTGTTTGCCATGCTCGCCTGCGCGCGCATCGGCGCCATCCATTCGGTGGTGTTCGGCGGCTTCGCGGCGAAGGAACTCGCCACCCGCATCGACGACGCCAAGCCGAAGGTAATCCTCAGCGCGAGCTGCGGCATCGAGGTCGCCCGCGTGGTGCCCTATAAGCCGCTGCTCGACGAGGCGATCAGGCTGGCGCAGCACAAACCGCAAAGCTGCTTGATCCTGCAGCGTCCGCAATGCGAGGCGAAACTGGTGGCAGGCCGCGACCACGACTGGCGCAAGACCTGGGAGCACGCCGTCGAATACGCCAAGACTTCCGAATGCGTTCCCATGCTCGCCACCGATCCGCTCTATATCCTCTACACCTCCGGCACCACCGGCATTCCCAAAGGCGTGGTGCGCGACAATGGCGGCCACCTGGTCGCCATGGACTGGTCGATGCAGCATTTCTACGGCATCGATGCGGGGGAGGTGTGGTGGTCGGCCTCCGACCTCGGCTGGGCGGTCGGCCACTCCTACATCGTCTACGCGCCGCTCATCCACGGCTGCACCAGCATCCTCTACGAGGGCAAGCCGGTGGGCACGCCCGACGCCGGCGCCTTCTGGCGTGTCATCGCCGAGCATGGCGCCGTGGCGCTGTTCACCGCGCCGACCGCGTTTCGCGCCATCCGCAAGGAGGACCCGCAGGGCAAGCTGCTCGCCAAATACGACCTGTCGAAATTCCGCGCGCTGTTCCTCGCCGGCGAGCGCGCCGACCCGCCGACGCTCGAATGGGCGGAGGAGGTGCTGAAAGTGCCGGTGATCGACCACTGGTGGCAGACCGAAACCGGCTGGTGCATCGCCGGCAATCCGCTCGGCCTCGGCCTGTTGCCGGTCAAGCACGGCTCGGCCACCGTGCCGATGCCCGGCTACGACGTGCGCGTGGTCGATGACGGCTGCAAGCAATTGCCGGCCAGCACAATCGGCTCCATCGTCATCAAGCTGCCGCTGCCGCCGTCCTGCCTACCGACGTTGTGGAACGCCGACGAGCGCTGCAGGGAAAGCTACTTCGCCGAATTCCCCGGCTACTACAAAACCGCCGACGCCGGCTTCAAGGACGAGGACGGCTACGTCCACATCATGGGGCGCACCGACGACATCATCAACACCGCCGGCCACCGGCTCTCGACCGGCGGCATGGAGGAGGTGCTGGCCGCGCACCAGGACGTCGCCGAATGCGCGGTGATCGGCGTCGCCGACGCGCTCAAGGGCGAGGTGCCGGTCGGCTTCATCGTCTTGAAGGCCGGCGTCAACCGGCCGCCGGCCGAGATCGAGAAGGAGATCGTGGCGCTGGTGCGCGAGAAGATCGGCCCGGTCGCGTCGTTCAAACTCGCCCTCACGGTGGCGCGGCTGCCGAAGACGCGCTCGGGAAAAATCCTGCGCGGCACCATCAAGAAGATCGCCGACGGCGAGGACTGGCAGATGCCGGCGACCATCGACGACCCGGCGATATTGGAGGAAATTCAGGGGGCATTGAAAGAAAAGGGCGTGGCGACGTAGCCTGCTCTTCGGGCGCGGCTGACTTTCTGGGGGCGGGCATTCATGAACGATGCAGCGGTTTTGCGGCACAACGGCTTAGGGATCGCGTCGTTTTCCGTCTCCTGTGCCGTGATCTTTTGTTTTTTCGTCATTGTCGCCATCGCCGGGGTTCTCAACACCACCGGCACCGCAACGCCCGCGGCCAACAGCATCGTCGGCTTTTCGATATTCTTGGTCGCGCTGGTCGATCTCGTCGGCCTCGGCCTCGGCATTGCCGCGCTGTTCGACAAGACCGCGAAAAAGGTCCTGCCGATTCTCGGCCTGACCCTCGGCGTCGGCGGGCTGCTGATCGTCGGCGCGTTGATCGTGATCGGGCTGAAGACTTAAGGCGGTAAGCTCGCTCAAACAAAGCGGCGGGAACAACCGGTGCTTGAGGGCAACCCCACCGCGCATAACCGCTTGACAGGACTCTAGTCACATGCTTATATTCCTATCACCTGCCCAAGCGAGGGGCGCTTCTAGAGGCGTTCTCGAAGTGGGGCAGCGGACCGCGGAAGGCGCCGGAGATGCGGCACCTTAACGGTCCGGACCGGTCCGGGGCAACCCGGCCGCCGGTTGTGCGGCGCCCGCGCGCGTGCCTCGCAAGCACGCACTCGGGAGGCCCCGGGCAGCCGGCCGGCCCCACTATGAGGGTCTGCCTTTAATGGCTGCACGTGTGCGCGGCCGATGGGCGGCGAAAGCCGCCCGGGTCGGGTTGCCGAAAGCGCCCGTCGCCGCGTCCGGAAGTCCGGTCCCGGGGACTAAAAATCGCCGCCAGTGGAGCGCCGGGAAGCGAAGCCTCCGTCGCCACGGAGGTGCACGCTTCGCCAGAGCGTGTCGGGCGGCTCGCCGGCCGCCCGGGAGGCTTCGCCAAGCCTCCTCGTTTTCCGGCGCTCCGCTCCCCTCGCAACGGGGAGCGCAGGCTGAAAGAGACGGCGTACCCCGCGCCGCAAAGAATAGGGGCGAAGGCGCTTGCCTGGTGCTTGCCCGGCGACGACCAAATCAATGCGTGAGCCAGGCAACCAGCCGGTCGAACTCGCTCGGATAGAGCAAAAAATAAATGGTCACCGCGAGCGGCAGCAACAGCCACGCCAAGTCGCGCATCGACATGGACGGCCTCCCATCGTCTCCCCCGACGATTCGCACTATACAACGCATAGTTGGCCAAATTGATCCCATGCACGGCATTTCACCGCGCCGGTCTGTGTGTTCACGAGGCGTTGTCATGACGAAGGATGGAGGCAGCGTTTGAAATTCGAATTGCGGGAAGGGGCGAGGGAGACGAGCGCGGCCGGGAGGGCGCCCTCGCTCCTCTTCCCTCCGCGGTGCCCCTCTCCCGCAAGGGGAGAGGGGAAGCGCGTCCACATCGCCGCTTTGCAAAAGACGGCGCGGCCCAACACAATAGGCAGCCAACGTGCGAGGATCGCCATGCCCGCCTTCATCTGCACCGCCTGCGGCACGCAATATCCGGAAAGCGAAAAGCCGCCGGCCAATTGCGTGATTTGCGAGGAGGAGCGGCAATACGTGCCGCCGCGCGGGCAGACCTGGACCACGCTTGCCGCGTTATCGGAAAGCCACTTCAACGCCTTCCGCCAATACGACGACGGCATCCTCGGCATCGGCTCGCAGCCGCATTTTGCCATCGGCCAGCGCGCACTGCTCTTGCGCACCGAGGCCGGCAACATCCTGTGGGATTGCGTCGCCACGCTCGACGCGGCGACGGTGACCTTGATCGAAGGGCTCGGCGGCATCGACGCCATCGCCATTTCGCATCCGCATTTCTACACCACCATGGTGGAATGGGCGCGCGCCTTCACCGCGCGCATTCATCTGCACGCCGCCGACAAGCAGTGGATCATGCGGCCGGACCCGGCGGTGCAATTCTGGGACGGCGAAACGCTGGAATTATGGGACGGCGTGACGCTGGTGCGTTGCGGTGGCCATTTTCCCGGCGGTACGGTGCTGCATTGGGCGCAAGGCGCCGGCGGCCGCGGCGTGGTCTGCGCCGGCGATATTTTGTCGGTCACCACCGATCGCAAGTGGGTGTCGTTCATGCGCAGCTATCCGAATTTCATTCCGCTGTCGGCGCGCGAGGTCGAACATATCGGCCAGGCGCTTTCGCCGTTCAGTTTCGACGTCATCTACGGCCATTACTTCGACCGCGTGATCGCGAAGGACGGCCAAGCCGTGCTCGAAAAATCGGTTCGGCGCTATATCGCGGCGATCGAAGGGAAGAGGGGATATTGATTGTTGTCGTCCCGGCCGAGCGAATGCGAGGGCCGGGACCCATATTCCGCAGTCTATCGATGGCTCACGGCGTATGGGTCCCCGCCTTCGCGGGGACGACCTAAATGGAATTACTCTTCCTCTTTGCCGCCGCCGTCCTTGCCGCCGAGCTGCTTCAATTTGGCGAACACGGCGGAGACGTCGAGATCGGAGCCACCCGGCTTCTTCTCGGCCTCGGCGGCGTGGGCGGCCGCGACTTCCGCTTCCTTGCGCGCGGTCGTCTCCGCGGCCGGCAGCAAAGTCGCGCCGGTGTCGGCGGGAAGCGGCTTTTCCTTGTTGGCGCGGTTGACCTCGAAATCGAGATCGGTCTGCGTGGCAAGCCCCAGCGTCACCGGATCCATGGGCGTCAACTGCGCCGCGTTCCAATGCGTGCGCTCGCGGATCGCCGCGATGGTCGACTTGGTGGTGCCGACCAGGCGCATGATCGCGCTGTCCTTCAGCTCGGGATGATTGCGCACCAGCCACAAAATGGCGTTCGGCCGGTCCTGGCGGCGCGATACCGGCGTATAGCGCGGGCCTTTCTTGCCGCGCTCGGGCGCCGGCACCGATACTTTCTGGTCGGCAAGCTTAAGGCGGATGTCCGGATTTTTTTCCGCTTCGGTGATCTGTTCGCGCGTCAACTGCCCGGTGAGGATCGGATCGAGGCCCTTGATGCCTTGCGCGGCGTCGCCGTCGGCGATCGCCTTGACCTCGAGCGGATGCAATTTGCAGAAGTCCGCCACCTGATCGAAGGTCAACGCGGTATTGTCCAACAACCACACGGCCGTTGCTTTCGGCATCAGCGGTGCTGCGCTCGCCATGGCGAATCTCCTCCTAAGCTTCGCCCGCCCGCCGGGCGAAGCAGTGGATCATCAGTGATGATCGGAATGTCCGGAATATAGGGCTTGCGTCTTTTCTACGCAACCTTTCCGGCTTGACAGGCCCGCTTAGCGCGCCCATGTCGAGGCTAAATCGCGCCGAATCCACGCGCGCTTTTGAGGACATCATGGCATCGACCCCGGAAAAGCCCGCCCTCAGGGTGCTGCTATGCGCCCCCCACGGCTTTTGCGCCGGGGTGGTACGGGCGATCGAATCGGTCGAACGCCTGCTCGAAATCTACGGGCCCCCCGTCTACGTCCGTCACGAAATCGTGCACAACCGTTACGTGGTCGACAGCCTGCGCGCCAAGGGCGCGGTGTTCGTCGAGGAGCTCGACGAGGTTCCCGATACCGGCGCGCCGGTGATTTTTTCCGCGCATGGCGTGCCCCGCGCCGTCATGGAGGAAGCCGGACGGCGCAATCTGTTCGCCTTCGACGCCACCTGTCCGCTGGTGACCAAGGTGCATCGCGAGGCCATGATCCACAATCGCCGCGGCCGCGAGATCGTGCTGATCGGCCACGCCGGCCACCCGGAAGTGATCGGCACCGTCGGCCAATTGCCCCCCGGCAGCGTCACCTTGATCGAAACGCTGGCGGACGCGGAAAAATTTGCCCCGCGCGATGCCGGCAAGCTCGCTTACGTGACGCAGACGACGCTGTCGGTGAACGACACCGTGGAAATCGTCGAGCGGTTGAAGCAGCGTTTCCCCGCGATCGTCGGTCCGCATAAGGAAGACATCTGCTACGCCACTACCAACCGGCAGGAAGCGGTCAAGCAGGTGGCGCCGGTGGTCGACGCCATGATCGTGGTCGGCGCCCCGAACTCGTCGAATTCGCAGCGCCTGAAGGAAGTGGCGCAGCGTTCCGGCTGCCCGCGCGCGACGCTAGTGCAGCGCGCCACCGATATCGACTGGGATTATTTTGCCGGCATTACGAGCCTCGGCGTCACCGCCGGCGCCTCGGCGCCGAGCGTGCTGGTCGACGAGATCATCGACGCCTTTTCCAAACGCTACGCGGTGAGTGTGGAGACCGTCTCCGCCGCCGAAGAGAAGGTCACCTTCCAATTGCCCCGCCCGCTGCGGGAGATCCAGGCCGCGGAGTGAGCCGTCCATGGCGGTCTATACCGACGTCACGGCGGACGATCTCTCCGATTTTCTGAAGCGTTACGACATCGGCGAATTGCTCGCTTACAAGGGCATCGCCGAAGGCGTGGAGAATTCGAATTTCCTGCTGCATACAAGCGCCGGAAATTTCATTCTCACGCTCTATGAAAAACGCGTCGCCGAAAAAGACCTGCCTTTCTTCCTCGGCCTGATGGAGCATCTCGCCGGCCGCGGCATCACCTGTCCGCAACCGGTGAAGAACAAAGAGGGCGGCGTGCTCGGCAAGCTTGCCGGGCGCCCGGCAGCGATCGTCACCTTCCTCGACGGCTTGTGGATTCGCCGCCCCAATGCCGGCCATTGCGCGGCGATCGGCGAGGCGTTGGCCAAATTGCATAAAGCCGGCGTCGATTTTCCGATGCGGCGGGCGAATGCTTTGGGCATCGAAAGCTGGCGGCCGCTTTACCGCCACGCCAACGATCGCGGCGACAGCGTGCGGCCCGGACTGTGCGCGGAAATCGCCAAGGAGCTCGACGCGCTGGAGAAGACATGGCCGCACGATTTGCCGGCGGGCGTCATCCATGCCGATCTGTTTCCCGACAACGTGTTCTTCCTCGGCGACCGGTTGTCCGGCTTGATTGATTTCTATTTTGCCTGCACCGATACGCTCGCTTTTGATGTCGCTATTTGTCTCAACGCTTGGTGCTTCGAGCCGGACCATTCTTACAACGTCACCAAAGGCCGCGCGCTGCTCAAGGCTTACGAAAAAGTGCGTACCCTAACCGAGGCCGAGCGCGCGGCGCTGCCGGTTTTGGCGCGCGGCGCCGCCATGCGGTTCCTGCTGACGCGGCTGGTCGATTGGCTGGCGGTGCCGGACGGCGCGCTGGTCAAGCCGAAAGACCCGCTGGAATATTACCGCAAGCTGCGCTTCCATCAGTCGGTGAAAAGCGCGAACGATTATGGGATTGCGTAGGCGGTTTTGCGACTTGCGAAATGACGCGGGCTTCGGGATGATCGCTTGGTCGCAAGAGGAGAGGTGAATGATGACCAGGCGAGCGCTTGCCGTTGTGCTGGTTATTTGCGCCACCTTCGGCGGGATCGGCGACGCGGCGGCCCAGCGAGCAGACCGCGAATGGGGGGCCCTGGCTTTCACGCAGGACGGCAAGTATTCGGGCATTGTGAAATATTCGTCGCGGATTGCGGCGTCCGACAAAGCCATGACGCGTTGCGAAGACCTCGGCCACGGGCGCTGCGAAGTGGTCGAGGTTCCCGGCGATAGCTGCGTCGCGCTTGCAACTTACGTCGGGCCGGATGCGGACAAGCGCAATCGCTTTTCTCGCTCCGGAGTGGGCGACAGCATTGAAGTCGCGGAGCGACTGGCTTTCATCAATGCCGGTTGCGAAAAGGCAGCGGACCACGACAACTGCGCCATCAAGGCATCGTTCTGCGCCGACGGTCGCGCCACGCGCCAGACAACGGATTTCGTGCCGCCGCCGAGCGGAATCAAGACGCCGGACGCGGCGACCTACTACGGCGCCATTGCATTCACGGCCGATGGCTCATGGTCGACCGCGTGGAAAGTGCCGAGCAAGCCTGAAGCTGAGGCACAAGTCGCCAAAAGCTGCGCCAAGCTCGGCCGCGGAAGCTGTGAGGTCGTCAGTTTCACCGGAGATAAGTGCGTTGCCTTGGCGACCTTCATCGGCCGAACCGGGCGCACGCGGTGGCGGTTGTCTTTCACGGCAGGCGGCCTGACCGGGCCCGAAGCGCAACAGGCGGCAATGGAACGGTGCAACAACGACGAGCGCACGCGCGGCCGATGTCAGTTGAGAACCATGGTATGCGGCGACGGTCGCTGACCGACATCGGACGCATCATGCCACGCGCGGCGAGCGGTCCTGTTCGGACCGGTGGACGGTGCGCGTGCGTTCTTCATTAGTGACCATCCACACCGACGGCGCCTGCTCCGGCAATCCGGGTCCGGGCGGCTGGGGCGCGATCCTCACCTTCGGCGATCATGAAAAAGAGTTGATGGGCGGCGAGGCGCATACCACCAACAACCGCATGGAGCTGATGGCGGCGATCTCGGCGCTGGAAACGCTCAAGCGCCCTTGCACCGTCGATCTGCACACCGACAGCGAGTATGTGAAGAACGGCATCACCGGTTGGATCAACGGCTGGAAGCGCAACGGCTGGCGCACCTCCGACCGCAAGCCGGTGAAGAACGTCGATCTGTGGCAGCGCCTCGATGCCGCGCTCGCGCATCATCAGGTGCGCTGGCACTGGGTGAAAGGCCACGCCGGCCACGCCATGAACGAACGCGCCGATCAACTGGCGCGCGACGGGCTCATCGCCGCCCGCGCCGGCGCAAAGGGGGCGATGTCCTAAGCGTCATTCCGGGGCGCGGCCGAAGGCCGTGAACCCGGAATCCAAAGCCGATTTCGCTGTGTCCCTGGATTCCGGGTCCGGCGCTGACGCGCCGTCCCGGAATGACAGAAAAATTAAAGCTGCTTCAGCAGCGTGTCGCCGCCGGAGATGTCGCACTTGCCGGGCGCGTCTTCGACGTTGAGCTGCTTCACCACGCCGTCATCGACCAGCATCGAATAGCGCTTGGAGCGCGTGCCGAGCCCGTTGCCGGAGCCGTCGAAGGCCATGTCGATGGCCTTGGCGAATTCGCCGTTGCCGTCGGCGAGGAAATCGATCTTGCCGTCGGCGCCGGTCGCCTTCTTCCAGGCCTCCATGACGAAGACGTCGTTGACGCCGGTCACTGCGACGGTCGCCACGCCCTTGGCCTTGATGGCATCGATGTTCTTGAGAAAGCTCGGCATATGCAGGTTGTTGCAGGTCGGCGTAAAGGCGCCGGGCACGGCGAACAAGGCCACCTTCTTGCCCTTGAAAATGTCGTCCGAAGTCTTGGGCCGCGGGCCCTCGCTGGTCATCACGCGGAACGTCGCATTGGGCACACGGTCGCCGACCTTGATAGGCATGGGGTTCCTCTCGCTTTTGCGCTTTGTTGAATGTCCGGGGGCGCAAAATAGCGCCATTGCGCTCGCTTAGTCGAGATGCGTCTTCACCTCGAATGGCGCCCGGTTGGCCGGCACGACGGTGAAGGTCAATTCGAACGGCCCTTTCGGATCGACGCCCGGCGGCAGCCCATCGAGCGCAAATACAAAATTTTGATGTCCGGCCGGCGCGCCCGGCGTTGCCTTGGGGATGGGCAGCGCCCATTCCGCCGTCGGACCTTCGGCGAAGATCTCGACCTTTTCGCCGGCTGGCGCGGCGAGATCGACCATAACCAGCGGCCTGTCCTTGTCGCCAGTGACGCGGCGCGCGCTCAATCCGGCGGTAGCCTTTGATACGTCCTTCGGTACGCGCGCTTCGGCCGCGGCCAGCAGGGCCTCGCTCGCGCCCGCCGGACCCGACAGCGTCAACTGCGCTTGCGCCTCGACCGGCACGCATAGTTTTTCGCAGACCGCGTAATCGGCTTGCAGATGCAGCGTGACCGGCTTGTCCTTCTGCCGGGGCACGACGCGCAGCGGAAAGATCACGTTGCGCTTGTAGCCGATGGTGACGCCGGCCTCGTCGGTAATGGCTTGCGGCGCCGGATAAAGCACCTTCACGCTGGCGACATTGTCCGAACCGGCGAAACTAAAACGCGGCGGCACGCCGGAATCGCCCGGGTAGCGCCAATAGGTGTGCCAGCCCGGCTGCAATTTTATCTCGATGCCGGCGCGCAGGTTTTCGGCGCCGGGTTTTTCGTTGCCGGCGATGAGACGCAGCGAAGAACGAGTGTCATCGGTCCAGGGTGACGCTGAGTCCGCACGCGCCGACGTTGCGAGCAACAAGACGATACCGCAGAGGGCGAGCGTCGGCGGGAATCGTTTGTGACGATCGTTCATGGCGCCGATTTAATCGGTAATGGCATATTGCGCCACTGAATTCATCGTGAGCAGGGGGTGAATAACTTTCGAGCAAACCGGCGATTTCGCCACAATTGTCCGCCTGAATATGACAGTGGGCGATCAAACTATCTGCGCCGACGACGTTTGCAAATGCGGCGCGATTGGGTAACCTTTCGTCATGAAACTTTCCGCGAAATCGGCCGACACGCCGTCCGCCCGCGGTTATCTCGACGGCCAGATGCTGATCGCGATGCCGGCGATGAACGACGAACGCTTCACCCGCTCGGTGATTTATGTCTGCGCGCATTCGAGCGAAGGCGCCATGGGCATCATCGTCAACCAGCCGGCCGGCAACATCCGCTTTCCCGATCTGCTGGTGCAGCTCGAAGTCATTCCCGCCGCCGAGCGCATCGAACTGCCCACCAAAGCCGAAGACGTCAAAGTGCTCAAAGGCGGACCGGTGGAAACCGGGCGCGGCTTCGTGCTGCATTCGGCGGATTTCTTCATCGAGAATTCGACACTGCCGATCGACGAGGGTATTTGCCTGACGGCGACGCTCGACATCCTCAAGGCCATCGCGCGCGGTAACGGGCCGCAAAGCGCCATCCTCGCCCTCGGCTATGCCGGCTGGGCGCCCGGACAGCTCGAACACGAAATCCAGGAAAACGGCTGGCTGCATTGTGCCGCCGATCCGGAATTGATCTTCGGCAGCGATGTCGACCAGAAATACGAGAAGGCGCTGCGTAAGATCGGCATCGACCTGGGTCAGCTGTCGAGCGAAGCCGGCCACGCCTGAAAAGTTAGCGCGCCGCCTCGAGGTGTCCTGCCATCAACAGCTTGCTGGCGGCTTCCACGCTCATCGGCTCGCCGAAGGCGAAGCCTTGCGCGTATTCACAGCCGAGCTGGTAAAGCTCGACCGCGTCGCTGTCGGTTTCCGCGCCTTCCGCCACCACTTCCATGCCGAGATCGTGCGCCAGCGAAATGATCGAGCGCAGGATCACCGGCCGCGTCCCGCGCGCGGTGGTGCGCACAAAGGACTGGTCGATCTTTATGGTGTCGAACGGGAAACGCTGCAAATAGGCGAGCGAGGAATGGCCGACGCCGAAATCGTCGAGCGAGAGACCCGCACCGAGTTCCTTGATGCGCGTGAGCATCTGGGAGGCATGCTCGGGATTTTCCATGACCAGCGATTCGGTGATTTCCAGCTTGAAAGTGCCGCGTGTCAGCGCCGAGCGCGACAGCACGGTGCGCAGATCCTGAATGAGATCGTGGCGCAGCAATTGCCGCGATGACACGTTGACGCTGGCGAAGATCGGTTCGCGGCCGCCGCGGCTGGCGGTCTGCCAGGTCGCGAGTTGGCGCGCCGCGCGCTCCAAAACGAACATGCCGAGGTCGTGGATCAAGCCGATTTCTTCGGCGATGGAGATGAATTCGGCCGGCGACAGGCGGCCCATCTTGGGATGATCCCAGCGCGCCAGCGCTTCGAAACCGGCGATGGAGCGGTCCTCCAGCCGCACGATCGGCTGGTACAGCACCTTGATCTCCTGGCGATCGATGGCGCGGCGCAGCTCCGATTCGAGCGTCAGCCGGTCGGTCTTGCGCGAGCGCATCGCCGGCTTGAAGATTTCGATGCTGTCGCCGCCGATGCGCTTGGAGTGATACATCGCCAGCTCGGCGTCCTTGAGCACCTCGACGCTGCCGCGTTGCGGCTCGTTGTCGGCGAGCGCCAGGCCGATCGAGGCGGTGAGGATGATTTCGCGCTCGTTGAAGGCGATCGGCGCGCGCAAGGTCCGCCGCAGCGATTCGGCAAAGGCGACGATGCGCGAGGGCTCGCGCTCCGACAGCAGGATCATGCCGAACTGGTCGCCGGACAACCGCGCCAGCGTATCCTGCGGCTTGAGCAGCCGCGACAGCCGGCGCGCGACGGTCAAAAGGATGGAGTTGCCGATGGTGATGCCGACCGAATCGTTGACTTGTTTGAAGCGGTCGATGTCGATCACCATGATCGAGGGCCGGAATTGGGCATCGGAGCGGGCGAAGCCGAATGCAGAATCCATGCGGTCGAGGAACAATTCGCGGTTGGGCAGGCCGGTCAGGTTGTCGTGCACCGCGTCGAACAGCAGCCGCTCCTCGGCATTCTTGGCATCGGTCACGTCGGCAAGCGTGCCGACGACGCGCACCGCCTCGCCGTCAGAGCCGACCACCGGGCGCGCCTTCAAGTTGAACCAGACGAAATGGCCGTCGGCGGCGCGCAGACGAAAATCCTGGGTGAGGCGGCCGCGCCGCTGCTCGACGACGCTGTCGAGCGCGGCGCGGAAGCGGTCGCGGTCGAGCGGGTGCAGCACGTCGAGCCAGCTTGCCGCCGAGCCTTCCAATGTGCCGCGCTTCATGCCGAGCAATTGCTCGGCCTCCGGGCTGGTGAACACTTTGTCGGCGGAGACGTCCCAATCCCAGATCATGTCGCCGGCGCCCGTCAGGGCGAGAGCCCGTCTTTCCACGTCTGACACGATGCCGTGGGTGATGCCGCCGGCGAAGGCGTGCTGCATCACCGTAAATCCGATCAGCATTACGATCAGCACCAGGCCACCGAGCAGCGCCGGGCCGATTATGTCGTTGGTCACCGCGCCGGTCACCGCCAGACCCGCGGACAAAGTCCACACCACCAGCAACAGCCAGGTGGGGATGAGCAGCACGGCGCGGTCGAAACCGTGCGTGGCGAGATAAATCACCAGCAGCAATCCCAGCACGGCGATGCCGGCGAGCGACATGCGCGCGATGGCGGAAGCGACCGCGGGCTCAAACACGGCGACGCCGATCAGCGCGGCGAGCGCTGCCAGCCAGCCGATGGTGATGTGCGCATAACGCACGTGCCAGCGCGACAAATTGAGATAGGCGAACAGGAACACCAGCAGCGTCGCCGCCAGGATCGCCTCGCCGGAGGCGCGCCAGACGCGCTCGGCGCCGGCCGACATGTCGAACACCTTGCCCCAGAAACCGAAGTCGACGCCGATATAGACCAGCACCGCCCAACTCAGCGCCGCGGCGGCCGGGAACATGATCGAGCCCTTGACCACGAACAAGATGGTGAGGAACAGCGCCAACAGACCGGCAATGCCGATGACGATGCCGTAATAGAGCGTGAACGAGTTGACCTTGTCCTTGAAGGCGTCCGGCTCCCACAAATAGATCTGCGGCAGCTTGTCGGTGCGCAATTCGGCGATGAAGGTGATGACGGTGCCCGGATCGAGCGTGACGCGGAACACGTCCGAGCTCGTATTCTCCTGCCGCACCGGGCGGTCGCCGGACGAGGGCGTGATGGCGACGACGCGCGACAGACCAAGGTCGGGCAGGAACAGGCCGGAGCCGACCATGCGGTAGTGCGGCACGACGATCAGCCGGTCGATCTGCTCGTCGCTGTTATTGGTGAGCGCGAACACCGCCCAGTTGGTGTTGTGCTCGCGCGCGCGCACCTCGATGCGGCGCACGATGCCGTCGGGGCCGGGCGCGGTCGAAACCTGGATGCGGTCGGTTTCGGTCTTGACCTTTTCGGTGGCGGCGGTGAGGTCGATGGCCGCGGCGTCGAGCCGCACGTTGACCGCTTCGACGGCGCGCGCCGGCGCTGCCGCCAGCAGCAAGGCGGCGAACGCCAAAGCCAAGGCGCAACGGAACGCGATCACGGCACGGTTCTCGGCCGTGCGCGCGCGGTTCCGGCTCCGCCAGCGCTGCAAATTTGCAATCAAAGCCACCCTGCTCATTAGTTCGGACATTACGCCGATTTCGCGGCTTGGCGCCCGTTACGCGTCACCACCCGCTCTGCGGCGAGTTGGTAGAAGTTTTGTCGCCTCAAACGGTTAGCACGATTTTACCGATATGGCTGCTGGTTTCCATCAGCGCGTGGGCGGCCGCTGCCTCGCGCAAGGGATACGTCTTGTAGATCACCGGTTTGACCTTGCCGGCGGCGATCAGCGGCAGCGCGTTATCCTCCAACGCTTGGCGAATCGCGCCCTTGTCGGCGACCGAGCGCGAGCGCAGCGTCGAGCCGGTGTGGTGCAGCCGCTTGAGCATCAGGCGCATGAAATTGACTTCCGCCTTGGGGCCGCCCTGGAAGGCGATCTGCACGATGCGCCCTTCGACGCTTGCGGCTTCGTAATTGCGCGCGATGTAGTCGCCGCCCACCATGTCGAGGATGAGATCGGCGCCTTTGCCCTCGGTCGCCGCCTTGGTGGCGGCGACAAAATCCTCGGTCTTGTAATTGACGGCGACGTCGGCGCCGAGCTTGCGGCAGGCCTCGCATTTTTCCACGGAGCCGGCGGTGGTGATGACGCGCGCGCCGAACGCCTTGGCGAGCTGGATGGCGGTGGTGCCGATGCCGGAGGAGCCGCCATGCACCAAAAGCGTTTCGCCGCTTTTAAGCGCGCCGCGCTCGAAGACGTTGTGCCAGACGGTGAAGAATGTTTCCGGGATCGCCGCCGCCTCGACCATCGTCAGCCCTGACACCGGCAGCGCATGGCTGCCATAGGCGAGGCAATATTCGGCGTAGCCGCCGCCGACCACCAGCGCCATCACGCGGTCGCCGATTTTCCAGCGCTTGACGTTTTCGCCGAGCGCGACGATCTCGCCGGCGATCTCCAGGCCAGGAATATCCGGCGCGCCGGGCGGCGGCGGATAGTTGCCCTGGCGCTGCATGACGTCCGGCCGGTTGACGCCGGCGGCCGCGACCTTGACCAGGATTTCACCGTCACCGGGGGCGACGACCGCGCGCTCTTCCGGCACCAGCACGTCCGGTCCGCCCGGCGACTTGATGCCGATCACGGTCATGCGGGCGGGAATCTCAACCATGGCAGCCTCGATTGTGCGGCGGACTGGAATTGTTTAGGCGGCTGCCGGGAATGTGACAACCCGGTTGGTTTGTGCGTTGGCGCATGACCTTATCCGACCTTGCTTCGCCCGCCGAAGCGGGCTTCGCGAAGACGGGAAACCGGTTCCCACTTTTCGGGGTCATGCGCTAGAATCCCATGCTTGGAGATGGGTCATGGCGGCATTCGACGACGACGACAAACCGAAGAAAAAGATCGCGCATGAGATCGGCCAGGATCTCAGGCTTTTGTCGGTGGAAGAGCTGGCCGCGCGCGTGCAATTGCTGCGCGACGAGATCGGCCGGTTGGAAGCCGACATGGCGGGCAAGCGTGCCTCGCGCTCGGCCGCCGACCAGTTTTTTAAGAAATAATGGTTAACGGCGGCGGCGGAAATGCGCCATTTCCAGCAAAATACGAGGCTCGGCCGTAAACCAGTAACTTATCGTTAAGCTTTTTCATTCATTACTTAATGCGTCCATCTTCATGGACATTGAGTGGCTCCTGTCCACTCTGTTTGACGCCTCCCTGTTATCAACTTCGAGCCGCCGGCGACGGCGGCTCTTTTTTTTGTCCCGTTTCGGGTCAGCCGTTAGGCTTGTCCGGCAACTATGTCGCCAGGTTTGCGTGGCCGCCGTCTGGACAGAACGGCGCGCTCTGGGCGATGCTTGGGCAAACACGGGGCGCGCTAAGCTCCGGGACAGTGTGAGGCGTAGACTATGTCGGAAAAGTCTTGGAGCGATGCGCAGCCGGTGTCGTTCGGTGAGCGGCTGGCGAATTCGCAAGCTTTTTCCGACCTGTTCCGCGACGGCATGGCGCTGGTCGAGGAGACCGCGACGTATCTTGACGGTCCCGGCCGGCAGGAATCCAAAAAGCTCGAACGTTCCGCCGCCTTGGCCTACGCGACCGAGAGCATGCGGCTGACGACGCGATTGATGCAGCTCGCCTCCTGGCTGCTGCTGCACCGCGCGGTCAAGGAAGGCGAGATGTCGCTCGCGCAAGCCGACAAGGAAAAGAGCAAGATCAAGCTGTCGGCGCAGGACACCCACGACAACGGCAATTTCGAATTTCTCCCCGAGACGTTGCGCGCGCTAATCAAGCGCTCGCAAGATCTGCAAGCCAAGGTGCGCCGGATCGACAACACCATCCATAACCGTAGCGCGCCCGATCGCGCCGCTAGCGCCGCCGGCAATCCGGTGGAGCGCCAGCTCGGTCTGCTGAAAGCGGCCTTCGGGGCGGAGAGCGCCTAGGGACTACGGCGCGCACATTAAATGCGCTTGTCATGGCCGGGCTTGTCCCGGCCATCTCGATTTAAGGGGCACCACGGTGCCATCCTAAGCGAGATCACCGGGTCACGGGGCTTCGCGCCGGCCCGGTGATGACAGTGAACTGGCCTTCGTGGGCTGCGAAGATCGCGCCTTACTTCTTCTCGTCCGCCTTCAAGAAGCCGGAGAACTTCTTCTGGAAGCGCGACAGGCGGCCGCCGCGGTCGAGCAGTTGCTGCTGGCCGCCGGTCCAGGCCGGGTGCGACTTCGGGTCGATGTCGAGATGCATGACATCGCCCTCCTTGCCCCAGGTGGAGCGGGTGACGAATTCGCTGCCGTCGGTCATCACCACTTTGATGGTGTGATATTCTGGATGGATATCCTGTTTCATCGTTCGTCCATGGCGGCGCGATTTCGTAAAAGCGCCGGAATTGCGTTGAATTTGCCGGGTCTATACAGGATGGGAGACGGGGCGGCAAGCAAGCGTTGATTAAGCGCAAAGCCGTCCTTTCGGCCGGCCGGTACGGGAAAAAGCATGGAAAAACAGGAATTCCGAGCCGCCGGCTCACTCGCCGCGGTTTTCTCCGTGAGGCTGCTCGGCCTGTTCATGATCTACCCGGTCTTTGCGGCCTATGCCGAGCATCTCGACCGGGCGACGCCGTATCTGGTCGGCGAGGCGCTGGGCATTTACGGACTGACGCAGGGGCTGTTGCAGATCCCCTTCGGCCTGCTGTCCGACAAATTCGGCCGCAAGGTCATGATCGTTTTCGGCCTCATCCTGTTCGCCATCGGCAGCGCGGTGGCGGCGGCCTCGACCTCGATCGGCGGCGTCATCGCGGGCCGCGCGCTGCAAGGCTCCGGCGCCATCGGCTCGGTGATCCTGGCGCTGGTGGCCGATCTGACCAGCGAAGAAAACCGCACCAAGGCCATGGCGATGGTCGGCATCACCATCGGCGCCTCGTTCATGATCGCGCTGGTGGCGGGCCCGATCGTCGCCACCTTCATCGGCGTTGCCGGCATCTTCTGGCTGATGGTGGGGCTGGCGATGGTTGGCATTGCCATCACCCAGTTCGTGGTGCCGAGCCCGCGCCGCGTGCGCGTGCATCGCGATGCCGAGACGGTGCCGGGCCTGATCGGCTCGGTGCTGCGCAACACCGAGCTGTTGCGGCTCGACTTCGGCATCTTCGCGCTGCATGCGATGCTGACGGCAAGCTTCCTGGTGGTGCCCGAATTGTTGCACGGCGCGCTCGGCGTCACGGCGCATGACCAGTGGGTCGTCTATCTACCGGTGCTGGTCGTTTCGATCGCCGTGATGGTGCCGGCGATCGTCGTCGCCGAGAAGCACCGCCGCATGAAGGGCGTGTTCGTTTCCGCGGTGGCCGCGCTGGTGGCGAGCCAAATCATGCTCTATGTCGGCGCCGGCAATGTGTATGCGCTGCTCGCCGCGCTTGTCATCTTTTTCTCCGCCTTCAACGTGATGGAGGCGAGCTTGCCCTCGCTGATCACCAAGGCGGCGCCGCCCGACGCCAAAGGTACCGCCACCGGGCTCTATTCGAGTTCGCAGTTTCTGGGAATCTTCGTCGGCGGCGTCAGCGGCGGCTGGGCGCATCAGCACGGCGGCGGCGACGCGGTGTTCGCGCTGACGGCGGCGCTGGCGCTCGCCTGGCTCTTGGCGGCGGCGACCATGGCGCAACCGAGCTACCTCACCACGCGGCTGCTGCCGATCGGCGATGGGGCGGCGAGCGATTGCGCAGGTCTCGCCGCCCGCTTGCGCCAGGTGCCGGGCGTGGCCGAGGCGGTGGTGATCGCCGAAGAAAAGCTCGCTTATCTGAAAGTCGATTCCAAATCCTTCGACGCGGCCTTAGCGCAATCTTTGGCCAGTACACCGTGAGCATTCACAAGATGAGGATACGTTGAATGGATCGCTACCTTGAGCCGACCATGGAGCAGGGCCGCGCCTTCATGACGTGCGGAATTGCGAGCAGCGTCGTCATGCTCAATCTGCTGAGGTTTCGCGAAACAGCGGACTACTCGCAGGCGCCCGAGCTATCGCCCACTGCGCCAATCAGCGGCGCCGAAGCTTTCCAAAAATATATCGACCATACTTTGCCATACCTGAAGGAAAGCGGCGGCGAGCTTTTGTTCCTCGGCGCCGGCGGCGCATTTCTAATCGGTCCTTCCGATGAGCGCTGGGATTTGGCGATGCTCGTTCGGCAAAGCAGCCCCGAGTCGTTTGTCGCCTTCAATTCCAACGCGGCCTATCTGGCCGGACTTGGCCACCGGCTTGCCGCGCTGGAAGATTCCCGCCTGCTGCCGCTGGTGGAAACCAGATCGCCCCTTGGCGCCTAAGCCCGCCACCGCATCCTGTTCACCGGGATGCCCGAGACCGGGTTCTTGTCCTCGCCGACATAGTCAAAGCCGTGCTTTTCATAGAAGCGGATGGCGCGGGCATTGTCTTTGTTGACCAAGAGATCGAGCCCTTGCGGCGACAGGCGCTTGGCTTCGTTAAGCAGCGCCAGCGCCGCGCCCGAACCCCAATGCTCGGGTGCCACCACGATTTGGTCGAGATACATGATTTTCGGATCGACGGTGACGAAGCCGACCAGCGCGCCGTCGCTCTCCGCCAGCACGACATGGGCGACCGGGATCAGCTCCTGGCGCCAGCGCTCGCGCCACCAGGCAACGCGCGAATTAAAATCGATGTGCGGGAAGTGATGCGCCCAGGTGCGCCGCCAAAGTTCGATCGCCGCGTCCTCGTCGGTGGCGGCGTAGGGGCGAAGGGTGATGGACGCTTTGCTCATCCGTCGAGTCTAACATAGTGCGAGTCGCACTCTCGGTGTCATGCCCCGCCTTCGCGGGGCGATGACGGCCGCATACCGCGGACTTGCGCTTACCGCTCCGTCAGCTTGAACTCGATGCGGCGGTTGCGGCGGTAGGCTTCCTCGCTGGTGCCGGTGTCGATCGGCTGGAATTCGCCGAAGCCGGCTGCCATCAGCCGCTGCGGTGAGACGCCTTTGCCGATCAAATACTTCACCACCGCGATGGCGCGCGCCGCCGAGAGGTCCCAATTCGATTTGAACGATGCTGCCGATGCCGAGATCGGCCGCACGTCGGTATGGCCGTCGACGCGCAAGACCCAGGGGATGTCGGTGGGGATCTTGCCCTCGAGTTCGACCAGCGCTTGCGCCACCTTGTCGAGTTCGGCGTCGCCCGCCGGCTTCAGGTCGGCCCTGCCGCTGTCGAAGAACACTTCCGATTGCAGCACGAAGCGGTCGCCGACAATGCGCATGTCGGGCCGATTGCCGAGGATCTCGCGGAGCTTGCCGAAGAAGTCGGAGCGGTAGCGCGACAGCTCCTTGACGCGCTCGGCCAATGCCACATTGAGCCGCTGGCCGAGATCGCTGATCTGGTTTTGCGCCTCCTTGTCTTTCTTTTCCGAAGCGTTGAGCGCTTCCTCCAGCGCCGCCAGCTGCCGGCGCATGGCGGAGATCTGCTGGTTGAGCACTTCGACCTGCGCCAGCGCGCGGGCGGAAAGCTTCTTTTCGCCTTCGAGCTGGGTGGTCAAGGCGCCCACTTGGTCCTTCGCCGCGCTTACGCCGGCGCCGGCGCCCTCATAGAGACCCTTGAATTTGTCGCGGTCGCTCTGGGCGACGGCGAGAGTGGCGCGCAATTGCGCGAGCTGGTCCTCGACGTCGGTCTTGCCGCTCTTTTCCATCGACAGCAGGCTGGTGAGCTGTGAGATTTGCGCTTTCAGCCGGTCGAGGGCGGTGTCCTTGCCGGCGACTTCCTGCTGCAGATAGAACTGGATCACCACGAATACGGTGAGCAGGAAAATGATGCCGAGGATCAGCGTCGACAGCGCATCGACAAAACCCGGCCAGTAATTCATGCCGCTGTCGCTGCGGCGCGTGCGTGCCAAAGCCATCGAATTCGACTCCTGACCTATCCAGAGTCATGCGCGGGCTCGACCCGCGCATCCATGATGAGCCGCCTCTCGGAAAACCTTACGTGAGAATTCCCGTGTCGAAGCGCCTCAATGACAAGAAAAAGATACCGCGAAAAGTGCCAAACTACCGGTCCACCTTCTCGCGCAACATCGTTTCCAATAGCCGCTGGATTTCGCGCTGCTGCTTGGCCTGGGCATCGGCCCAGTCGCGGATCATCTGCTGCTCGGTGCGCATGTGGTGCACCAGGCCTTGCAGCGCCTCGGCCAGATTGGACATGGCGGCGGTGGCGCCCTTGCTGGCGCCGGCCTCGTTCATCGCTTCGCGCAGGCTGTCGATGGCCGTGCGCACTTCGGTGTTGGTGGTGGCTGCGGGGCCCGGCTCGACCTCCTGGTCGTAGACCGTGGTGGACAGCCAGTCTTCCAATTCGGTGTAGAAGCGGTTCTGCGCCTGGCTCGACTGCAGATCGAGGAAGCCGAGCACCAGCGAGCCGGCAAGGCCAAACAGCGACGATGAAAACGAGATGCCCATGCCGCTGAGCGGGGCGGCAAGGCCTTCGCGCAGCGAGTCGAACATGGTGCCGGCGTCGCCCGACGCCTTCAGCCCCTGGATGACGCCGCCGACCGAACTCACCGTCTCGATCAGACCCCAGAACGTGCCGAGCAGGCCGAGGAACACCAAGAGACCCGTCATGTAGCGCGAAATGTCGCGCGCCTCGTCGAGACGGGTAGCGATCGAGTCGAGAATGCCGCGCATCAATTGCGCCGACATCGCCATGCGTCCGGTGCGGCTGCGCAGAATCGCCGCCATCGGCGCCAGCAGAACCGGCGGGCGATCGACCGCGAGGCCAGGATCGGCGAGACGGAAATTATTGACCCAATGGATTTCCGGATAAAGCCGCAGCACCTGCCGCATCGCCAGCACGATGCCGATGACGAGGACCGCGATGATTAGCGAGTTGAGGCCGGGGTTGGCCATGAAGGCCACTTCGATCTGCTTGTAGAGCAGAAAGGCGACCAGCCCGCCGAGCACGACGAACACCAGCATCCGGAACAGGAAGATGCGGGGCGATGACAATTTGAGCGGGTCGAGTTCTTTGGCCATGGGGTCCAGGCTTGATCGTCGGCTTGCCAGTCAAGATTTGGCGTCGGCGCTGAATCTGCGACGTAATATGCCACAGTCGGGTGGCAAGAAAAAACAGTTATGCCGGAACCGCAAGCTTAAACGGCCGATTGAGTTCAAATTGCGGTGTCGGTCTGTGGCTTTGCGGCGCCCTTGAGCACGCGCAGGATTTCCTTCTGCATGGCCTCGTTGCCGGCGATGACCTCGCCTTTGCCGAGAATGTCGCTGCCGCCGTCGCAATCGGTGACGAAGCCGCCGGCCTCGCGCACCAGGATCATCCCGGCCGCCAGATCCCAGGGCTTGAGGTCGTGCTCCCAATAGCCGTCGAGCCGGCCCGCCGCGACCCAGGCAAGATCGAGCGCGGCAGCGCCGAAACGGCGAAGGCCTGCGACTTCGTCCTGCATGGCGGCGGTTTCCCGGCGATTAAGCACGCGATCGCCGCGGCCGTGATGCGGCAGCCCGCAAGCGATCACCGCGTCGGCGAGACGCTTGCGCCCGGCGACGCGGATACGCTGCTCGTTGAGGAAGGCGCCTTTGCCGCGCTCGGCGATGAACATCTCGTCGGTCGCCGGATTATAGACCAGCCCGGCGATCACATGCCCCTCGCGCTCGAGGCCGATGGAGATGGCGAATTGCGGAATGCCGTGCAGGAAATTGGTGGTGCCGTCGAGCGGATCGACCAGCCAGCGGTGGGTCTTGTCGGCGCCTTCGCGGTTGCCTTCTTCCTCGCCGAGAAAGCCATAGCCGGGCCGCGCTTTGCTCAATTCGGCGAACAGCGTTTCCTCGGCGCGGCGATCGGCGGAACTGACAAAATTCGCCGGGCCCTTGAGCGAGACTTGCAACTTTTCCAACTCGCCGAAATCGCGTTTGAGGGCGCGCGCGGTCTTGCGCGCGGCGGCGATCATCACGTTGAGCAGAGCGGAATGCAGCATTGGTTCACTTTCGCCGCGGGCGAGGGCGCTGTAAGGGGGCGCGCTTAGCATATTTGCGTGGCGGACCACACCCCGCGCGGCAGACGTATGGCGCTTATTGCTTGGGCGAGGACGCCGCGGGCCAAGGTGGTAGCTGCGCGGGCGCGGCCGGCGCAGGCTGCGGCGCCGGCTGAGCAGCAGGACGCGGCGCCAGCGGCGCAAGGCGCGCGGTCGAGAGCCAAAGCCGCGCTTTCTTTTCAGCCTCGGCGCGGTCCTGCGGGCTCTGTTTGGCGACGAATGCGTCGAGCTCGGGATCGCTGTCGCCGGCGGTTTTGGCGATGAGGTGCCATTTGATGGCTTCGATGCGATCGGACGCCATGCCGCGGCCCGCCATGAGGACGCGCGCCAGCCGGTCCTGCGCGACCGGGTTGCCGCGGCGCGCCGCCTTTAAAAACAGTTCCGCGGCGGCCGCCTCATTCTTCGGCGCGCCTTCGCCGTTGAATTGGGCAATGGCGAATTCAACCATGGCTTCGACGTTGCCGCCGACCGCGGCCTGGCTCATTAAACGCATCGCTGCTCTCAAGTCTTTCGGCACGCCGTTGCCTTGCTTGAGCATGGTGCCGAGCGCGTATTGCGCCTCCGTACTGCCGGCATCGGCGGCGACGCGGAACAGTTCGGCCGCGCGCGCAAGGTCCTTGGGGAATAATTGGCCCTGCAGATAGATCAGGCCGAGGTCGTAAGCCGCGCCCGCATGGCCGAGCTTGGCGGCCTCGCTGAGCAGGCGGGTGCCTTCCTGTTCGTTGCGCGGGCCGCCGCGGCCGTCGAAATTGAACATGGCGAGCGCGAACATGGCGTCGCGGTCGCCGCGCGCGGCGGCGGCTTGGTACCACTGCCTCGCTTTCTGCTCGTCGCGGCCGATGCCGGAGCCATGCGCATAGAGTTCGCCGAGCAGCGTCATGGCCGCGGCATCGCCGGCTTGCGCGCGCTGGCTGGCGTCGGCCAGCGCGGTCAGATAAAGGCCGCGCTGATAGGCGCCATAGGCAGCATCGATATTGGGATCGGTGGCAGTGGTGGCCGGAGCCGGTGGCGCCGACGGCGGGCGCGGCGCCGGTATTTTAACCTGCGCCAATGCCGGCACCGCAATGGCCAAGGCGAAGAACGCGCTAAGCGCCAGGCGTGCCACGCGCCGTTCGTTCCTCATGAGGCGTGCTCCGCAACGCGCAAGCTCGCGGCAAGATCGGCAAGCCGTGCGGGAATCGCCGCCGCATCTTGCCAGAGCCAATCGCCGAGCGCGACAAAGTCCGCACCTGCCGCCACCAGCCTTTCCACTTCGGCGGCTTCGGCGGCATAGCCGACGCAGGGCGCCTCGAACACTTCCGCCCACCAGGCGACGCGCTCCTCGACGGCCGCGAAAGCCGGCCGCGCGCCGGATGCGTCGGGCTCGCCGAACATCACATAATCCGCGCCCAATTCGGCCGCGGTCATGGCGTCGTGACGCGTGGCAAGGCCGCCGGCGCCGGCGATGCGCTCCGGCTTGAGGCGCTCGATGGCCTCGCTGAATTGCGCAAAGCCGGTCAGATGCGCGCCGTCGCAGCCCGCGCGCGCGACCAGATCGGCATGGCCGTCGAGCAGCAGAGCCGCGTCTTTGTCCTGCACCATCGGAGCCAGCGTCTTGGCGCGGTTGATCAGCGTGCGCTCGTCGGCCTCGGCGAGGCGCAGCAGCACGGCGGCGACATCGGCACTCGCCAAGGCCGACGCCAGGCTCGCGGCAAACGCCTGCGCGTCGGCAACGCGCGGCGTGACCAGATAGAACCGCGGCGCCGGGCGCGGTTCGACGTGTTTGGGACGCGAAGCCATGATTCCGGCATGCTAGCGCATTCCGGCGGAAAATTGACCCCGTTCGCGGCCGCGCTGTCGCAGCGGAACCGGCGCGATCGCGTCACGCCGGCATCGGCACCGGCCCCATGTCCTTGGGCACCTTGTAGCCCTTCTGCACCGCCGGACGCGCGGCGATGGTTTCGTACCAGCGCTTGACGTTGGGATATTGCTTCATGTCGATGGTCTGCCACTCGAAGCGCGAGATCCACGGCCAGATGGCGATATCGGCGATGGAATAATCGCCGGCGACGAAGTCGCGGCCTTCCAGCCGCGCGTCGAGCACCTTGTAGAGGCGGTGGGCTTCCTTCAGGTAGCGCTCCTCGGCATAGGGCGCCTTGCCCTTGTTGTACTTCACGAAGTGATGCACCTGGCCGAGCATCGGGCCCGGGCCACCCATCTGCCACATCAGCCATTCGATCACGCGGTAGCGCGCCTCGCCCGACTTCGGCAGCAGCTTGCCGGTTTTGTCGGCGAGATAAATCAGGATGGCGCCCGACTCCATCAGCGCCATGTTGTTGTCGCGGTCGACGATCGCCGGGATGCGGTTGTTCGGCGCGATCTTAAGGAAGGCCGGCGCGAATTGCTCGTCCTTGGAAATATCGATGGCGTGAACGGTGTAGGGCAGGCCGAGTTCTTCCAGGGCGATGGAGACTTTGCGGCCGTTGGGTGTGGTCCAGGTGTAGAGGTCGATCACGTTTGTTTCCTTTGCATTTTACCGGGTCATGCGCGGGCTTGACCCGCGCATCCATGATGCATCGCCAATGGCTAGAAGGTAGGTAAGCTCGCCTTTGCTGAAGGCCATCATGGATTGCCGGGTCAAGCCCGGCAATGACAGAGCAGCTATGCCGCCTTTTTCTCCAGGTCCTGCTTCCACTGCCCGAGTGCGGCGAGGCTGTTCATCTTGGCGCGATGTGAAAAGGCGCGCTGGGCGGCGGCGACGTTTTCGGATTTGCCGGCCCAGGTGGTCTGCGGCGCGTGCTGCAGCGCGCGGCCGTAGGAGAACGTCAGCGGCCAGGGCAGGTTGCCGATCTTGTTCATGGCGTCGAGGTGGGCGGTCGCCTCCTCGTCGCTCTGCCCGCCGGAGAGGAAGGCGATGCCCGGCACCGCGCCCGGCACGCATTGCTTGAGCATCCTCACTGTTTTTTCGGCAACCTCGTCGACGCCCGCTTTCTTCGCGCTCTTTTTGCCGGCGACCGCCATGTTGGGCTTGAGCACCATGCCTTCGAGCGCGACCTTGTTGTAAAATAATTCCTGGAACGTCTCCTTGAGCATCCAGGTCGAGATGGCGACGCAGCGGTCGATGTCGTGGCCGCCATCCATCAGCACTTCCGGTTCGACGATCGGCACGATCTGCGCCGCCTGGCAGAGCGCGGCATAGCGCGCCAGCGCATGGGCGTTGGCATGCAGGCAATCGTAACTCGGGATGCCGTCGCCGATGTCGATCACCGCGCGCCATTTGGCGAAACGCGCGCCCTGTTCGTAATATTTCGGCAGCCGGTCGGCGAGCTTGTCGAGGCCGGTGGTGACAACCTCGCCCGGGCAGAACGGCAGCGGCTTTACGCCTTCGTCGACCTTGATGCCGGGGAGGGCGCCGGACTTCCTGATGATCTCGACCAGCGGCGTGCCGTCTTTCGCCTTCTGCCAGATGGTCTCGTCGTAGAGGATGACCCCGGAGATGTGCTTCATGCCGTCGGCCGAGCGGAACAGCATCTCGCGATAGTCGCGCCGGCTGGCTTCGGTTGATTCCACGCCGATGGCGTCGAAGCGCTTTTTGATGGTGCCGGACGATTCGTCGGCGGCGAGAATGCCCCTGCCAGGCGCGACCATGGCTTGCGCCACTTTATTCAGTTCATCGAGGTTCATGGCTTCCCTCCATTGCAACCCCTAAAGACGGCGATCATTTGGCTCGCAGCACCTCTACACCGGGGAGGGGCTTGCCTTCCAGCCATTCCAGAAAAGCGCCGCCGGCTGTGGATACGTAAGTGAGCCGGTCGACGACGCCGGCGACGTTGAGCGCGGCGACCGTATCGCCGCCGCCCGCGACGGTGACAAGCTTGCCGGCGGCGCAGAGTTCCGCGGCGGCTTCGGCGACTTCGACGGTGCCGTTGTCGAACGGCTCCATTTCAAAGGCGCCGAACGGGCCGTTCCAAACCAGCGTCTTGCAGCGCGCCAAGACCGAGACCACGTATTCGATGCTGCGCGGGCCGATATCCAGGATCATATCCTTGGCGCCCACACCGTCCGCATCGACCACGCGCGAGGGTGCGTTCGCCTCGAATTTTTGCGCCACCACGCAGTCGACCGGCAGCACGATCTCGCGCTTCTCCGCCTTGGCCTGCGCCATGATCTCTTTCGCCGTCGGCACCAGATCAGGCTCGGCAAGAGATTTGCCAACGTTTTTGCCGAGCCCAAGAAAAAACGTGTTGGCCATGGCGCCGCCGACGACCAGCACGTCGACTTTCTGCAGAAGATGGCCGAGCAAGTCGAGCTTGGTGGAAATCTTGGCGCCGCCGACGATTGCCGCGAGCGGGCGCGCCGGATTGTCGAGCACCTTCTCGAAGGCTTCGAGCTCGGCCTGCAGGCTGCGTCCGGCGTAAGCCGGCAGCACGTGGCCGAGGCCCTCGGTCGAGGCGTGAGCGCGGTGCGCGGTGGAGAAGGAATCGTTGACCCAGAGGTCGCCGAGCTTGGCCAGCGCCGCAACGAAAGCAGGATCGTTCTTTTCCTCGCCGGGATAAAAGCGCGTGTTCTCGAGGCAGACGATGTCGCCGGGATGCATGGCGGCGACCGCGCGCTCGGCGACCTCGCCGATGCAATCGTCGACAAATTTCACCGGCCGCTTGATGATGCGCGCGACTTCGGCGGCGACCGGCTTAAGCGAGAATTTCGCATCGCGTCCCTTGGGCCGGCCAAAATGCGAGAGCAGGATCACCTTGCCGCCTTTGTCGGCGATCTCGGTGATGGCTTGCGCGGCGCGCTCGATGCGCGTTCCGTCGGTGACCACGCCGTTTTCCACCGGCACGTTGAGGTCGACGCGCACCAGCACGCGCTTTCCCTTCACGTCGACGTGGTCGAGGGTGCGGAACTTGTCCATGGCCGGCATCTTGTCGCGGGCGCAGCACGAAGTGATGCGCTGCAGACCCGGGACCCATTTATTGATTTGGGTCCCGGATCAGCGGTGCACCGCTAACGCGCTGCACCGCATCCGGGACACGAAAGCTTCAAATCAACTTCCCCATCGCCACGGCCGTGTCGGCCATGCGGTTGGAGAAGCCCCATTCGTTGTCGTACCAGCTCATCACGCGCACGAAGGTTCCGTCCATGACCTTGGTCTGGTCCATGTGGAAGATCGAGGAGTGCGGGTCGTGGTTGAAGTCCGACGAGACGTTGTGGTGTTCGGTATAAGTGAGGATGCCCTTGAGCTGTTGTTCGGCGGCGCGCTTGATGGCGCCGTTGATCTCATCCTTGTTGGTCGCCTTCTTGGCCACGAACTTGAAATCGATCACCGAGACGTTGGGCGTCGGCACGCGGATGGAAACGCCGTCGAGCTTGCCGTTGAGTTCGGGCAGAACGAGGCCGACGGCTTTGGCGGCGCCGGTCGAGGTCGGTATCATGTTCAAGGCTGCGGCGCGCGCCCGGTAGAGGTCCTTGTGATAGGTGTCGAGCGTCGGCTGATCGCCGGTGTAGGAATGGATCGTGGTCATGAAGCCCTTGTCGATGCCGATCGCATCGTTGAGGACCTTGGCGACGGGGGCGAGACAATTGGTCGTGCAGGAGGCGTTGGAGACGACTTTGTGCTCTTTGGTGAGCTTGTCGTGGTTGACGCCGTAGACGACCGTCAAGTCAGCGCCTTCGGCCGGCGCCGAGACCAGCACGCGCTTGGCGCCGGCGGTCAGATGCGCGGACGCCTTCTCCTTGGCGGTGAACAGGCCGGTGCATTCCAGCGCGATGTCGATGCCGAGATCTTTCCACGGCAGCTTGGCGGGGTCGCGCTCGGCGGTGATCTTGATGGCGCCGTTGCCGACGCTGATGGTGTCGCCCTTGACCGTGACCTCGCCGGGAAAACGGCCATGCACCGAATCGTAGCGCAGCAAATGGGCGTTGGTCTCCACCGGCCCGAGATCGTTGGCGGCGACCACCTCGATGTCGCTGCGGCCGGATTCGGCGATGGCGCGCAACACGTTGCGGCCGATGCGGCCGAAACCGTTAATGGCAACGCGGACTGTCATTTGTCGCTCCCGGCTTCTGATGCGTCTGCAGGGCTGGTTACGCCCGCAATATGATTATTTTTTGCCCAATTTTAAGATGGCGGCTTGCGCGACGGCTTCGGCGGTAACGCCGAAATGCTTGTAGAGGTCCTTATAGGGCGCGCTGGCGCCGAACGAGTTCATGCCGACAAAGGCGCCGTCGGAGCCGATCACGGCATCCCAGCCTTGGCGCACGCCGGCCTCAACGCCGACCTTGACGCGGGCCTCGCCGACGATGGCGGCGCGCAGCGCGCCGGGCTGCTGCAGCAACAACTCCATGCACGGCACCGAGACGACCCGGGCGGCGACGCCGCGCTGCGCCAGTACTTTCGCGCCCTCGACGGCGATGGAAACCTCGGAGCCGGTGGCAAAGATCGAGACGTCGGCGCGGCCGTCGGGCGCGGCGATCTCGTAGGCGCCGGCGGCGCAGATGTTCTCCGCGTCCAGCCGGTTGCGCAGTTGCGGCAGGTTCTGGCGGGTGAGGGCCAGTACGCTCGGGCGATCTTTTGCCTGCAGCGCCAGTTGCCAGCACTCGATCGTCTCCACCGCGTCGCAAGGGCGGAACACGAGCAGATTGGGGATCGCGCGCAGCGCGGCAAGATGCTCGACCGGCTGATGCGTCGGGCCGTCTTCGCCGAGGCCGATGGAGTCATGGGTCATGACGTGAATGACGCGCAGGCCCATCAGCGCGGCGAGGCGGATCGCCGGGCGGCAATAATCGGAGAACACCAGGAACGTGCCGGAGTAGGGGATGATGCCGCCATGCAGCGCCATGCCGTTCATGGCCGAGGCCATGCCGTGTTCGCGCACGCCGTAATGGATGAAGCGCGCGCCGTAGTCGGAGGCGCTCATCGCTTTCATCGATTTGGTGCGGGTGTTGTTGGAGCCGGTCAGATCGGCGGAGCCGCCGAGCATTTCCGGCACGGCAGGCACCAGGCTCTCGAGCGCAAACTCCGATGAAGAGCGCGTGGCGATATCTTTCGGCGTTGCGGCGAGCGTCTCCTTGACCCTGCGCACCGCCTCGTCGAACGCCTTCGGCAGGTCGCCCTTCATGCGCCGCTCGAACTCGCCGCGCTTGCCGGCGTCGAGCGCGGCCAGGCGCTTCGCCCAGTCGGCATGCGCCGCCTTTGAGCGCTGGCCGGCGGCGCGCCAGGCCACCAGAATATCGTCGGGAATTTCGAACGGCGCCGGCGACCAGCCGAGTTTTTCGCGCGCGCCTTTGATCTCGTCGGCGCCGAGCGGCGAGCCGTGCGATGACGCCTTGCCGGCCTTGGTCGGCGCGCCGAAGCCGATGGTGGTCTTGCAGGCGATCAGTACGGGGCGATCGGAATTTTGTGCCTTGGCGATGGCCGAGGCGATCGCCGCCGAATCGTGGCCGTCGATGCGCGCGGCCGCCCAGCCGGCCGCCTCGAAGCGCTTTATCTGATCGACCGAGTCTGAAAGCGACAGCGCGCCGTCGATGGAAATGCCGTTGTCGTCGAACAGCACGATCAGCCGGTTGAGCTTCAAATGGCCGGCGAGCGCGATGGCTTCCTGGCTGATGCCTTCCATCAGATCGCCGTCCGAGGCGATGACGTAAGTCCTGTGATCCACCACCTCGCCGAATTCCGCCGCCAGATGGCGCTCGGCGATCGCCATGCCGACCGCATTGGCAAGCCCTTGGCCGAGCGGGCCGGTGGTGGTCTCGACGCCGGGCGTGTGGCCGTGTTCGGGATGTCCGGCGGTGAGCGAGCCGAGCTGGCGGAAGCGTTTGATCTCGTCGATGGTCATCGCTTCGTAGCCGGTCAGATAGAGCAGCGCATAGAGCAGCATCGAGCCGTGCCCGGCCGACAGCACGAAGCGGTCGCGGTCGGGCCAGGATGGATCGGCGGGATCGAATTTCAAAAAGCGCGTGAACAGCACGGTCGCAACGTCGGCCATGCCCATGGGCATGCCGGGATGGCCGGATTTCGCCTGCTCGACCGCGTCCATCGCCAGCGCGCGGATGGCGTTGGCGAGCGCCGCATGGGTGACGGGGTTTGCGGCCGCTTGCTCGCGGCGCGCTGTTTGCGCCACGGCGGCCGTCGGCGAAGCCTTTGCGGTCATGGAAAGGGCCTGTTTGCGTGCGGTGGATAGCATGTAAGGCCCTTGAGTCAATCTGAGCGGACGCGCGCCGGCGCGCCATTCACAGGCTGCATGAAACACGTGGGCAACTTGGTGTTCCGGCGTTGACGAGGGGATCGCGCAGCACGTAAAGTTCTCTGCCTAAACGTTTGCTTCCGCAGAGCTTTTTCCACGGCGGACACAGGCGATGACGGACCAAAGCGCAATCGATTCAGCGGTCAAGCGCCTGGCACTGGCGCTCGACGCGCTCGATGCCGCAGTCGAGCGCCGGCAGGAGGCCGACCGCAACGCCGAAGGCTTGGCGGTGCAACTGCAGGCGCTCGGCGTCGACCGGACGCAGCTTGCCGCCGCGCTCGACGGCGAGACCGCGCGCACGCGCCGGCTGGAGGCGGCGAACCGCGAAATCGCCGAGCGGCTGGACGCGGCCATGGCCTCGATCCAGTCTGTGCTGCAAGTGAGCGGGTGACCTTATGGCAGAAGTGATCGCCGACATTGCCGGCCGCCAGTTCCGTCTCGCCTGCGAGGACGGGCAGGAGGATCATCTGCAGACGCTCGCCAAAGAGGTCGACGAGCGCACCAGCAACTTGCGCAACAAATTCGGCGAGATCGGCAATACCCGGCTGATGCTGATGGCGGCGCTGACGCTGGTCGATGAGCTGGCCGAGACCAACGAGCGCTTGCGCCAGCTGGCGGAGGAGGCGGCCTCGCTGCAGGAGGCGCGCGCGGCCGACAGCGAGCGCGCCCGCCAGGCTTCCGATGCGGTGATCCACGCCTTCAATTCGGCGGCCGAGCGGCTGGAAGGCATCACCAGGAAACTCAACGCCGCGCACACGACCAGCGTGGCGATCGGTTGATCATTTGACAATCGACCCGAGGGAAACCGAAGCACGCGTTCGCGGCAGCTTCGCGCGCCAATCGATGATGACCACGCTCGGCGCCGAGATTGCCGCTGTGCGACCAGGCGAAGTCGAAATTGTCCTGCCTTACTCCGACAGAATTCTCCAGCAGCATAATTTCGTGCATGGCGGGGCGGTTGCCACCATCGCCGACAGCGCCTGCGGCTACGCGGCGCTCAGCGTGATGCCGCGCGAGGCGGCGGTGCTGACCATTGAATTTAAGATGAATCTGTTGGCGCCGGCCAAAGGCGATCGGCTGAGGGCTATCGGTCGCGTCGTTCGCAATGGAAGGAAACTGGTCGTTACGCTGGCCGACGTGTTCGCGGAAGAGGCCGATCGCCGCAAACAGGTCGCGCTGATGACCGCTACCATGATGGTGGTCGAAAACGGCGCCGGCTTGCGCGACTGATGTGGCGCTGGCGCGCGCTGGTCATAACCACTACATTGCGCCGGCGGGGCTGCGAGGTGCGACAGAGACACATTCCCCGGGGCCTTACGATCCCAACGGGAGCTGTCCCTGGCCGAGCTCGTGGGTTCGGTCATATGGCGCCCACCTACTTATGTAGGTTCCCGGGATCACGCTCTGACGGCCATCGCGGCTCCGCACGCTTTCACGCTCATGCCTGACGCAACCGAAACACAATCGCCGAAAGCTCTCCTCCGTGCCGAAGTCCTGGCGCGGCGCGATGCCATGCCGGCGGAGGTTCGCGCGGCGGCGGCAGAGACGGTTGCCGCGCGGGGGCTGCCCGTTGCGGTAGCGCCCGGCACGATCGTCTCCGGCTTCATGCCGCTGAAGAGCGAAATCAACCCGCTGGCGCTGATGCGCAAGCTCGCCGAGGCCGGCGCGCAGCTGGCGCTGCCCGTGATCTCGGGCCGCGGCAAGCCGCTGATCATGCGCGCCTACGCTTTCGGTGACGATCTGGCGCGCGGCCAATGGGGCATCCGCGAGCCGATGCCGGGCGCGCGTCCGGTGGCGCCGGACATCGTCATCGTGCCGCTCGCCGCTTTCGACCGCGCTGGCCAGCGCATCGGCTACGGCGCCGGCTATTACGACATGACCATCAATGCACTGCGGGCGAAAAAGCCGGTCACCGCCATCGGCATCGCCTTCGCGGCGCAGGAAATTCCCCGCGTTCCCGCCACGGAGCGCGACGAGCGGCTCGATCTCGTGCTAACGGAGCGCGAGGTCATTGATTTGCGCAGCGCATGATCCCGAAAAGTGGGAACCGGTTTTCGGACAAGGTCATGCGCCAATAAAGAGTCTTAAGCGGCATGCGTATTCTCTTTGTCGGCGATGTGGTGGGGCGCAGCGGACGCACGGCGGTCAATGAGCGGCTGCCGAAGCTGATCGCCGATTGGAAGCTCGACCTCGTCGTGGTCAACGGCGAGAACGCCGCCGGCGGCTTCGGCATCACCGAAACGATCTACAACGAATTGATCGATGCCGGCGCCGACGCCGTCACGCTCGGCAATCACGCCTGGGATCAGCGCGAGGCGCTGGTGTTCATCGAGCGGGCGCCGCGGCTGATCCGACCGGTGAATTATCCGAAGGGCACGCCCGGGCGCGGCGCGGCGCTGATCGGCACCAAAAACGGCAAGCGCGCGCTCATCGTCAACGCCATGGGCCGCATCTTCATGGATGCGCTCGACGATCCGTTTGCCGCCGTCGATCACGAATTGACCGCCTGTCCGCTCAAGTCCGGCGCCGACGTCATCATCGTCGATATGCATTGCGAGGCGACCAGCGAGAAACAGGCGATGGGCTTTTTCTGCGACGGCCGCGCCAGCCTGGTGGTCGGCACGCATACGCATTGTCCGACCGCCGATCACCGCTTCATGCCGGGGCGGACGGCCTTCGTCTCCGATGTCGGCATGACCGGGGATTTCGAGTCGGTCATCGGCATGAACAAAGACGAGCCGCTCAACCGCTTTCTGCGCAAGATCCCGGGGTCGAAATTCGAGCCGGCCTCAGGCGTCGCAACGCTCTGCGCTCTGGCGGTGGAAACCGACGATGCCTCAGGGCTTGCCGCGCGCGTCGCCGCGGTGCGCCTCGGCGGCATCTTGGAACAAGCGCAGCCGGACTTTTGGAACTAGCTGGCCGGTTCGATCGGAGTTTCCTTTCTCCGGCGGCCGTCCTATATAGCCGCCCGCATCAACCGACGAATTCGTGCGCCATGGCCGGTCATTCCCAGTTCAAGAACATCATGCACAAAAAGGGGCGCGCGGATAAAGCGCGCTCCAAGCTGTTCGGCAAGCTGGCGCGCGAAATCACCGTGGCGGCCAAGCTCGGCATGCCCGACCCGGCGTTCAACCCGCGCCTGCGCGCCGCCATGCTCGCCGCCCGCGCCGAGAACATGCCGAAGGACAATATCGAGCGCGCCATCAAGAAGTCGCAAGGCAACGATTCCGAGAGTTACGACGAGATCCGCTACGAAGGTTACGGACCGGGCGGCGTGGCGGTGGTCGTCGAGGCCTTGACCGACAACCGCAACCGCACCGCCGGCGAGGTGCGCGCGATCTTCGCCAAGAACGGCGGCAACCTGGCGGAAACCGGCGCGGTGTCGTTCATGTTCACCCATGTCGGCGTGGTCGAATACGACGCCAAAACGGCGAGCGCCGACGCGATGCTGGAGGCGGCGATCGAGGCCGGTGCCGAGGATGTCGTTTCGAACGACGACGGCCATCAGATCTTCACCACGCCGGAAACGCTGAGCGATGTCGCCAAGGCGCTGGAAGCCAAATTCGGCGAGCCGCGCAAGGCGGCGCTGCTGTGGAAGCCGCAAAACACGATTTCGGTCGACGACGAGGCCGGCGAGAAGGTCTTGAAGCTGATCGAGTCGCTCGACGAAAGCGACGACGTGCAGAACGTCTACGCCAATTTCGAAGTGTCGGACGCGCTGGTGCAGAAGATGAGCGCGTAAGATCCGCCATACACGTCTTCACCCCCACTGACCTTGTCATGGCCGGGCTTGTCCCGGCCATCTCGCTTAGGGAGGCATTGCGTCCCTGAGCGGGACCCGCGGGACAAGCCCGCGGGTGACGGAAAAATATGCGGAGCGCGAAGTGGAAGCCGCTCTAACGATACGCGTCAAGAAAATTCGGCACCGCGATCCAGTCGAGCATGGCGCCGTCGCTTTGCAGCAGCGCATGCATGCGACGATCCTCCTCGGTCTTGAGATCGACGCCGAGATGGGTGCCGAGCTTGCGCCCGTGCAGCACGATCGTGTTGCCGATCGGCTGGCGATCGGCGTTATAGGCTTTCAGCGCGGCATCGATGTCATCGTGGGCGTCGAGATGCTTGGCCAGCGCCTGCGCGTCGGTGCCGGCTTTGGCCATGCCGAAGCCCATATGCGGGCGGGCATTGGCCGCCGCGTCGCCGACCATAGCGACGCGGCCGAACACGATCGACGGCGCGGTGAAATCGTAAATCGGCGTGATGAAGGGCTGCTTGATCTTCATCAGGCAGTCGAGCAGGGCGTCCGGCAAAATGTCGCGCGCGTCCTTGTGCATCGCGGCGATCAGATCCTTGCGCACCAGCGGCGGCGGCACTGAATAGTCGTGCTGCACGCCGTTCTCGTCCACGCACATGTCACGCAATTGCGCGGCGTCTGCGACGCGGTACCAGATGAAATTGTAACGGCGCTTGCCGGGCGTCAGGTCGTCGTTGAAACCGGCGATCGGATAGCCGATGACCTGCTGACGTTCGGGTAAGTAGAAGGTGAACAGCGGATAGATGCTGCGCAGCGTCTGCGGCGCGAGGTCGGCCTCGTTGGGGGCGCCGCGCCAGATGTAGTAGCCGGCATAGACCGGCTGCACCTGCGGCGCCATTTGCCCGCGCACGCTCGAGCGGATGCCGTCGCCGCCGACGAGAATGTCGGCATGTTCGACACGGCCGCCGGAAAACTGCACGCGCACGCCGCGCTCGTCCTGCTCGACGCGCTCGAAATTCCAGCCGAGATGATAGCGCGCGGGGTCGATGGTCGTGCGCAGCAGGCGCTGCAGCCGGTCCCAAGAAGTGAGCACTTGCCGCAGAGGACGTTCTTCGGTGACACGGCCCGCGCGATCGATAGCGATACGCCTGGGCACTTCGACGCCGAGGTCCGCGGTGCCGGCGCCGCTCGCTTGCAGGGCCTCCAGCAGTTCGGGATGGCCGGTGATGCCGGCGCCGCGGCCGACCAGCTCGACGCGCGAGCGCTCGTAGACGTCGACGTCCCAGCCGATCTGCCGCAGGAACGCGGCGGAAAACAGCCCCGACATCGAGCCGCCAATGATGACGGCCCGCCGCTTGCCGCGACGAATTGGGGACGGTGAACCCGGCATTGGCCGCAATTCTACTGCAATAGCGTCCGATATTCCGAGTCCGCCAAGGTTGCGCGACGGCCTTGCCCCGTTTGGCGCTGCGGCCATTGCCTTCTAGGCGTAAAGCCGTCGTGGGGCTATCAACGGGGCCATGGTCGGGCATCCGATTCGCATCCTCGGCATCGATCCGGGGCTCCGCCGCACCGGCTGGGGCCTCATCGAGGCCGACGGCAACCGCTTGATCTTTGTCGCCTGCGGCTCGGTCGAGAGCAGCGAGCGCGCCGATCTCGGCGTGCGGCTGGTGGCGATCCATGACGGGTTGGCGCGCGTGATCGAAGAATTCCGCCCGCACGAAGCGGCGGTCGAAGCAACCTTCGTCAACGCCAGCGGGTCGGCGACGCTCAAGCTCGGCCAGGCGCGCGGCATCGCCATGCTGGTGCCGGCGCGCGCCGGGCTCACGGTGGCGGAATACGCGCCCAATGTGATCAAGAAAACCGTGGTCGGCGCCGGCCACGGCGAGAAGGCGCAAGTTCGAATGATGATCGGCGTCCTGCTGCCGAAAGCCGACCCGCAGAGCGAGGATGCCGCCGACGCGTTGGCCATCGCGGTGTGCCACGCGCATCATCGCACCAGCGTGATGATGAAGCTGAAGGTGGCGGCGCGATGACTTGCAGCAGGCACAACGCGCTCCCTCCCCCGTTTACGGGGGAGGGTTGGGGAGGGGGCAGACGCACAGTCTTGCGCTCGCCGCTTTCCCCCTCCCTGTTCCTCCCCCGCAAGCGGGGGAGGGGACGACGACCAAGAGGCCGCCGATGATCGGCAAGCTCAAAGGCATCGTCGATAGCTACGGCGCCGATTACGTCATCCTCGACGTCGGCGGTGTCGGCTATCAGGTGCACTGCCCCGCGCGCACGCTGCAAGCGCTGCCGGCGCCGGGCGAAGCCGCCACGCTGTCGATCGAAACGCATGTGCGCGAAGACCAGATCAAGCTGTTCGGCTTTCTGACCGACATGGACCGCGAATGGTTCCGCCTGTTGCAGACGGTGCAGGGCGTCGGCGCCAAGGTAGCGCTGTCGGTGCTGAGCACGCTGAAGACATCCGATCTCGCGACCGCCGTCGCCATGCGCGACAAGGCGGCGGTGGCGCGCGCGCCCGGCGTCGGGCCGAAGGTGGCCGAGCGCATTGTGACGGAACTGAAAGACAAAGCGCCGGAATTTGCCGCACTTGATCCGGCGGTGATCAAGCTCTCCGGCGCGCTCGAAGAACGCCGCGCGCCCAAGCCCGTCATGGATGCGGTTTCCGCGCTGGTCAATCTCGGCTATGGGCAGCCGCAGGCCGCCGCCGCCATCGCCGCCGCCACCCGCAACGCCGGCGAGGGCGCCGACACCGCCGTGCTGATCCGTCAGGGCCTGAAGGAACTCGCGAAATAGCGTATCGGACTGTTGATGCCGCTCACCGAGAAAGACCGCGAATTGATTGCCGCCGCGACCAAGGCCATCGAGAGCCGCTACCGCAACGAGTGGCAGGAAGTCGGCGCTGCCTTGCGCACGCGCGAGGGCCGCATCGTCACCGGCGTCAACATCGACGCCTATGTCGGCCGTGGCGCGGTCTGCGCCGAAGCCATCGCCATCGGCCGCGCCATCACCGAGACCGGCGACAAAGGCATCGAAACCATCGTCGCGGTGCGCCATCCCAAGCCGGGCGAGCCGGGCAAGGTCGCGGTGGTGAGCCCGTGCGGTACCTGCCGTGAATTGATCCACGACTACGACGCAAAAGCGCGGGTGATTGTACCGAACGGCGCGGAACCGACCATCGCGAGCATCGGCGAATTGCTGCCGAACAAATACCGGCGGGGCATGACATGAGAGAGGCAATTTTATTCTTAACTGTCGTCCCCGCGAAAGCGGTGACCCATACGCCGTGCACTCTCGATAGGCCGCGGCGTATGGGTCCCGGCTCGCGCTTCGCTTCGCTCGCTTGGCCGGGACGACAGCTATCATGACCACCGCGCCCAAACGATTCGTTTCCGCCGAAACCCGCGACGACGACGTCGATGCCTCGTTGCGGCCGCAGCGACTGAGCGAATTCATCGGCCAGGAAAAGGCGCGCGCGAACTTGAAAGTTTTCATTGAGGCGGCGCGTTCGCGCAAGGAAGCGCTCGACCATGTGCTGTTTGTCGGTCCGCCGGGCCTGGGCAAGACCACGCTGGCGCAGATCGTGGCGCGCGAATTGGGTGTCAACTTCCGCGCCACTTCGGGGCCGGTGATCGCCAAAGCCGGTGACCTCGCCGCGCTGTTGACCAATCTCGAGCCGCGCGACGTCTTGTTCATCGACGAGATCCACCGGCTCAATCCCGCGGTGGAGGAGATCCTCTATCCGGCGATGGAGGACTACCAGCTCGACCTGATCATCGGCGAAGGCCCGGCGGCGCGCTCGGTCAAGATCGATCTTTCGCCCTTCACCTTGATCGGCGCGACCACGCGCGCCGGCCTTATCACCAATCCGCTGCGCGACCGCTTCGGCATTCCGGTGCGGTTGAATTTCTACTCAGAGAGCGAACTGGAAGAGATCGTCAATCGCGGCGCCCGGGTGCTCGGCATCGGCATGAGCGCCGACGGTGCCAATGAGATCGCGCGGCGCGCCCGCGGCACCCCGCGCATTGCCGGACGGTTGTTGCGCCGCGTGCGCGACTTCGCCCACGTCGACGGTAACAAGGCCATCGATCGAAAGATCGCCGACCGCGCGCTCCTGGCGCTGGAAGTCGATGCCAGCGGGCTCGACGCCATGGACCGGCGCTATCTTTTGACCATCGCGGAAAGCTATGGCGGCGGGCCGGTCGGTGTCGATACGCTCGCGGCCGCACTATCGGAGCCGCGCGACGCCATCGAGGACATCATCGAGCCGTTCCTGATCCAGAAAGGTTTTATCCAGCGCACCCCGCGCGGGCGGCTGGCCACCGCGCACGCCTTCAAGCATCTGGGTCTCGCCGAGCCGGCGCGCGATCCCGGCCAATTCGGATTGTTTTCGGGAGACGACGATGAGTGAGCGCATCATCAGCGTGGTCGCTGCGCTCATCCGCGATCGAGCCGGCCGTGTGCTGCTGGTGCGCAAGCGCGGCACCGCAGCCTTTATGCAGCCGGGCGGCAAGCGTGACGACGGCGAGAGCGATGTCGCCGCGCTGTCGCGCGAAATCGTCGAGGAATTGGGCTGCCGCGTGCGCGCCAACAGCGCCCAGTCGCTCGGTGTGTTCGAATGTGTTGCCGCGAACGAACCGGGTTTTCAGGTGCGTGCTGCGGTCTATGCTGTCGACGTCGAGGGCGCGATCGAGCCGCAAGGCGAAATCGACCGGATGGTCTGGGTCGATCCCCGTCTGCCGCCCGATCTGCACTTGGCGCCGCTGACGCGCGATCACGTGCTGCCGCTGGCGCGCGCCGGGACCTAGGCCGATGAAGACGATGCAAGGCGGCTGTCACTGCGGCAAAGTGCGTTTCAAGGTCACCGCCGATCTCGACCGAGTCACCTTCTGCAATTGCTCGATCTGCAGCAAGAAAGGTTTCTTGCATCTGATCGTGGCGCCGCAGCAATTCGAATTGCTCAGCGGCAAGGACGATCTCGCCACCTACACGTTCAATACCGGCGTCGCCAAGCACACCTTCTGCCGAACTTGCGGCATCCACGCTTTCTATGTGCCGCGTTCCGACCCCGACAAGATCGACGTCAACGTCCGCTGCATCGACGACGTCGATCTGTCGGCGCTGTCGATCAAGACCTTCGACGGACAAAACTGGGAGCAGGCGATGGGCGGGCGGGTGCCGTGGCGATGAATGCGCTCGACGGCGAAATCATTGGCGGCAAGCACTATCAGCCGGTGCGGGTCTATTACGAGGACACCGATTTTTCCGGCATCGTCTACCACGCGAGCTATCTGCGCTTCATGGAGCGTGGCCGCACCAACTACCTGCGTCTGATCGGCGCCAATCATCATGAATTGTTCGCGCAGGCCGAAAAGGAAACGCCGGGCTTTTCCTTCGTCGTGCGCACGATGACGATCGACTATCTCAAGCCCGCGGTCATGGACGACGTGCTCACCGTCGTCACCACGCCGGCGGAGGTCAAGGGCGCCTCCGCCACCCTGAAGCAGTCGGTCATGCGCGGCGAGGAAACTCTGGTCACCGCCGATGTGCGCTTTGCCTTTGTCTCCGGTGGCCGCGCGCGGCCGATCCCCAAGGCTTTGCGCATGGCCATGAAGGCGGACCAGGAATCGGGCGGCGGCGGCTGAGCGCGCGTGCTAATCTATGCGCATGTCCGATTTTCGTTTTGCCGTGTTCGAAACCGCCATCGGCGCCTGCGGCATTGTCTGGGGCGCTGGCGGCATCGTCGGCGTGCAGCTTCCCGAGGCGAACGAAAAGGCGACACGCGCGCGCCTGCTGCGTCGCTATGCGGGCGCACGCGAGACCGCGCCATCCGAGGATGTCGGACGCGCGATCGACGGCATCGTCGCGTTGCTCGCCGGTAAGCCGCATGATCTCACCGGCGTCGTGATCGACGACGACGGGATCCCGGCGTTCAATCGCCGCGTCTATGCGATCGCGCGCACGATTCCGCCCGGCGCGACCATGACCTATGGCGAAATCGCCGAGCGGCTGGGCGATAAATCCTTGGCGCGCGAGGTCGGCCGCGCCATGGGCGAGAACCCGACGCCGATCATCATGCCCTGCCATCGCGTGCTGGCGGCCGGCGGCAAGAGCGGCGGCTTCTCCGCCTGGGCGGCGTGGTCACCAAGCTGCGTCTGTTGACCATCGAAGGCGCGCAGCCGGGCGGGCCGAGCTTTATTCGATCATTTGCCGCTGGTTGCCGGGCGCCGCCGCGGGTAACGCCGCCATCGACGCGGCGCTAGGACTCATGTAAACGCCCTTTACATGAAATGGGGCAGGCACGCCGCGCGCGGCTATCACCACGGCAACCTCAAGGAAGCCCTGGTGCGCGCCGCGTTGGAGTTGATCGCGGAAAAAGGGCCGGCCGGCTTCACGTTCGCCGACGCGGCGCGCGGCGCCGGGGTCAGTCCGGCGGCGCCCTACCGGCATTTCCGCGACCGCGACGCGCTGATGGCCGATGTCGCGCGGCGCGGCTTCGATGAATTCACCGCCGCGCTCGCCAAGGCCTGGGATGACGGCAAGCCGGACGTGATGAGTGCCTTCGACCGCTTGGGCAAAACCTATCTCGACTTCGCCAAGCGCGAGCCCGCTTATTATTCGGCCATGTTCGAGGCCGGCGTTCCGCTCGAAGCCGATCCGCAATTGCGCGAGGCCGGCGAAAAAGCCTTCGGTGTCTTGCGCGCTGCCGCCGAGAAACTGGTGGCGCTGATGCCGGCGCAAGGGCGGCCGCCGGCGCTGATGGTGGCGTTGCACATCTGGTCGATGACGCATGGTATCGCGTCGTTGTTTGCGCGCGGCGACGCCGCCCGGCGCACGCTGCCGATGGCGCCTGAGGAACTGCTCGAGGCCGCGGTCCTGATCTATCTGCGCGGTCTCGGTCTGCCGGCAAACTGACGGCAATTTTAGCCGGACGCCAGGGCGTGTGAGCGTGCCGGGCTTACAATGGGCCGGGGCGCGGCGAAATTTAGTGCTTCTTCTTCCACGCCTCGCAACGCTGCGCACAAACACTCAGGCACGTAGAGCGGTTGCTTCCGTTGCTGTTCATTTGGCACTTCTTGAGACAGTAACTGTCGCAATTCACCGCGAAAGCGGGCGCGGAAAAAGTGGTCAGCGCTGCGAATGCGACGGCGGCAATGAATAATTTCCACATGAGGTGTCCTCCACTTTTGAATGCTCGGTTTCGATCGGCCGATTTGCGGCTGCCAGGGCTACGTCCTTGAATTTACGGCGCTGCCGGACGCGCCGACTCGCCGCAGCTTAGCCAAGCGAGCGGTTTTTTCCACCAACGGCGGGAGGCCACCTCGCAAAACCACCGCCGGCGCCTATGTGAAGCCTCTTGACATCAGGCGACCGCGCTCCTATCCATGTAAATGTTATTTACATTCACGCGAGGCCCACAATGCCTATCACTGCAAAGCTCGACGAATTCGGCAAGCCGGCCTGGATCGCGCTGATCGTCCTTGGGTTCATGGCTTGGTGGCCGCTGGGCCTGGCGATCCTCGCCTTCACAATATGGAGCGGAAGAATGGGATGCGGATATCACGGCGGTCACGACCGCTGGCAGCACAAGATGGAGCGCCTGCAGCGCAAGATGGACTGGATGCGTTCGCGCATGAGCGGCAATCCGGGGGGCGGTAACCCTTGGGGCGGCAATCCGTGGCGCAACGCCGGCTCGAGCGGCAATCACGCCTTCGACGAATACCGCAGCGAGACCTTGAAGCGGCTCGAGGAAGAGCAGCGCGAGTTCCGCGACTTCCTTGAGCGGCTGCGCTTCGCCAAGGACAAGACCGAGTTCGATGCGTTCATGGCCGAACGCCGCGACCGTCCGGCACCGGAGGCGAACCCGCCGCCGGCTAACTAAGCCCGCGCAGTCCCCCCGCGCGAAACGGCCGTCCGCCTGTCCCCGAGGCGGGCGGCCGTCACTTTTTGCTCGGCTCAAACCGCGGCGAACGACGATCGCTAACGCATTCTTAACCACAATCAGCGCTGGTTAGGCGCAACAAACACCGGTCTTGCGCCCTAGTTTGGCCAAGTTTCGCGGGGATTTCGTAACTTCTGCCGGTGGCGGGACGAGTTTTCGCGAAACATTCGGTTTTCGGCTGAGCGCGTGAGCGGTATCGCCCGGCGCGCCCCTATGATCCGAGCATTGTGCCCGCGCCGGTTTGACCGACTTGAGCCGGATCGCGCGGAAAGGACGTGCCCATGAATCCTGCCGATGTGGCACAGTCGGTGCTCCCGCTGACATCCTCCGACCTCTCGCTGTTTACGCTGTTCTGGCACGCCCATTGGATCGTCAAATCGGTCATGGTCGGGCTTTTGATATGCTCGGTCTGGGTCTGGGCGATCGCGATCGACAAGACGGTACTTTTCACGCGCACGCGCCGCGCCATGGACCGTTTCGAGCAGGCGTTCTGGTCGGGCGAATCGCTGGAGGAGCTTTACCGTTCGCTCGCCTCGCGGCCGAGCCATTCGATGGCGGCGCTGTTTGTCGCGGCGATGCGCGAATGGAAGCGCAGTTTCGAAGGCAGCGCGCGCTCCTTCGCCGGCCTGCAGATGCGCATCGAAAAGGTGATGGAGGTGACCATTGCCCGCGAAGTCGAGCGGCTGGAAAGGCGGCTTCTGGTGCTGGCCACCGTCGGCTCGGCCGGCCCTTTTATCGGCCTGTTCGGCACGGTTTGGGGCATCATGACCAGCTTTCAGTCGATCGCAGCCTCCAAAAATACCTCGCTGGCGGTGGTGGCGCCGGGTATTGCGGAAGCGCTATTTGCAACCGCAATAGGCCTTGTCGCCGCCATACCGGCGACCATTTTCTATAACAAGTTCGCCGCCGAGGTGAACAAGCAGGCCCAGCGCCTGGAGGGCTTCGCCGACGAATTCGCCGCCATTTTGTCGCGGCAGATCGACGAGCGCGGGCAGGGATAACGCATGATCCCGAAAAGCGAGAACCGATTTTCGGATAAGATCATGCGCAGGGAAAACTAGTCATGGCCGCCAATGCCGGCACGCCGGTCATCGGACGCAGAAAGCATCATCGCCGCAAAGTGATGAGCGAGATCAACGTCACGCCGATGGTGGACGTGATGCTGGTGCTGCTGATCATTTTCATGGTCTCGGCGCCGCTTCTGACCGTCGGCGTGCCGATCGACCTGCCGCAAACGCAAGCCAAGAGCCTCGATCAGGACAAAGAGCCGCTGACCATCTCGGTCAACGACAAGGAAAAGATTTTTCTGCAGAATTCAGAGATCGCCGTCGACGATCTGGTGCCCAAGCTGCAGGCGGTGGCGCAGGCGCGCGGCGGCACGAATGCGCGCGTTTACGTGCGCGGCGATAAAAAAGTCGATTACGGTACCATGATGAAAGTGATGGGACGGCTGTCGGCGGCCGGTTTCCATCGGGTGGCCTTGGTCACCGAATTCGAGCAGGGCTCGAAGTGATGGAGTTCAAATCGGCAACCGCGATCTCCGGCGGGCTGCATGCGGCGGTGCTGCTGTGGGCGATGATTTCGTTTTCCGGGCATCGGCTGGAAGCAACGCCGGTCGATTCGCTGCCGGTCGACCTGGTGAGCGAGAAGCAATTCTCCGAACTCACCAAAGGCATCAAAGAAGCCCCCAAGCCGGTCGACAAGCCCAAGCCGCTGGTCGAAAAGAAGGCCGAGCCCAAGCCGGTTACGGCCGCCGACATCGTCGCCAAGCTCACCCCCAAGAAGGAAATCAAGGCGACATCGGAAAAGCCGCCGGAGCCGAAAACCGACCCGATCGCTGAGAAGATCAAAAAGGACCAGAAAGAAGAAAAGAAGCAAGAGGCCAAGGCCGAGCCGAAACCGCTGCCGCCGAAGCGGCCGGAGCCCAAGCCGCAGCCCAAATTCAACCCCGACAAGATCGCCGCCTTGCTCGACAAGCGCGCGCCGCAGCGCGAAGCCATCACCGGCGCGGAACTCAATTCGACGCCGACCTTGGGGACGGCGCTGGGCAATGCCAGCAAGCTGTCGCAATCGGAGATCGATGCGCTGCGCGCGCGTCTGATGGCGCTGTGGAATCCGCCGGTCGGCATCCAGAACCCCGAAGACTATGTCGTGCGCATCCGCATCCAGATCGGCCGCGACGGGCGCTTGACTGCGCCGCCGGTCGTCTTGTCGAGCGGTCGCGGGCAAATCTTTGTCGCGGCGCGCGACAGCGCGGTGCGCGCCGTGTTTCAAGCCCAGCCCTTCGACATGCTCAGGCCCGAGCATTACGACACGTGGAAGGATATCGAAGTGACTTTCGACCCCAGAGACATGTTTCGCGGCTAACCGACGGGATAAATGACAATCCAATGAAGCCATCAAATCCCGATCCGGCGCTCGCATTGCCGCGCCGCGGACCGCTGTTCAATCGCCGCCGTCTGCTCACCGGCGTCGGCGCCGGCGCAGTCGCCGCGCTCGCCATGCGGCCGGCCGAGGCGGTGTTGCGCCTCGACGTCACGCAAGGCAATCCACAGCCGATGCCGATTGCGCTGCCCGACTTTCTCCCCGGCACCGCGGGCGAAGGCGAGACCGCGCACAGCATGACCGCCGTCATCACCAACAACCTGCAGCGCAGCGGCTTGTTCGCGCCGATCAATCCGCAGGCCTTCATCGAGCGCATTGCCAACAGCGACGCCGTTCCGCGTTTTGCCGATTGGCGCGCCATCAGCGCGCAGGCGCTGGTCACCGGCCGCATCACGCGGCAGGGCGACGGGCGGCTCAAGGCGGAATTCCGGCTATGGGACGTGTTCGCCGGTCAGCAGCTCGACGGCAAACAATATTTCACCACGCCCGACAATTGGCGGCGCATCGCCCACATCATCTCCGACGCGATCTATGAAACGCTCACCGGCGAGAAGGGCTATTTCGACAGCCGCATCGTGTTCGTCGACGAGACCGGCCCCAAACAGCAGCGCGTGAAGCGGCTCGCCATCATGGACCAGGATGGCGCCGGCGTACGTTATCTCACGCGCGGCGACGATCTGGTGCTCACGCCGCGCTTCAATCCCTCGACGCAAGAAATCACCTATATGTCCTACGGGAAGGGCGATCCGCGCGTCTATTTGCTCAACATCGAGACCGGCCAGCGCGAGATCGTCGGCAATTTCCCCGGCATGACCTTCGCGCCGCGCTTTTCGCCCGACGGTCAGCGCGTGATCATGAGTCTGCAGCAGGGCAGCAACGCCAACTTGTTCGTCATGGATCTGCGCTCGAAGCAGACCACGCGCCTCACCGATACGCCGGCCATCGACACCGCGCCGTGCTACTCGCCGGACGGCGCCCGCATCTGCTTTGAAAGCGACCGCGGCGGCAGCCAGCAGATCTATGTCATGGCGGCCAATGGCGGCCCGGCGCAGCGCATCAGTTTCGGCGAGGGCAGCCATTCGACGCCGGTCTGGTCGCCGCGCGGCGACTACATCGCCTTCACCGGCCAGGCGCGCGGGCAATTCTCAATCGGCATCCTCAAGCCGGACGGCTCGGGGGAGCGCGTCCTGACGCAAGGGTTCCACAACGAGGGACCGACTTTCGCGCCGAACGGCCGCGTGCTGATGTATTTCAGCGACCCCGGCAAGGGACCATCGCTCTATACAATCGACATTACCGGGCGCAATCAATTGCGCGAGCCGACGCCCAGTTTCGCCTCGGATCCGGCCTGGTCGCCGCTGTTGTCTTAAGGTCTATGATCACGAAGGGGGGAGCCGGCGTTCGGAAAAGATCATGGGCCAACACAAGGCCGCCTTGTTCACCAAGCATTAACCACCAGAAACGGTTTACCGCGTTGCGACAGTTTTAGTGGCGTTGTGCAAGGTTCGATCAAGGTTGATGGAACGTTCGTTTAACGAAGGCGCTGTTAGACCGGCTGCTAACCCGGTCTAAGCGCATGGATGGAGGCCCCGGAATGGTCAATCTCAGGCAAATTATGCGCGGCGTGCGCTTTGCGGCTTTGCTCGCCGCGGCGCTGGCGGTTTCCGCCTGCGCGAAAGACGCAGCCGAAAATGCTCAGGCAAACGCCGGCGCCCAGGCGACGCCGGGCAGTCAGCAGGACTTCGTGGTCAATGTCGGCGACCGCGTGTTCTTCGATACCGACTCGAGCGAGTTGACGGCGCAGTCGCGCGCCACGCTCGACAAGCAGGCGCAGTGGCTCAACACCTATAGCCAGTACAGCCAGTTCACCGTCGAAGGCCACGCCGACGAGCGCGGCACGCGTGAATACAACATCGCGCTCGGCGCACGCAGGGCGCAGATGGTGCGCAATTACTTGATGTCGCGCGGCATCGCCGCCAACCGCATCCGCACGATCTCCTACGGCAAGGAGCGTCCGGTCGCGGTCTGCGACGACATCTCTTGCTGGTCGCAAAACCGCCGCGCGGTCACCGTGCTCGGCGTCAGTTCGTAGGGTAAAGCGTATTTAAGCATTTCGGGCCGGCGCCGTTTCACGGCGCCGGCGGGCTTGCCCAGGCCGGCAGGCGTTCGATTGTCGCTTGCCAATTCGGAAAAATCGCGAAAGGGTTCCACCTCAGGCGGGCTGGCGCAGCGCCATCCCGATCCGGGGGAGGCGGCATCATGTCCTGCGCGCGCGCGTCGATTGCGCCAAGGTTCGCGGCCCTTGCGTTCAGCCTAGCGCTCGCTGCTTGCGGCGAAAGCAACACCTATGTTGCGCCGCCGCCGCCCAAGGTCACGGTGGCGCCGCCGGTGCAGCGCTCCGTCACAATTTACCTCAATGCTACCGGCAATACCGCGGCGGTCAACACGGCGAATTTGGTCGCGCGCGTGCCCGGCTTCGTGCAGACCATCAATTATGAGGACGGCGCCCTGGTGAAGAAGGGCACGCTTCTGTTCACCATCGAGCCGGAATCATACGAACTCAAGGTGAAGCAGTCGCAGGCCGCCCAGTCTGGCGCGCAAGCGGCGCTCAAGCAGACGCAAGCCGACTTCGAGCGGCAAAGCACGCTGGCCGCGCAAGGCAACGCTTCCAAAGCGGCGCTCGATACCTCGACCGCCAACCGCGACAACGCCAAAGCCAACCTGCAGCAGGCCGAAATCAATACCAGGCTCGCCGAAATCAATTACGGTTATACCAGCGTCGCGGCGCCGTTCGATGGCGTGGTGACCGCACGCAAGGTTTCCATCGGCGACTATGTCGGCGCCAATTCAACACCGACCGTGCTGGCGACCATCGTCCAATCCGATCCGATCTATGCGAACTTCAACGTCGACGAGCAGGACGTGATCCGCATCCGCGAACAGATTCGCAAGCGCGGGCTGACGCCGGAAGATCTCAAGAAGGTGCCGGTCGAAGTCGGTCTGCAAACCGAGGACGGCTATCCGCACAAGGGCCATCTCGATTACGCCTCGCCGACGGTCGATTCATCGACCGGCACGCTCGCGGCGAGGGCTATTTTGGCCAATCCCGATCGCGGTCTGTTGCCCGGCATGTTTGTGCGCGTCCGCGTGCCGCGAAGTGAAATGAACAAGGCCCTGCTGGTGCCCGACAGCGCCCTCGGCAGCGACCAGAGTGGACGCTACTTGCTCGTCGTTGGCAAAGACAATGTGGTCGAACAGCGAACCGTCGAGATCGGACAGCTTGAGGGCTCGCTGCGCGTCATCGACAAGGGCATCAAGCCGGACGACAGCGTTATCGTCGCGGGCCTATTGCGCGCGGTGCCAGGTCAGAAGGTCGACCCGCATACGGCGGCTGACTCGGCCGCCGCGAAGTAACGGCGCGCCCCCATGATCTCGAAATTTTTCATCGAGCGCCCCGTCCTTGCCAACGTCATTGCCATTTTGACGATCGTGCTCGGCGTGGTCGCCTTGCTCAATCTGCCGGTGGCGCAATATCCCGACGTCGTGCCGCCGACCGTGCAGGTGACGACGCGCTATCCCGGCGCCAGCGCCCGCACCGTCATCGACACCGTGGCGCTGCCGATCGAGCAGCAGGTCAACGGCGTCGAAGGCATGCTCTACATGCAGTCCTATGCCTCCGCCGACGGCTCCTACAATCTCACGGTTACCTTCAACATCGGCACCGATCTGAACTTCGCGCAGGTGCTGGTGCAGAACCGCGTGTCGAGCGCGCTGTCGTCGTTGCCGCAGGCGGTGCAGACACAGGGCGTGGTGGTGCAGAAGAAGTCGACGGCGATCCTGCAGATCGTCACGCTGACCTCGCCCGGCGCGCGTTACGACAGCCTGTACCTGTCGAACTACGCCAACATCAATCTCAAGGACGAGCTGTCCCGGCTGCCCGGCGTCGGCAACGTCGTCGTGTTCGGCGCCGGCCAATACGCCATGCGCGTCTGGCTCGACCCCGACAAGTTGAAGGCGCGCGGCCTCAACGTGCAGGACGTGATCGGCTCGCTGCAGCAGCAGAATTCACAAGTTACCTCCGGCCAGATCGGCATGCCGCCAACGCCCGGCAATGTGGCGTTCCAATACACCTTGAACGTCGAAGGGCGCCTCGACGATCCGAACCAATTCGCCAACGTCATCGTCAAGACCGGCTCGGCCGGCGAGATCACGCGGGTGCGCGATATCGGCCATGTCGAGCTCGGCGCCCAGACCTACGGGCAGATCTTCTCGCTCGACGGCAAACCCTCGGCCGGCGTCGCCGTGTTCCAGGCGCCCGGCGCCAACGCGCTCACCGTCGCCACCGAGGTGAAGAAACGTATGGTGGAGCTCGCGCGCGCGTTTCCGCCCGAGCTTGCCTACGACGTGCCCTTCGACACCACCGTGTTCGTGAAAGCCTCGATCGAAGAGGTCTACAAGACGCTGATCGAAGCCGGCATCCTGGTGCTGGTCGTTATCCTGGTGTTCTTGCAGGACTGGCGCGCCATGCTGGTGCCGGCAACGACAGTCCCGGTCACCATTATCGGCGCCTTCGCCGCCATGTGGGCGCTTGGGTTCACCGTCAACTTCGCCACCTTGTTCGCCGTCGTGCTGGCAATCGGCATCGTGGTCGACGACGCCATCATTGTGGTGGAGGGGGCGGCCCATAATGTCGACCAGGGCATGAACGGTCATGATGCGGCGATCCGCGCCATGCAGATTCTGCTCGGGCCCATCATCGGCATCACGCTGGTGCTGCTATCGGTGTTCCTGCCGGCGGCCTTCCTGCCCGGATTGACCGGCAAGATGTACGCCCAGTTTGCGCTGGTGATCGCGGCGACCGCGCTGATCAGCGCGATCAACGCCGTGACGCTGAAGCCGACGCAATGCGCGCTGTGGCTGCGGCCGTCGGTGCCGTTCGAGAAGCGCAATTTCTTTTATCGCGGCGTCAACGCCGTCTATAACCGGTTGGAAAAAGGCTACGCCGGGCTGGTCGGGCGACTGGTCGGGCATTCAGCGATCGTCGTCATATTGGCGCTCGCCATCATCGGCGTGACGCTCTTTGGCTTTTCGCGCATCCCGACCGGCTTCATCCCGATCGAGGACCAGGGCTACATGCTGGCGACCGTGCAGTTGCCCGACGGGGCTTCGCTCGAGCGTACGCAAAAGGTGCTCGACCGCGTGAACGCGCTCGCGCACCAGACGCCGGGCGTCGACAAAGTCGTGACCGTCGCCGGCGTGTCGCCGCTCGACAACAGTTCCTCGCTCGCCTCGAGCGGCGTCGCCTACATCATCCTCAAGGACTGGTCGGTGCGCGGCAAGGCGCTCGGTCTCCTGCCGATGCTGCAAGGCCTCAATCGCGCCATGGGCAGCATCGAGGAGGCGGTCGTGCGCGTGCTGCCGCCGCCGCCGATACAAGGCATCGGCGCCGCCGCCGGCGTCACCATGCAGGTCGAGTTGGGGAACAGCAGCTACGATTTTGCCAAGCTGCAAAGCGTCACCGATACCGTCGTCGACAACACCAAGTCGCAATCGAGCGTATTGTTGGCGCTGACTTCGTTCCGCGCCAACGTGCCGCAATACGCGGTCGCCGTCGATCGGGTGAAAGCGCAATCGCTGCAGGTGAACCTCGATCAGATTTTCAACGCGCTCGCCGGCTACCTGGGCTCGAGCTACGTCAACCAGTTCAGCAAATTCGGGCGCACCTTCCAGGTCTTCGTGCAGGCCGACGCGAAATACCGGCTGCGCCTTGAGGACGTCCGCCGTCTGACGGTGCGCAATGCCGCCGGCAGCATGATCCCGCTCGGCACGCTGATCGACATCACGCCGGTCAACGGACCGGCGATGATCAGCCTGTACAATCTCTTCCCCTCGGCGACCATCGTGGCGATGCCGGCCCGCGGCTACTCCACCGGCCAGTTGAGCGCCCTGATGGAACAAATTGCCGCCCGCACCTTCCCGCCGCACGTCGCCTCGGAATGGACGGCGATGTCCTACCAGGAGAAGCTGGTCGGCAATCAGATGTATCTCGTCTTCGCCATGGCGCTGCTGCTGGTCTACCTGGTGCTCGCCGGACAATACGAGAGCTGGTACCGGCCGCTGGCTGTGATCCTGGCGGTGCCGATCTCGCTGATCGGGCCGGTCGCCGTCCTCAAAGCGCTCAACATCGACAATAATCTCTACACGCAGATCGGCATCGTGCTGCTGATCGCGTTGTCGGCGAAGAACGCCATCCTCATCGTCGAGTTCGCGCGCGAATTGCGCGAAGCGGGGAAGGGGATCGCCGAGGCGGCGGTGGAAGCCGCGCGCGCCCGCTTCCGGCCGATCCTGATGACTTCGTTCGCCTTCATCCTCGGCGTGGTGCCGCTGGTGCTGGCGACCGGCGCCGGCGCCAATGCCCGCGCCTCGATCGGCATCACCGTATTTTCCGGAATGCTGGCCTCGACCTGTCTGGCGGTGCTGTTGGTGCCGTCGTTTTTTGCCGTCACCCAGCGCTTCGAGGAATGGCTCGGCGCCCGCCGGCAACGACGCCAGCAGGCCGCGCCGGCGAAATGATCCGGGGACGGCCGATTTGACTTTCGTTGGCTCGCCACGCCCGGTTTGACCGCGGAACCGGCATTTGCGGCCACATTCTGGTCGTACTCGACCGGCTATGTTAGGCGCCGCGCCGTCATAAACGACTTGGCAACCAATATTGCCGACGATGACACCCATGCATTTCCCAAATCGTTGTATCGCGCTGCCGGCGGCGATCCTCGCCGTCGCGCTGGCCTTGCCCGCCGCGGCTTCGGCGCAGGAACAGCGCCCCAGCCTGTTCGGCAACCTGTTCAATCGCGGCGATGACGCCGCGCCGCAGCAACCGGTCGGGCGGCCGGCGCCGCAACTGGCGCAGGCCGACAACGCCGATGTGTCCATGCGGCTCGACCGCATTGAAAATTCTTTGCGTCAGCTCACCGGGACCATCGAGGAATTGCAGCACCGCAACCAGCAGCTCGAGATGCGGCTGCAGCGCATGCAGGACGATACCGAATATCGCTTCCAGCATTCGGGCGGCGCCGCGCCGCCGCCGCGCGCCACGCCGCAGTCGGCGCCGCCCGGTGCGCCGTTGAATGTGCGACCCGATCAGCGCTCCGACGCCTTCGATCCCGACGCGCATCCCGGTTCGCCGGGCGCGCCGCGCGTGCTCGGGCGCGAGACGGCGATGGCGCCGCAGGCGAACAGCGAGCAACCGGTCGGCGCTCCGGGCGGGCGAAACGCCGGCGCGCCGCTTGATCTCACGACGCTCAACGACACGCCGCCCCGCGGGCCGGATTACCGCGCGCCGGTCTATGGCGCGCCGGTGCTGGCGCAGCCGCCGGGGCAATCACCGCCGCCGCGCGGCAATGCCAACGGCCAGCAACTGGCGACGCTGCCGCCGTCGGCCTCGCCGAAGGATGAATACGACATGGCCTACGGCTATGTGCTGCACAAAGACTATGCGCTGGCCGAGCAGGCCTTCCGCGATTTCCTCAAGCGCCATCCGGACGAGGCGCTGGTGCCGGATGCGCAATATTGGCTGGGCGAGAGCCTGTTCCAGCGCCAGGAATACCGCGACGCCGCCGAATTGTTCCTCGCGGTCTCGACCAAATATTCCAAGGCCGGCAAGGCGCCCAACGCGCTTTTGCGCCTCGGCCAGTCGCTCGCCGCCATGCATCAGAAGGAAGCGGCCTGCGCCACGCTCGGCGAAGTGGGGCGCAAATATCCGCGCGCGTCGGCAAGCGTGAAGCGCGGTGTTGCGCAGGAACTCAAGCGCGTGCATTGCTAGGGCCGATCCCGAAAAGCTCGTCCTCGGCTTGATCGGGGATGGGTTGCGATCATGCCCGCGCACAAAGCCAAGCCGGTCTCCGCCCGCGAAGCAAAAGCGCTGTTTGCCGGTCTCGAGCGTTTTCCCGCGCTGGTGCTGGCGGTGTCGGGCGGCCCGGACTCAACCGCGCTGATGTGGCTCGCCGCGCGCTGGCGCCGCGGGCTCAAGCGCAAGCCGGAGCTGATCGCGGTCACGATCGATCACCGGCTGCGCGCGGAATCCAAAGGCGAGGCGGCCGCGGTCAAGCGTCAGGCCAGGGCGCTCGGCATCGGGCACCGCACGTTACCGTGGCGCGGCGCCAAGCCGGCGACCGCTTTGCAAAAGACCGCGCGCGCCGTGCGCTACCGCTTATTGGCCGAAGCTGCCGAAAGAGCCGGGGCAGCCGCCGTCCTTACCGCACACACCCTCGACGACCAGGCCGAGACCGTGCTCATCCGCCTGAGCCGCGGCAGCGGGCTCACCGGCTTGGCGGCGATGCAGCGCATGACGGTGGTGCCGGGGCAACACGCTGTCGTCCTCGTTCGCCCGTTGCTCGATCTGCCCAAGGCGCGGCTGGTGGCGACCCTCAAAGCCGCCAAAGTCGCCTTTGCCGACGACCCTTCCAACCGCGACCCTCGTTTTACCCGGGCGCGGCTGCGCGGCCTGATGCCCAAGCTGGCGCAAGAAGGCTTGGACGCGCGCCGGCTGGCGCTCTTGGCGCGGCGGCTCAAACGCGCCGACCGGGCGATCGATGCGGCCGTCGCGCGGGCGGAAGCCGAGCTTTCCCGCCCCGATCCGGCGCCCGGTGCCGCCGCCTTTGACGCGGCCGGTTATGCGGCCCTGCCGGCCGAGATTGCGCTGCGGCTTATCGGCCGGGCGCTCGCCAAGGCCGGCGACGAGGGCCCGGTCGAACTCGGCAAGCTGGAAGAGCTGACCGCGGCGCTGGAAGCCGCTCAAAATACCGGCGCTGCACGTTTCCGGCGCAGCCTGGCCGGCGCAATTGTGACACTTGGCGGCGGTCAAATTGCGGTGGAACGGGCGCCGCCGCGGCGCTCAAAACGCTTAACCAACCCGCGCGCAGAGCAAAGCTAAAATAACGAAAGCGCGCTACAATAGATGGATTCGAGCCCTTTCCACCGGGGCTCGCGCTCCCTACATTTAGGAACCGGGGAGAAACGTGAAACTGCCACGAATTCGGGGCACAATAATGAGAACGGCCGCCGGTGCCCCGTACGGCGGTTAGGGACGCCTGATGAACGCGAACTTACGCAACTTCGCCCTCTGGGTGATCATTGTACTCTTGCTGCTGGCGCTGTTCACGCTGTTCCAGAATCCGGGCCAGCGCACCAGCGCGCAGGAGATTTCGTTCTCGCAACTGCTCAGCGACGTCGACCAGGGTCGCGTGCGCGACGTGGTGATTCAGGGTCCGGAAATTCACGGCACCTTCAGCAACGGCACCAGCTTCCAGACCTATGCACCGAGCGATCCCGGCCTGGTGCAGAAACTCTACGCCAAGGGCGTTGCGATCACTGCGCGGCCGCCGTCGGATAATGTGCCGTGGTTTGTGTCACTGCTGGTGTCCTGGCTGCCTTTCATCGCGCTGATCGGCGTGTGGATCTTCCTGTCGCGGCAGATGCAAGGCGCCGGCGGTAAGGCGCTCGGCTTCGGCAAGTCGCGCGCGAAGTTGCTGGCGGAAGCGCATGGGCGCATCACGTTCGAGGACGTGGCCGGCGTCGACGAGGCTAAGCAGGATTTGCAGGAGATCGTCGAATTCCTGCGCGATCCGGGAAAATTCCAAAGGCTGGGCGGACGGATCCCGCGCGGCGTGCTGCTGGTCGGCCCGCCGGGCACCGGCAAGACGCTGATCGCGCGCGCGGTCGCCGGCGAAGCCAATGTGCCGTTCTTCACCATATCCGGTTCCGACTTCGTCGAGATGTTCGTCGGCGTCGGCGCTTCGCGCGTGCGCGACATGTTCGAGCAGGCGAAGAAAAACGCGCCTTGCATCATCTTCATCGACGAAATCGACGCCGTCGGCCGTCATCGCGGCGCCGGCCTCGGCGGCGGCAATGATGAGCGCGAGCAGACGCTCAATCAGTTGCTCGTCGAGATGGACGGCTTCGAGGCGAACGAAGGCATCATCCTGATCGCCGCCACCAACCGGCCCGACGTGCTCGACCCGGCGCTGCTGCGCCCCGGCCGTTTCGACCGTCAGGTGGTGGTGCCGAACCCGGACGTGGTCGGCCGCGAGAACATCCTCAAGGTTCACGTCAAGAAGGTGCCGCTGGCGCCCGACGTCAATCTTAAGACCACCGCGCGCGGCACGCCCGGCTTCTCCGGCGCCGATTTGGCCAACCTGGTCAACGAAGCCGCCTTGATGGCCGCGCGCCGCAACAAGCGCATGGTCACGCAGGCCGAGTTCGAGGACGCCAAAGACAAGGTGATGATGGGCGCCGAGCGCAAGTCGCTGGTGATGACCGACGAGGAGAAGATGCTCACCGCCTATCACGAAGGCGGCCACGCCATCGTTGCGCTCAACGTCAAGGCCACCGACCCGGTGCACAAGGCCACGATTATTCCGCGTGGCCGCGCGCTCGGCATGGTCATGCAATTGCCGGAACGCGACAAACTGTCGATGAGCCGCGAGCAGATGACCTCGCGCCTCGCCATCATGATGGGCGGGCGCGTCGCTGAGGAAATGGTGTTCGGCGACGACAAGGTCACCTCGGGCGCTGCGTCCGACATCGAGCAGGCGACCAAGCTCGCGCGGCTGATGGTGACGCGCTGGGGCCTGTCCGACAAGCTCGGCACGGTTGCTTACGGCGAGAACCAGGACGAGGTCTTCCTCGGCTACCAGGTGTCGCGCCAGCAGAACATTTCGGAGGCGACCGCGCAGACGATCGACGCCGAGGTGCGCAAGCTGGTCGAGACCGGCTATGCTGAAGCGACGCAAATTCTCAGCGACAAGCGCGGCGATCTCGAATTGCTGGCCAAGGGCCTCTTGGAATTCGAGACGCTGACCGGCGACGAGATCAAGGACCTGCTTGAAGGCAAGCGTCCGGTGCGTGAATCGGTGATCGAGCCGGCAACGCCGCGGTCCTCCGCCGTGCCGCCGGCCGGCAAACCGCGCCCGCGGCCCGATGCCCCGCCGACCGGCGACGTCGCCCCGCAGCCGCAGGGTTAAGAACCGGATTGAGCCTTTGATGGCTTGCCAATGCCCGCCCGCAAGGCGGGCATTGCGCGTTTTGGCTGGTGCGCCATGCACAGGCCCCTCTCGTATCGTGGCCGGCAATTTGCAAGGATAGCGCGCTGGGGAATTCTAGGGCGCAGTTTTGCGCGTGTGGGGGCACACATGGATCCTTCCGTTCATCCCGTCGATCAAAAACTTCCACTGGTCCAATTGGTGCCATTGGCGATCCAGCACGTCCTGGTGATGTACGCCGGCGCCGTGGCGGTGCCGCTGATCCTTGGCCGCGCGCTCAAGCTGCCGCCGCAGGACGTCGCCTTCCTCATTAGCGCCGATTTGTTCGCCTGCGGCATCGCCACGCTGATCCAGAGTTACGGCCTGCCTTACGTCGGCATCCAGTTGCCGGTGATGATGGGGGTCACTTTCGCCTCGGTCGGCCCGATGCTGGCGATGGCCGCCACACCCGGCGTCGGTCTGCTCGGCATTTACGGTTCGGTGATCGCCGCCGGAGTCTTCGGCCTGATCGTGGCGCCCTTTGTCAGCCGCATGCTGCCGCTGTTCCCGCCGGTGGTGACCGGCACCATCATTCTGGTGATCGGCATTTCGCTGATGCGCGTCGGCATCAACTGGGCCGGCGGCGGTCTGCCGGCCTTCCCGGGCAATATCGACGGCAAGGCGGTGCTGATCATCAACCAGAATTACGGCCAGCTCGCCGGCCTCGGCATCGCGCTTTTCGTGCTTCTGGTGATCCTGGCGCTGATCAAATGGGGCGAGGGCTTCATCGCCAATGTCGCCGTCCTGCTCGGCATCGTCGCCGGCGCGGTGCTCGCCACGATCCTCGGCATCATGCATTTCGACAAAGTGGTCTCGGCGGCTTGGGTGGATGTGGTGGTCCCGTTCCGTTTCGGCATGCCGCAATTCCACATCGTGCCGATCATCACCATGTGCATCGTGATGATCGTGGTGATGATCGAATCGACCGGCATGTTCCTGGCGCTGAGCGAGATGACGGGCAAGCCGGTGGACGAGGCCGCGCTCACCAAGGGCCTGCGCGCCGACGGCGTCGGCACGCTGATCGGCGGCATCTTCAATACCTTCCCCTACACCTCGTTCTCGCAGAATGTCGGCCTGGTCGGCGTCACCGGCATCCGCTCGCGCTGGGTGACGGTCGGCGGCGGTGTGATCATGCTGATCCTCGGCCTGTTGCCAAAGCTGTCGGCGCTGGTCGAGGCGATCCCGCAGGTGGTGTTGGGCGGCGCCGGCCTGGTGATGTTCGGCATGGTGGCGGCGACCGGGGCGCGCATCCTGACCGGCGTCGACTTCAAGGCCAACCGCTACAATCTGTTCATTGTGGCGATTTCGGTCGGCTTCGGCATGATCCCGCTGGTGGCCTCGAATTTCTTCCACCACTTCCCGGTGGTGCTCAAGCCGCTCCTTGAATCCGGCATCCTGCTGGCGGCGATCGTTTCGGTGCTGCTCAACGCCTTCTTCAACGGGCTCGGCGGCGCGACCGAGGCGCGTGCGACCGCGGCGGCGGGGGCGAAGGCAGCCGAACACGTCTGACGAAAAGCGGCGGCATCCGCGACGGATTGCGCGGATGCCGCTCCGAGGCGGCGCGGTTGCGTTGTTGCTGAAAGCTCGACGATACTCGCACGATGGCGCTGCCGATCCGCGAAATGCTTTCAATGCTGACGCCGCCGTCGCGCTTTTACCGCCGGCGGATCGCCGAGGAGGCGCGCGCCGGCGAGCCGGAGCTTTTACTGCTGCCGCAACTCATGCCGCGTGGCGGCACGGCGGTCGACGTCGGCGCCAACCAGGGTGTTTTCGGCTATGCGCTGGCGGGCGTCGCCGAGCGGGTGGTCGCGTTCGAACCGAACCCCGACTACGCCAAATTCGCGCGCTGGATGCTGCGCGGCCGCGCCAAGGTGCACCAACTCGCGCTATCGGACCGTCCCGGCCGCGCCACCTTCCATGTGCCGCTGTCCGACGACGGCATGGTGCTGCATCTCGCCGGCAATCTGAAGCACACGCACGCGCAGTTTCGCAACGAACGGACGTTCGAGGTCGCGGTCGGCACGCTTGATGGCTTCGATTTGCCCGCGGTGCGGTTCATCAAGATTGACGTCGAGGGCAGCGAACGCGAGGTACTCGACGGCGCGCGAATGACCATCGCCCGCGACCGGCCGCTGTTGCTGCTGGAGCTGCTGTCCGGCACCCATGCCGATCCAGGCTCCTATGCCGCGGCGATCTGCCGGGATTTCGGCTACGATGCCGTGATCGTGCAGCACGGCCGCAATATTCCGGCGTTGCCGGCGATCGCGGCGCTCGGCAAGAACACGAGCTGGGGTACCGACATCGAAACGCGCAACGTGCTGTTCTTGCCGCGTTGAGCACAACGGCCAAGTCAAATGCCGCTGCCCAATCGTGTCGATCCGTTCGGCGAATTGTTCGCGGCGTCCGCGCGCGGCACGCTCATGGGCAATCGCGGCGGGCGGCTGCATGACGGCGCGCGCAAATTGACCGGCCGGCGTTGGACTTCCAAGCAGTGGATTTGCTGCCGGCTCGAATTCAACGACCGCCACCGCGACGTCTGGGGAAACAGCTACACGGAATTGTTTTTCCTCGACGAAGTGACCGCATTCGCCGCCGGACACCGGCCATGCTTTGAATGCCGGCGCCGTGACGCCGAGCATTTCGCCGCGCTGTTTGCCGGCAAAAGCAGGCGCGCGACCGCCGCGGTGATGGACGCAGGCCTGCACGCCGAGCGGCTTGCCGGCAAGGCCAAGCGCCTGCACCGGCGCATGATCGAGTTCTTGCCTGACGGCGCCATGATCGCGCTCGATGGCGAAGCTTTCGCGCTGCGCGGCGAGCAAATGCTGCGCTGGAAGCCGTCAGGCTATGCGGAGATGCATCCGCGCCGGCGCGGGCTCGGCGTGGACGTGCTCACGCCGCCGTCGATCCTTGCCGTGCTCTCGCGCGGCTACCGGCCGCTCTGGCATGAAAGCGCGCAATCGCTGCGCTAGGCCGGCTCGATCGGCGGCGTGGTCGGCGCCGGCGGAATACGCCGCGCCCAGCCGAAGAACACGACCGCTGCGATGATGGCAAGCATAGCCACGACCAGCGCGACGCAAGCCGGCCAGCCGCCAAGCGTCCAGGCGGCGCCGCCAACGGCCGCGCCGAAGCTGCCGCCGCCATAAAAGCTGGTGACGTAGAGCCCGACCGCCGACGAACGCCCGACTTGGGCGGTGATGGCCACGTAGCCGGTCGAAATCGCCTGGCAGATCAGCCCGCAGGCGGCGCCGATGGCAAGACCCAAAATGATCAGCGGCAGCGAGGGCGCGAGCGTCAGGCCAATGCCGACCACCCACAGCGCGATCACGCGCACCGTGAAGCGCCGCCGTCCGAAGCGTCCGACCGCCCAGCCGGTCCACGGCGTGAGCACGGAGCCGGCGAGATAGACGACGAAAATCGCGCCAAGCCAGCCGGCGGAAAGATTGTAGGGCGGGGCGGCAAGATGGAAGCTGACATAGGTGAAGGTGCAGATGAAGTTGAACAGCACGCCGAAGCCCACCGCATAAGTGGCGAGCAATTGGCGGTTGCGGAAATGCGCCAGCATTTGCCGTCCGGAGGCAAGCAGTCCCTGCGAGCGCACGAATTTCTTCTCCGGCGGCAGCAGGAAGGCCACCGCGATGGCGCCGGCAAAGGCGATCGCGGCCAGCGCGAAAAATCCGAAGCGCCAACCGATCAGGTCGGCGAGGAAACCGGTGATCAGCCGGCCGGAAAAGCCGCCGAGGCTCGAGCCCGACGAGTAGATGCCGGCGGCGGTGGTCGCCTCGCGCGCCGGCCATTCGTCGCCGATATAGGCAACCGTCACCGCGAAGATTGGCGGCAGCACCAGGCCCTGCACCGCGCGCCAGAAGATGAGCGCCGTCAGGCTGCTCGCGAGGCCCACCATCACGGTCGGGATGACGAGGGCAAACATCGCGACGACGATCACGCGCTTGCGGCCGAGCACATCGGCGACCGTGCCGGTGAACGGCGCGGTCACCGCCACGGCGAGCGTGCTCACGGTGATGATGGAAGAGATCTCCGCCGCGCTGGCGTGGAACTCGCCCGACAGCAGCGGCAGGATCGATTGCGGGGAATAGAGATTGATGAAGGCGCAATAGCCGGCAAGCCCGACCGCCAACTGGCGCGTGGAGAACTTCGAGCGTTGCGCAGCGTTCATCGGCACCCGGCTTGCAGCGTTTCAATCCCGCGCAAGCTATGCCCCGCTTTTCGACGGAGCGCCACGGGGAGGGGCGGCGGGGCAGTGGATCGCCGGACGCATGGCTCGCGTAGCCGGGCGCGGCGCGCGCCGCGACAGGTCGCCGGAGGCGTCGACGTCTTCGTACGCGGCGGCGACGGCGAAATACAAACCTTTCCTTTACCGTTGCATCGCGCGGCTGCGGCCGCACGCCGCCTTGCATCGGCAGCGGAAATGGCCATGTTAGCGGGCAAGGGGACGGTCATGGGAGTTGGTCCGCATGCGCGCACTGACCGTCGAGCCCGGCCACGCCAATTCCATCAGACTTGAAGAAGTTGCGCCGCCGCCGCAAAGCGACGGCGATATCCTGGTGCGTGCGCTGGCGCTTGGCATTTGCGGCACCGACCGCGAAATCATTTCAGGCGATTACGGCTGGGCTCCGTCGGGGCAAAAGCGCCTCATCATCGGTCACGAATTTCTCGGCCGCGTCGAACAGGCGCCGGCGGGCAGCGGCTTTTCGCCCGGCGATCTGGTCGTCGGCATCGTGCGCCGGCCCGATCCGGTGCCTTGTCCCGCCTGCGCCGCCGGCGAATGGGACATGTGCCGCAACGGCCAATATACCGAGCGCGGCATCAAGCAGCGCAACGGCTACGGCGCCGAGCAATTCCGCATCGAGCACGACTTCGCGATCAAGCTCGACCCGGCGCTGGACAAGCTCGGCGTGCTGCTGGAGCCGACCAGCGTCGTCGCAAAGGCCTGGGAGCAGGTCGAGCGCATCGTCCGGCGCGCGGCGGCCTGGCAGCGGCGCGTCGCGCTGATCACCGGCGCCGGTCCGGTCGGTCTGCTGGCGGCGCTGCTCGGCAAGCAGCGCGGTTTCGAACTGCATATCCTCGACCGCGCCGAAGACGGACCCAAGCCGGCGCTCGCGCGCGACCTCGGCGCCACCTATCACACCGGCGACCTCGGCGATTTGGAGCCCGACATCGTCATCGAATGCACGGGCGCCAGCGCCGTGGTGCTCGACGCCATCGGCCGCAACGCGCCGGACGGCGTCGTCTGCCTTGCCGGGGTGTCATCCGGCGGACACAAGATCGATTTCGACGTCGGCGGCTTTAACCGCGCCATGGTATTGGAAAACGACGTGGTGTTCGGCTCGGTCAACGCCAATCGCCGTCACTACCGCGACGCCGCCGATGCGCTGGCCAAGGCGGACAAGGCTTGGCTCGGCCGTCTGATCACCCGCCGCGTGCCGCTCGCGCGCTGGCAAGAAGCGTTCGAGACGCGCGACGGCGATGTCAAAACCGTGCTGGATTTCACGCAGTAGCGAGAACAATTTATGGCCTCTCGCATCGAAGACTATGCCCTGATCGGCGATCTGAGCACCGCGGCGCTGGTCGGCCGCGACGGCTCGATCGATTGGCTGTGCTGGCCGCGCTTCGATTCCGATGCCTGCTTTACTGCGCTCTTGGGCACCGACGAGCACGGGCGCTGGCTGATCGCGCCGAAGGATGAGAAGCCGCGCATTACGCGGCGTTACCGGCACAATACGCTGATCCTGGAAACGCGCTTCGAAACCGCCGACGGCGCGGCGACGCTGATCGATTTCATGTCGCCGCGCATCGACGGCTCGCATATCGTGCGCCGGGTGGTGGGCGAGCGCGGCAAGGTGAAAATGCACACCGAGCTTGTGCTGCGCTTCGGCTATGGCGCGACCGTCCCGTGGGTGACGCGGCTCGACGATCAAACCTTGTGCGGGATTGCCGGGCCTGACACGGTGCTGATGCGTTCGGACGTCCTGCTGCATGGCGAGAACCTCAAGACGGTCGGCGACTTCACGATTTCGGCCGGCGAAACGGCGTCTTTCGTGCTCACTTATTTGCCCTTGAACGTAGCGTACTCGAAGCCGATCGATGCGGACCACGCGCTTGCCTCCACCGAGAAGTTTTGGACGCATTGGGCCGCCAAAAGCAAAATCAAGGGTCCCTGGGACGAGGCGGTGACACGCTCGCTGATCACGCTGAAGGCGCTCACTTACGCGCCGACCGGCGGCATGGTGGCGGCGGCAACCACCTCGCTGCCCGAGCAGATCGGCGGCGAGCGCAACTGGGATTACCGGTTCTGCTGGCTGCGCGACGCCACCTTGACGCTGCTGGCGCTGATGAACGCGGGCTACTACGAGGAAGCCAATAAGTGGCGCGAATGGCTGTTGCGCGCGGTCGCCGGCAGCCCGCGACAGATGCAGATCATGTACGGGATCGGCGGCGAGCGGCGGCTCACCGAATGGGAAGCCGGCTGGCTTCCCGGCTACGAGGGATCGGCGCCGGTACGCATCGGCAACGCGGCGCATGGGCAGCTTCAGCTCGATGTCTTCGGCGAAATGATGGACGCTCTGCATCAGGCGCGGCTGGGCAAGCTGGTGCCCAGCGAATCCCGCTGGGAGCTGCAAACGGAGTTCATCGCCCACCTCGAGAGCATCTGGCAAAAACCGGATAGCGGCATTTGGGAGGTGCGCGGCGAAGAGCTTCACTTCACTTATTCCAAGGCGATGGCCTGGGTGGCCTTCGACCGCACCATCAAGAGCGCCGAGCGTTTCGGCCTCGATGGGCCGCTCGATCACTGGCGGCAAATCCGCGACGAGATCCACGCCGATATCTGCCGCCTTGGCTTCAACAAGACGCTCGGTAGTTTCGTGCGCTCCTACGGCTCGCAGCAACTCGATGCCAGCCTGTTGCTGCTGCCGGCGATCGGCTTTCTGCCGGCCGACGATCCGCGCATTGTCGGTACCATCGCGGCGGTCGAACGCACGCTGGTCACCGACGGGCTGGTGCGGCGCTACAACACCGAGGCCGCCAGTGACGGTCTGCCGGCCGGCGAGGGGGTATTCCTCGCCTGCAGCTTCTGGTTGGTCGACGCCTACCTTTTGCTCGGGCGCCACGACGAGGCGTGCCGCCTGTTCGAGCGGTTGTTGTCATTGCGCAACGATGTCGGGCTGCTCAGTGAAGAATACGACCCTTACGCCAACCGGCTGATTGGGAATTTTCCCCAGGCTTTCTCGCATCTGGCGCTGGTCAACAGCGCAAGCAATCTGGCCCACTACAAAAAGCCCGCCGAGCAGCGCTCGGAGGCGAGCGTTCCCGATAAAGCCGACAGCGCGACGGCGCGCGTTTAAATCTATTGACCGGGGGCTCGCGGGCCGAAAGAGTCCGCGCCTGCCGCAAGCGAAGCGGCCGATCAAGGGAGGCCTACCCGTGCTACTCGATGTCCGCACCTACAAGACTTTGCCTGGCCGCGTCCCGGCGCAGCTCGAACTTTACAAGAAATACGGCTACCCGGTGCAGCTTCGCTACATGGGCGAACCGCTCTGCTATGCGGTGGCCGAAAGCGGCGAGCTCAACACCTTCACCCATATCTGGGTTTACGAAAGCGCCGCCGACCGCGAGCAAAAGCGCGCCAAAATGGCAGCCGATCCGGATTGGAAAGCCTTTCTCGCCGAGAACGCCAAGGCCGGCCACATCATCGAACAGAAGAACTGTCTGATGGCGCCGACGGCGTTTTCGCCGCCGATTCCGATGCCGAAGATCCATTCGAAATAAGCCGCAAGCGGAGCGTTTCGATGCGCGGCAATGACGGCACGCGGAGTGGCGGCGAAATCCTGATCGACCAACTGGCGATCCACGGCGTGCGCCACGCATTCTGCGTGCCGGGCGAAAGCTATCTGGCCGCGCTCGACGCGTTGCTCGACAGCAAGATCGAACTCACCGTCTGCCGCCACGAAAGCGCCGCCGCCATGATGGCGGAAGCGGTCGGCAAGGCGACCGGCCGCCCCGGCATTTGTTTTGTGACGCGCGGGCCCGGCGCCACCAATGCCTCCGCCGGCATCCATATCGCCAAGCAGGATTCGACGCCGCTGATCGTTTTCGTCGGCCAGGTGGGCCGCGAGATGCGCGGGCGCGAGGCGTTCCAGGAGCTCGACTACCGTGCCGTATTCGGCACCATGGCCAAATGGGCGACTGAAATCGACGATCCCGCGCGCATCCCCGAGATGGTCTCGCATGCGTTTCATATGGCCTGCAACGGGCGCCCGGGGCCGGTCGTGATCGCGCTGCCGGAAGACATGCTGACCGAGCGCGCCATCGTGCCCGACGCCAAGGCCTTCGAGCCGGTGGAAATCTGGCCGGGCCTGACCGACATGAGCCGGCTGCAAAAATTGTTATGGGCGGCCAAACGTCCTGTGGCGCTGATCGGCGGCAGCCGCTGGTCGGAACAGGCGACTGCCGCCTTGATGCGCTTTGCCGAGCGCTTCGCGCTGCCGGTCGCCACTACGTTTCGCCGCGGGCATTTATTCGATGCGCTACATCCTTGTTACGCCGGCGACCTCGGCATCGCGCCGAATCCCAAGCTGCTGGCGCGGGTGAAGGGTGCCGATCTGGTGGTGCTGATCGGCGGCCGCATGGGCGAGATGCCCTCGCAAAGCTATACGCTGTTCGATATTCCCGATCCGCAGATGACGTTGGTGCATGTGCATCCGGGCGCCGAGGAGCTAGGCCGCGTCTATCACCCGGCGCTTGCGATCAATGCCGCGCCGACCGCGTTCTGCTCGGCCCTCGAGGGTTTGCAGCCGCCGAACGAGATTGCCTGGCGCGGCGAGAGCGATACCGCGCACGCTGACTTTCTGGCCTGGACCGAGAAGGCGACGCCGCAGCCCGGCGCGGTCAATCTCGGCGAGGTCATGGTGTGGCTGCGCGGCAACTTGCCGGCGGACGCGATCATCACCATCGGCGCTGGGAATTTTTCGGCCTGGGTGCACCGCTTCTATCGCGTACGAAAGTACGGCGGTCTGGTGGGACCGACCTCCGGCTCCATGGGCTACGGCTTTCCCGCCGCGCTGGCCAACAAGACGCTCTATCCCGAGCGCACGGTGGTGTGCGTGGCCGGCGACGGCGATTTCCTGATGACGGGGCAGGATTTCGCCACCGCCGTGCAATACGGTCGGCCCGTGATCGTTGTGCTCGCCGATAACGGCACCTACGGCACCATCCGCATGCATCAGGAGCGCGAATATCCCGGCCGCGTGGTTGCCACGGCGCTGCATAATCCGGACTTCGCCGCCTATGCGCTGGCCTTCGGCGGTTACGGCGCGGTGGTGGAGAAGACCGCCGATTTTCCCGCCGCCTTCGCCCAGGCGCTCGCCAGCGGCAAGCCGTCGATCATCCATCTCAAGATCGATCCGGAAGGAATCAGCCCGGCGTTGACGCTGTCCGCCATCCGCGAGAAGGCGCTCGCCGGCGGTGGCGGCAAGAGCGGTACGCATCGCTAAACGAATTGCGGCGCAACGACTCTCTTCTCGTCTGAATGATTCTCGTCTCGTCTGCTTGCAGAAACGCTTGCCTCGCGCGCCTGAATCATCGTTCACTCGTTGTCATGCCGTACCGGCGCACCGAGAACGTCGTCCGTCGTTTGGCCGAGCGCGAGCAGACGATCGTGGCCGCTGCGGGCGCGTTGGCCGCCGAGAGCGGCATGGCGGCGGTGCAGATCGCGAAAGTGGCGGCCCGCGCCGATATCGCGGCCGGTACCGTCTATCGCTATTTCCCCTCCAAGACCGATCTCATCACGCATCTTGTCGCTGCGATCGCCGGGCGCGAGCTCGACGCCATGCGGGCGGCGGCCGATGCCGCGCCTGGGCCGTTATCGGCGTTGGCCGCGGCGATCGCGACCTTCGGCGCGCGTGCGCTCAACGACCGCCGGCTGATCTGGGCGGCGCTCGGCGAGCCGATCGATGCCGAAGTCGATGCCGTGCGTCTCGACTTCCGCCAGGCCGTCGCCGGCGAACTGGAGCGGCGCATCAAGACGGCGATCGACGGCGGCCATCTGTCCGAATTGGACCAACGTCTCGCCGCGCCGGCGATCGTCGGCGCCCTCACCAGCGGTCTGATCGGGCCGCTGGCGCCGTGGCCGGCCGACACCGCGGCCGCGCGCGCAGCGGTGCAGACGGCGAGCTTGCTGGCGCTGCGTGCGCTCGGCGTCATCGATGCCCGCGCCCGCGGCCTGGTGGCGCAGTGCAAGATACCGCTGTCGTTTGCGCCGCTGCGGGGAAACCGATAGGCCGCGCGTTATCGGGAAGGCGCCGGCACTTCGGCGAGCGGCAGCGTTACCCGCTTGACGCCGCGCTCGCTCGGGTCGTCGGCGGCGTGGAAGCCGAGCTCGCCGCACATGATGAGCATGGTTTGGTTTTCCGCCAGCACCTGGCCGTGCACGGTTTTCAGTCCGCGGTCTTTGGCGTAGGCGATCATGTGCTTCATCAGCAGCCAGCCGAGCCCGTGGCCCTTGAGATGCGAACGCACCAAAATGGCGAATTCGGCGCTGTCATCGCCAATGTCGTTGTGCAGGCGCACCACCCCGAGCAGGCGCCCGCTTTGCTCTTCGATGGCAATAAAGGCCATGGCATGGGCGCGATCGTAGTGGATGAGCTTGTCGATCAGTTCGGGCCGGACCTCGCGCATCGGCGCGAAAAAGCGCAGACGTAAATCCTCCGCCCTCACGTCATGGAGAAAATCCGGATAGAACGCGGCGTCTTCCACGCGCAGCGGCCGCAGCAGCACCGGCGTTCCGTCGAGCAGCTTGACGTGACTTTCCAGCGTCATCGCATGCGCAAAAACCCGCTAGTGCGACATCAGCGTCGGCACCGTCATCGATTCGAGAATGCCGCGGGTGACGCCGCCCAGCACGAATTCGCGCAGGCGCGAATGGCCGTAGCCGCCCATCACCAGCATGTCGGCCGATGCATCCGCCGCGTGGGACAGGATGGTGGAGGCCACATCGATATCCGGCGAGGTAATGCGCTTGACGTCCACCTTCAGGCCGTGACGCGCGAGATGTTGGCCGAGATCGGCGCCGGACACTTCGCCGCCCTTGGGCGGCTTGCCGCCGATGATGATGATTTCCACCTGCTTGGCCTTCTGCAGGAACGGCATGGCGTCAGCGATGGCACGGCTGGCGGCGCGGCTGCCGTCCCAGCACACCAAGACGCGGCCGAGTTTCAGGCCTTCCGTCTGGATGAACGGTACGAAAATCACCGGCCGGCCGGATTCAAACAGGACGCCTTCGTCCACCACTTCGTCGGGGACCGATTGTTCGCGCGGGGGCTGGCCGACCACCACCAGATCGAAGCGGCGGGCGAGGCGGCCGATCTGGTCGGCGGCGCCGGCGACGCTGGCGGAAAGGATGCGCGTCTCGGCCGAAATGCCGGCGCGTTCGGCAGCCTTGGTGAAGCGGGCGACGGCATTTTTCGCCGCCTTGTCGGATTTGGCGCGTTGCGATTCGATGAATTCGGGAGGAATTCCGCCCATGACCGAACCGGGAATGACCGGCTCGTAGGCGAAGGCAACGCCGAGCACATGCGCCGAAAAAGCCTCTGCGATGGAAATGGCGTAGTTGCCGGCCGGATCTTTGGCGCCCAGCCCGAGATTGACGACAATATCTTTGATCATGACTGCATGACTCCTGCTCGAGCTTGTGAACTTTACAGTCTAACAATGCCCGCGGCCGGATCGCGCGACCTTGACCAAGGTCAAATGTCGGCTTTGCCGTCAATTTCTCATTCAAGCGGCTGCCCGGCGCCGCGGCTGCTGCTATTTCTTGCTCCCATCTGGGCCGAATTGCTTGAGATAGGCCCACAGATTATCGATCTCTTTTTCATTCTTGATGCCGGGGAAGATCATCTTGGTGCCTTTGATCACCCCGCGTGGATCTTGGATGTATTCCTTGAATTTTGCCTCGCTCCAAACGATGCCTGAATTCTTGTTGGCGGGAGAATAGCTGTAGCCTTCGGCGGTGCCGGAATGACGGCCGTCGATACCGTTGAGCTCGGGGCCGACTTTGTTCTTGGCGCCGGGGCCGATGGAGTGGCAGGGCAGGCACTTCTTGAACACCTGTTCGCCCGCCGCGGCATCTTGGGCTTGCGCGGCTGGTACCGTCGCGATCAGGACAAAAGCTGCTATCGTCAGTGCTGACTTCATCTTTTCGCTCCCAATGTGACCTTTCGCCGCCACCCGCGGGGCCGGACCTGGGTTCCGCCCCGTTTCGAAATCCTTTTGCCAGTCCTATGTGTCAACCGTCAAATGGCTGGTATCGTTGCACGATAACGAGCCGGGGAGCTTGCCACGATGTCGGTGCGAATGCCCGAGGCGGATAAAGCGGTGCTGGCCAAGCGCGACCGCATCGTCGCCAGTCTGCGCAACATCGTACCGGGCGAGGGCGTGATATCCGGCGCGCGCGAAATGAAGCCGTTCGAGACCGACGGGCTCACTGCCTACCATCAGCTTCCGATGGTCGTGGTGCTGCCGGAGACCACCCAGCAGGTGGCGGAAGTGCTGCGCTATTGCCACGGCGAAGGCATCAAGGTGGTGCCGCGTGGCGCCGGCACCTCGCTTTCCGGCGGCGCGCTGCCGCTCGAAGACGGCGTGCTGCTCGGCATGGCCAAGTTCAACCGCATCCGCGAGATCGACTACGAGAACCGGGTCGCGGTGGTTGAGCCGGGCGTCACCAATCTCGCCGTCAGCGAAGCCGTGGCCGGCGCCGGCTACTATTACGCCCCGGATCCGTCTTCGCAGATCGCCTGCACCATCGGCGGCAATGTCGCGGAAAATTCCGGCGGCGTGCACTGCCTGAAATACGGCATGACCACCAACAATGTGCTCGGCTGCGAAGTGGTTCTGATCACCGGCGAAGTGCTGCGGCTCGGCGGCAAGCATCTGGATAGCGCGGGCTATGACCTGCTCGGCATCATTACCGGCTCGGAAGGCCTGCTCGGCGTGGTGACCGAAGTCACCGTGCGCCTGCTGAAGAAACCGGAAAGCGCGCGCGCCGTGCTGGTCGGCTTTCCGACATCGGAGGATGCCGGCGCCTGCGTTTCGGCGATCATCGGCGCCGGCATTATCCCCGGCGGCATGGAGATGATGGACGGACCGGCGATCCGCGCGGTGGAAGAATTTGTCCATGCCGGGTATCCGCTCGACGTCGAGGCGCTGCTGATCGTCGAGGTCGACGGACCTGCCGCCGAAGTCGACCATCTGATCGCGCGCATCGAGCAGATCGCAAACGATTGCCGCGCGGTGTCGTGCAAGGTCTCGACCTCGGAGGAGGAGCGGCTGCTGTTCTGGGCCGGCCGCAAGGCGGCGTTCCCGGCGGTCGGCCGTATTTCGCCCGATTACTACTGCATGGACGGCACCATTCCCCGCGCCAAGCTGCCGCAGGTGCTGCACCGCATGAAGGAGATGTCGGAGAAATACAATTTACGCGTCGCCAATGTGTTTCATGCCGGCGACGGCAATCTGCATCCGCTGATCCTCTATGACGCCAACCTGCCGGGCGAGCTTGATCGCGCCGAGCAGTTCGGGGCCGACATTCTCAAGCTCTGCGTCGAGGTCGGTGGCGTCTTGACCGGCGAGCACGGCGTCGGCGTGGAAAAGCGCGACCTGATGCCGGTGATGTTCTCCGAAATCGATCTTGCCGCGCAGCAGCGCGTCAAATGCGCCTTTGATGAGAAGGGCCTGCTCAATCCCGGCAAGGTGTTCCCGGTGCTGCACCGCTGCGCCGAACTCGGCCGCATGCATATTTCGGGCGGCAAGCTGCCGTTCCCGGACATTCCGAGATTCTGACTCATGCAATTTGGACTGTTCTGCTCGCCCAAAGCTGACGCCCCTGGATTTGCCGCCGAGACGGGAAAGGGCTTCCGCGACTTTCTCGATTTCAACGTGGAGGCCGAGGCGCTCGGCTTTCATTCCAGTTTTTCGGTCGAGCATCATTTCACCGGCTGGAACCAGGTTTCCGCTACGCCGATGCTGCTCGCCGCGCTCGCCATGCGCACGACGACGCTGCGGCTGGGCACCGCGGTGCTGGTGCTGCCTTGGCACAATCCGGTGCTGCTCGCCGAGCAGGTGGCGACGCTCGATCTCATTTCCGGCGGCCGCTTCGATTTCGGCATCGGCAAGGGTTATCGGCACAGCGAGTTCAACGGTTTTCAAATCGCGCCGGAGGAGGCGGAGGCGCGCTTTGAGGAAGCGATCGAGCTAATGACTCGCGCCTGGACCACGCGGACACGGTTTTCCCATCGCGGCCGCTTTTGGCATTTCGAAGATATCGTGGTTGAACCCCCGCCGGCGCAGCGCCCGCACCCGCCGTTCTGGGTCGCCGCCGGCAGCGAACATTCCATCAAACGCGCCGCCGCGCGCGATTTCAATCTGATCCTCGATCAATATGCCTCGCCGGCAACGCTCGGCGAACGCATCGCGACCTACAAGGCCGCGCGTGACGCCGCGGGCTTGAGGTTCCACCCCATGCAAGTCACCTGCGCGCGCCAGCTTTACGTGGCCAAGGACGCGGCCGACAAAAAGGAAGCGCTGATCCGGCAAGCCGCCTATACCAAGCGTACCGTCGATGTCTCGCGGCGGCCCGACGCCAAAGCGGGCTCGCACGTGCTGGCCTACGCCGACAAGGCCGGCGCCACCGAAGAGCACGCGCTCTACGGCACGCCGGACGAGATTGCCGCCATGCTCGAGGACTTGCGCAACGCAGGCGTCGCCTACGTGTTGCTCACCATCGCCGGCGGCCGCGAACAATTACGCCGCTTCGCGCGCGAGATCATGCCAGCCTTTGCCGCTGCTCCGGCCCGCGCGGCGGAATAACCCCAGTGCGCAATGACTGACGTTCTCAAGCCCCGCGACGCCAAGGAAGTCGAGGACGCCGTGCGCTGGGCGCTCGGCGATGAGAAGGCGTTGGAGATCGTCGGGCAGGGCACCAAGCGCGCGATCGGCCGCCCCAGCCAGACCGATCTCACGCTCGATCTGTCGGAGCTTTCCGGCGTCACCCTCTACGAACCCGAGGAGTTGGTGCTCTCCGCCAAAGCCGGCACGCCGCTCGCCGAAATCGAGACGCTGCTGGAGAAAAACAACCAGCAGCTTGCCTTCGAGCCGTTGGACTACGGTCCGGTGTTCGGGCTCGAAGCAGGCAAGGGCACGATCGGTGGCGTCATCGCCGCCAATCTCTCCGGGCCGCGCCGCATCAAAGCCGGGGCCGCCCGCGATCATTTTCTCGGCGTTGCCGCCGTAACCGGGCGCGGGGAAACCATCAAGTCCGGTGGGCGCGTGGTGAAGAACGTCACCGGCTACGACCTGTGCAAGGCTTTCGCCGGATCCTGGGGCACGCTTGGCGTCATGACCGATGTCACCGTCAAGGTGCTGCCGAAGCCGGAAACTGAAATAAGCGTGCTCATCGCCGGCCTCGACGACGCGCAAGCCGTGCGCGCGATGACGTCCGCCATGAGTTCGTCCGGCGATATCTCGGGCGCGGTGCATTTGCCCGATCACGTGGCGTCGTGGTTCGACGGCGTGCCGAAGGCGGAAGCCGCCACCGTGCTGCGGCTGGAAGGCTTCGCGCCCTCGGTCGCGCATCGCAAGGACATGCTGATCGCGCTGATGAAGCCTTTCGGACAAGCCTCGGTCCTTGCTGAAAGGGAGTCACGCGCGTTCTGGCGCTGCGTGCGCGAAATCAAGCCCTTCGCCGCGGAGGGCGTGCGCGAACGCCCGCTTTGGCGGATTTCGACCGCGCCCAGCAGGGGGCACGAGTTTGCCGCCGCCATGTCGCCGGCGGCGCAGATGTTCTACGACTGGGCCGGCGGGCTGATCTGGCTGGCCATGCCATTCGGGGACGAACCGGCCGCCATTTCAATTCGGGAATTGCTCGCGCAGCTCGGAGGTCATGGCACGCTGGTGCGCGCGTCGGCCTCGGTACGCGCCGCGGTCGACGTGTTCGAGCCGCAAAATGCGGGCCTCGCCGGCCTGAGCAAGCGGATCAAGGAGGGCTTCGACCCCAAAGGCGTGCTCAATCCGGGCCGCATGTGGGCGGGGGTGTAGGCGATGCAAACCAGTTTCAGTATCGCGCAGCTCGCCGACCCGCAGGTCAACGCCTCGGAAAAAATCCTGCGCGCCTGCGTGCATTGCGGTTTCTGCACCGCCACGTGCCCGACTTATGTGCTGCTCGGCGACGAACTCGATTCACCGCGCGGCCGCATCTATCTGATCAAGGAGATGCTGGAAAAAGAGCAGCCGGCGAGCGGCGACGTGGTCAAACATATCGACCGCTGCCTGTCGTGCCTCGCCTGCATGACCACCTGTCCCTCCGGCGTGCATTACATGCATCTGGTCGACCACGCCCGCGAGCGCATCGAGAAGACCTATAAGCGCCCGTTGTTCGACCGCATGATGCGCGGTCTGCTGGCGCGCGTGCTCACCGATCCGGCGCTGTTCCGGCTGGCGGCGGTGGCGGGCAAGTTCGCCTGGCCGCTGTGGCCGCTGCTGCGCGTCGCCGGCTTTACGCGGCTCGCCGCCATGTTGCGCATCAGCCCGCGCGGCTGGCCGGGGCCGCCCGCCGATCGCAGCGAGAAAATCTATGCCGCGGAAGGACCCCGGCGCGGACGCGTGGCGCTGCTGTCGGGCTGCATCGGTCCGGTGCTGGCGCCCTCAATCAACGAAGCCGCAATCCGCGTGCTCAACCGGCACGGCGTCGAAGTGGTGATCGCAGAAGGAGAGGCCTGCTGCGGCTCGCTCGTGCACCATATGGGCCGCGAGGCGCAGGCGCTGGCGCAGGCCCGCAACAATATCGACGCCTGGACCAAAACAGAACCGGGTTTCGACGCCATCCTGGTCACGGTGTCGGGCTGTGGAACCACGGTGAAGGATTACGGGTTCATGTTCCGCAGCGATCCGGCCTATGCCGAGAAGGCGGCACGGGTCTCGGCGCTGGCCAAGGACGTCACCGAATATCTGGCGACGCTCGATCTGGAAGGAATGGAGCCGGCTCCCCCATTCACCGTCGCCTATCATTCGGCCTGCTCATTGCAACACGGACAGAAACTCGTGCGTGAACCGAAAGATCTGCTTCGCAAGCTTGGCTTCATGGTCAAAGATGTTCCGGAAGGACATCTGTGCTGCGGCTCGGCAGGCACTTACAACATCCTGCAGCCGGAATTGGCCGACCGGTTGCGCGACCGCAAGGTCGCCAACATCGAAAAAATCGGGCCGGATGTGATCGCGGCCGGCAATATCGGCTGTCTCGTTCAGATCGGCTCCGCCACCGCCGTTCCGGTTGTCCACACGGTGGAATTGATCGATTGGGCGACCGGTGGTCCAGTGCCAAAAGCGATACAGTATTTGACCAAGCGTCCGGAAGCCGCCGAAGCGGCGAGTCAGTAAATAGGCGTCTGCTGCCGCTCGCCGTCAGGCGCGGGGCAGCAAGCGAATACGGGCGGTAGCTTAACCAATCGGGAGGTCGATCATGGCGAAGAAGCGCAAGAAGAAAGCAAAGAAGTCGAAGAAGAAGGCGAGACGTGCCGCCCCGGCGCGCAAGAAGAAGGGGATGAAGAAGAAGGGGATGAAGAAAACCAAGGCCAAGGCCAGAACTAAGCGGGCAGCGCCGAAGAAAAAGGCGCCGAAACCGGCGCCGCCGCCAAGCGCGCTGGTCCCCCCGCCGGCCGGGTCTGGTTCGATTTTGCCGAGCTTCGGCACCTTGTTCGGGCCCAAAGAAGGGGAATAGCCATCAAGCGAGGCAAGCGCCGGGCGGCCGCTGGCAAAAAGGCTGCCGCGCGAAGATCCAGATCGAAAGCGTCAAAGCCGCCCCGGGCGCGCCGCAAGGCCAACGCCCGGCGGGCGGCAGCGTCGCGGACGAAGCCTCGTCGTTCGCGCAAAACCAAGCGCCCCGCGTCGCGCCGGCCCGAGACCCGACAGCCAAAGTCAAGCGCCCGCGCGGCCGTTGGTTCCGCTGTGGCTGGCGTCGCGCTGCGCGGCCGCATGGGGCCGCGCTATGGCGAAATCCTCACCCGCGACGCGCTCGCATTCCTCGCCGAACTGCACCGGCGTTTTGACGGCAAGCGCCGCGACCTGCTGGCGGCACGCGCGGAACGCCAGAAGCGTTTCGACGCCGGCGAATTGCCCGATTTCCCGCCCGAGACTAAGCACATCCGCGACGACGATTCCTGGCGCGTGGCGTCGATCCCGGCCGATCTCACCGACCGGCGCGTGGAAATCACCGGCCCGGTCGATCGCAAGATGATCGTCAACGCGCTCAATTCCGGCGCCACCCACTACATGGCCGATTTCGAGGATGCCAATTCGCCGACCTGGGCGAACAATGTCGAAGGCCAGATCAACTTGAAGGACCGCTGGGCCGGCAAGATCGATTTCACCGACGCACGCAGCAAGAAGCGCTACGCCGTCGGCAAGAACCCGGCGGTGTTGATCGTGCGCCCGCGCGGCTGGCATTTGCCGGAAGCGCATCTCACCGTCGATGGCGCCCCCATTGCCGGCGCGCTGTTCGATTTTGGGCTTTATTTTTTCCACAACGCCAAAGCCCTGCTGGCGCAAGGCACCGGCCCCTATTTCTACCTGCCCAAACTGGAAAGCCGCAAAGAAGCAAAGCTGTGGAACGACGTCTTTGTTTTCGCGCAGGAGCAGCTCGGGATCCCTTCGCGCAGGATCAAGGCCACTGTGCTGATAGAAACCTTGCCGGCGGCCTTCGAGATGGACGAGATCTTGTGGGAGCTGCGCGATCATATTGCCGGCATGAATGCCGGCCGCTGGGACTACATTTTCTCCTTCATCAAGACTTTTGCGAAAAACCCGAATTACGTGCTGCCCGACCGCTCGCAGGTGGTGATGGGCGAGGCCTTCCTCGGCGCCTATGCGGCGTTGCTGGTGCGCACCTGCCACCGCCGCGGCGCCTTCGCCATGGGCGGCATGGCGGCGCAAATTCCGATCAAGAACGATCCGCCGGCGAATGCTGCGGCCTTCGCCAAGGTGCGCGCCGACAAGGAGCGCGAGGTGCGCGACGGCTATGACGGCACCTGGGTCGCGCATCCCGACCTCGTGCCGGTGGCCAAGGAAGTGTTCGACCGCATGATGCCGCAGGAAAACCAGGTCAGCCGCGTGCGCCTGCATGTCAACGTGCGGCGCGACGATCTGTTGAAGATTTACGACGGCAGCAAGACCGAATTGGGCTTCCGCCTCAACATCCGCGTCGGCGTGCAATATATCGAGGCTTGGCTGCGCGGACGCGGTGCCGTACCGATCTATCATCTGATGGAGGACGCGGCGACGGCCGAAATTTCGCGCGCGCAGATCTGGCAGTGGATCAAATACGGCGCCGCGCTCGACGGTGGCGTCAAGGCGACGCCGGAATTTTTTGCGCGCGCGCTCAAGGAAGAGATGGACGTGGTCAAGCGCGAAGTAGGGCCGGCGAATTACGCGCGCGGGCGGTTTCCCGAGGCGATCAAGCTGTTCCGCGACATTTCGCTGGCGGACGACTTCGTGCCGTTCCTGACGCTTCCAGCCTATGCGTTGATCGAATAGCGCAGCGCCGTTCAATTCAACGGCATGCTGAACCAGACCTCGACGCCGGTCGACTGGAAGCTTGAATTGCCGATGCCGTCATAGGTGCCGGCGATGCGTGCCGAGAACCCGTTCGGCGCGCGCGCCTGCAGCCCGACCTGCGCCTTGGCGTGGAGGCGGTCGCTGTCGGCGGGCAGTCCGTTGAGCCCGATCACTTCGGTCTTCACGAAATCCCATTGTCCGATCAGCGACGCCATGGGCTCGTAGACCACGCCGTTGGCGGCAACGAAGCGGCGCGCGATCTCCGGGCCGAACGACAGGCGGCCGAGCGAGACGGTTTGGCTGGGAATGAGGAATCCAAGGCTGTCGGTGTAGTCGTGCTGGCGCTCCCGCGCATAGTCGACGGCCACGCCGGGTGTGATGCGGAAGTCGCCCGAGCGCCAATTGCCGGTGAGCTTGGCATGCGCGAGCCAGCGGTCGGTCGAGAAGGCGTCGGTGTAAGTGCCGAGGGGGCTGACGTTGTTATTGGACATGCCCCACGCGAAGCGCGTGTCAAAGAAAATTTCCGGCGTGAGACGCAGGCTGAGATAGGGGCCGCCCATGGTGCCGTGGCCGTCGACCGTGCTGGTGATCGTGTTGGAGGCCTCCTTCATCCAGTCGAACTGGACGAGCGCGCCGACCAAGACGTTGGGCGTGACGAGATAATCAACGCCGGCATAGACGACGGCGAAGCGGCCACGGTTGTCGAGACCGCCATCTGCGGAACGAAACGCGTTAAAATGCGCCTCGATCCAAGCATTGAGCTTCGGCTCTGGATTGATGCGGGATTTGGCCGGCTTGGCGGCGTAGGCCAGCGCGCCGCCGATCGCATCCTTGTCGGCTTGCGCCTGCATCATCTGGCTCAGGCTGGTGGCAAAATCGATGCGGTCGCCGGACGCGGTGCTGGTGCCGCTGAAACTCAGAGGCTGGGTGGCGCCGCCGCCCGCCCCGGTGCCGCCCCATAATGCGTCCGGCACCCGCCGCAGAAAGCCGATTTCCTCTGGGCCTTGGCCGAGCAATAGCGACAGGCGATGGGCGAGGAAACGGCCGATGATCTGCTGCGTTTGCGTGCGGTGCTGGGTCTGGTCGAACGCGTTGGTGAATGTGCAGATGATGTTTTCGCCGGCATCGAGTCCGACGCTCGCGGTGCGGCTACCAAGATCGACGGTGGTCGGCGCGCCACCAGTGTCGCCGGTGCAGATCAACGACGTCAGTTGCCACTCAGGCGGCAGACCGGTCTCGGTGAAACTGTAATTGCCGGGCGGCACGTTGGCGAAGGTGCGGCTGGCGGTGCCGTTCGCTGTGCTCAGCGTGAAATTGCTGAGCGAAGAGGTGAAGCTGAATACGCCGTCACCGCCCACCGCGCTCTTGACGATGGTGATCGAGCTTGGTGCCACCGCCGCTGCGTTGGCATGACCGGCGGATGCCAGCAATCCGCCAAGCGCGAGCGCGGCAAGGCCGACAAAATTCCACGCGCAGAACCGGCGCACGACCAAGCTTACCATTCACGCCCCAAGGCCGCGGCGACGCCGCCGCGAAACAGCCGACCAAATGTGAGATCGCGCGCTGCCCAAGCCGAGCAGCCGGAAAAACCCAGCGCCTTTCCGTCCCAAAGGTGCCGGATTGTGCCAACAACGGCAACCGAAGATTTTCAACGCAGAATGTTGCGCCGCCGCGCCGGTCGCCGCGCCCCCGATTGCATCGCCAAGCTCGCCCGACTAGCATCCGGCTCACGAGGAGCGCGGCCTAAGGGCCGGAACTTTCTCGAATTTTAAGCAACGCGCGACGGATTTAATGCGCGGTAGGGAGTAAACAGCCATGCCGGCGACATACAACATTCTGCTCATGGGCGCGTCTTATGGTTCGCTGCTCGCCTCGAAATTGCTGTTCGGCGGCCATTCGATTCATCTCGTCTGCCTGCCGGCGGAAGCCGACCTGATCAACGCCGAGGGCTTCAAGGTCAAGCTGCCGGTGCGCGGCCGCGCCGAACCGGTGCTGCTGGAATTGCGCAAGCTGCCGGGCAAGGTCACCGCCGGTCCCGCCACCGGCGTCGACCCGAAAGCTTACGACCTCATCGGCCTCTGCATGCAGGAGCCGCAATACCGCTCGCCCGGCGTGCGCGAACTGCTCGACGCCGTCGGCAAATCGGGCCGCCCCTGCATGTCGATCATGAACATGCCGCCGCTGCCCTACGTGAAGCGCATCCCGGGCCTCGACTACGAGCCGCTGAAGGCGGCCTACACCGACGCCGGCGTATGGGACTCGTTTAATCCCAAGCTGATCACGCTGAACAGCCCGGACCCGCAGGCCATCCGTCCACCCGACGGCAAAGCCAATGAGCTTTTGGTCACGCTGCCAACCAATTTCAAATGCGCCAGGTTCGACGACGACAAGAACACGGCGATCCTGCGCCAGCTCGAGAAGGACGTGGACGCCGCGCGTTTCGACGCGCCGGAAGGCAAGATCGAACTGCCGGTGAAGTTCAGGGTGTACGATTTGATCTTCGTGCCGCTGGCCAAATGGGCGATGCTGCTCGCCGGCAATTATCGCTGCATCACCAAAGATGGCATGCGCACCGCCAAGGAAGCCGTGCACAGCGACATCGAGACCTCGCGCTCGGTCTATAATTTCGTCAACGATCTATGCGTGAAGCTCGGCGCGGCGCCGACCGACCTGGTGCCGTTCGAGAAATACGCGGCCGCGGCGCAAAGCCTGTCGCGTCCGGCGTCCGCCGCGCGCGCGTTGTTCAACGGCGCGCCCAACATCGAACGCGCCGACAAGCTGGTGCAGCTGATCGCCAAACAAAAAGGATTGAGTCACCCCGCGATCGACGCCGGCGTTGCGCTGGTCGACGAACTGCTCGCCGCCAACCGCAAGAAAGCGGCTGCCTGATTTGTTTTTTATCGGGTCTTTACCCGAGTTGCCGTCCGCTCCAGCGTTTTCGGTTCCGACATCCCGGCCGCGGGACCGCGGTTTTGTGACATTGGCGCAACAGTTCATTGTATACTTTCGCTTTTCTGGTCAAAAAGGCCCGAATCGCCTAAAAAGGCGGCAAATGGTGATGTTTTCACCTTGCCCGCGTGACTAAGCGCGGTGAAATTTCAGTAAGAAATCTCGGTTAACGTGCGTCGGTTGACCGCAGGGATGCGGTTTCTCGGGCAACACTTGGTGTGCAATTTGCATCGGCCATTGGGCGATCGAAGCAAAAGGGGCAGGGTCTATGAAAAAGATTGTTTTGTCGGTGATCGCGGCGCTCGCAGTGACGTCTGCGCCGGCCTTCGCGGCGGACATGGCAGTGAAGGCACCGGCGGCGGCACCGCCGGCGCCGGCAGTGACGTTCGACATCGCCGTCGGCGGTCTCGTGCAGTCGGACTATAATTTCCGCGGTGTTTCGCAATCGAACCGCGGTCCCTCGGGCGGCGCCTATTTCGAGCCGGATCTAACCACGCCGGTCGGCACGTTCTACGTCGGCGTCGCCGGCTGGGCGATCGATTGGCCGAGCGGCCCTGGTTACGGATTTACATCGCCTTCCGCTGAAATCGATTTCTACGGCGGCTGGCGCAACACTTGGGGTCCGTTCTCGCTCGATATCGGCGCGATTTACTACTATTACCCCAAGGAAAGCTTCAACGGCTTCACCTCGCAAAGCGATTTCTGGGAAGTCTACGCCAAGGCCTCGTATGAGGTAATCAAGGGCCTGACGTTTGGGCTCAACGGTTACTATACGCCGGACCTGCTGCACTACAGCTCGACCTTTGCGACCCTTGGCATTTCGAACAGCCCCTGGGGCTTCTACGGGTCGGTGACCGGCAAGTGGATCCTGCCGTGGACCGCCGGTCCTGTCGGCGCCTACGTCTCCGGCGAATTGGGCCACTGGTGGATTGACGACACCGGCTTCAATCTCGCTTTCGGCGTTCCCTCCGATCCCAGCTATACTTACTGGAACGCGGGCATCGCCTTTACCTACAAGGCACTCACGCTCGACTTCCGCTACTACGGTAACGACCTCGGCACGACGGGTTGCGGCAACTTCCTGCTGACCGGTGTGCCGAACAACTCGAACAACTGGTGCGACGATACCTTCATCGTGGCCCTCAAGTTCGACACCACGGTCAACTCGATCAAATAAGCGCTACGTTTCAACTGCCCTTTAGCAAGAGGCGGCGGCTCTCAAGGGAGCCGCCGCCTTTTTGTTTGCGCATGACGGCGTTGGCCCGCCGTTATTCCGCCGGCGCCAAGCTTCCCTCGCGCAGCCAAGACCGATCGCCGTCGCGGATAAGCGTCAGGCGGCGGCGGTGGAAGGCGGCCAGCGTTGCGCGATGGCCGATCGACACGACGGTCGAACCGGCGAGCCGTTGCTCAAGCAGGTGATAGAGCGCGGCCTCGGCCGGCTCGTCGAGCGAGGCTGTGGCTTCGTCGAGGAAGAGATAGTCGGGTGCATGCAGTAGCGCGCGGGCGATGCCGAGGCGCTGTTGCTCGCCAAGCGACAGCATGCGGTTCCAATGCGCCTCCTCCTCGATGCGCGCGGCGAGAGCCGGCAATCCAGCCGCGGCGATGAGTTCAGCGACGTGCGCGGCATCGAAGCCGCCCGGCTCGGCCGGATAGGCGACTGCCGCGGCCAAAGGTGCGATAGGGAAATAAGGCCGCTGCGGCAGGATCATCAGGCGGGCATTCTTCGGCACCGTGATGGTGCCGGCCCCGAACGGCCAGATGCCGGCTAGAGCACGGAACAGCGTCGACTTGCCGGCGCCCGACGGGCCGCTCACCAGCACCCGCTCGCCCAGCCGGATCGAAAGGTCGTCGGCATTGAGCAGCGGCACGCCGTTGGGCAGCCGCACCGCCAGATCCTTGAAGGCAATCGCGGAGGCTTGCTCGCTTTGCGCGACGCCGATGACCGGCGGCGTCACGGCGACGGCGCGTGCCGTAGCCACGGACTGATCGAAGCCGGACAGGCGCTCGATCACCGCGCGCCATTCGGCGAGGCTGCGATAGAGCGTCACGAAGACCGACAGCGCGTCCTGCACGCGGCCAAAGGCATTGGCGGTCTGCATCAAGCCGCCGAGTTGAACTTTGCCGGCGAAATAGGCGGGGCTCACCAGGATAAAGGGAAAGACCACCGAAGCCTGGTTATAGCCGGCGGTGAAGAAGGTCAGCTTCTTCTGCCGCGTCATGATCGCGTACCAGTTGGCGACCACGTTGGCGAAGCGCACCAAAAGCCGGTCGCGCTCGGCGCGATTGCCGTCGAGCAAGGCGATCTGCTCGGAATTCTCGCGCACCCGCACCAGGTTGAAGCGGAAATCGGCTTCGTAGCGTTGCTGCTGGAAGTTGAGCGCGATCAGCGGGCGGCCGATGAGATGGGTGAGCGCGGTGCCGATGATGGCGTAGAGCAACGCCGCCCATAGCAGATAGCCGGGAATGTCGAAGCTCATGCCGAATAGATGCAGCGGGGCGGCTGCCGACAAGCCCCATAAGATCACCGCGAACGAGCCCAGCGTCACGGTCGAATTCAATAGACTAAGACCAATCCCCAAGATGCCGGTGCCGTTCGGCCCGCCCTCGATGAAAAAGCGGATGTCCTCGGAGATGCGCTGGTCGGGATTGTCGGCGGCATCGCCGAGCAATTGCATGCGATAGTGATTGGCGCCCTCGAGCCAATGGTCGAGGTAGGCGCTGGTCAGCCAGCGCCGCCAGCGGATCTGCAGCCATTGATTGAGATAGAGCTGGTAGACCGCGAGCAGTATGTAGGCGGCCGCCAGCACGCAGAAATAGCCAAGCTGATAAACGAAAGCGTCCCAGTTCCGGTCCTGCAGCGCGTTGTAGAAACGTGCGTTCCACTCATTAATCAAAACGGTGATGGCGACGATCGACAATTCGATGGCGATGACGGCCGCCAGCAGGATGAGGCCGGGACCGCGATCCGCGGACCGAAAATACGGGCTGGCGATGCGCCAAACGGTGGCGAGCGTCGAGAAAATGCCTTTCACGGCCGGTCTCCTGGTGGGAGGGAAAACAGTGTGCAGACACCCCCGGTTACCTAATAGGGGCCAACGGTGCGCGGATTCCATTCCCTTTTGGACGGATTCGCATATAAAAATGGCATATCCAGGCGGCCATATGCCGCCCAATGTTGCGTCCGGCTCCCGCGCACCGTACGATTGCCGTTAAGGGTTACCGGATCCGCACTTTAAAGTCGGGTCATGGAATAAGGCCCGACGATTTAATGTTCTAGGGATTAAACAATCCAAGGGAGGGTAAGAGATGGCCAAAAACAAACTGCCTACGACTGCGACCCGCCGTAAGTTCCTCGGCGGCGCCGCTCTCGCCGGCGCGGCGACAATCGCCATGCCGCAGGTGTCGCGCGCACAGACCGTAACCCTGAAGATGCAGGGTTCCTGGGGCGCGAACGACATCATCAACGACTACGCCAAGAGCTACGTCGCCAAGGCCAACGCCATGGGCGGCGGCCGTCTGAAGATCGATTACCTGAATGCCGGCGCGGTCGTGAAGGCATTCTCGGTGATGGATGCCGTGCATTCCGGCGTGCTCGACGGTGGCCACACCGTTCCAGCCTACTGGTACGGCAAGCACCGCGCCGCGTCGCTGTTCGGCACCGGCCCGGCCTACGGTTTCAACGGCAGCCAGTTCTTGGGCTGGTTCTACTATGGCGGCGGCAAGGACCTTTACCGCGAGCTGACGCAGGACGTGCTCAAGCTCAACGTCGTCGGCTTCTACGTCTTCGCCTTCCAGACACAGCCGCTCGGCTGGTTCAAGAAGGAGATCTCGGGTCCGGAAGCGTTCAAAGGCCTCAAGTATCGCACCGTCGGTCTTGCCTCCAACGTCATGCAGGCGATGGGAGCGAGCGTCGCGCAGTTGCCGGGACCGGAAATCATGCCGGCGATGGAAAAGGGCGTCATCGACGCGTTCGAGTTCAACAACCCGACCTCGGATATGCGGTTTGGCGCCCAGGACGTGGCCAAGTACTACTACATGGGCTCCTATCATCAGGCGCAGGAAGCGATCGAAGTCCTGTGGAACAAGGCCAAGTGGGACAAGCTGGCGAAAGAGCAGCAGGAAATCCTGATGCTTGCCGGCCAGGCGGCGAACTCCGACGACATCTGGCTGTCGTGGGATCAATATTCGAAAGACCTCGTCACGTTGGTCACCAAGCACGGCGTCCACGTCAAGCGCACGCCGGAGTTGATCTTCAAGGCCCAGCTCACCGCCTGGGACACGGTGGTGAAAGAACTGCTGTCCAACCCGCAGCAGGCGCCGATGATCCAGAAGATCCTCGACAGCCAGAAAGCTTGGGCGGCGCGCGTCGGCTTCTACTTCCACAACAACGAAGGCGATTACAAAACCGCCTGGGAGCACTACTTCGGCCCGCTGGATAAGTACCAGCCGAAGGCTTGATGCGTTCCGAATGACGATCGCCGGGGCGGCAAAAACCGCCCCGGCGACTCTATGTGACGGGGAACGGGCGGGGCATTCGTGGAAAAACTTCTCTTGTTCATCGACCGCCTGAGCGCGGGCGTCGGCAAGGCATTCGGCTGGTGTATCGTCATCATGACGTTGGGCACCTGCTACGAGGTGTTCGTCCGCTACGTGCTGCGCAGTCCCACCAATTGGGCGTTCGATCTTTCCTATTTCATGTATGGCGCGCTGTTCATGATGGCGGGCGCCTATACGCTGTCGCGCAATGGCCACGTGCGCGGCGACGTTCTCTACCGCCTGATGCCGGTGCGGGCGCAGGCAAGCGTCGATCTCGTGCTCTACATTTGCTTTCTGGCGCCGGGTTTTGCCGCCTTGCTGTATTACGGCATTCCCTACGCTGAGATCTCCTGGGCGCAGCGCGAGGTCAGCATCTACAGCCCGACCGGCGCGCCGGTCTATCCGCACAAGACGCTGATCCCGATCGCGGCGACGCTGATGCTGATCCAGTGCTTTGCCGAAGTCGTGCGCTGCGTGATCTGCATCCGTGACGGCGTGTGGCCGCAGCGGCTACATGACGTGGAGGAAATGGAATCCGCAATCCTCGCCGAGGCCGAGGACCGCAAGCGGATCGAAGAAGAAATGCACGTGGGGGCGGCCCGATGACGTTTACCAATCCCGAACTCGGGATGATTCAGCTCGGCGCCTTCATCATTATCATTCTTTTGGGTTTCCCGATCGCCTTCACGCTGGTGGCGATGGGCATCTTCTTTGGCCTCTACGCCATGGGCGATCGGGTCTTCGACCTGCTTGTCACCAATACCTACGACATCATGTCGAACGACGTGCTCACCGCGGTGCCGTTGTTCCTGTTCATGGGCTACGTGGTCGAGCGCGCCAACATCCTCGACCGGCTGTTCTATTCGATCCAAATGGCGGCGCGCCGCGTTCCGGCCTCGCTCGCGGTCGCCACGCTGATCACTTGCGCGCTGTTCGCCACCGCCACCGGCATCGTCGGCGCGGTGGTGACGCTAATGGGTCTTTTGGCGTTCCCGGCCATGCTGCGCGCCGGCTATGACACCAAGCTCGCGGCCGGCGTGGTTTGCGCCGGGGGCTGCCTCGGCATCATGATTCCGCCGAGCGTCCTGCTGATCCTGTACGGCGCCACGACCGCGGTTTCGGTGGTTCAACTCTATGCCGCGGCCTTCATCCCGGGGTTTTTGCTGGCAAGTCTGTACGTCGTTTATGTGGTGGCGCGCGCGGTGATCGATCCGAGCCTGTGCCCCCGCCCGCCGGAACTCGAACGAAAGATTCCGGTCACTGAGATCGCCTGGGCGCTATTGACGTCGTTCTTTCCGCTGGCGATCCTGATCCTGTCGGTGCTCGGCGCCATCCTGATGGGGCTGGCAACGCCGTCGGAAGCCGCCGCCGTGGGCGCTGCCGGTTCGGTCGTGCTGGCCGCCGCCTATCGATCGCTGACTTTCCAGCGCCTGAAGGAAGCGGTCTACCTCACCGCGCGCACCTCGGCCATGGTCTGCTACCTGTTCATCGGCTCATGGACCTTCTCGTCCGTGTTCTCCTACCTCGGCGGTCATGAAGTGATCGAGCATTGGGTGTTGGCGGCGAAGCTCACGCCGACCGCCTTCCTGGTGATCGCCCAGTTCATCATCTTCCTGCTCGGCTGGCCGCTGGAATGGACCGAGATCATCATCATATTCGTGCCGATCTTCCTGCCGCTGTTGAAGACGTTCCACATCGATCCGCTGATCTTCGGCATCCTGGTCGCGCTCAACATCCAGACGTCGTTCAACACGCCGCCAATGGCGATGGCGGCGTATTATCTTAAAGGTGTCGCGCCGCCCCAGGTGAAGCTGACCGAAATATTCGCCGGTGCCTTGCCATTTGTGTTCATGGTGTTTCTCACCATGGCGATGGTCTATGTCTATCCGGGTATCGCGCTGTGGCTTCCGCATAAATTGTACGGGGGTTGAGCGGTGGCGGAGGGCGGGCTGATCGAGCTCACCGCCATCGCGGCGGCCGAGCGGATCGTGAGCGGCGATATCTCGGCGGAGGACTATACCGGCGCCTGCCTTGAGCGCATCGCCGCGGTCGATGACACGGTGCATGCCTTCGTGCATCTCGATCCCGATGACGCGCTGGCGCAGGCGCGCGCGCTCGACGAGCGCCGGCGCAATGGCGCGTCCCTCGGACCGCTGCACGGCGTTCCGGTCGGTATCAAGGACATCTTCGACACCGCCGACTATCCGACCGAATGCGGCTCGCCGCTGCTCAAGGGGCGCCGGCCGAGGCGCGATTGCACCGCGGTAGCGCGGCTGCGCGCCGCCGGCGCGGTGATCATCGGCAAGACCGTGACCACCGAGTTTGCCTACTTTCATCCGGGCGCGACGCGCAACCCGCACGATCCCGAGCGCACACCGGGCGGTTCGTCCTCCGGCTCGGCGGCGGCGGTGGCGGCGGGCATGGTGCCGCTGGCGATCGGGTCGCAGACCAACGGCTCGATGATCCGCCCGGCGGCCTATTGCGGCGTCTATGGCAGCAAGCCGACCCACGGCACCATCTCGCGCCATGGGGCGCTGTGTTTGTCGCGTCATCTCGATCATATCGGCACCTTCGCGCGCTCGCTTGCCGACACCGCTTTGCTGCTCGAGGTTCTCGCCGGCTACGATCCGGAAGACGACGCGACGCGCCCCGTCGCGGCGCCGGCCTTTCTGGAAACCGTCGGCGAGGAGCCGCCGATGCCGCCGCGTTTCGCCTTCGTGCGCACGCCGATATGGGAGAAGGCCGACGCCTCGGCGCGCGCGGCGCTGGAGGCCCTAGTCGATGCGCTGGGAGGGCAAGCGGCGAGCGTCGATCTGCCGGACGCCTTCGCCGCCGCATGGGACGACCAGCGGGTGATCATGGCGACCGACATGGCGCATAATTTCGGCGCGATGGTCGCGCGCGGTGACGAAGCCGCGTCGAGCAAGACGCTGCGCGATTTTCTCGCCGAGGGGAGTGCGACGACCGCGGTGCGCTATTTGGCGGCGCGCGACAATGCGCGGCGCTACGCCGCCGGAATCTCCGAGATCTTCAAGGAATATGACGCCATCATCACGCCGGCGGCCACCGGCGCTGCGCCCAAGGGCATGGCTACCGGCAGCCCGATATTTAACTCGCTATGGACCTTGACCGGGCTGCCGGCGCTGTCGCTGCCGCTGTTGACGGACGAAGGCGGGCTGCCGCTCGGCGTGCAATTGATCGGCGAACGCGGGGACGACGCGCGATTGCTGCGTACCGCGAACTGGCTGGTGAATGAATTGGCGGAAGATTAGGGCGCGCTATTTCGAATCGCGCTTGAGGACGGGCCGCCAATCGTCTTGCCAGAAGGCCCAGATCATCAGCGCAACGCCGCAAATGCAGGCGATCCACAACGGCACTTCGTTGAGCTTGTCCGCGATCAGCCAGATGTAGACGATCATGATCACCGAGCCGATCGCCGCCGTTATTGCGTCTGCCATCGCGTCCTCCGCCAGGGCCGATTGTCGCGGCCATTTTTAATATCTTAGCGCGGGCCCAGCGCCGGTGCCACTGCTTTGTGGGACAGATTCAAGCCGGCGGCGCGCCAAGATGCTGCTTGAAGAAAGCGATCGTGCGCGTCCAGGCGAGGTCGGCCGCCTCTTTGTCGTAGCGGCTGGAAGCGTCGTTGTTGAAGGCATGATCGACGTTTGGGTAGACGTAGAGCGTATACGTTTTATGGTTGGCTTTCAGCGCCGCCTCGTAGGCCGGGATGCCGGCATTGATGCGCTGATCGAGCCCGGCATAGTGCAAGAGCAGCGCGGCGCGAATCGAAGGCACCGAAGCGGCCGACGGCTGGATGCCGTAATAAGGCACCGCGGCCTTGAGATCGGGCGCCAGCACGGCGATGCGGTTGACCATGCCGCCGCCCCAGCAAAACCCCACCGCGCCGACCTTACCGGTCGACTCGGCATGACGTTCGAGGAACGGCACCGCCGCGGCGATGCGCCGCGCCGTTTCGTCCGCATCGAGTGTGCCGATCATCTCGCGGCCTTTGTCCTCGTCGGCCGGCGTGCCGCCGAGCGGGGAGAGCATGTCGGGCGCGAACGCAAGAAAGCCCTCGAGCGCGATGCGCCGCGTAATGTCTTTGATGTGCGGATTGAGGCCGCGGTTCTCGTGGATGACAATGACGGCCGGACGTTTGCCCTTTGACGCGAGCCGCGCCAGATAGCCGGAGATCGTCGTGCCGGCGGCATCGTAAGAGGTCGTTTCGAGCGCAAGGCGCACGTCATCCGGTGCCACCATCGCCGCCTTGGCATAATCGTTCTGCAATACCGGCAGCAGCGCCAGCGCCGCCGCGCTCGAGCCGGAGATCTGCGCCAGCCGATCGAGAAACGTGCGGCGGTTGATGGCGCCATGCGTGAAGTCGTCGTAGAGGTCGATGATTTGTCGATCCATGGAGCCGCTCCCACCATCATGCGGCAATCTAGCACGGAATGGGAATGAAGAGGCCCGGCTTTCGCCGGGCCTTTCGCGTTGGTGTAGTGCGGTCGCGGCTTACATCATGCCGCCCATGCCACCCATGCCGCCGCCGCCCGGCATCGCCGGCGCCGGCTCCTTCGGCAGTTCGGCGACCATGGCCTCGGTGGTGATGAGCAGACCCGCCACCGAGCTTGCGTCTTGCAGCGCCGTGCGCACGACCTTCGCCGGATCGACGATGCCCGCTTTGATCATGTCGACATATTTCTCGGTCTGGGCATCGAAGCCGTAGGTCTCCGAGTTCTCGTCCATGATCTTGCCGACCACGATCGAGCCCTCCACGCCGGCATTCTCGGCGATCTGGCGGATCGGCGATTCCAGCGCCTTGAGCACGATGTTGATGCCGGCCTGCACATCCGGATTGTCGTCGGTGAGCTTGCCGACCGCCTTCTTGGCGCGCAGCAGCGCCACGCCGCCGCCCGGCACGATGCCTTCCTCGACCGCGGCGCGAGTGGCGTTGAGCGCGTCCTCGACGCGGTCCTTCTTCTCTTTCACCTCGATCTCGGTAGCGCCGCCGACCCGGATGACCGCGACGCCGCCGGCGAGCTTGGCCAGCCGTTCCTGCAGCTTCTCCTTGTCGTAGTCGGAGGTCGTCTCCTCGATCTGCGCCTTGATCTGATTGACGCGCGCCTCGATGTCGGATTTCTTGCCGGCGCCATTGACGATCGTCGACTTCTCTTTCTCGACGATCACCTTCTTGGCGCGGCCGAGCATGGCGAGCGTCACGTTCTCCAGCTTGATGCCGAGATCCTCGGAGATGAGCTGACCGCCGGTGAGGATGGCGATGTCCTCCAGCATGGCCTTGCGGCGGTCGCCGAAGCCCGGCGCCTTGACTGCCGCGACTTTCAGACCGCCGCGCAGCTTGTTGACCACCAGCGTGGCGATGGCCTCGCCCTCGACGTCTTCGGCGATGATGACCAGCGGCTTGCCCGACTGCACCACCGCTTCCAGCACGGGGAGCATCGACTGCAGGCCGGAGAGCTTCTTCTCATGCAGCAGGATGTAGGCATCCTCGAGCTCGGCCAGCATCTTCTCGGCATTGGTGACGAAGTAGGGCGAGATGTAGCCGCGATCGAACTGCATGCCCTCGACGATTTCGACCTCGGTCTCCATCGCCTTGGCTTCCTCGACGGTGATGACGCCTTCGTTGCCGACTTTCTGCATCGCCTTGGCGATCATGCCGCCGATGGTGGCGTCGCCGTTCGAGGAGATGGTGCCGACCTGCGCCACCTCGGCCGAGGAGCCGACCTTCTTGGCGCGCTTCTCGATGTCCTTGACCACGGCGCTGACTGCGATGTCGACGCCGCGCTTTAGGTCCATCGGGTTCATCCCGGCGGCAACGGACTTGGCGCCTTCCTTGACGATGGCGGCGGCGAGCACGGTTGCGGTGGTGGTGCCGTCGCCGGCCATATCGTTGGTCTTCTGGGCGACTTCACGCACCATCTGCGCGCCCATGTTCTCGAACTTGTCCTCGAGCTCGATCTCCTTGGCGACGGTGACGCCGTCCTTGGTGATGCGCGGGGCGCCGTAGCTCTTGTCGAGCACGACGTTGCGGCCCTTGGGGCCGAGCGTCACCTTCACCGCGTTGGCGAGGATATCGACGCCGCGCAACATGCGGTCGCGGGCATCGACGGAAAATTTCACGTCCTTGGCACTCATTGCAATTTGCTCCGTTGGATTGAAATGCGCTGTCCTCTCCGCCGTCATCGCCGGGCTTGTCCCGGCGATCTCGCTTAGGAAGGCAGTGCCCTCCTTATCGGGATGGCCGGGTCAAGCCCGGCCATGACTGAGCGAAAGTCAGCGCTGTTTGATCTTTCGCTTAGGCGATCACGCCCATGATGTCGGACTCCTTCATGATCAGGAGCTCCTCACCGTCGAGCTTGACCTCGGTGCCCGACCATTTGCCGAACAACACGCGGTTGCCGGGCTTCACGTCGATCGGGATCAGCTTGCCGCTCTCGTCGCGGCCGCCGGGGCCGACGGCGATAATCTCGCCTTCCTGCGGCTTCTCCTGGGCGGTGTCGGGGATGATGATGCCGCCTTTGGTCTTTTCGCTTGCCTCGATGCGGCGCACGACTACGCGGTCATGCAGGGGTCGAAACTTGGTCTTGGCCATGGCTTCCTCGTCGGCGCTTCCCGCGCGGTTTGTGACCGAAACTGTCGGTTTTTTAAGCCCTTAGCACTCAGTTGCGGAGAGTGCCAAATGGCTGCCAGGGAGATATTGCCTGCAAGCTTTGCTGTCAAGCTTGCGGGCTCCGCATTGGCCCGGAGCATCGTCGACAGGTTAACCTGAGGGTAGCGAAGCTGCCTGCTTGCGCTTAGCGGCAATGCCCCGCAAAGTCTGCAATCGACTCGCCCCGCCGGAGCCCGAATGATCCAAGCAAGCCTTCGCCTGCCGACCGCCCTGGTGCTGGCTTCGCTGGCTTTGGGCTTGGCCAACTGCAGCACCTTTCCCAGCCTGTCGCTCAACCAGCCGGAGGCGCCGCCACCGGCGCCGGCGCCGGCGCTGCCGCCGGCGTTCCCGCCGCAGGACATCGTCGGGCGCTGGGGCCTTGCCGCCTATCATCGCGAGGAAGACCGCACCCGCACCGAAGCGGCCGCGACCAGTGCATGCAAGCAGCCTTACGTGATCACGCTCGGCCCCACCGGCGGGGTGATGATGCATCTCGCCGACCAGGCGACGCCGAGCGAACTGCGCCTCAAGGGCGCGCCCGGCAACAAGACCTTCATCGGCCCCGAAGGCGAGGCCGGCGGCGTGCAGGACCGCGAGGTTGTCTTGTTCGACGGCCGCATTCTGATTTTGCGCTGGGTGGATCCGGAAGTGCAGGGCCGCTACGGCACCATGGTCTATGTGCGTTGCACGCCGGCGGGCGCGACGCGGCACAAGCCGAAAGCCAAGCCGCGGCCCAAGCCTGCGCCCAAGCCTGCGCCCAAGCCGGCAACCGCGCCGCCGCCGCCGCAATGATGGGTCGCGGATAAGCGCATGAGCACGCCGGGCCGGCCTGCGAGTATCCCGGCCACATGATCTCTGCCCGCGATTTTGTCAGCGGTCCCTGGCGCGCCGTGCCGGTACTCGGCATCACGCAAATTTTGTCCTGGGGCACGATTTTCTACACCCCGGTGCTGATCGTGCCGCTCATCGCGCAGGATCGCGGCTGGTCAATCTCGTTCGCCATGGGCGGATTTTCGGTCGGGCTTTTGGCCGCCGGCCTCACCGCGCCCACCGTCGGGCGCGCCATTGATCGCTTCGGCGGCCATGTGGTCATGACGGTCGGCTCGCTGGTCGCGGCGCTCGGGCTATTGCTGATCGTGCACGCCGCCAATCGCATCGCCTATCTCGGCGTCTGGATCGTGCTCGGCGTCGCCATGGCGGCGAATCTCTACGATTCCGCCTTCGCCACCCTCGGCCGCATTTTCGGCGCTGGCGCGCGCCAGCCGATCACCGCGCTCACGCTCGTTGGCGGCTTTGCCTCGACCGCGAGCTGGCCGACGACGCATTTCCTGCTCGAAGCCGTCGGCTGGCGCGGCGCCTATCTCGTCTACGCGGCGCTCATGGCCTGCATCGCCGCGCCTTTGCATGCGCTGGCGCTGCCGCGCAGCCGTCACGAAGCTGACGTTCCCGCGTCAAGCGATGGACCGGCGCCGGCCAAGGTGCTGCCACCGCATGGCGTGACCTTCATTCTGGTCGCGTCGGCCTTTGCGGCTTACGCCTTCGTCCCGTCGGGTCTGTCGGCGCATCTGTTGGCGATTTTCGATCGCTCCGGCATCGACGCTGGAACTGTGGTGTGGATCGGCGCGCTGTTTGGTCCAGCGCAGGTCGGCGCGCGGCTGATCGAATTCGCTTTCGGCCGCAATCTGCATCCGCTCTGGGTGGTGCGCTTTGCGCTCACCACTTTGCTGTGCGCCTTCGCCATGCTGTTGTTGCTCGGCATTTCCACGCCGTTGGCGGCGGCTTTTGCATTGATGTTCGGCGGCGCCAACGGGCTCGTCACCATCACGCGCGGGGCGGTACCGCTGACGCTGTTTGGCGCCTCCGGCTACGGACGGCTGATGGGGCGGCTGGCAGGGCCGTTCCTGCTGATGCAGGCGGCAGCACCATTGGTCATGGCCTTTGTGGTCGAGCGCGCCGGCGATTTGAGCGCGCTCGCGCTTGCCGCGGGCTTTGCCGCCGTTGCGCTCGTTTGTTTTATCGTGATCCGGCGGCCGGGCGCATGATCCCGAAACCTAGTTGAACAATGCGTCGATGTCGCGCTGGCTGGCATGGCCGCTCTCGCCGTCGAGGCGGGGGCCGTTGATGAGGCCGGTTGCCGACGCCGCAGACGTTGCGCGCGACGCCACCGGCCTGGCGAGGCCGTGGCAGCGCGCGAGCATGGCCGCGACCTGCTCTTCGATGGCGTTGAGCATGTCGATGACTTTGCCGATGCGCTGGCCGGCGAGGTCCTGGAAATTGCAAGCTTCGTAGATCTCGACCACGTGGTCCTGAATGTCCTGGGCAAGGCCGCGCTGGTAGTCGCTCTTCAGCGTTGCGCCGAGCGCCTTGGCCGTGTCCTCGACGGCCTCGCCCGATTTGAGGATGCGGGTGGTAGCTTTTTCCATCGCTTCGATAGCGGCGCCGAGTTCGCCGGCCGCGCGCGCCATGCGGCGCTCCTTGCCGTCGCCGACAAGGGCAGAGAGTTCACGTTTATTGCGGGCGACGGCGTCGTAGACGAGCATCAGCTCGCGTTCGAGCCCTTGCCCCGATGCGTCGGCGAATTGCTCACGCACTTCGCTCACGGCGCGCGGCTCGGCTTCTTCGGCTGCGGCCGGCGGCGCGCTTGCGCTCTCGGCCGCAAACATCCGCTCGACGCGAAACACCTTGCGCTGCATGGCCCGTCCCACCGTTGCCCCGCTTTGTTTCTAGCCGAGCGGCGATTAACGCTGGGTTGCGGTTTTGCGAGCGAACGCTTTCTTTACCATGACATTTCGCATTTTACGCAAAATCAACGTTAATGCGACGAAGGCCTGCGCCAGCGGGAAAATAACGGCGCGGGCTTTGCGCGGTTTACCATTCGGTTGGGGGTTTGGCTCTGTAGTGCGCGCTGTCCGAAACGCTTAACAAGAGTGTGTCGATGCAACGTTTGGTCCTTCCGGCTTTCACTATCCTCCTCGCCAGCAGCGCTGCTTCCGTTCCGGCACTCGCGCGCGATCTCATGCCCCCGACGCCGCCCATGGTGGTGGCGGCGCAAGCACCGCAGACGCGATCCAATCTCGGCGGCGGGCTTATCCAATATGTGCTCGGCGGCGCATCGCGGGAGAATTACATCGGGGCGCCGCAGGGCGGCCATTCGGAGCCGTCGCTGACCGTTGAGCAACACACGGCCTACGCCAACCGGTCGGACCCGAGCCTGGAACAACCGCGGCCGAACCACGAGATCAATCCACAATTTCTGCCGCGCGAGGTCGCCTACGAGACCAAAGAAACGCCCGGCACCATCGTCGTCGATACGCCAAACCACTTTCTTTATCTGGTGGAAGGCGACGGCAAGGCGATGCGCTACGGCATCGGCGTCGGCCGGCCGGGCTTTACCTGGGCCGGCGTGCACAAGATCACGGGGAAGAAGGAATGGCCGGACTGGGTGCCGCCGAAGGAAATGATCCAGCGGCAGCCTTATTTGCCGCACTTCATGGCCGGCGGTCCGGACAATCCGCTCGGCGCCCGCGCCATGTATATTGGCGGCACGCTCTACCGCATCCACGGCTCCAACCAGCCGTGGACGATCGGCCACAACGTGTCGTCGGGCTGCATTCGCTTGCGCAATGCCGACGTCATCGACCTCTACAACCACGTGAAGGTCGGCGCCAAAGTAGTGGTGCTTTAGACGGCACCGGGGCGCGCGAGCGCCACGCCATGATCCGCGAGCGCCTGCGGGAATTCCTCCGAATTGAAATAGGCGAATTCCCGCTCGCGCTGTGTGGTGAGCGAATCGAGCCGCTCGAGTTCGGCATCGACAAAGCCGGGATGGCACATGATCAGCCCGCCATCCGGCAGCCCGGTCAAAAAACGCGGGAACGTCTTGGCGAAATCCGCCTTGGCGTTGAAATTATAGGCACCGGCAAAGGCCGGGTTGACGGCAATGCCGAGCCGCCGCGCTTTGCCCCTGAAGCCCTGACTTAAAATATCGAGCACCAACGCTTTGCGGTCGCGCAAGGCGCGCGCCGTGCGGGCGCGGGCGCATTGCCGCACCCAGGCCATTGGCGCGGCTTCCGCCACCACCTTGAGCAAGGCGTCGCGCACCTGTGGGAACAGGTGCACGTGCTGATGCCCGTCGACAAAATCGGGCAGGTGGCCGAAGGCCGCGGCAAAGGCGCGAACTTGGCTGGCGATCTCGATCGTCAGCCGCTCGCTGTGTAGGCGGCGCGCAACCGCGCGGCGCATGGTCTCGTTGAGCGGCAGGAAAGCGCCGGCGCGCAGCGGCGCGTAGTCGGCGCTCAGTGGCGCAAACGGCGCGGTCAGCGTGACGTGCAGACCGAGCGCGGCGCGCTTTTCGCCGGAATTGAGCATTTCCAGCGCGTCCGCTTCGTCATTGCCGAGATGAGGCGCGGCGGTCATCACCGAGGTGGCATTGAGCCGCCCGCGCAGGATCAGATCGCGGATCGCCGCATTGACGCCCGGCGAAATGCCGTAATCGTCGGCGCAAAGCCAGATGCGGCGCGGCGCATGATGGCCCGGCAACGGCTCACTCCGCCGCGCGCGGTGTCTCCGCCGTGTCGGATTCGTCCGCGCGCTTCAGGCTGTGCTCGGCGACGAAATAGACCGGCCGTGCTTTGACCTCGGACAACATCTTGCCGATATATTCGCCGAGCACGCCGATCATCAGCAGTTGCACGCCGCCGATCACCATCAGGCCGACCACCAGCGACGGATAGCCGGGCACGTCGCCGCCGTAGATCAATGTCTGCAACAGCATGACGGCGCCGAACACCAATGCGCTGGCCGCCAGCAGCAGCCCGAGCAGGCTGGCGACGCGCAGCGGCGCCACCGTGAACGAAGTCAGTCCCTCGATCGACAGGCCGATCAGGCTCCACACGTTCCAGCTGGTGGCGCCGTGGGCGCGCGGCGCCGGCTCGTAGTCGACGCGCACCTGGCGGAAGCCGATCCAGTTCGACATGCCCTTGAAGAAGCGGTTGCGCTCGGGCATCTGCCGCAGCGCCGCCGCCGCGCGTGGCGACAGCAGACGAAAGTCTCCGGCGTCTTCGGGAATTTGCTGGCGCTGACCCCAATTGATCAGCGCGTAGAACCAATGCACGCCGGCACGGCGCAGCCAGGGCTCGTTCTCGCGGTTGGCCTTGGCGGTGTAGACCACGTCGTAGCCGTCATCGAGCCAGCGCGCGACCAGGGTATCGATCAGGTTCGGCGGGTGCTGGCCGTCGCCGTCGATGAACAAAACGGCGCCGAGCCGGGCATGGTCGAGCCCGGCGAGCAGGGCGGCCTCCTTGCCGAAATTGCGCGACAACGTCACCACCTGGATATCGAGCGGCATGGCGGGCAGCGATTTGGCGAGGTCGCTGGTACCGTCGCTGCTGCCGTCGTCGACGTAGACGATTTCCAGCGCCAGGCCGCGTTTGACCTTCAGATAGCGGCCGACCTCGGCGATGCGCTCGTGCAGGGCCGCCAGCCCGATGGCCTCATTGAAAACCGGAACGACGATCGACAGCCCGGGCGCGGACCGCGATCGGGCCGCGCGGGCGCCCATTTTGCTCGATTTAGCCGCCATTTCGCATGATCCGGCTTTCTTAACGTTTCGCGATCTATAGCGCACCGGGCCCGCGCTGTCGCCCCGCGCCTGTGGGACGAAATAGACCATTTTTTCGGGCGAGATTGCACGGCGACAAAATGGTATGAGCCCCCGGATGATTCCCGCCCCGGTGCAGAAACTCATCGACCGTCTGACCGTCGCCTGGCATGAGCGCGCGCTGCTGCTCAAGGCGGCGAGCTTTGCCGTGGTCGGCTTGTTCAATTCGGCCGTCGACTTTGGGATATTTTCCTTCGGCTACTACTATCTGGGCCTGCCGATCGTCGCCGCCAATACGTTGTCGTGGTTTGTCGCGGTGAGCGGCTCTTACGTGCTGAACTCTAAAATTACTTTCGCCGTCGAGTCTGGCCGCAAGCTTAGTCTCAAGCGCTATGCCGGTTTTCTGCTGGCGCAGGTGGCCGGGTTTATCGCCAACACCGCAACGATCTGGTGCCTGGTCACGTATTTCGGTATTCCGGCCTGGGCCGCCAAGATCGCGGCGATCGGCGTGAGCTTCGTGGTGAATTTCTCGCTCTCGCACTTCGTCGTGTTCCGCACCCCTAAACCGCAAGGCGATGTCCGGTAGCGCCTGCCGGCGCGGGCGCAGTCGGGAACTTTTCGTATCCATGGCCGTTTACGGTCATGGTTCGATTTCCTCAGCTCATGAAAACCGGCGGCATGCTTGGCGTGATCGGTTTATCGATCGTTATCGCCAATGAGAGCGCCTGGGCGGGCTCGGCCGTATTTCCTATTTCCGTTCCGCCGGAATGCATCAGCCTCGCGCAGCGCGAAGGCGTGCCTACCATGATTGAGAACAGATACCAGGCCGCCAAGGCGAAGCTTAAATTGGCGCGCCTGAACGGCAGCGATCCGATGGTCCAGGAATGCCGCGCCGCCGTTAAACGCGCGGTTGCTGCGATGAAGCGCGAGCAAATCGCCGAGAAGGAACGAACCAAACTCGCCCGCGCGGCGGCCACCGAATAATCTTGCCGAGAACGTTTAAGCCGCCCGCGCGGTCCGCTACAGCGCCGCCGCGAGCTTGGCGTAGAGCGGATTGTCCTTCGAGAACACGTAATCGAGATCGGCCACCGCCACCGCTTCGGCACCGGCCTCGCGCAGGAAGCTGGTGAGCGCGTAAACCTCGCCGGGCGGGCAGTGCAGCGTCAGCATGCCGGACGAGGTCGGACCCCCGAACGGGGTCAGCGCGCCGAACTTCGATTGTGCCTCGTTCACCAAAGCGGCGTCGCATTTGGCAAAGCGGGCGCGCACCTCGCGGTACGCAGCAGCGCGCGCCTGCGCGGTAATGCGGTCGAGGATGACGCGCGCCGATTCGCGTTCGCTTTTCCCCCAATCGGCGCCGCGGGCGGCGACCAGGTTGGCCTGCGAGCGCAAAATGACGCCGTCCTCGATGACTTTCAGCCCGTTGGCGGCAAGCGTTGCCCCGCTGGTGGTGATGTCGACGATCATTTCGGCGGTGCCGGCGGCGGGCGCGCCTTCGGTGGCGCCGGAGCTCTCGACGATGCGGTAGTCGAGCACGCCATGCGCGGAGAAGAAGTCGCGCGTCAGGTTCACGTATTTGGTCGCCACCCGCATCTTGCGGCCGTGATGCTGGCGGAACGAGGTGGCGACGTCGTCGATATCGGCCATGGTGCGTACATCGATCCAGGCCTGCGGCACCGCCACCACGACATTCGCATGTCCAAAGCCGAGGCCCTCGATCAGCAGCACACGGGCTTCGGCGTCGGCGATCATCTCGCGCACCAGGTCTTCGCCGGTGACGCCGAGATGCACGCTCCCTGAGGAAAGCTGCGCGGTGATTTCGGATGCCGACAGATAAGCGACCTCGACGCCGTCGAGGCCGGCGATCTCGCCGCGATAATCACGCGCGCCGCGCGGCTTGATCAGCGTCAGCCCCGAGCGGGCGAAGAACTTCTCGGCGTTTTCCTGCAGCCGGCCCTTGGCCGGGACCGCCAGAACGAGCGCGCTCATGACGCGCCCCCGTAGACGGCGAGGCGCTCGATCCACACCGCCAGACCGATGGCGGGGATCGGATCGGCGCTGCCGAGCCGCGCCAGCAGCCCATCGTAACGCCCGCCGGCGACCAGCGGATCGCCGGTACGTTTCGGGTCGGTCAGTTCGAAGACAAAGCCGGTGTAATAATCGAAGCCGCGGCCGAAACCGGTGGAGAAGCGCACGCGCTTTGTGTCGATGCCGCGTTTGGCGAGAAAGCCGGTGCGGGCTTCGAACAGATCGAGCGCCGGCGCCAAGGCGAGCTTGGCGTCCTTGGCCAGCGCGCGCAGTTCACGCGCTGCCGCGTCGGGCGTCCCGCCGATGCCGAGGAAGCGCTCGATCAGCGCGCGCACCTCGCGCGGCAGCCGCGCGCTGGCGCCGAGCGCGGACTGCTCGAGAAAGCGATCGGCGATCTCGCCGACCGAGCGGCCGCCGACCGCGGTGATACCGGCAATCGACAGCAGATCGGTGACCAGCGCATGCGCGCCCTTCGGATCGGAGCCGGCGAGCGCCGCCAGCACGCCCTGATATTCCGGCCGCGTGTTGTTGCCGCCCAGCACCAGCCGGTCGAGATCCTGCGCCAGATTGGCCTTGCGGTTGAAGTCCTTCACCAGGCGCCGCTTCCAGGCCGGCGGCAGGTCGAGCCCGGCGATGAGGCCTGAAAACAGCGCGACGTCGCCGATCTGGATGTCTGGCGCGGCCAGGCCGTAATGCGCGGTAGCCTCAAGCCCGAGCGACAGCATCTCGGCATCGGCCGCCGCGGTATCGCTGCGGCCGAAGGATTCAATGCCGGCCTGCATGAATTCGGCCGGCTGATCGAGCCGGTGGCGAAACACCGGACCGAGATAGCAAAAGCCGGCGGCCTTGCCCGACGCGGGCGAGGCGAGGTAATCGCGCGACACCGGGATGGTGAGATCGGGACGCAGGCAGAATTCGCCGCCGCCCGGCGCCGTGGTCAGATACATGCGCTTGCGGATGTCCTCGCCGGAGAGGTCGAGGAACGGCTCGGCCGGCTGCAGGATGGCGGGCGCGCAGCGGCGATAGCCGGCGCGCTCGTAGGAGGCGACAAGCGCCTCCGCCCGCGCGTCGGGCCTTTCCGTCTTCGTCGTGACGCTCGCATCCATGGCTTTTATCCGCTTGCGGGCCGCCCTTTAGCATGGCGGGCCTTAACATTCGACGGCGAATAACGGCCGCGCTTAACGGGGCGGGGCCGCCAAATGCCTGGTGTCGTTAATAAATTTTGTGAGGAAAAGCCGGCGCTTTTGCCGGCGGCCTTTACAAATCCGCCGTCTTGCACGTGCTATCGTCACGCATGATCCGTGATGGAGGACCCGCCATGCGCCGCCGGCTCGCTTTGATAGGGCTCGCTCTGCTTATCGCCGTACCCGCCGCCGCCGAGGACCTGCCGACACGCAAGGCGGGGCTTTGGGAAATCCACATGGCCTTCGTCGGCCGCAAGCTGCCGGCGCAGACGATAAAGCAGTGCATCGACGCGGCGACCGACAAATTGATGAACAATCAATACGGCAGTTCGTCCGAGCATGACTGTTCGAAGCGCGACATCAGGCACGCCGGTTCCACAATGACCGTCGACTCGGTGTGCAATATCAGCGGCGCCACCACCACTTCGCATGCGGTGGTCACCGGCAGCTTCGACAGCGCCTATACGATGGACGTCACCTCGACGCGCGAGGGCGGACGGCCGATCCCGGGCATGAAGCCGGGCGGAGGCACGCACATGAAGCTCGACGCCAAATGGCTCGGCCCCTGCGAGGCCGGGCAAAAGCCCGGCGACATGATGATGGCCAACGGCATGACCATCAACGTGCTCGACATGCAGAAAATGATCGGCAAGCCGCGCTGATGCGTGTGTTCGGATCGAAACAATGCAGCGAGCTCGGCGTGCTCCCTCTCCCCTTGGGGGAGAGGGTTGGGGTGAGGGGGCAAGTGACTCTCGATAGGCCGTAACCCCTCACCCGGTGCACCATAGCGCGTCGAAGACGCGCGTAAACGCGCTTACGGCGCGCCGACCTCTCCCTATGGGAGAGGCGAAGAGAGTTCGCGGCAGCACTCAATTCAAAGATGACAATGCCTGGTTATGCTGTCTGCGTTTGCGTGACCGTCACCTCGACCGTCATGCCGACAAAATCCGACGCCGCGCCGGTATAGCTGCCGGAGATCGGGATCGCCTGCGAGGGATCGCGGGTCACCGCGACGCGGATCAGATTGTCGCCGGCGATCAGCACGTCGGTCGGGTCGTATTCGATCCAGCCGGCGCCGGGCAGATAGACTTCCGCCCAAGCGTGCGTCGCCGCGGTGGCTTCGGTCGCCTCGCCCTTGTCGAGCGCCGGATCGTAAAGATAACCGGACACGAAACGGGCGCCGAAGCCGAGGTAACGCGCGGCCTCGATGAACACCATGGCGAAGTCGCGGCAGGCGCCGCTTTTCTTTTGCAGCGTCTCCGCCGGCGGCTGAGTGCCCGGTTCGTGCCGCTCGGCATAAACCACCACCGGCTTGAGCGCGGCGTTCATGTTGGTGAGCAGATCGAGCGTGCGCATCGGCCGCGACGTCACGAAGCTGTCGGCCCAGCGCGCCAAGACGCCGTCGGCATCGGGGTCATGCTGCTCGAGCAGGCGGCCGAGGTCGACGCGGTCGCTGCTCGAATAGATGAAGGGATAAAATTCGGCCTCCGGCGCGATCGGGAACGCCGGTCCCTCGATGCCCCAGCGCTCGATCTTCAGCGTCGAGCCGATCTTGAGCATGGACCCGGGCGAGGAGAAATCGACCAGCGCCACCGAATTGCCGAACACGTCGTGCATCCAGCGCACATTGCCGGGCGGCGACAGCGTCAATTCCGCGCCGACCAGCCGCAGGTCGTGGGAATCACGCGGGCGCAGCATCAGTCTATGCGGGCCGAAGGTCACCGGCCGCGCATAGCGATAGGTGGTGGCGTGGCGCACCGTCAGAAGCCGCATGGAATCACCGGGGAAGCCTTTCGACCGCTATCTTGGGGCAGGCAGCGCGATGCAAGCCGCGCGCCAGCCCGAGAGGGCAGGGAGCTAGCTAGGGATCGGGGCAGGGGGAATCAACGGCCTTCGATCTTGTTGCTCTGAGGCCGCCGCCGCCATCCGTTCGTCCCCGCGAAAGCGGGGACCCAGTCTGCAATTACACAGGCCGGCGGTTGTGACCCTGGCTTCCCGCTTGCGCGGGAATGAACGGAGAATGGTTCAGCCCAATTGGATCAGACCCCAGTCAATCCGTGGCGGGCTAGCAATTTGCGCACGGCCTCGACCAGTTGCGCTTCCTTGACCGTAACCTGCGCGCCGGCCTGCTGCTTGAGGTAATCGTCGCGCTCTTTGGCGCCGCCGGCGAGCTCTGAACCGACGATCAGGTCCTTGATGGTGACCTCGCCTTTCGCCTGCTCGTCCGGACCTTGAATGATGGCGCAGGGGCTGCCGCGGCGGTCGGCGTATTTGAGTTGCTGGCCGACGGCGTGCTTGGGATTGCCGAGATAGAGTTCGGCGCGAATGCCGGCGTTGCGGAGCGCAGCGACGAATTTCTGGCTGTCGGCGATGTCGGTTCCGGGAAACACGGTGACGACCACGGGGCCGCGTGCCCGCTTGTCGCCGTGCTTGCCGAGCGCGGCGAGCGCCGCCTGCAGCCGCGAGACGCCGATGGAGAAACCGGTCGCCGGCACCGGCTGGCCCATGAAGCGCGAGACGAGGCCGTCGTAACGCCCGCCGCCGCCGACCGAGCCGAAGCGCACCGGGCGGCCTTTGTCGTCTTTGGTTTCGAAGGTGAGTTCAACTTCGTAGACCGGGCCGGTGTAATATTCGAGGCCGCGGACGACGGAGCGGTCAATGCGAATTCGATCGTGTCATCATACTCCGCGACCTTACTAGACAGCAATATGCTGAAGTTCGTCGAACTCCATGCTTTCCGATTGTCCGTCAAACTTCGACGATAGTGCTTGCCAATTTTGTCGAAGCTACGTTCGTAGGCATATGTCGTCGAGTTCTTCCTGTGATCTCAGATGCAGGATGTGTCGCCATGTCGACATGCGACACTCTGAGATAAGCCATAAACGACATCAATTGTCGATTTGCGTTTTGTCTAAGATCGGCACCTTTTGTGAAGTCGCCGCTTTCGTCCTTTCGCCCTTCACCAAGAAGCATCGTACGACGCCTCCATTCCAAGCGATCCAGTTTATCTATCGCGCGCAATACTGTGAGCCGTTGCTTCGTCGTTATCCGCACACCGATGTCGATGACCTCCATCACGCCATCGAGCACCTTCCGATTGTTCACCTTCACCACATAGTCGCCGCGCTTGATGCCGAGCGCCTCCATCGTGTCCGCCGCCAGCATGCACATCTCGGCATCGGCGGCCATCGAGGCCGAGCCGACCGTATCCGCATCGAACTGCATGAACTGACGGAAGCGTCCCGGGCCCGGCTTCTCGTTGCGATAGACATAGCCCGCGCGATAGCTGCGGTAGGGCAGCGCCAAGTTCTGGTAATTCTCCGCCACGTAGCGCGCCAGCGGCGCGGTCAAGTCGTAGCGCAAGCGACAGCCACTGCTCGTCGTCGTCCTGGAACGAGAACACGCCCTCGTTGGGCCGGTCCTGGTCGGGCAGGAACTTGCCGAGCGCATCGGTGAATTCGATGGCCGGCGTCTCCAGCGGCTCGAAGCCGTAGCGCTCGAACTGGACGCGGATTTTCTCCACCATGTCGCGCGTGGCGGCGATCTCGGCCGGGCCGCGGTCGGCAAGCCCACGCGGCAGGCGGGCTTTGAGTTTCTGCGGTTTTTTCGGTTTGTCGGCCATGGCAATAATGCTTCGCAGCAAGGTGCCGCGGTGGTAGCAGTCAGGCCACCGAGCAGTAAGCAAACTTAGGCCGTCATCATCCGCGAAAGCGGATGATCCAGTCATCGCAGGCCGCGATTGATCGCCACCGCGGTGAGTACTGGATGCCCGCCGGAGTTTATCCCCGCGCAGGCGGGGACCGGGCATGACGACAGAACGAGAGGCCGACCATGGCCACAAGCAAAGCGAGCGCCGCAACCGCCAGCGTCCCCAACGACCTCGAGCCCTATTGGATGCCGTTCACGGCCAACCGGGCCTTCAAGGCGCGCCCGCGGCTGGTGGTGCGCGCCAAGGACATGCACTACTTCACGCCGGACGGGCGCAAGCTGATCGACGGCTCCGCCGGCCTCTGGTGCACCAATGCCGGGCATAACCGCGACCCGATCGTGCAGGCGATCCAGGCGCAGGCGGCCGAGATCGACTACGCGCCGGCCTTCCAGTTCTCCCATCCCAAGGCGTTCGAACTGTCCTCGCGCATTGCAGCGCTGGCGCCGGGCGATCTCGACCACGTGTTCTTCTGCAATTCCGGCTCGGAGGCGGTCGACACCGCGCTGAAGATCGCGCTCGCGTTTCACAACGTGCGCGGCAACGGCTCGCGCGTGCGGCTGATCGGCCGCGAGCGCGGCTATCACGGCGTCGGCTTCGGCGGCGTCGCGGTCGGCGGCATAGTCAGTAACCGCAAGCAGTTCGGCGCGCTCATGGCCGGCGTCGATCATCTGCCGATGACCTATAACCGCGCCGAGCAGGCCTTCACCGTCGGCGAGCCGGAATGGGGCGCGCATTTGGCCGACGAACTCGACCGGCTGGTGGCGCTGCATGACGCGTCCACCATCGCGGCGGTGATCGTCGAGCCGCTAGCCGCGTCGACCGGCGTGCTGCCGGCGCCCAAAGGCTATCTGGCCCGCCTGCGCGCCATCTGCGACAAGCACGGCATCCTGCTGATCTTCGATGAGGTGATCACCGGCTTCGGCCGTATGGGCTATGCTTTCGCCGCCGAGCGCTACGGCGTCATTCCCGACATGATCACCTTCGCCAAAGGCATCACCTCGGGCTCAGTGCCGATGGGCGGCGTGCTGGTGCGCAAGGGCATCTACGACGCCTTTATGAAGGGCCCCGAGCACGTCATCGAGCTGTTCCATGGCTACACCTATTCGGCGCACCCGCTCGCCTGCGCGGCGGGCCTCGCCACGCTCGATCTTTACCGCGACGAGGGCCTGTTCGAGCGCGCCAAGAAACTGGAACCGCTCTGGGCGCAGGCGGCGATGGGGCTGAAGGGCCTGCCCAATGTGCTCGACATCCGGCCCGTGGGCCTGACGGTCGGCATCGATCTCGCCAGCAAGCCCGACGGCGTGGGAAAACGCGGGCTTGAAGCGCTGGAGTTGGGCTTCTTCGAGCACGACTTCATGTTCCGCGCCGTCGGCGATACGCTGGCGCTGTCGCCGCCGCTGATCGTCAGCGAAGCGCAGATCGGCGAGATGTTCGACAAGCTCGCCGCGATCATCAAGCAAGTGGCATAAACTCTGTCCGGTTGTCCCCCCGCTTCGCGCCTGAGACTTTAGGGGGCCTTTGACTTCGATGCCTCGGCATCGGTTTCCGCAATGATATAAGTCGGGCGCTTGCGCGTTTCGCGCATAATGCGGCCGAGGTATTCGCCGAAAATGCCGAGAACGATCAACTGGGCGGCGCCGAGGATTGCGATTGCCGCCATGATCGAGGTCCAGCCGGCGACGGTATGCTGGACGAAATAAAAACTGATGATCGAGTAAACGATAAACAGAAAGCCGATGCCGGCGAAGGCGAGCGCCAGATAGATGGCGAAACGCAGCGGACGCAGGCTGTGGCCGGCAATTCCGGAGACGGCGAGCTCGATCATGCGGCGCAGCGTGAATTTGCTTTCGCCGCTCGTTCGCACTCCGCGATGATAGGGCACCGAGGCGAGCGGAAAGCCGAACCAGCGTACGATGCCGCGCAGGAACAGGTCGTGATCCTGCAAGGCGTTGATCGAAATCGATCACGACGCGGTCGAGCAACATGAAGTCGGCGCTGCCGGGCTCGATATGCACGTCGCCGATGGTGTCGAGCAGGCGGTAATAGAAGATCGAGCTTAGGCGCTTGAACAGCGGCACGCTGCCCGCATCGTCGATACGTTGCGCGCCCACGACCTTGAAGCCGGCCCGCCATTTCGACACAAGCGCTGGAATTAGTTGCGGCGGATGCTCGAAATCGGCGTCCATCACAATCGCCGCCGCGCCCCGCGCATGGCGCAGACCGGCGTTGAGCGCGGCCTGATGGCCGAAATTGCGCGTGAACGAGAGATAGCGCACCGCGACATCGTTGGACGCCGCGGCGCGCAGCGCGGAGAGCGTGCCGTCGCTGCTGCCATCGTTGACGAAAATGATCTCGTAGCTGCCGAGCGGGGCCAATTCGGCCTTGAGGGCCGCGCACATCGGCGCGATATTGTCCGCTTCGTTGTGCGCGGGCAGCACGATCGAAAACTCGGGAGCGGCGTCACCCATTGAAAACGGTCCGGCGGATTTTCATTCGCGTGTGTGCTGCGGACGCAAAGCTTGACCGATCGCAGGCGGCGGTTCAACAACCAAATCCATGCAGTTGACGTCATGAACACGCTCGCCGCCGCAGAGCCGGACGCCGGCCGTCTGAGCCGAATTGTCGATTTCGCGCGGCAGCGGCCGGGCGCGCTGCTGGCATGGGTGCTCGCCCTGCATCTGGTCGTGTGGACCGCGCTGCCGATCCTGGTCTGCCCCAATTTGGCGCTCGACCTCGCCGAGGATTTGGCGCTCGGCAAGGAATGGCAGCTTGGCTATTGGAAGCATCCGCCGCTGCCGTGGTGGCTCGCCGATCTCACGCACCGGCTGACCGGGCAAATCGATTCGATCTACGTGTTGGGTCCACTGGTCAGCGTGCTGTGCCTCTATTTCGTCTGGCGTCTCGCCCGCGAGGTTGCCGATCCCATCACGGCTTTGCTCGCGGTTTTGGCGCTCGAAGGCATTCACTTCTACAATTTTTCGGCGGTGAAGTTCGCGCACGACCAGATGCAATTGCCGTTCTGGGCGCTCACCGGCTGGTTTGCCTATCGCGCCATCGCCCGCCAGCGCGCGCTCGACTGGATCGCGGCCGGCGCGTTTCTCGCTTTGGCGTTCTGGTCGAAATACGCCGCCGTCGCGCTGGCCGCGACCGTCGGTCTCATCCTGCTGTTCGATCCCGCCGCGCGGCCGTCTTGGCGCCGGCCCGGGCCCTATCTGATGGCGGCCGCCTTTCTTGTCGTGCTGGCCCCGAATTTGTGGTGGCTGGTCGAGAACGGTTTCAAGCCGTTTTTCTACGTCGATGATCGGGCGAAGGAAGCGGTGCACTGGTATCAATTCATCACCTTTCCCTTGCGCTGGAGCGCGAGCCAGCTTTTCTTCTTCGTTCCCACCATCATCCTGCTCGCGGTGCTGTTCGGCGGAAAATTTCCACGGTTGCCGCCGGCCGGGTCGAATTTTGCCCGCCGCTACGTGACCGCGCTGGCGCTCGGGCCATTCCTGGTGACGACGCTGGTCGCGGCGGTGCTCGGCCGATTGCCGGTCGCCATGTGGGGCTATCCGTTGTGGTCGTTTGCGCCGCTTGCTTTCCTGATGTGGTTTCCGCCGCAACTCGACGGCCGCCGCCTGCGGCAATTCGCCGTGGCCTTTGCCGTCATCTTCGTGGCCTTCCCGCTGGCCTATGCCGCCGACGAACAGCTCGAGCCGCTGGTGCGCGACCGGCAGAAGGCGACGCATTTTCCGGGGCGCGAGATGGCCGAGGTCGTGACCCGGCGCTGGCACGAGGCGACCGGCACGCCGCTGCGCTATGTCGTCGGCGCCCCATTCGCCGGCGGCAGCGGCGAATTCGCCGCCAATAACCTCGCCGTCTACTCGCCGGACCATCCGCACGTGATGGTGCACGGCGACCCCGAGCTGAGCCCGTGGATCGATTTGGCCGATTTCGACCGCCACGGCGGCGTACTGATCTGGCAAGGGCCGCCGGACACGCCTGCCGTCCTCAAAGCCCGGTTCCCGCGCGCCGGGATACCGGTCAGGCTGGTGTTGCCGCAGACCACGCTGGCGGCGAACAGCCCAGCGGTGGTGCATTATGCCATCCTGCCGCCGCGGCCATGACGGCGCCACTGTCGCCGTTACCATAAGACGACTTGGAGGTTGCGCGGCGCGGTTGCGTCGGTGACATTAATCGTCGGCCGCCCGAATCACGCCGGCCAAGTGGGCCTGGCTGGGGCGGCCCCGGATCAACGGCATGCGTTCCATTAACGCCGTCTTGGGCGCTCTCGCTATGGTGCTGATCGCCGTCTTGCTCGGCGCGCTGCTCTATCTTGCCCTCAATCTCGACAGCATCGTTTCCGCGCTCGCGGCGCTGGGCGCGCTCTCGGTCATGGTGCTCTATGCCGGCATCAGCGGCCGGCTCGGCGACCGCCAGGAGATCGACGACCGCATCGCCGACCTCTCGCGCGGCACCGGCGATATCGCGCGCCAGGTCGCGGAGATTTCCCGCCGGCTCGGCGCCATGGAAGCCCACCTCGACTCCGGCCTCGATCGCACGCGCAACGCGGTCGATCCGCTCGCCGCCGAAATCGGCGATCTGGGCGGACAGGTTCGCCATATCGCCGAGGCCGTGGCGGCGCACAGTGCCGCGTTCAAGAAAGCTGAAACGGCGACGGCCGAGAAACAGCCGGACACCGCTTCAAACGGAGCGAGCGGCGCCAACGGGCGCGGCGCCAAGGATATCACCGCCGATTTGATCGCCAACGCGATCGAGGCCGGCCGCGTCGAACTTTTTCTGCAGCCGATCGTGACGCTGCCGCAGCGCAAGGTGCGCTATTACGAGGCGTTGACGCGGCTGCGCAGCGAGGACGGCGGCATTATTCCGGCCGGCGACTTCATCGACGTGGCGGAAAGCGCCGGCCTGATGCCGAAGATCGACACCATGCTGGTGCACCGTTGCGCGCAGGTGATCCGCCGCCTGCAGCTCAAAAGCCGCGACGTCGGCTTGTTTTGCAATATCAGCCCGGCGACCTTGACCGACACGACCTACTTCAAACAGATCCGCGAATTCCTCGACGCCAGCCGCGCGCTGGCGCCGGCGATGATGCTGGAATTCAAGCAAGCCGACAGTACCGCCTTCGGGCCGCAGGAGCAGGAAAGCCTGGCGACGCTGGCCGGTTTCGGCTTTCATTTTTCCATGGATCACGTCGCGGATCTGAAGGTGGCGCCAAAAGATCTGGCCGACGCTGCGTTCCGCTTCATGAAGGTGCCGGCGGCGCTTTTGCTCGATCCGGCGACCGGCGCGCATAGCGATATCCATCCGGCCGATCTCGCCGATTTGCTGGCGCGCTCCGGCATCGATCTTGTCGCCGAGCGTATCGAGAGCGAAAGCATGGTGGTCGAGTTGCTCGACTGCGACGTACGCTTCGGCCAGGGCCTGTTGTTCTCTGGGCCCCGGCCGGTCAAGGCGGACGCCTACGCCGTCAACGGCTTGGAGAAGGCGCTGAGCGAAGCGGCAGCCAGTATCGTCTGATTTCCCCATTCACAAAGCGATGCAATAGCTCTACCTCGTTGGTCCAGGGCCGCTTATCTCGCTTGCCCGCTCGAACGACAGAAAGCGCTTTTGCATGACGACCGCCTTGCCGCCTTTGCTGCCGCACTTTTCCGAGCTTGCTGAAAACTATGACGTACTGCTGTCCGACGTGTGGGGCGTGGTGCATAACGGTTTGGCTGCCTGGCCGCGCGCCTGCGATGCGTTGATGCGCGCGCGCGCCCGCGGCACGATCGTGGTGCTGATCACCAACGCGCCGCGGCCGAACGAGCAGGTCATGCGCCAGCTCGACAAATTGCATGTGCCGCGCGAGGCCTACGACGCCATCGTCTCCTCCGGCGACGTCACCCGCGGCGTCATCGAGCAGCGGCATGGCCAGAGCTTTGCCCATCTCGGGCCCGAACGCGATCTGTCGATCTTCAAAGGTCTCGAGCTGCATTTCGCGCCGCTGGAGGCCGCCGACTATGTGGTCTGCACCGGATTGGAGGACGACGAAGTCGAGACGCCGGAGGATTACCGCGCCCGGCTCGAAATCATGCTCAAGCGCAAATTGCTGATGGTCTGCGGCAATCCCGACGTGGTGGTGGAACGCGGCCCGCGGCTCGTCTATTGCGCCGGCGCCATCGCCGATCTCTACGCTACCTTAGGCGGCGAGGTGATCTATGCCGGCAAGCCGTACCGGCCGATCTACGAGATGGCGTTGCAAAAGGCGGAAGTTGCGGCGGGGCGCAGGGCGCCGCTTGCGCGGGTGCTGGCCATCGGGGATTCCGTGCGCACCGACCTTAAAGGCGCGCGCGCCATCGGCGTCGATTTCCTGTTCGTGACCTCAGGCATTCACGCCGAGGAGCTGGGCGGGCGCGAACAGCCGGATACTGCCGCGCTCGCAGCCACTTTCGCCGCCGCCGGCGACATGCCGAAGGCGCTGATGCGGGAATTGGTGTGGTGAATTTCAGTAGAAGTGGGGCGCTGCGCCAAACTCTCTTTCCCTCTCCCTTGGGGGGAGAGGGCAGCCCTCGCGGAGGCGACGCCGAGCGAGGGCGGGTGAGGGGGCAAGTGAACGTCGAGAATCACTTTCCCCATCACCCGGCTCGCGCTTCGCTACGCTTCCCCTCCCCCCAGGGGAGAGGGGAAGCGCGTGCGTGGCGCGTCCGAAACTCTAATTGGAAGATAGCTACGCCGCCGGCGCGTCGGCGTCGGAAAACACCGCGTCGATCTTGCTCTTGAGCGTCTGCGCGTTGAACGGCTTGACGATGTAATTCGACACGCCGGCCTTTTTGGCGGCGATGACGTTCTCGGTCTTGGATTCCGCCGTCACCATGATGAACGGCGTCTTCTCCAACCCCGGATCGGCGCGCACCTGCTGCAGCAGGTCGAAGCCGGTCATCGGCTCCATGTTCCAGTCGGAGATCACCAGGCCGTATTTGCGCGCGCGCATCTTGGCGAGCGCGGCCGAGCCGTCGCAGGCGTCGTCGATCTGCTCGAAGCCGAGCTGCTTGAGCAGGTTGCGGATGATGCGGATCATGGTGTTGTAATCGTCCACGATCAGGACCGGCGCGCTGAGATCGACAGCCATGGCGATTATCCCGCAAGGGGCTCCAGCAATGGGCAAATCGTAGACGCCGGCATTGAATAACCGGTTAATTTGAAAATTTATTAACCGCGCGCTAACCGTTACCGCGCCCAGAAGGACGCCATGCCGCCAAAATGAGCAGCTTTCCCGTGCCTGTCCGCCAATGCCCGGCCGCCCGATGAGCAAAGCGACCAAAACCTTTGATGTCGTGCGCAACGGCGAGGCGGGACCGCTTGCCGGCGCCGTGGTGGCGATCGGCAATTTCGACGGCGTGCACCGCGGCCACCGCGCTGTGATCGGCGCCGCGCGCGCGCGCGCCAAGGCGCTCGGCCGCAAAGCCGCGGCCCTGACCTTCTCGCCGCATCCACGCCGCTTCTTGCGGCCGCAGGATGCGCTGTTTCAACTGTCGAGCGACCGCGACCGTTTGCGCTTGTTGGCGGCGACCGGGCTCGACGGCGCCATCGTCATGACGTTCGATGCAGCGCTGGCTGCCACCTCGGCGGAGGATTTCATCGGGAAGATTCTCGCCGGCCGCTTCGGCATCGGCGGCGCAGCGATCGGTTTCGATTTCCATTTCGGCAAGAACCGCGCCGGCTCGCCGGCTTATCTCGCCGAGCAGGGCGCCAGATTAGGCTTTGCCGTCGACATCGTGCCGCCGCTGGAGGACGAGGGCCGCCCGGTGTCGTCCGGCGCGGTGCGCGCGGCACTCGCGCAAGGCAAGGTGGTGGAAGCGGCCGAGCTTCTCGGCGCGCCCTGGTTCGTTTCGGGCGACGTCATTCACGGCGACAAACGCGGCCGCGATCTTGGTTTCCCGACCGCCAATATCAGGCTCGACCCGTCCTGCGGCCTCAAGCACGGCATCTATGCGGTGCGTGCCGGCATTGGCGGCACGATTCATGACGGCGTGGCATCTTTCGGGGTGCGGCCGATGTTCGACGACGGCGCGCCGTTGCTCGAAGTCTACCTGTTCGACTTCGACGGCGACCTCTACGGGCAGGCGCTCGACGTCGCCTTCATCGGTTGGATCAGGCCAGAACTGAAGCTCGAACTCGGTGGAGAGGCTGAAAGCGCAGATGGCGGCCGACAGCGCGCAGGCGCGCGACGTGCTCAAGCGGGCAGGGGACGTGTTTCCGCAGTTGGGCAAAGTCTAGCTCTTGTCGTCCCGGGCGAGCGCACTTGCGCGAGGCCCGGGACCCATACTCCGCAGCCTATCGATAGGCTGAGGCGTATGGGTCCCCGCCTGCGCGGGGACGACAGCCGAGGGTTCATCGGCCTTTGCGATGCGGAATCAGCCTGCTACATAGCCGCCATGTCGAAACCCGCGCGCGATTATTCCGAGACGCTGTTCCTGCCGCAGACGGATTTTCCGATGCGCGCGGGCTTGCCGCAGCGCGAGCCGGAAATCCTGAAAGCCTGGGAGAAGGCCGATATCTACGGCGCCATGCGCCGCGAGGGAAAAGGCCGGCCGAAATTCATTTTGCACGACGGCCCGCCTTACGCCAACGGCCCGATCCACATCGGCACCGCGCTCAACAAGATCCTCAAGGACATGGTGACGCGCAGCCAGCAGATGCTCGGCTTCGATTCCAACTACGTGCCGGGCTGGGACTGTCACGGCTTGCCGATCGAATGGAAGATCGAGGAGGAGAACTACCGTTCCAAGAACAAGAAGAAGCCGGACCTCTCCGATCCGGCGGCGATGATCGCCTTCCGCCAGGAATGCCGCGCCTACGCCGAGCATTGGCTCAACGTGCAGCGCAGCGAATTCATGCGCCTCGGCGTCGAGGGCGATTGGGCGCATCCTTATACGACCATGGCCTATTTCGCCGAGGCGCAGATCGCGCGCGAACTGATGAAGTTCGCCGCCAACGGCTTGCTCTACCGCGGCAGTAAGCCGGTGATGTGGTCGGTGGTCGAAAAGACGGCGCTGGCGGAGGCGGAGGTCGAGTATGAGGACTACACCAGCGATACGGTGTGGGTGAAGTTTCCGGTGCAGTGCGCGGATCAACAGAATGATCCGACGCAGCAGACCAAAGAATTCGATGGGGGCGTTGAAAAGCTTCGTCGTATCTGGACGACGACTCCTTGGACATTACCCGGCAATCGTGCGATCGCTATCTCGCCAAAAATCAAATATAGCGTGTACGAAATCAAAGCTGCGCCTGCTGGCAATTGGGCGCGGCCAGGTGATCAAATTACATTCTGTCGGACAAACTCGCGCCGAAGTAATGAAGGCGGCGAAGTCGACGACTACGATCCGCGAACAGGGAAGTCGACCCGCATTTTGAATTTAGGCGATGACTTGCTTTCATCCCTTGCTAAGAGGTAAGGGTTATGACTTTCATGGTCCCGATGCTGGCCGGCGATCACGTCACCGATGATACGGGCACTGGCTTTGTGCACACTGCCCCAGGGCATGGTCGCGAGGATTTCGACGTCTGGATGGCCAACTCGACAGCACTAGAATCTGCTCGGTGTCAATACTGACCATTCCTTACACCGTCGATGAAAACGGAGCCTTCACCGAGGCCGCGCCCGGCTTCACGGGAAAACGCGTCATCAACGACAAAGGCGAGAAGGGCGACGCCAACGAGGCGGTGATCAAGGCGCTGATCGACGCGCACATGATGCATCGCGCGCGGGCGCCTCAAGCACCAGTATCCGCATTCCTGGCGCTCGAAGAAGCCGGTCATCTTCCGCAACACGCCGCAATGGTTCATCGCCATGGACAAGGATATCGATCGTCCCGGCGATACCTTGCGCGCGCGCGCCATGCACGCCATCGACGTCACCCGCTGGGTGCCGCCGCAGGGCGAGAACCGCATCAACGGCATGATCGAGTCGCGGCCCGACTGGGTGATCTCGCGCCAGCGTGCCTGGGGCGTGCCGATCGCGGTGTTCATCAAGGAGAAGCCCGACGGCTCGGTCGAGGTCCTGCAGGACCCGCATGTCGAATTGCGCATCGTCGAGGCCTTCGCCAACGAGGGCGCCGATTGCCTGGTACGCCGCCGGCGCGCGCGAGCGGTTCCTCGGGCCGCTCGCCACAGACGGCTGGAAAAAAGTCGACGACATTTGCGACGTCTGGTTTGACTCGGGCTCGACGCATGCCTTCGTGCTGGAGGACCCGGTTCACTTTCCGCAACTCGCCGGCATCAAGCGCAAGGTCGACGGTGGCAACGACACCGTGATGTATCTGGAAGGCTCCGATCAGCACCGCGGCTGGTTCCAGTCCTCGCTGCTCGAGAGCTGCGGCACCCGCGGCCGCGCGCCCTTCGATATCGTCGTCACCCACGGCTTCACGCTGGCCGAGGACGGCCGCAAGATGTCGAAGTCGCTCGGTAACACGATCGCGCCGCAGGACGTGATCAAGCAGTCCGGCGCCGATATTTTGCGGCTGTGGGTCGCCTCGACCGACTATTGGGACGACCAGCGCATCGGCCCGGAAATCCTCAAGCAGACCATCGAGACCTACCGCAAGCTGCGCAACACCGTGCGCTGGCTGCTCGGCAATCTTGCACATTTTCACGAGGACGAGCGCGTTGCGCACGCGCACATGCCGGAGCTGGAGCGGCTGATGCTGCACCGCTTGGCCGAACTCGACGAGCTGGTGCGCAAGGCCTACGCCGAGTTCGATTACAAGCGCATCTTCTCCGCGCTCAACGGCTTTATGATCACGGACCTGTCGGCGTTTTATTTCGACATCCGCAAGGACGCGCTTTATTGCGATCCTTATTCGTCGGCGACGCGCAAGGCCTGCCTGACCGTGCTCGACCAGATCTTCCGCTGCACGGTGACATGGCTCGCGCCCTTGCTGTGCTTTACCGCGGAGGAATCCTGGACCGCGCGTTATGGCGCGGCGGTAAAGTCCGTGCATCTCGAGTTGTTTCCCGAAGTGCCGGCCGATTGGCGCGACGAAAAGCTCGCCGACAAATGGCGCAAAGTTCGCACTGTGCGCCGCGTTGTCACCGGCGCGCTTGAAATTGAGCGCGCGCAAAAGCGCATAGGCTCGTCACTGGAAGCGCACCCGATCGTGCACGTGTCCAATGCCGAGCTTTACGAAGCGGTGGTCGATATCGATCTCGCCGAGGTCTGCATCACTTCGGCGGCGACGCTGGCTGAGGACGAGGGCCCCGCCGACGCCTTCCGCCTCGCCGACGTTGCCGGCGTTGCCATTGTGCCCAATCTGGCCGAAGGCACTAAATGCGCGCGCTCGTGGAAAATCCTCAACGACATCGGCGCCGATCCGGAATATCCCGATGTCTCGCTGCGCGACGCCAAGGCGCTGCGCGAGTGGGAAGCCATGCGCAAGGCGGCGGAGTGAATGCGCTCTGATTATGTTTACGGCCCACTCACCGGCTTCGGCTTTGCCGTCGCCGCGATCGCCTGCCTCATCGATCAGGCGAGCAAGCTCTACCTCATTTTCGTCTTCGATCTCGCCGCGCGGCAGCCGGTGCAGCTGGCGCCCTTCCTCGATTTCGTGCTCACCAAGAACACCGGCATCAGCTACGGCCTGTTGCAGACGCAAGGCGCGCTCGGTCAGTGGCTGCTGCTCGGTTTCAAGGCGCTAGCCGTGGTGCTGTTGTGGGTTTGGCTCTCACGCGCGCAAAGCCGGCTGACCGCGCTTGCGCTCGGGCTGATCATCGGCGGGGCTGTGGGCAACGCCATAGACCGCCTGGCCTATGGATGGGTCGCCGATTTCGTGTTTTTCCACGTTTCCGGGGCTAATTGGCGCTTCAACTGGTATGTCTTTAACCTCGCCGATGTCGCTATCGTTGCCGGGGTCGTTGCCCTGTTGTATGAATCGGTGACGGGGGTCGCGCCGCAAAAGCGCCCCGATCCGCCGTAATAACCCTGAACGCCATGCAGCTGACGCGCCCAACCGTTAAATTCACCGCCGCTGCCTTGGGGATCGCCCTCGGGGCTGCCGTGCTGGCGCCGACATTCGCGCGCGCGGCCGACGACGAAGTTCCCATCGACGCCAAGATTTTGCAGAGCATTCTCGAAGGTCTCGGCCTGAGAAAAGACGGTCAAGCCACCATCGACTACCAGGAGCGCGCGCCGCTGGTGGTGCCGCCGAACCGCGACTTGCCGCCGCCGGAAAGAGACGGCGTCGCGCTGCGCAACAATCCGGCCTGGCCCAACGATCCCGACATCGCCCGCGCCCGGGCGGACGCCGCGCAGCGGCGCAACCGCAACATCCAGGCGGAAATGGAAAAAGAACAGAATCCGCTGCGCCGTGACGAACTCGATCCGCCCGCCACCCGGGCGTCGCGGCGGACGGCATCGCAAGGATCAAGTGGAGAACTGTCCCCGGACATTACCGGGCGTTACCGGCTTACGCCGCAGGAGCTTGGCACCAAGAGCTTCTTTGGTTTGTTCGGCAAAAGCGACCCCGAGGTGAAGAGGTTTACCGGCGAGCCGGCGCGCACCGCGCTGACGAAACCGCCGGCCGGTTATCAGGTGCCGTCGCCGGACCAGCCCTACGGCCTCGGCAAAGAAGTTGTGAAGCAAAAAGCGACCAACTATCTGGAGACGCACGGCACCGTCGACGCCGATCGATGATCGCAATCACGTGCGAGTATGCGTTCGTTCGCTTGCGCGACAACCGTCCAAGTCCCGGCAACAATCCGACGACAAGGCTTTGAGGCCCCGCACGTGCCCGGCAAAATCCTTACCGCTATTCGTATTGTCGTCACCATGGCTGCGGCACTGGCCGTAAATACTGCCGTCGCGGCGGAGACAAGCGGCGCAAAAATTTCGCAGTTCACGTTGCCGAATGGGCTTGAGTTGGTGGTCATTCCCGACCACCGCGCGCCGATCGTCACGCATATGATCTGGTATAAAGTCGGCGCCGCCGACGAGACACCGGGCATATCGGGGCTGGCGCACTTCCTCGAACACTTGATGTTCAAGGGCACGGCCAAACATCCCATCGGCCAGTTCTCGGAAGTCGTCGCCCGCATGGGCGGCCAGGAGAACGCCTTCACCGCGCAAGACTACACCGGCTACTACCAGCGCGTGCCGAGCGAGAAACTTGAAACGGTGATGGACTTTGAGGCTGACCGCATGACCGGCCTGCAACTCACCGACAAGGTGGTGCTGCCCGAACGCGACGTCATCCTCGAGGAACAGAACCAGCGCGTCGCCAACAATCCGCGCGCCCGTCTTGGCGAGCAGGTCGATGCGGCGCTGTTCCTCAACCATCCCTATGGCAAGCCGGTGATCGGCTGGCGCCACGAAATGGAGCAGCTTACCCGCGACGATGCCATCGGCTTCTACCGGCGTTTCTATGCGCCCAACAACGCCGTGGTGGTGGTCGCCGGCGACGTCGATGCCGAGACCGCGCATAGGCTCGCGCTTGAAACCTATGGCAAGGTCGCACGCCACAACAACATTGTGCCGCGCCACCGTCCGCAGGAGCCGCCGCCGGTGGCGGTGCGCTCGCTCACGCTCGCCGATCCGCGCGTCGAGCAGCCGCTGATGAGCCGCGCCTATTTGGTGCCTTCCTTCACCACCGGCAAGCGCGGCGAGTTCGAAGTCATTGGACGTGCTCGCGCATATCCTCGGCGCCGGTTCCAACAGCCTGCTCTACCGCGCTTTGGTGGTGGACAAGCATATCGCCGTGGCCGCCGGCGCCTCCTACGACAGTACCGCGCTCGACATGGCGAAATTCGGCGTTTATGGCATCCCGGCGCCGGGCACGACGCTGCCGCAACTGGAAGCCGCCATTGACGAGGTGATCGCGCAGGCGATCGCCAAGGGCGTCACCGCCGAGGAACTGGAGCGTGCCAAGACCCGCCTGATCGCGGATGCGGTCTACGCGCAGGACAATCAGGCGACCATGGCGCGCTGGTACGGCGCGGCGCTCACCACCGGTGAAACGGTCAACGACGTGCTGCGTTGGCCCGACCGCATCCGCGCCGTCACCGCCGCGCAAGTGCAAGACGCCGCCCGCCATTGGCTCGAAAAGCGGCGCTCGGTCACCGGCTATCTGGTCAAGGACACGAGCCCGCAGGCGGAGAAACGGTCATGACGCGGTTTTTTGCCGGGCTGGCACTCGCGGCGTTCGCGCTGCTGACGGCTCAGGCTTCGGCGTCGGCAGTAACGATCGAGAAGATTGTCAGCCCCGCCGGCATCGAGGCTTGGCTGGTGCGCGAGCAGACGGTGCCGCTGGTTTCGCTCAATTATGCCTTCCTGGGCGGGACGAGCCAGGACGGCGCCGACAAGGCGGGCACGGCCAATCTCGCCGCCAGTCTGCTCGACGAGGGTGCCGGCGATCTCGACAGCAAGGCGTACCATGAGCGGCTGGAGAACCACGCCATCGAGCTCGGTTTCCAAACCGGCCGCGACTATTTCCACGGTTCGCTGCGAGCGCTCAATGAGCATCGCGAAGAGGCCTTCGACTTGTTGCGTCTAGCGCTGAGTGCTCCGCGCTTCGATGCCGACGCGGTCGAACGGGTGCGCGGCCAGATGCTCTCGCTGCTGCGCCGCGACAGCACCAACCCCAACAAGCTCGCCAGCGACAGCTGGTGGCAGAACGCGTTTCCCGATCACCCTTACGGCCGCGACACCCGCGGCACGCTGGAAACCGTTCCGCGCATCACGGCCGGCGATCTGCGCGATTACGTGCGCCGCGTCTTTGCCCGCAACGGGCTTGCCATCTCGATTGTCGGCGACATCGATGCCAAGACCGCGGGCGCGCTGATCGATCATGCCTTCGCCGGCCTGCCGGCCAAGAATGACCTCAAGCCGGTGCCGAAAGTGAGCCCGCACGGGCTTGGCAAGCGCATCGTCATCCATCTCGACGTGCCGCAGGCGGTGGTCACCTTTGGCGGGCAAGGCATCGCGCGCCACGACCCCGATTTCATGGCCGCGTATATCGTCAATCATATTCTGGGCGGTGGCACCTTCTCCTCGCGCCTCTATCAAGAAGTGCGCGAGAAGCGCGGCCTCGCTTATGGCGTCTCCGACAGCCTGGTCTGGTTCCGCAGCGCCGCCGTGGTGCTCGGAGGCACTGCTACGCGCGCGGACCGCACCGGCGAGGCGCTCAAGGTGATCGAGCACGAAACCAAGCGTATGGCCGAGGATGGCCCCACGCCCGAGGAATTGGCCGCAGCCAAGTCCTATCTCAAAGGCGCCTACGCGCTCGCGCTCGATACCTCGAACAAGATCGCGGGGCAGCTGACGCAGATCCAGATCGACGACCTCGGCATCGACTATATGCAGCGCCGCAGCGCCATGATCGATGCCGTGACCATCGAAGACGCCAAGCGGGTGGCCAAACGCCTCTATGGCGGCGGCATGCTGGTAACGGTCGCCGGCCGGCCGAAAGCGCTGACGTCGGGCCCCATCGGCGACTGACGGCGGTCACGGTTTGATATCTGTCATGGCCGGCCTTGTGCCGGCCATCTCGTTTAGGTAGGCACGCGCGTTGCGTCTCTTAGCGGAATCGCGCCAAATCCGGCCATGACGGCGAAGAGCGAGCATCCATGCCGATCATCCAATCCATCGACAACGCGCTGGAAAAAAACGTCGGGCCGCATGGCGTTGCCGAGAAGGCCCTGAGCGCGGCGCTCGGTCACGCCGAAGCGGCGCTCGATGTCTTGCGCGCGCGCCATGCCGATGGCGGCTTGCCGCTGCTGCGCCTGCCGCAAACCCGCGACGACTTGGTGGAGATCCGCGACATTGGCCGTAGGCTTTCGGAAAACGCTACCGATATCGTTTTTCTCGGCACCGGCGGCTCCTCGCTCGGCGGTCAGACGCTGGCGCAGCTTGCCGGCCACGCGGTGCCCGGCGTCGGCAGCTTGCGCAGCCCGCCGCACCTGCATTTCATGGACAATCTTGATGCCGATAGCTTCGCCACGCTGCTCGCGCGATTGCCGCATCAGACCACGCGCTTTGTCGCCATCTCGAAATCCGGCGGCACCGCCGAAACGCTGATGCAGACCATCGCCGCGCTGTCGGCGGTGAAAGCCGAGGGGCTGGGTCAACGCATTCCCGATATATTCCTCGGGCTCAGCGAGCCCGCCAAGCCCGGCAAACGCAACGGCCTGCGGGAACTGCTCGCCGCGCACCACGTGCCCATGCTCGATCATCACACCGGCGTCGGCGGGCGCTATTCGGCGCTGACCAATGTCGGCTTGCTGCCGGCGGCGATGCTCGGCCTCGATATTGCGGCGGTGCGCGAAGGTGCCGGCCTGGCGCTCGCGCCCGTGCTGGCGAAAAAGCCGGCAGCGCAAGTGCCGGCCGCAGCCGGCGCCGCGTTAAGCGTCGCGCTGGCCGAGAACAAAGGCAAAAGCATCAGCGTTATGATGGCCTATGCCGACCGGCTCGAGCGCTTCACGCATTGGTATGTGCAGCTCTGGGCCGAGAGCCTCGGCAAAGACGGCAAGGGAACGACCCCACTTGCGGCGCTCGGTCCGGTCGATCAGCACAGCCAGGTGCAGCTCTACATCGCCGGACCGCGCGACAAGTTGTTCACGATCGTCACGGTCGGCGGCGGTAATGCCGGTCCACGCATGGACGGCGAACTCGCCAAGCTCGCCGGCGAGCCGGGCTTTACGGGCAAGACCATCGCCGACCTGGTGGCGGCGGAAGGCCGCGCCACCGCCGAGACTCTGGCCAGGAACGGCTGCCCGGTGCGAACCATTCATTTGCCACGGCTCGACGAGGAAAGCCTCGGTGAATTGCTGATGCATTTCATGCTGGAGACCATCATCGCGGCGCACCTTCTTGGGGTGGATGCCTTCGATCAGCCGGCGGTGGAAGAGGGCAAGGTGCTGGCGAAGAAGTATTTGACTGGCTCCTGACCTCTCCATTGTCATCGCCGGGCTTGACCCGGCGATCCCGATGCGGGACGCAGTGGCCTCCTAAGCGAGATGGCCGGGACAAGCCCGGCCATGACAAGCTTATGCTCCGCATCACCGACACCATCGCGATCGACGACTCCGAATTGTCGGAAGCCTTCGTGCGCGCCTCCGGGCCGGGCGGGCAGAACGTCAACAAGGTCTCGTCCGCGGTGCAATTGCGTTTCGACGTGCGCGGCTCACCGTCGTTGCCGAATGACGTGGCGGTGCGGCTGATGCGGCTCGCCGGCAAACGCCTGACCAAAGAGGGCGTCATTGTCATTGTCGCGCAGCAGTACCGCGACCAGACGCGCAATCGCGCCGACGCGCGCGAGCGCCTGTTCGATCTGATTCGGCAAGCGGCGGTGAAGCCGACGCCGCGGCGGCCGACCAAAGTGCCGAGAGCTGAGAAAAAACGCCGGGTCGAGGGCAAAAAGCGCCGCGGCCACATCAAAAGCCTGCGCAGCGGCCGGCCGTCGTTTGATTAGCCTTTCTGTTGTCGTCCCGGCGCAGGCGGGGACCAAGTAACCCCTGTATTTCCGCATCGTGACCGCCGGGGTTGCTGCCTCCCGGCTCGCGCTCGCTTTCGTTCGCTTGGCCGGGATGACAGCGGAGGATAACGGGGGCAGACGCTGCCTACGTCTCGAAGCGGCCATTCGGCACCGATAGAGTCGGGCCGAAGTCGAATCAGGCCCATTCAATGCCCGTCCGCCAATTATCCGAGTCGATCGTCAACCGCATCGCCGCCGGCGAGGTGGTCGAGCGGCCGGCGAGCGCGGTTAAGGAGTTGGTCGAGAACGCGCTCGATGCCGGAGCTAAGCGTATCGACGTTTTGACCGACGGCGGCGGCCGCCGGCTGATCCGCGTCAGCGATGACGGCGCCGGCATGACGCGCGCCGACCTCGACTTGGCGGTCGAGCGCCACGCCACTTCCAAGCTTGCCGGCGACGATCTGTTGGCGATTCGTACGCTCGGCTTCCGCGGCGAGGCTTTGCCCTCGATCGGCGCGGTGGCGCGGCTCATCATCACCACGCGCCACAAGAGCGAACCGCACGCCTGGACGCTGACCGTCGATGCCGGCAAAAAATCGGAGGTGAAACCGGCGGCGCTGGGGCAGGGCACCAGCGTCGAGGTGCGCGATCTGTTTTACGCGACGCCGGCGCGGCTGAAATTCCTCAAGACCGATCGCAGCGAGGCGGAAGCGTTACGCGAAGTGGTGCGCCGCCTCGCCATGAGCCGGCCGGACGTCGCTTTCACGCTTGCCGGCGAGGAGCGCGCCCCGGTGACCTGGGGTCCAGCGGCGGATCGACTGACGCGGCTCGGCGACGTGCTTGGCGCCGACTTCCGCAAAAACGCGGTCGCGATCCAATCCGAGCGCGATGGCGTGCGCGTCGAGGGCTTTGCCGGGCTGCCGACGCTGTCGCGCGCCAACACGCTCGGGCAATATCTATTCGTCAACGGCAGGCCGGTGCGCGACAAGCTTTTGGTCGGCGCGGTGCGGGCATCTTACGCCGACTATCTGCCGCGCGACCGCCACCCGCTGCTGGCGCTGTTCGTTTCGCTCGACGCGCGCGAAGTCGACGTCAACGTGCATCCGGCCAAGACCGAGGTGCGCTTCCGCGACGCCGGCCTGGTGCGCGGGCTGATCGTGCGCGCGCTGAAGGAGGCGCTGGCGCGTGAGGGCCAACGCGCGGCGACCACCGGCGGCAGCGCCACCATCGCCGCCTTCCGGCCGGCGGCAACGGCGCGGCGCGGCGGCTATGACTGGCGCAATTCGCCGGCGCGGCCCGTGCCCCCGTCGCCGCGCGGCGGCGCCGCGCTCGGCTTTGCCGAAGCCGCGCAGGCCGCTTTCGCCGTAGGTGCCGTGTCTGCCGACGCCGCCGTCGCCATGGTCGAGCCGCCGCCGGAGCTGATCGCGCGTCCGCTCGGCGCCGCCCGCGCGCAGGTGCATGAGACTTATATCGTGGCGCAGACGCGCGACGGCCTGGTGATCGTCGATCAACATGCGGCGCATGAGCGCATCGTCTATGAGCGATTGAAGGCGGCGATCGAGCGGACCGGTGTGGCGCGGCAGATTCTGCTGATCCCGGAAATCGTCGAACTGGACGAGGCCGACACCGCGCGGCTTGTTGCGCGTGCGGAGGAGTTGTCGCGCTTCGGGCTCGCGATCGAAGCCTTCGGGCCGGGCGCGGTGGCGGTGCGCGAAACCCCGGCGCTGCTGGGCGATGTCGACGTTGGCGGGCTGGTGCGCGATCTTGCCGAGCACATGGCCGAGTGGGGCGATTCGCTCACGCTTGAACGCCGCCTGCTGCACGTCTCCGCCACCATGGCCTGTTATGGCTCGGTGCGCGCCGGGCGCCGGCTCAAGGCGGAGGAGATGAACGCGCTGCTGCGCGAGATGGAGGCGGTGCCCAATTCCGGCCAGTGCAATCACGGGCGGCCGACTTACGTGGAATTGAAGCTCATCGATATCGAGCGGCTGTTTGGGCGGCGATAGTTTTTTCTGTCGTCCCGGCCGAGCGAAGCGAGGGCCGTGAGCCATGCGCCGCAGTCTCTCGATAGGGCAGGGAGTATGGGTCCCCGCCTGCGCGGGGACGACAGCATCAAACGCTGCGCAAAAACACAAACTCGGTGTCGTCGTATCGGCGCCGTTCCAGTTCCTCGAAGCCCTCCGGCGCCTGAAAGCCTGCGTCAACGGCTTCCTCGACCACAATCAGCGCGCCGGGCGTCAGCCAGCCGCCTTCACGCGCCGAGGCAAGCGCCTTCTCCGCCAGCCCCTTGCCATAGGGCGGATCGAGAAAGACCAGCGAGAACGGCTCGAGCGGATGCGCCGGTCCCAATTTCGTCGCCTCGCGGCGGAAAATGCGGGTGACGCCGCCAAGGCCAAGCGTTTCGACATTGTCGCGCAGCAGCGCACGCGCCTCCACGCCGTCGTCGACGAACAGCGCGTAGGCCGCGCCGCGCGAAATTGCTTCGATACCAAGCGCGCCGGTGCCGGCAAACAGGTCGAGCACGCGCGCGCCGGTGACCGGATCGCCGTAGCCATGCGCGAGGATATTGAACAGCGCCTCGCGCAGGCGGTCGGCAGTGGGGCGCACGCCTTGCGACTTCGGCGCGGCGATGGCGCGTGAGCGAAGCCTGCCGCCGACGACGCGCATTAAAATTTCTTCCTTTTGCGCATGATCTTATCCCAAAACCGGTTCCCACTTTTCGGGATCATGCGCGTGGATATTTCGGCCGCGGCCCGCCGCTGCGGTCGCGGCGGTGACGTTTTTTCTTTTTGTCATTCCGGGACGGCGCTTTAGCGCCGGACCCGGAGTCCAGATGCGAACGCTGCGCTTGTTTCCGGATTCCGGGTTCTGGCCTTCGGCCGGCTCCGGAATGACGGGGAGGGTGGGTGCGCGCGTTGCCGCTAGCCAGCGGCGCCTCGAAATCTGCTTGCGCTTGCGCTGCAAGCGCCGGACCCAATTGCGCCCGCAATTCCTCGGTCCCCACTTCCTTGACCGCGCCGTCATCGAGATCGCCCAATTCGAACGGCCCGTAGGCGACGCGGATCAGCCGGTTCACTTTCAGCCCGAGCGAATTCTAGAACTTTGCGCACCTCGCGGTTCTTGCCCTCCCTGATCGAAAAAGTGAGCCAGATATTGCGCCCCTGTTCGCGGTCGAGACTCGCCTCGATCGGCGCGTAGCGGATACCGTCGAGGGTGACCCCGGCGCGCAAGCGGTCGAGCGCCTCTTGCGTGACGCGCCCGAGCGCGCGCACGCGGTAGCGGCGCAGCCAGGCGGTCGCCGGCAATTCCAACACCCGCGCCAGTCCGCCGTCGTTGGTGAGCAACAGCAGTCCTTCCGTATTGATATCGAGGCGGCCGACGCTGATCAGCCGCGGCAGATGTTTGGGCAAAGCGCGAAAGATCGTCGCGCGCCCCTCCCGATCGGCATGCGTAGTCACCAGCCCGCGCGGCTTGTGATAGAGGAACAGCCGCGTGCGCTCGGCGGTTGGCAGCGGCTCACCGTCGACCACGATGCGGTCAGCCGGCGTGACGTTGAGTGCGGGCGAAGTAATCACCGCGCCGTTGACCGAAACGCGCCCGGCCGCGATTAAAGCTTCCGCCGCGCGCCGCGAGGCAAGCCCCGCCCGCGCCATGACCTTGGCGATGCGCTCGCCATGTTTGTCACCGGTGCTTTTTTCGGGCATGAGCAGGATTTATGGCATCGCCATCCTTCATGCAAATGGCTTTGGAAGAAGCCTGCGCCGCGGCGGAACGCGGCGAGGTGCCGGTCGGCTGCGTGATCGTGCGCGGTGGCCAAGTCATCGCCCGCGCGGGCAACCGCACGTTGGCGGATAAGGACGCAACGGCACACGCGGAACTGCTGGCAATCCGGCAGGCGGCGGCAGCGCTCGGCTCCGAGCGGCTCACCGATTGCGACCTCTACGTGACGCTCGAGCCCTGCGCCATGTGCGCCGCGGCGATGTCGTTTGCCCGTATCCGCCGGCTTTATTTCGGTGCCGCCGATGCAAAGGGCGGGGCGGTGGAAAACGGCGTGCGGTTTTTTTCGGCGTCCACCTGCCATCACCGCCCGGAAGTTTATGGCGGCATTGATGAGAGCGAGAGTGCGGCGCTATTGAAGGCGTTCTTCCAGGCGCGGCGCTGATTTCTGTCGTCCCGGCCGAGCAAAGCGAGGGCCGGGACCCAAACGCCGCCGCCCGTCGATAGCGCACGGCGTATGGGTCCCCGCCTTCGGGGGGACGACGGTGTTCAGCCGCCCGCCTGCTGCGCGAACTCCCAGGCCTTGCCGGCGAGCGGACGGATCATCTCGGCTTTTGCCGGCGCAAACTCGTTGGTGGCGGTGCCGTCGCGCACGCGCCCGATAATGCCCTGCAAAATCGCGGCGATGCGAAAGAAATTATAGGCGAGGTAGACCGGCAGATGCGGCCGCGGATCAAGCTTGGTGCGCTCGACGTAAGAATCGACGTACTCCGCCATCGAGGGAATGCCGAGCGCGCTGAGATTGTAGCCGACCAGCGAGGCGGTGCCGGCGGCGCTCTCCGACGACGGCATGTGCCAGGCCATCAAATGATAGGTGAAATCGGCCAGCGGATCGCCCAGCGTCGACAGTTCCCAGTCGAGCACCGCGAGAATCTTGGGCTGCTCGTGCGCGATGATCAAATTGTCGAGCCGGTAGTCGCCGTGCACCAGCCGCGGCGGACCGCTCGGCGGAATATGGCCGGGCAACCATTCGATCAGCTTCTCCATGGCGTCGATCGTTTCGGTTTCGGAAGCGCGATATTGCTTCGACCAGCGCTCGACCTGACGGGCGACGTAGTTCTCGCCTTTGCCGAAATCGGCAAGTCCGATCGCCGCCGGATCGAAACTATGCAGCCGCGCGATGGTCGCACCCATGACGCCGTAGACGGCGCTGCGTTCCTGCGGATAGGAGCTGGTCATCTGCGGCTCCCAGAACACGCGGCCGTCGACGAAATCCATCAGATAAAACGGGGTGCCGAGCACCGTTTCGTCGTCGCAATAGAGCAGCGGCGCCGCCAAGGGAAAGTCGTGCCGCGCCAGCGCGCGGATCACGCGATATTCGCGGTCGACTGCGTGCGCCGACGGCAACAGCTTGCCCGGCGGCTTGCGGCGCAGCACGTAAGCGCGCGCCGGCGTCTCCAGCAGATACGTCGGATTCGATTGCCCGCCTTTGAACTGCCTGATCGTGAGCGGGCGGGCAAAGCCCGGCAAATTCTGAATGAGATAGCCTTGCAGCCGCTGCACATCGAGCGCCAGCGCCGGCGCCACATCTTTGGTGCCGGAAAAAGCCTCTTGGCGGTCGATGGCCGACACGTCGCTCACTTTTTTGCCTCGAACGCAATCGGCGCGTCGGCGTAAATCTTGTAGCTCTGCGTCTTCGGCTTATCCTTGTCTTCGTCCTTGAGATATTGGATCGAGCTTTTGCCGAGCAAGGCGCGCGGCAGGATCATCACCCGGATAAAGCGGCTCGGCCGGTCGGCCGCGGCCAGCGCGAACACCGGATCGGGTCCGGTTTCGTACCAGGCGCCGCCCGGCCCGTAGGAGGTCGAGCGGCCGTGGGTGTCGATGCGCAAGCCCCCCTCGATCATGCAGCGGATGCCCGGTCCCTGATGGCGGTGCGTATAGGCACAGCCGCCGGGCGGGAAGGCGACGCTGTCGCCGCGCATCAGCAATTCGCCCTTGGGCAAGGTCTCCAGGAAGGCGGTGAGTTTTTCATGGGTCGCCATGCCGGGTGCGCAGGCGGTCGTTGCGCCGTGATCGCCGCGCGACAATTCCCAGCGCCAGCAGGTGACCCCGCCCGGGCCGGGCTTTACCAGCGCCGCACTTTCGCCCTGCCAGGCCTCGCCTTCGTTGACATTTCTGCCGGCGATGGTGGCGGAGCCGTGCACCACGAAAATGAAGCGCGGCAGCGGCGGCAGCCGGAATTCGACGTTCTCGGCGCTGGACAGTACGTCCTCGTAGAGGCGTAGGACAGGGTGCAAGGGCTTTCTCGCCAGGGTGAGCAGGTGGACCTTAAACCTGTCACCACTTCGCGCAAAAGCAAAGCCCGGCGCGCGGCCGGGCCCTGCGTCGCTGTCATTTGGGACGGCTGTATTATTGGCCGTTGCCTTGTAAAAACGGATACTCGCGGATCAGCTGCAGGCGGATATTCGGGTCCGGATCCGAACCGACGTAAGCGCCGTAAACGAACGCTGCCGGTCCGTAGCGTGTGACGTCTGCAGCGGCGTAGGCGCCATAGCCGCCGGCGGAGCCGGCCGTTTGCGGGGCGGCCGACTGGCGCGGATGGTTATTCTTGGCGAAGGCCGGTGTGGCCACAAGAGCTGCGAGCGCGAAGGCAGTCACGAGCTTCTTCATTGCAGGACTCCAGAGTGCCCCGTCCGTGCGGCAACGGCATCGTTCAATTGCGTTTGAATGAAGGCGCGGGATGGGTGGCGGACATGCGGCGCCGTCACGAACGTGTGAAGTTAATCGGCGCTTACCGGCAACGGTGCAATGCGATTCAGCTCGATGAATTCTCGCGCCCTACCGCGCGCCAGCCGATGTCGCGGCGGCAAAAGCCGTCCGGCCAGTTGATGCGGTCGATGGCCTGGTAGGCGCGCCGCTGTGCCTCGGCCACCGTCTTGCCGAGCGCGCAGACGTTGAGCACGCGCCCGCCATTGGCGAGGATGCGGCCATTGTCGACTTTGGTGCCGGCGTGAAAGATTTCCACCCCTTCGACTTTGGCCGCCTCGTCGAGGCCTTCGATCAGCGTGGCGGGGGCTACTAGGGGGAAAAATTCCATCAAGGCGACAGCTGTCGCGGCGAGAGCTTCCTTGGTAAGGGAATGTGCCTGAATTGGCTGGCTGCCCGATGACCCGCGGCGCCCATTCGCGCCAGATTTTCAGTGGGTTGCCCGTCTCGCTCGGAATGTTGCGGAGCCCCATAACGCCGGCGTCGAGCAGGCAATCGTTTTGCCCGCCTTCGGCTAAAGATGCGGCTGCCCTCAACGCCCGCATGGTCGGCGGAAGATTAATTAGACGCTTCGGGTTGATGGATTTCAACGCCTATGGAATGCTTCTGTGGGAGCAGCACAATGTCCGTTGCCGTTGTCTACCTCGCGCGGCTTTCGGATGGCCTTGAGCATATTCGGGCCTTTGCATCATCGTACAAGAAGCACCCTGCCGGGTGTCCGCACGAACTTGTTATTCTCTACAAAGGTGAAAAGCCGACGGAAGAAACCACGGATATTTTTCGGGAGATCAAGCATCGGTCCGTCTGGGTTAGAGATGACATCGGGCTCGATATCGCGGCGTACGCTCACGCAGCGTCGATTCTGACAAACGAGGTCATTTGTTTCCTAAACATATACACCCAATTGTGTGCGGACAATTGGCTTGCATTGCTCACCGACCCACTAAAGTCTGAATTTGTCGGCATGGTAGGCGCGTCAGGTTCATACGAAAGCGTTCGCGACACGATCGATTTCGTCGCGAAAGCGGCGTGGCTATGCGTCGATCAAAAGATTGATTTCGACCCAAAATTGGCCGCGCAGTTCGAGTGGATATTCGCAATATATGCGGCCGATTGGCTGAAGCAGATCGGCGGTCTGAGTTGGCGCGATCGCTTGGTTAGGTTTGTCCGTGGGCGCCGCAACGGCGACGTCGCAACGTGGAGGGCGTTTTGGAAGAAGCGGACGGAGTATCCGGGCGACCTAGCCGCGTGGCTTGACGGTTTCCCGCATTTCCCAAACCCCCATATCCGGTCGAATGGCTTTGCGCTGCGCCGTGATCTGTTTGGCTCGATTGCTGCGGAAGTGGGCCCAAGCAAAGAAGAGGCAATGCATTTCGAGAGCGGGGAGAACAGCCTCACAGTCCGCATCTTGCGCCGAGGGCTTCGCGCGGTCGTTCGCGGGAAGGACGGCGGCAGCTACGACGTCGAAGCGTGGCCAGAAAGTGAGACGTTTCGATTGGAAAAGCAGACCAATTTGGTTTTGACCGACAATCAATCCCGGAATTTTGATAGTATGACAGAGGGCACAAAATTGACGCACGCTCGCGTTACTTGGGGAGACTATGCAGCACTGGCGCCGGCCTCATTTATCGATCTCGGCTTCACTTTTGCACGCGACGACGCCAGCCTTCGGATTGGCGTCGAAAATCCTAGACCGGTGAAAACCTCGTAAAAACTAAGCCCGGCACCTCCAGGCTCCACCGCTTGTCAAAACTCTTCGGAATTTATTGAGGGCGGATGGTGTCCGGATCCGGCGCCGACCGCATGCAAGCGTACTCCAATTCAGCCGGAGGTATTCTCGCGCCCTACCGCGCGCCAGCCGATGTCGCGGCGGCAAAAGCCGTCCGGCCAGTTGATGCGGTCGATGGCCTGGTAGGCGCGCCGCTGTGCCTCGGCCACCGTCTTGCCGAGCGCGCAGACGTTGAGCACGCGCCCGCCATTGGCGAGGATGCGGCCATTGTGGGCTTTGGTGCCGGCGTGAAAGATTTCCACGCCGTTGACCTTTGCCGCCTCGTCGAGGCCTTCGATCGGCGTGCCCTTGGCGTAATTGCCCGGATAACCTTTCGCCGCCATCACCACGGTGAGCGCGGCGTCCGGGTACCAGCGCAGCGCGAAATTCTTCAATTGCCCATCGCGCGCGGCGACCAGCGCCGGCACCAAATCCGACATCAGCCGCAGCATCAGCACCTGGCATTCCGGATCGCCGAAGCGGACATTGTACTCGATCAACTGCGGGCCCTCTTTGGTGATCATCAGGCCGGCGAACAGCACGCCCTTGTAAGGCGCGCCGGCACGCGAGAGCGCCCGCACCGTCGGATGGATGATCTCGTCCATCACGCGCTTTTCCATCTCGGGCGTCATGATCGGTGCCGGCGAATAGGCGCCCATGCCGCCGGTATTGGGTCCCTTGTCGCCGTCGCCGACACGCTTGTGGTCTTGCGCCGAGGCAAGCGCCACCGCGGTCTCGCCGTCGCACAGCGCGAAGAAGGAAGCTTCCTCGCCGACGAGGCAGTCTTCGATGACGATTTCCCAGGCCGGCTGGCCAAGTCCGCCACCAAACATCATTTCGATCGCGGCTTCCGCCTCATCCACGGTCTCCGCCACCACAACGCCTTTGCCGGCGGCCAGCCCGTCGGCTTTGACGACGATCGGCGCGCCTTGCTTGCGCACGTAATCTTTCGCGGCGGCGGCGCCTTTGAAGCGCGCATAGGCGGCGGTCGGGATGGTGTTGGCCTTGCACAGGTCCTTGGTGAAGCCCTTGGAGCCTTCCAGACGCGCCGCCCATTTGGTCGGCCCAAAGGCCTTGATGCCGGCCGCTTCCAGATCGTCGACAATCCCGGCGCAGAGCGGCGCTTCCGGCCCGACCACGACCAGATCGATCTTCTTGTCCTTGGCAAAAGCGATCACGGCGGCATGATCGGCGGGATCGAGCGCGACGCACTCGGCCTCGCGCGCGATGCCGGCATTGCCCGGCGCGCAATAGAGCTTCTCCGTCAGCGGGCTCGCCGCCATTTTCCAGGCCAGCGCATGCTCGCGTCCGCCGGAACCGAGGATGAGGATATTCATAAGCCAAGCACCTTCGTCTTCCTTGCTTCACCTCTCCCATAGGGAGAGGTCGCCCGCCCAACGGGTCCGGCCGGAGGCCGGCCCGATGGTAAACTCCGCGGTAGCGAAGGCGGGCGGGTGAGGGGTTACAGCCTGACGACAGATTGTAACCCCTCACCCCAACCCTCTCCCTATGGGAGAGGGAGCCTGCCGCATTTGTGGCACAGTCGAAAAATACAGGCGGGCTGTATCGGCTGCTTTTGTGTAACATGGCGCCTCACCCCCGCAAGAGATTCGGCCGCTATGGCAGAGCCCGCCCTTAACAACGCTGTGGAATGGACCGTCTCCGAGCTGTCGGCGGCGCTCAAGCGCACGGTCGAGGACGCCTACGGCTATGTGCGCGTGCGCGGCGAAATCTCCGGTTTCAAGGGCGCTTCGCCCTCCGGCCACTGTTATTTCCGCCTCAAGGACGACCGCGCGGTGCTGGAGGGCGTGATCTGGAAGGGCGTCTACGGCCGCATGCGGGTGAAGCCGGAAGAAGGGCTCGACGTGATCGTGTCGGGCAAGCTCACCACCTTCGCCGGCTCCTCGAAATACCAGATTGTCATCGACACGCTGGAGCCCGCCGGCATCGGCGCGCTGATGAAGCTTCTGGAGGAGCGCAAGAAGAAGCTCGCCGCCGAAGGCCTGTTCGACGCGGCGCGCAAGCAGCTGTTGCCGTATCTGCCTGAGGTCATCGGTGTCGTCACCTCGCCCAGCGGCGCCGTGATCCGCGACATTTTGCATCGCCTGGCCGAGCGCTTCCCGCGCCGCGTGCTGGTGTGGCCGGTGCGCGTGCAGGGCGAGCAATCGGCCGCCGAGGTGGCCAATGCCATCAAAGGCTTCAACGCGCTGCCCGCGCGTGGCGCGCTGCCGCGGCCGGACCTTATCATCGTCGCGCGCGGCGGCGGCTCGCTCGAGGACCTGTGGTCGTTCAATGAGGAGATCGTGGTCAGGGCGGCGGCCGAGAGCATGATCCCGCTGATTTCCGCGGTCGGCCACGAGACCGACGTGACGCTGATCGACTTTGCCGCCGATCGACGCGCGCCGACGCCGACCGCCGCCGCCGAAATCGCGGTGCCCGTGCATGCGGAACTCAACGCGCAGATCGCCGCGCTTGCCGCGCGTCAGGTCCAGTGCTGGCAGCGCGGCATGGACGTGCGCCGCACCGAATTATTGTCCGCCACGCGCGCGTTGCCGGCGCTCGATGAACTCTTCGCCGGCCCGCGCCAGCGGCTCGACGCCTGCGCCGGGCGGCTGCCGCGCGCACTGCTCGCCAACGCGCAAATCCACCACACGCAGTTGACGCGCGCCGCCGCGCGGCTATCGCCGCGGCTGTTGTCGCACCGCCTGGAGCGTTGCGGAGAGCAAACCACCGCTTTTGGCGCTCGTTCGCGTCGCGCCATTATGGCGCTGCTCGATCAGCGTGGTGCCCGCGTCGAACGGGCGGAACGGCTGCTTGCGGCTTTTTCCTATCGCGAAGTGCTCAAGCGGGGGTTCGCGCTGGTGCGCGACGCGGCGGGGCGTCCGTTGCGGACCGCCGCCGAGGTGAGCGCCGGCGCCCGCCTCGATATCGAATTTACCGACGGGCGCATTGGTGCCGTCGCCGAAGGCGAGGCGCGCATGCGCCCGCCGCCGGCACCGCGCCGGGCGCGTCGCGGCGGCGGGGACGGTTCGAGCGGGCAGGGCAGCCTGTTCGGTTCCTAGCCTTTTTGCATGCACAGGCGGGGTTTCGCCGCCGCCGGCAAAGCATTATCTTAGCGCTTCGCAATGGAGGCCACCCTTGCTCAACCGCTACGATCGCGCATCGCCGATGAGCGGCGAAGCGGAGGTTAAGTACCTCGACGGCGACTTCCGCGTCGTGCACCCCGGCGCCTATGTGCGTTGCGCGGTGACCGGCCAAGCCATCCCGCTGGAAGAGCTCAAGTATTGGAGCGTCGATCTGCAGGAGGCCTATGCCTCGCCCGAAGCGGTGATGCAGCGCTATCGCGAGCAACGCAAAGCCTAGCCGCGTAGTTTCGCCAGAACGGCCTTCCGCACGTCGTCCGCATCGTCCAATGCCAGCGTCACCGGCAATACATGCGCACGCGCGGACAGCGCTGCGAGCAGGGGATCGCCGGCCATGCGGGCGCGATCTTTTTCGGTGGTCAGCAGCGCGAGCCCATCATGCTCGGCATCCATGATGAGGGCCGCGGCATCCTCGCCGCTGAAGCGGTGATGGTCGGGAAACGCCCGGCGCTGCGCCACCTCGAGGCCGGCCTCGGCGGCGGTTGCGAAAAACTTGTCAGGATCGCCGATACCGGCAAAGGCGAACACCTGGCGCCCCTTGAGCGCCGCGGCGGCGGCCGCATCGGGCAGCAAGCGGCCATGCCAGACCGGCAGACCGCGCGCACGGGCGGCGGCGACGACGTCGCCGGCGCCGCCGGATTCGCCGACAACCAGTAACGCGTCAGTGCGCGCGAGTTGCGCGGCAAGCGGCGCCCGCAAGGGCCCGGCGGGAAATACGCAAGCATTGCCGATGCCGCGTCTGCCGTCGACGACGGCGATGGTGAAGTCCTTGCGCAACGAAGAATTCTGCAAGCCGTCGTCCATGATCACCAGGCTGGCGCCGGCCGCGGCCGCTGCTTGCGCGCCGGCGACGCGGTCGCGCGCCACAATGGTCGGCGCCACGCGCGCAAGCAACAGGGCCTCGTCGCCGACGGCACCGGCGAGATCGCTGTGGGCATCGACCTGCTTTGGCCCGCCGATGCTGCCGCCATAGCCGCGGCTCAGGCAAAATGGCGTTTCACCGGCGCCCCGCAGCATCATGGTGAGCGTCATCACCGCCGGGGTTTTGCCGGCGCCGCCGAGGGTGAAATTGCCGACGCAGAGCACCGGCAGCTTCGCGCGTGCGCCGGTCTTGGCCATGCGCCGCGCGGCGACGGCGCCATAGCAAGCGGCGACGGGGGCCAGCAGGGCGGAAGCAAGCCCGGCTTGGCGCCACCAGAAAGCCGGCTCACGCATGGTCCGCGCCTTGTTGCGCGCCTTGTTGCGTTCCTTGGCGCAGGCGAAGCTGCATCAGATAGGGATCGAGCGCCTGCAGCGTGCGTTCGAGCGCGCCGCCCAAACTCTCCACCGTGGTCATCGCGGCATCGGCAATCTCGGCGCGTTTGGCGGGGTCGCCGAGCAAGGCGGCAAAGGCGCCGCTCAGTTGCTCCTCGTCGTCGATCCGCCCGGCGCCGCGCGCGGCATCGAGCGCGCCGTAGAGTTCGGCGAAATTCCACACATGCGGCCCGTGCAGGATGGCGGCGCCGAGCTTGGCCGCTTCGATCGGGTTCTGCCCGCCGCGGCGGATCAGCGAGCCGCCGATGAAGACCACCGGCGCCAGGCGATAGATGAGGCCGAGCTCGCCGACCGTGTCGGCAATATAGACGTCGACCACCGCGTCGGGCAGCTCGCCGCTTGAGCGCAGGACGGGGTTTAATCCGGCCGCAACCGCGATCTCGGCAATGCCGGCACCGCGCTCGGGATGGCGCGGCGCGATCAGGGTCAGCAGGTCGGGGAACTTTGCGCTTAACGCCCGGTGCGCATCGATCACGGCGGTTTCCTCGCCGGCATGCGTGGAGGTCGCCGCAATGATCGTGCGGCCGGCGGTTGCTTCTTGCAGGGCCGCGAGCTTGGCCGCATCGGCGGGCGGCGCCGGTACGTCGAGCTTGAGATTGCCGGTGGTGACGATATGCAGCGCGCCCAATTCGGTAAACCGCGTGGCGTCCGCCGGCGTGCGCGCGAGGCAAAGGTCGAGCCGCCGCAGCAGACTGACGATGGCGCTCGGCAAATAGCGCCAGCGCCGCAATGAGCGCGGCGACAGCCGGCCGTTGACCAGAATCATCGGCACTTGGCGCTGCGAGGCTTCGATCATCATGTTCGGCCACAGATCGGATTCCACGAACAGCGCCAAGTCCGGCCGCCAATGATCGAGGAAGCGGCGCACGAAGCGCGGCGCGTCGAGCGGCACGAATTGATGGATGATGCCGCGCGGCAGCCGCTGCTCGGCCAGTCCGCCCGAGGTCACGGTGCCGGAGGTCACCAGTACGTTGACGTTGCGCCGCGCGATACGGTCGATCAAAGGCAGGACGCTGATCAATTCGCCGACGCTGGCGCCGTGCAGCCAGACCAGCGGGCCTTGCGGGCGCGCGAGTTGCGTTTGTCCAAGCCGCTCGGTCAGCCGCGCGCCGTGCTCCTTGCCGCGCGCGAGCCGCCGCGCCAGCAGCCAAGGCGCCAACGGCGCCGCCGCCGCCGACACCAGTCGGTATGCGCGCAAAGCCGCCGGCAGGGCTTCGCTCACGGCTTGCCGCCTTGCTTGCCGTCGACCATTTCGTAGGCGCGCGCCGTCGCGCGATTGATCTCGTCTTGCACGCGCAGGCGCGCTGCCTCCAGTTCGGCAGCGCCGGCATCGCGCGCAACGAAAATCGGTTCGCTGGCGACGCCCGCGACGCGGCCGAACGGCAGATTGACCGCGCTGCGATCCCAGTTGTCGAGCTCGATGCGGCGGCTGGAGGCGAGGGCCACGGCGTAGATCGGCCGTCCCGAATATTGCGCCAGCTTCACCACGCCGAGGCCGCAGATGCGCGCGACTTTCGGTACGTCGGCGGTTGTGGCGATATTGTAACCCTCTTCGAGAGCGCTGAGCATTTCCGTGAAGGCGCTGGCGCCGCCCTTACGGTTGAACTCGCCGTTGTGGGCGCCGGAGCCACGGATGGTGCCGATGCCAAGCCGCGTTGCCGCGCGCGCGTTGATCTCGCCGTCGCGATGGCGCGAGATCAACACTTTGGTGCGGTAACTTTCGCCATCGGGTTTCACGAACGGCAGGAGGAAATGCTGGCCGTGCCACATCGCAATGATCGCCGGCATCTGCACGATCTTGTGGATCTCGGCCGGCTCGTAGGTGACGCGATTGGTGTTCCAGACCAGGCGCAGATACCAGGCGCCGAGCGTTCCAGCCGCCTCCTGGAAAGCGGACGAGCTTACGATACGCTTGAGGGCCGGCATCGGGTTTCGATTTTTGACTCTATCGCTTCGAATCGAATGGGGGTCTGGAGCTAACATTTTTCCTGGGCATGATCTCTTCGTAAGTCCGGTTGCCGCCCGCGTGCGCGGCGAAACGCTAGCCTATCGGACGGCCCGCGCTTTCCGGGTCGAGCAGCCGGTGCAGGTGGACGATAAAATAGCGCATATGGGCGTTGTCGACGGTCTGTTGTGCCTTCGCCTTCCAGGCGACGTAGGCGCTGGCGTAGTTCGGATAGACGCCGACGATATCGACCTTGTCGAGGTCTTTGAACTCGGAACCGTGCAGCTCGGTAAGCTCGCCGCCAAGAACGAGGTGCAAGAGCTGCTTCGCTTTTTCGGGTGCCGGATCGGGCATGGCTGGACCTTTTGCTAAAACCCCGGCGCTAGAGAGGGATACTGTGTTGGAGCTATTTGGCAAAGCCCCAGTCTAGGCGAACTCGGCTTGGCGGTCGCGCACCAGATCGATCAGGGCGCCATGGCGGGCGGAACCCGCGGCGATCAGCGCGCCGTGCCTGATCCGCCGGGCGTTGTAGCGCAGCGGCTGGCCGGCAAAGCCGGTCATGAGGCCGCCGGCCTCGTACACCAAAAGGTCGGCGGCGGCGAGATCCCAGTCATGGCTGCCGGATGAGGCAAAGGCGGCGTCCAGTTCCCCTTGCGCGACGCGGGCAAGCCGCAAGGCGAGCGAATGCACTTTGGGTTGCGCCACGATACCCGCGTTGAGCGCGCCAAGCCGGTCGAGATAGCGTTTCGGGCCGGCGATCTTGGCGCCGGCGAGCGCATTGCCATCGCTGACGGTGAGGGCTGCGCCGTTAAGCCGTGCGCCTTCGCCGCGCGAGGCGAGGAACATCTCGTCGGTCACCGGCGCGTAGAGCGCGGCCAGGACCGGGCGGGCGTCTTCCACCAGCGCCACCGAAATCGTCCAATCGGCGCGGCCGGCGATGTAGGCGCGGGTGCCGTCGATCGGATCGACGATCCAGGCGGACAGCGGCGCGCTTTCGGGCGGATGCTCTTCGCTCTCCTCCGACAGCCAGCCGGCTCGCGGCGCGAGCTTGGTCAAACGCTGGCGCAGCAGATCGTTGACGGCGATATCGGCGTCGCTGACCGGCGAGCGATCCTCGCCCTTGGTCCAGCTTTTGTAGGCGCTGCGTGCGGTCGCCCGCGCGAGGTCGCCCGCCTCGCGCATGACCGCTTCGAGGGCCTCCCGCAGCGCGGCGCGCTCACTGGCCGGCAACGGTGAGACCCTCCAGCCGCACCGTCGGCGCATTGACGCCGTAGCGGAATTCGAGATCGTTGGCCGGCGTCAGCGTGCGGAAGATATCGCTGAGGTGCCCGGCGATAGTCACCTCGCTCACCGCAAATGTGCGCTTGCCGTTCTCGATCCAGAAGCCGGAGGCGCCGCGGCTGTAATCGCCGGTCACCATATTGACGCCCATGCCGATCAGGTCGGTGACGTAGAACCCGTCGGTGATGTCGCCGATCAATTGTTCAGGGCTTGGGCGGCCGGCTTCCAGATGCAAATTGCTCGGTCCCGGCGACGGCGTCGAGGACACGCCGCGCTGGGCGTGGCCGGTGGTGGCGAGATCGAGTTCGCGCGCGGTGGCGCAATCGAGCAGCCAGGAGCGCAAAACGCCATCCTCGACCAGCGCCAGTCTCTTGCCGCCGACGCCTTCGCCGTCGAAGGGATGTGAGCGCAGACCGCGCTTGCGCAAGGGATCGTCGATGATGCGGATGCCGTCGGCGAACAGCTTCTCGCCCATCTTGTCGCGCAGGAAGCTGGTCTTGCGCGCGACCGAAGCGCCGTTGGCGGCGCTGGCAAGATGGGAGACGAGGGAGCCGGCGACGCGCGGGTCGAACACCACCGGCACCTTGCGGGTCGAAACTTTACGCGGATTGAGCCGCGCGACCGTGCGTTCGCCGGCGCTGCGGCCGATCTTCTCAGGAGGCTCGAGATCGGCAGCGTGCAGCGCCGAGGAATAATCGTAGTCGCGCTCCATGCCGGTGCCTTCGCCGGCGATCGCCGTCATCGACAGGCCGTGGCGCGAGCCGAGATAGGCGCCGCGGAAACCGTGGCTGGTCACCAGTACCATGCCGCCGATGCTGGCCGAGGCCGACGCGCCGCCCGACTTGGCGACGCCTTTGACGGCGAGCGCCGCCGCTTCGGCCGCGCGTGCACTCGCTTCGAGTAGCGCCACGCTCGGCAGCTCGGGATCGATCAAATCGAGATCGGGAAAGTCATGCGCCAGAAGTTTTTCGTCGGCGAGGCCGGCATATTTGTCCTCCGGCGCCGCGCGCGCCATTGCCACCGCCCGTTCGGCGAGTACCCCGGCGTCTCCGGCCATGTCGTTGCTCGACACCACCGCCTGGCGGCGCCCGACAAAGACGCGCAACCCGAGGTCGTCGCCTTCGGCGCGCTCGCTTTCCTCGACCGCGCCGTCGCGCACCTCGATCGACAGCGACATCGAGCGCACCGCCACGGCGTCGGCGGCGTCGGCGCCGTGGCTGCGGGCCGCCTTCACCAGCCGCTCGGCGCGGTCGGCGAGCGCGGTCTGGTCGAACACAGAGGAAGAGGGCGCGCGCATGGTTGAATGACCTTCATACCTTGTTTGTCATTCCGGGGCGCGAGCGAAGCGAGCGAACCCGGAATCCAGAAACAAATACCTCATTTGCGTCTGGATTCCGGGTCCAGCGCTTCGCGCTGTCCCGGAATGACGAGTAGATGGCGCCAAAACCGACGCGGCGCAACCGCCGATGCGGACATTTTGCCAAGCGTCGGCAACACCTCGTCAATCATGCCTGGCAAGCTTGCGTCAATCATGCGGCGCAAAGCGCGCCAAGCTACCAGCGGTTAACCGCGAACATTAAGCGGATTCCGACGCAATCCTGCCATGATCCCTGCGCGACCGGGCGAATAAGTCCGGCGCGGGAGAGTTTCGAGGCGTCAAATGCGAAGTGGCGGAGCTACCGCCGGGTCGAGCCGCGCGCTGCGGCTCGACCCGTTTTCCTTGCCCGCGCGGTTCTCGGCGAGCGATCCGGTCGCCGACGAACGCATCCGGCACGTCGAGCTTTATCGTGAGCGCGTTGTGGTGCGGCGTTCGCTCGCCGGCATGCGAATGGCGCTCAACATGCCGGTCAAGGACTTCGCCGGCATCGCCATCCGCGTGCTGACGGGTGAGGGCGGCGCCACCGTTGCCGTCGTGCTCGAGCACAAGGATCCCTCGCTGGCGCTGCCGCTGTTTGCCACCTCCGAAACCGCCGAAGCCTTCGCTGAATGGCGCGCCTGGGCCAACGTGCTCGGCCTGCCGCTCTTGGTCGCCGAAGACGATGGCGGCCTGCGCGAGGCCTACGCGCGCATGGGCGGTGTCCGCGTCGAACGCGTGCGCCCGCGCCGCCGCCGCCGCAGCTCCATCCGCAAGCGGCGCCCGACGATTTTCCTGCGCCGCAGGCCGGGCAAAGTCAGCAGCAAAACCCCGGTGCATCGCGACGAGCGCGAGATCATCGCGCGGAATTAATTACGCTTTGCCGTAGCCCCCCGCCGTCGGGGTCTGGATGATGACGGCCTCGCCGGCATCGATCACGGTCTCGTCGCAGCCTTCAAGTTTTTCCATGCGGCCGTCCTTGCGGCGCGCCCAGTTTTCGCCAACCTGACCCGGCTCGCCCCCTTCCAAGCCGAACGGCGGCACGCGGCGGTGGCCGGACAGAATCGTGCAGTCCATCTTTTCGAGGAAACGGATGGTGCGGCGGATGCCGTCGCCGGCGTGCCATTTGCCCTTGCCGCCGGAGCCTTTGCGGATGTGGAAATCCTCCAGCACGACCGGGTAGCGGAATTCCAAAACCTCCGGATCGGTAAGCCGGGTATTGGTCATGTGGGTGTGCACGGCGTCGGTGCCGTTGAAGCCGGGACCGGCCGGTGAGCCGGAGCAGATGGTCTCGTAATATTGATAGCGCGCATTGCCGAAATTGAGATTGTTCATGGTGCCTTGCGCGGCGGCCAGCGCCCCGAGCGCGCCGAACAGCGTGTCTGTGACGGCTTGCGAGGTTTCCACATTGCCGGCGACGACGGCGGCGGGATATTCCGGCGACAGCAAAGAATGTTTCGGCACCACGATCTTGATCGGCCGCAGACAACCGGCGTTCAACGGGATGTCGTCGTCGACCATGACGCGGAAGACGTAGAGCACGGCCGCGCGGGTGACCGGCTCGGGCGCGTTGAAGTTGGTCGGCTGCTGTGGCGAGGTGCCGGTAAAATCGATGGTCGCCTCGCGCTTTTTCTTGTCGACCGTGATCTTGACTTTGATCACCGTGCCCTGATCCATCGCGTAGGAAAATTCCGCATCGTGCAGGCGGTCGAGCACGCGCCGCACGCTTTCGGCGGCGTTGTCCTGCACGTGCTGCATGTAGGCTCTGACGACGGGCAGGGTGAACTGCGTTACCATCTTGCGCAGCTCGGAAACGCCTTTCTCGTTGGCGGCGATCTGCGCCTTGATGTCGTTGACGTTCTGCAGCGGATTACGCGCGGGATATTTGGCGCCGGTGAGTGCGGCGACCAGCTCTTTCTCGCGGAAGTGGCCGCGGTCAACCAGCTTGAAATTGTCGAACAGCACGCCTTCCTGCTCGATATTGGTGGCATTGGGCGACATCGAGCCGGGCGAGATGCCGCCGACGTCGGCGTGATGCCCGCGCGAGGCGACCCAGAACAGGATCTCGGGCCTGCCGCTCGCCGACGCGCGCTTGCGCCGGGCGTGCCCTTTCTTTTCCCTCCCCCGCTTGCGGGGGAGGGTTAGGGAGGGGGCGGCAGCTTGCGCCGCGCTCGCCGCTTTTCCCCCTCCCGACGCGCTGCGCGCGTCGACCTCCCCCGCAAGCGGGGGAGGTGAAGCAAGCGAAAACACCGGGGTGCAGACCGTGATATCGGGCAAATGGGTGCCGCCGTTGTACGGCGCGTTGATGGCGTAGACGTCGCCCGGAGCGATGCGCCCGGCGTTTTCGCGGACGACGGTCTTCACGGTGTTGTCCATCGAGCCGAGATGCACCGGGATGTGCGGCGCATTGGCCACCAGCGTGCCGTCATGCGCGAAGCAGGCGCAGGAGAAATCGAGCCGCTCCTTGATGTTGACGGAGTAGGCGGTGTTCTGCAGCGCGACGCCCATCTGCTCGGCGATCGACATGAACAGGTTGTTGAACACTTCCAGCATCACCGGATCGGCATGGGTGCCGATGGCGAAACTGCGCTTGAGTTTTTTGGCGCGGGTGAGCAGCAGGTGATTTTTGCCGGTCAGTTCGGCCTGCCAGCCCGGCTCGATCACGATGGTCTGGTGCGGTTCGATGATGATGGCGGCGCCTTTGACTTTGGCGCCGGGCTTTAGTTGGTCGCGCGTGTAAACATTGGCTTTGTGCCACTCACCGCTGGAGAAAAATTTCGTCTGCTGCGCCGGTTTTGGCAGCTTGCCGGGCGCGCGCTTGCCGCTGCGTTCACGAAATTTGGCGCCGCCGCCGACCGCTTCGACCGACACCGCCTCGACAACCATCTGCTTTGAACGGTCGACAAAGCCGAAACGCGCTTTATGGGCGCGCTCGAAGGCGCGCTTCATCGACGGCAACGCACCGGCAGCAACCACCAGCGCGGTATCGGTGCCGGCGTAGCGGATATGCGCGCGCGTGATGATTTTGATTTTTCCCGCCAGCACGCCCTGGCCGGCGACCTCGGCCTTCACCTGCTTGCCGAGGGCGCCGCCGGTGCGCTTGAGCGCGGTGAGCGCCTTTGCCCCGAACGGCAATTCGATCGCCTGCTCGCGTGTGGCGCGGATGTCGGCCAGGCCCATGCCGTAGGCCGACAGCAATGACGAAAACGGATGGATCAGCACGCGCGTCATGCCGAGCGCGTCGGCGACCAGGCAGGCGTGCTGGCCGCCGGCGCCGCCGAAGCAGTTGAGCGCGTAGCGGGTCACGTCGTAGCCGCGCTGCACTGAAATCTTCTTGATGGCGTTGGCCATGTTCTCGACCGCGATCTTGATGAAGCCGTCGGCGATCTCTTCCGCCGACATCTCGCGGGCGGTGGCCGAGAAGCGGACCTTCTGCGCCAGATTGTTGAAGTCGTGGCGCACCGTCACGGCGTCGAGCGGCTCGTTCTGGCGGGGTCCGAAAATCTTCGGAAAAAAATCGGGCAGCAGTTTTCCCACCATCACATTGGCGTCGGTGACGGCGAGGGGACCGCCGCGCCGGTAGCAAGCGGGTCCCGGATTGGCGCCGGCCGAGTCGGGGCCGACGCGGAAGCGGGCGCCGTCGAAATGCAGGATCGAACCGCCGCCGGCGGCAACCGTATGAATGAGCATCATCGGCGCGCGCATGCGCACGCCGGCGACTTCGGTTTCGAAAGCGCGCTCAAATTCGCCGTCGAAATGCGACACGTCGGTCGAGGTGCCGCCCATGTCGAAGCCGATCAGATGCTTAAAGCCGGCCTGTCTGCCGGTCTCCGCCATGCCGACCACGCCGCCGGCGGGGCCGGAGAGAATGGCGTCCTTGCCCTGGAACAATTCCGCCGCGGTCAGCCCGCCCGAGGACATCATGAACATCAAACGCGCCTGCGACGCTTTCGCATTGAGATCGCGATCGACCTGCGCCACGTAGCGCCGCAGGATCGGCGAGAGATACGCATCCACCACCGTGGTGTCGCCGCGGCCGATGAGCTTGATCAGCGGCGACACCTCGTGGCTGACCGAGACTTGCCCAAAGCCCAGTTCACGGGCCAGCGCCGCCACTTGCTGCTCGTGCTGCGGAAAGCGGTAGGCGTGCATGAACACGATCGCCACCGCGTCGATGCCGTCGGCTTTGGCCGCATCGAGATCGGCGCGCACGGCGGCAAGGTCGGGCGCGCGCTCCACCGTGCCGTCGGCGCGCACGCGCTCGTCGACTTCCGCCACGCGTTCATAGAGCATGTCGGGCTTGACGATCTCGCGCGCAAAAATCTTCGGCCGCGCCTGGTAACCGATCTTGAGCGCGTCGCGGAAACCCTTGGTGATGAGCAATAGCGTGCGGTCGCCCTTGCGCTCGAGCAGCGCATTGGTGGCGACCGTGGTGCCCATCTTCACCGCGCCGACGCGGCCGGGCGGAATGGCTTGGCCAGGCTGCAAGCCGAGCAGATCGCGGATGCCCTGCACGGCGGCGTCGGCATAAGCTTCCGGGTTTTCGGAGAGCAGCTTGTGCGCGATCAGCGAGCCGTCCGGCCGCCGCCCCACCACGTCGGTGAAGGTGCCGCCGCGGTCGATCCAGAAATCCCAAAGCTGCGGTGACGATTTGGCGGGCATGGCGCTGGCGGCAAAATTGTAGGCCGCAGCGTCGGGAAAGCAATCGCTCTATTGCAAATAGGAAGGGGGCCGGCAGCGGTGCGCGAGGCCTTATTCGCGCACCACCGGTGTCGTTTAGCTAGTGATGGCCGTTATCATTCGGGAACGGCGGAATGCGCGCCTTGATACGCGAGATGGTGTAGCGCTTGGCGGCGGAAGCCCATTGCGAGTCGACGCTCATGTAGTCTGGGTTGAACAACCGCAAATCCAGCGTCAAGTTGCTCACGTAAAGATAGTCGCCGTCTTTGCTGAAATCGGGGCTCGCCGGAAACAGCAATCCGCGCGGCACCCCGGCTTTGTCGAGGCCGTCGAAATCGCCGAGCTTGGCGATAGCCTTGCCGCTCGGATCGACGACGACGATCTCATCGGCCTGGTTGGCCGCGACCCAAAGATTGTCGTGGGAATCGAGCACCAACCCGTCGGCGCCGTTGATGCTGTTGACGAACACGGCCGGCGTGCCCGGCGCTCCACCGGTCACCGGAATTTTCACGACGGTGTCGTTGCCGGTGTTGGCGACGAACAGCGCGTTACCGTGTTTGTTGAAGCCGAGCCCGTTGGCGCCGAACGGCGGCACGCCGGTGGTGCTCAGCAAGGCATTGGTGACCCAGGCCGTGGCAGGGCCGCCGGCCGCGCCGGTTTTCCAGATGATGCCCTGGAAGGAATCCGAAACATAGACATTGCCCGCCGCATCGAACGTCAAGGCATTAAGACCGGTATTGGCGGCCGGCGTCGGCACCGTCATGAACACCGACGAGTGGCCGGTTTGCGGATCGACCTTGAGCACCTGGGCGGCGCCGAAGTCGATCACCAAGAGCGCGTGGCTGGTCGGATGGAAACCGATGCCGAGCAGATGCGATGTCGAGTTGGCCACGCTCTTTTGCCGCAGCAGGTGGCCGTTTTTATCGAACACATAAAGCTGGCCGGCGCCGCTCACCGGGCCGCCGGCGTTGAAACCGAACGTCGTCACATAGACATTGCCGTCGGGTCCAACCGCCAGGCCTTCAGGGCCAGTCGCACCGTTCGGCAACACCGCGAAGAGATCGACGTCGCCCCGATCCCAAGCCTGGGCGGGCGACAGCATGGGCGCCGATGCGAGCAAGCCGGCGCAGAACAGCAAGGCAACGCGAGACCGAAGCTTCATAGCGTCTCCCCCATCGTTTTAGCGGCAGCCCACGTCAGAGCGTGGAAGTCGAACCGCGATTGAGAGAGCCTGCCGCCATTGTTTGACGAAACGCGCAGAGCCTAGCCGATCGCCAGGTCTTGCCCAAGGTGGGCTGCCCCTGCCGGCGGCGTCCTTGCAGGGAGCCTTGCCTTGCAACTTCGCCATGCGTCTTATGCCGCTTGTCGCCCCTTGCTTCCGGCCCGACGATGGCCCCATGCTTGAAACTCAAAGATGACGCTGTGGCGGGGTTGGCCCAGCCTCGGCCTTAACGGAGGCGGCAGATGATCAAATTCGTAGGTGCCCTGGCGGGCCTCGTGGTTGCAACCGGCCTGGCGACCGGGGCGCAGGCGCAAACCAAATGGGATATGCCGACGCCGTACCCCGACGGCAATTTCCATACCCGTAACGTCGCCCAGTTCGCCGCCGACATCGCCAAGGCTACCAACGGATCGCTGACCATCAGCGTGCATTCGGCCGGGTCGCTATTCAAGCACCCCGAAATCAAGCGCGCGGTGCGCCAGGGCACCGCGCCGATCGGCGAGATTTTGGAATCTCTCGCCTCCAACGAGGCGCCGGTCTACGGCATCGACTCGATTCCCTTCCTGGCCACGGGCTACGACGCATCCAAGAAGCTCTACGCGGCGCAGAAGCCCTATTTGCAAAAGCAGCTCGCCTCCGAAGGCCTCATGCTGCTGTACTCGGTGCCGTGGCCGCCGCAGGGAATCTATGCCAAGCGCGAGATCACTTCGGTCGAGCAGCTTAAAGGGCTCAAGTTCCGCACCTACAACGCCATGATCGGGCGCATCGCCGCGCTCGCCGGCGCCATCCCGACCCAGATCGAGGTGCCGGACCTGCCGACCGCTTTCGCCACGGGCCGCGTCGACGTCATGATCACGTCGGCCTCAACCGGCGTCGACACCAAGTCGCAGGATTATCTTTCGCATTACATCGACACCCAGGCCTGGCTGCCGCGCAACATCGTGTTCGTCAACAAGGCCGCTTTCGACAAATTGACGCCGGCCGAGCAGAAGGCGGTGACCGAGGCGGCGAGTGCCGCCGAAGAGCGCGGCTGGAAAATGTCGATCGAAGAGATGACGGTCAAGACCGCGGCGTTGAAGGCAGCCGGCATCATCGTGCTGCCGCCGAGCCCGGCGCTCAAGGCCGGCCTCGGCAAGATCGGCGCCACCATCGCTGCCGAGTGGGAGAAAGCCGCCGGCCCCGACGGCGCCGCCATGCTGGCCGCGTTCCGGAAGTAGTGGCAACACATTGAGCGGAAGCTTGGTGCGCCGGCTGCTCGATAGCGTCTACGCCGCCACGCTGTGGGCTTCTGCTCTTTGTCTTGTGTCCATTGCGGTTTTGGTCGGCGTCCAGCTCGCCGGCCGCCTCATCGACGGCGCGCTGGCGCTGCTGCATTTGCCGCGCATCGATTTCGTAATTCTCTCGCTCGCCGAGATCTGCGGCTACCTGCTTGGCGCCGCGAGCTTCCTTGCACTTGCCGGCACGCTCAAGGCCGGGGTGCATATCCGCGTGACCATGCTGCTGGGCGCGCTCGGCGAAGGTGCGCGCCGCTTCGCCGAAATTTGGGCGTTCGGCAGCGCGGCCGCCGTGTCAGGGTATGTGACCTGGCAATTCGCCAACTACGCGCTTGTGTCGCTGCGCTTCCATGAAGTCTCGCCGGGTGTTGTGCGGGTGCTGCTCGCCTATCCTCAGGCGGTGATGGCGTTCGGCGCGCTGGTGCTCACCGTCGCGCTGGTGGACGAATTCATCATCGTGCTCAAGGGCGGCCGGCCGACCTTCCGCGCGAACGAGGACGCAATCCTCCTGGGCAAGGAATAGCCATGCCGGTCCTCGAGCTGTCGCTGGCGCTGATGTTGTTGTTGTTCGCGGTACTCGGGTCCGGCGTCTGGATCGCGCTGGCGCTCGCCATCTGCGGCTTCGTCGCCATCCTCACCACCGCGTCGACACCCGCCGGACAAGTGCTCGCCACCTCGATGTGGGCGGCATCGAATTCCTGGGACCTGACCGCGCTGCCGATGTTCATCTGGATGGGCGAGATCCTCTATCGCACCAAATTGTCCGACGACATGTTCGAGGGGTTGGCGCCGTGGCTGCAGAAGCTGCCCGGCCGGCTGCTGCACGTAAACGTCGTCGGCTGCGCGATCTTTGCCGCGGTATCCGGCTCATCCGCCGCCACCTGCGCCACGATCGGCCGCATCGCGCTGCCGGAATTGCTCAAGCGCGGCTACGACGAGAAGATGGCGATCGGCACGCTGGCCGGCTCCGGTACGCTCGGCCTGCTCATCCCGCCCTCGATCATCCTGATCATCTACGCCACCGTGACCGAGCAATCGATCGCGCGGCTGTTCATCGCCGGGGTGATCCCCGGCATCGTGCTGGCGTTCCTCTTCATGGGCTTCATCGTTGCGTGGGCGCTGATCAACCGCGACCGCATGCCGCCGCCTGAACCGCGCATACCGTTCCGCGCGCGCGTCTACGCATCGCGCCGGCTGATCCCGGTGATGCTGCTGATCCTCGGCGTCATCGGCTCGATCTACGGCGGGCTTGCGTCGGCCACCGAAGCCGCGGTCGTCGGTGTGTTCCTGTCGCTGGCGCTGTCGTGGTGGTCGGGCACACTCACGCGCACCGGCTTTGTCGATGCGCTGCTGGGCGCGACCCGCACCAGCTGCATGATCGCCTTTATCCTGGCGGGTGCCGCCTACCTCACGGCCGCCATGGGTTTCACCGGCATCCCGCGCGCGCTCGCGGAATGGGTCGGCCACTTCAATCTTCCCGCCTGGGCGCTGCTGTCGGCGCTGACGCTGTTTTACATTCTGCTCGGATGCTTCCTCGACGGCATCTCGATGGTGGTGCTCACCACCTCGATCATTATCCCGCTGGTGCAGAAATCCGGCTTCGACCTGATCTGGTTCGGTATCTATGTCGTGCTGGTGGTGGAGATGGCGCAGATCACGCCGCCGGTCGGCTTCAATCTCTATGTTCTGCAGGGCATGACGGGACGCAATATCTTCAGCATCGGGGCCTATGCGCTGCCTTTGTTCTTCATGATGTGCATCGCCGTGGCGCTGGTGGCGATGTTCCCGGCGCTCGCGCTGTGGCTGCCGTCGACCATGCTGGATGCGCGCTGACGCGATCTGAGGGTCCGCCGTTATTATTTGACGAGACGCGCAACGCCTGCCGGCCGCAAAGTATTGCCCACCGATGCTGCTTCCAGCGGCACGCGCGCAGTCCTCGGTCTATGGGACGCAGTGCCGCATAGGAGGATTGAGGAATAAGCTCTAGCCGACTCGCCAACTGCGTGTATCGTCCAAAAACTCAATTCGCTGGATGGAATGGGGCGAGATGAACTCCAATGCGCGTCGAAATTTCGCTTTTGAAACGGTGGACGCTGTCGCGCAGCTGACCTCGCTGCCGCAGATCGGTGAGCACGTCGCCGGTGCTATGGCGAAAATGGGGTTTACATCCATTGGCATTGGCGTCTTCCCGCCGCCGGAACAAGGCGGCGAGCCAATCTTCGTAACGGACATCACGCCGCCCGGCTTCCGCGCGGAGTATGCTCAAGAACGGCTCTATCAAATCAACTACATCGCCGCCCACTCACGCATTGCTATCGCGCCCTTCCGCTACGACGAGGCGCCGCATGATCCGAGCCGTCAGTTGGACTATGAGCGGTTCTCGCAAATCATGCGCAGCTACGGCTTGCGCGAAGGCATGATGGTACCGGTTGGACGCGTTGGCCAAAGCCCGGCCTGGGCGTGGTTCTCCGGCGAAAAGCCGGAGCTCGACGACGAGGCCATGCAGGTCGTCCAACTCATTGCTTTGTTTGTGTCGGGCAAAGCCCTTGCGCTGTTCCAGCCGGACGGTGGAGATTCACCGCAGCTGACGGCGCGTGAACGAGAAGTGCTGACCTGGGCCGCGCTCGGCAAATCGTCCTGGGAAATAGGCCGGATTCTCAACATCGCCAAAAGAACGGTCGATGAGCACACGCAGATCGCCACGCGCAAGCTCGGCGCCGCCAACCGGACGCAAGCCGTCGCGCGCGCCATGGTCAACCGCTTGATCGAAATCTGACCCCCCGGCGGCTGTACAAAAAGAAACACCCTCAAGTTCCATTTCGCCCCAATATACCGTTACAAGTGCCAGTTCCGACTCACGGCGATTTCCGCGAGGTTTTGTTTTCATGTTGCCGACGCAGCAATTTCAAATGGGGCAACGGAGGACAGGATGGGACCATATAATCGATCACACCTGCGCCAGGAATTGACGCGGGATGCGCGGTCCGCGATCGTCAAGCGCTCTGTCGTCATCGCCGGCCATAAGACCAGCGTCAGTCTAGAAGATGCGTTTTGGGGAAACCTGAAGGAGATCGCGCGCAGCCGCGAGATGACTTTGTCGAAGATGGTGGGCTACATCTCCGGCCAGCGCGGCGACGGCAACCTCTCCTCGAGCATCCGGCTGTTCGTGCTCGAACATGTGCGCGCACGGTGCGGCATCGGCGCGAACGCACAAGTTGCAGAGCCGGACGAAGTGGGCGCGGCGCACCCCTGCTAGCCGATTAGCGGCGCTTCACGTCCACGTTGGTGATGATGACCTTGGCCTGCTTATCCTCCCGGTACAGGCGATAGGAAATGGTGCCGATTTCGATCGGCGTCTCGATGTGCGCCTGGCAGGTCTTTTCCGACGAGGTGTCGGTCAGCGTCTTGACGTCGTTGAAGACGTCGAGCTGGACGTTCTTGCCCTTGAAGATGTCGTGGACGGCCGTGCTCGTGGTGTCCGCGGTGCAGCCTGGCAGATCGGGCGAGAATACCTTGTAGATCTTTATGAGACCGCCGGCCGCAGCGATGACGCCACACATGCCGATAATCCAAGGAGAGGCTTTCTGCCAAAGCGTTTTCGGCGGCTCCGCTGTCGGCGCTGAATCTGTATCGGTCGATGTCTCGGTCATTGCTGCACCCCCAAGCTGCCGCGCAGCGTACTTTGCTGCCGGACCGCGTGACAACCGCAAGACGTGCCGAGGGTAAATGCGGTGCAGGTGCCGCCAAGTTCCGTCCACGGAATTGTGCACTTGGCAAAACGGTTGGGCGCAATCGTCGGAATTGATGGGTGCCAAAATTGGCGGGGGCCCGGCGGTTTTGCCGCCGAGCCCCCGTTTGACGTATCAGCCGGCCTGTAAGCCGGGTTCTGTATGGCCTCGCGGCGCGAGCCGCGAGACGTGACGGCCATTCCTCTGGCACGCCGGTTACCCGGCGCGTCAAGCAACCTACCCGAATGACTGGCCCGGACGGACCCGGGGCTTTCGCCCCGACGTCATTCCTATTCGGTCTTGCTCCCGGTGGGGTTTGCCGTGCCGTTTCCATCGCTGGAAACGCGGTGCGCTCTTACCGCACCGTTTCACCCTTACCGCGGCCAAAACACTACGCAGCCGCGGCGGTCTGTTCTCTGTGGCACTGTCCCTGAAGCCTCGCCCCGCGAAGGGCTCAACTCCGCCGGACGTTATCCGGCACCGTTCGTCCATGGAGCCCGGACTTTCCTCCCCGCACCGCCTTTCGGCTTGTGATGCGGGACGGCCGTCCGGCCGACTGACGGGCTAAGGCATGGGGGGGCTTGGCGCGCGCGTCAAGGCGCGGGCGCAATCATGGCTACCAAAAAAAGCCCGGACCGGTCAGGGAGGCAAGACAGGCCCGGGCTCGGGGAAGACAGGCAAAACCAATCCGCTCGGCCAAAGCGGCCGGACGAAAATTTGGAGGCGCTTAGGCCCAGGCGCCGGAGCGCGGCAGGCGCTGGCGATTGGGGCGCAAACGCGCCGCCAGCCGCTTCAGCAACGCCGGCACTTGCGCGAAGGCGATCTGCATGTAGGCAGCGCGATCCGCGTGCGCGTGGGCGAGAGCGGCGTGGACGTCGATGCTATCGACGCGAAGGTGCTTGGACTTGGTCATGGCGTTCTTTCTAAACCGGGGATTTTCCCCTATGCGTTGACTGCATAATATTATCTTTCGTTCAGATGATAATATGCTATAATATCCATTCTTTCGTGAATAAATGGAACGAATATGGACGCCACGTCCGATCTCCGCGTTTTTGTCCGCGTCATGGATCGCGGAAGTTTCTCAAATGCGGCCAAAGACTTAGGTCTAACGCCCTCGGCCGTGTCGAAGCTGATTTCGCGTCTGGAGGACCGGCTCGGCGTTCGCCTGCTTGAACGCAGTACCCGCCGCCTCGCGCTCACCCCGGAGGGCGAAACGTTTTTATCGCGCGCCCGGCGGATCGTGGCCGACATCGATGAAGCCGAGGCCGAAGTCATGCAAGCGAAAGGCGCCCCGCGCGGGCGGCTGCGCATCAACTCCGGCACCGCCTTCGGTCTGCACCAACTCACGCCCGCGCTCGCCGACTTTCTCGCCCGCTACCCGGAAATCGACATCGAACTGTCGATCACCGACCGGCTGGTCGACCTCATCGAGGAGCAGGCCGACATCGCGGTACGCTCCGGCCATATCCCGGAGGGCCCGTTAATTCGGCGCAAGGTCGCCGACCTGCAGCGCGTGATCTGCGCGGCGCCGTCTTATCTCAAGCGGCGCGGCACCCCGCGCGTGGCCGCCGAACTGAAAGATCACGACTGCATCGTCGTCGCCGGTCCCGGCCTCAACCGCTGGCCGTTCAAGACGCGAAGCGGCGTCGACGTGGTCGAGGTGCGCCCGCGCGTTTCCACTGACGATGCGGAAGCGGCGTTGCGGTTGGCGATCGAGGGCGCCGGCATCGTCCGGCTCTCCGACGTGATCGTCGGCGGTCCGCTGCGCGCGGGCGAACTCACCGCGCTGCTCACCGACAGCCACTACGTCGAGCCGTTCCCGCTCGCGGCGATTTATCCGGCCGGGCGCCAGCGCCTGCCGCGCGTCGCGGTCTTCATCGCGTTTCTGATGGAGCGTTTCGCCAGCGCGCCGTGGCGGCTGCCGAGCGGGCAGGGCTAGAGCGCAATCCGCTTAGATTGAATCATCGTAAGCCGCTAACATTTTGCTTGCGCATGATCTTATCCGAAAACCGGTTCCCACTTTTCGGGATCATGCGCTAGGCGGCGGCAACCTGGCGGCTCTCCATCAGCGTAATCAGCGTGAGCTGCGTCGATGGATCGGCGACCCCGTCCACGCGCGCCGGCCGGAAATGGCGCTGGAAGGCGGTCACCACGGCTTTGGTGATGTCGTCAAAAATGCCGGTGGCCTCGATGCCGTAGCCGTAGCTCGCCAGCTTGCGCTGCAGGTCTTTGACCGCCTCGCCCTGGTCGCCGATCTTGACGGTCGCGCCTTCGAGGTTGAGCGGAGCCGGACGTACCCAATGGCCGATGCCGGACTCCGCCAACAGCGGCCAGGGAAATTTCTCGCCCGGGTCCTGCTTGCGCATCGGCGCGACGTCGGAATGCGCCAGAATGCGGTCGGGCCGGATCGGCCCGTGCCGCGAGCGGATCGATCGGCAGAGTGCAATGACCGCCGAAATCTGCCGCAGCGGAAAATTGCGATAGCCGAATTCATGACCGGGGTTGACGATTTCGACTCCCACCGAGCATGAGTTGATATCCGTTTCCCGCGCCCAGGATGACAGGCCGGCATGCCAGGCGCGCCGTTCCTCCGGCACGCATTGCACGATGCGGCCGTCCTCGAAAACCACGTAATGCGACGACACTTTGCTCGCCGGCGTGCACAGCCATTGCAGCGCCGCCTCACCGCTTTGCATGCCGGTATAGTGCAAGAGGATCATATCGACGGCGAGCTTGCGCTCGTCGTGGTTGGGCGAGGGCACCACGTCGGTGACGATAAAAGAATCAGGCGAAAATTTTGCCATCGGTCCAAAATGCGGCGCGGCGCACAGAACGCGAATCATCCCCCGCGGCTGAATAGCCGGGCAGAGCAAATAGTTAGGGCAAACGCAAGGCGGCCCGGGCGTTTCTGCGCCCGGGCCGTATGGCTATTCGCAAGCTTATTTCGCCCTCAGCCGTAAAGCGCTTAGCGGCTGGCCGGCGGTTTGTGGGTCATCGGACCGAGGCCGCCGCCCGCCGGGCCGCTGCCGGTGGTGGTCGGACGCGGCGGCTCGTAGGCCTTGAAGTTCTGCGCCTGCTTGAGCTCATCCTTGTTCATGGCGAGCTTGAGCTTGTCGGCTGCGCCATTCGTGCCGGGCACGACGTCGAAGGAGCTCGGCGCCAGCGCGACTTCTTTCGCACCCATGCCGAGGAAGCCGCCGACGCTGACCACGAAAGCTTCGATCTTGCCGCTCTTGTCGAACAAGATATCGCTGACGTCGCCGATCTTCTTGTTGTCGGCGCCGAGGACGTCGGTGCCTTTGAATTTCGAAGCCAGCCACTGATCGGGCTTCTGCGTCGCGACGATGTCCGCCTTGGCGGCGGCTTGCGGCGCCGGTGTTGCCGGCATGGCTTTAGGTGTTTGCGCCGCCGGCGCGGCTTGATCGGACTTGCTGGCCGGTGGCGGGCTCGAAGAAGGAGCAGGCGTCTGCGCCAACGCTCCCGACAGCAGCAGCGCGCTGAGCGCCGTGCCGAGCATCAATTTTTTCATCATAAATCGCCTCCTTGGATTCAACTTGGATTCAACGCTGCGAACTTCGTGCGGGCGGTTTCGCCCTCGCTTTGGCGCAACGCTGAAAGACAAGGCCTGTTCCGCAGTTCCATCGGAACCAGCGGTGCAAAATTCGCATGGACGCGGGAACCCGGGCTGCCGCGACGCGGCAAGTGCAGTGCCTGCAGCAACAATTCCTTAAGTTTAACGGTCGTTAATGTGGTCAGGACGATGGGCTGCGTCGGCGCCTGGTGGCGGGCGCCGGGGCAGGCCATTCCATTGACGCCCATAATATCCCATGATATCCCATAGTCACTTTTCGAGGATGATGCCCACGCCAGACAAGAGCGGCCGGGCGTTGGTCCGAGGGGAAGCCCGCTTAGGCCTCCCGGTTGGCGTCCAGTCGGTGTGGAGTGCGGGAGATGGACCGCTTCGTGTCGAACACCACGTTGCGGCTCGACTCCAAGGGGCGCGTATCGATTCCCGCTTCCTTCCGCTCGGTGCTCACCCGCGACGGCTTCGAGGGGCTTTATTGTTATCCGGCGCTGGATCGTCCGGCGATCGACGCCGGGGGGAATGCGTTGATGACGGAGATCGAAGCGCTCATCGCACGCTACGCGCCGTTTTCGGAGGAACGCGAGCAATTCGCGCTCGCGCTCTACGGCACCAGCGAGACGCTCAAGGTCGACGGCGAGGGGCGTGTGGTGTTGAGCGAGAACCTGAAGCGTCATGCGGGCGTTACCGATGCCGTGACCTTCGTCGGTCTCGGTCACAAGTTTCAGATCTGGGAGCCAGGCCGGTTCCAGAACGAGCTCGCGGAGGCCACCGACAGGGTGCGCGCGCTCAAGGCCCAGCTTGGTTCTCAGTCGGCGGCGCGCAACGCGCTCGGAGCACGGGAATGACGGCGGGCGGCGACGGCTTCAACGCTGTCGCTGGCGGACCTCCCCCCCACATTCCCGTGCTCGGCCGTCCGGCACTCGATTTCCTCAATGTGCGTGACGGCGGCAGCTACATCGACGCCACCTTCGGCGCCGGCGGCTATACGCGCGCCATTCTCGCCGCCGCCGATTGCAAGGTGATCGGCATCGACCGCGACCAAAGCGCCATCGCGCTGGGGGCGAGCCTGGTCGAGCAGGCACAAGGCCGGCTGACGCTGACGGAAGACCGCTTCTCGCGCCTTGACGCCATTGCCCGTGAGTGCGGCTTCGACGCCGTCGACGGCGTGGTGCTCGATCTCGGCGTCTCCTCGATGCAGCTCGATACCGCCGCGCGCGGGTTTTCCTTCCGTCATGACGGGCCGCTCGACATGCGCATGGGCGGCGGCGGCCCGAGCGCCGCCGACGTGGTGGCGAAGGCGAGCGAGCGCGATCTCGCCGATATCATCTTTACCCTCGGCGAGGAGCGCCATTCGCGCGCCGTCGCCCGTGCCGTCGTCAAAGCGCGCGGCGACGCGCCGATCCTCACCACGCGCGCGCTCGCCGATATCGTTGCCTCGGCGGTGCATGCGCGCGCCGGCGATATTCACCCGGCGACGCGCACCTTCCAGGGCTTGCGAATCTTCGTCAACGACGAGCTGGGCGAATTGGTGCGCGCGCTCGCCGCCGCCGAGCGCATTCTCAAGGCGGGCGGCCGGCTGGTCGCGGTGTCGTTCCATTCGCTCGAGGACCGCATCGTCAAAAGCTTCCTCGTCGAGCGCGCCGAAGCGCGTGCCGGCTCCCGCCATGCGCCCGAGCGCCAGCGGCCGGCGCCGAGTTTCACCGTGCTCACCAAACGGCCGGCGGTACCCGGCGACGACGAAGTCGCGCGCAATCCGCGCGCGCGTTCCGCCAAGCTGCGCGCCGCCGAACGCACGGCAGCGCCGGCCCAGCGCGACGATGCCTCCAGCCTGCTGCCGCATCTGCCGGCGCTCGATGACGTCGTGCGAGGGCGGTGAGCATGCGCCTTCTCAACATCCTGGTCATCGGGGCGCTTATTCTGGCGGCATCCATCGTCTACAAGATCAAATTCGATTCCACGCTGCAGGCCGAGCGGGTGGCCAAGGTGCACGGCGAATTGCGCCACGAACGCGAGGCGATCGCCACGCTGCGCGCGGAGTGGGCGCGGCTCGATACGCCCGCCCGCATCCAGGGACTCGCCGAGCGTCACTTGAAACTTCAGCCGATCAAGCCGACGCAGTTCGACAATCTCGACCGGCTGCCCGAACGCGCGCCCTCGTTCCCGGCGAACAACGATCCGATCGCCGCCATCATCGCGCCGGCGGCGCCCGACACCACCGGCAGCGTGCTGCCGCGCATGCCCATTCCGAAACCGAAGCGGTGAAACGCATGCCGGCCGCGAAGAAATCGTCGGAATCCCGCTGGCAGCGTGTGCTCGGCTCGCTGCTTTACGGCCGCGGCGTCGATCGCGAGGTGAAGGCGAAGGCGCGGCTCGGGCTCGCCATCATCGCCTTTGCCGGCATCTACGGCGTGATCGCCTTGCGCCTCGTCGTTTTCGCCGAACAGAGCGAGGGCCACGGCGCCCGCCACAGCATCAGCCAGGATGCCGTCGCCACCGCGCGGCCGAACATTCTCGACCGCAACGGCGCAATCATCGCCACCGACGTGAAGTCGCCGTCGCTGTTCGCCGAGCCGCGCAAGATCATCGACCCCGACGAAGCCGAAGAAATGCTCACCGCGGTGATGCCCGATCTCGACTCCAAGGAATTGCGCGACCGCTTGTCGTCCAAGCGCGGCTTCATCTGGCTCAAGCGCGAGATCAAGCCGAAGCAGCAGCAAGAGATTCACAGGCTCGGCATTCCCGGCGTCGGCTTCCTCACCGAGAACAAACGCGTCTATCCCAACGGGTCGACGGTTTCCCAGGTCATCGGTCTGGTCAATATCGACAACCAGGGCATCGCCGGCATCGAGAAATGGGTGGACGGGCAGGGGCTGGCGGCGCTGCATATGGCGGGGCTCGCCACCGACCGGCTGCAGCGGCCGGTCGAGCTGTCGCTCGATCTGCGCGCGCAATTCGCGCTGCGCGACGAACTCTTCAAAGCCCGCGAAAAATTCAACGCCAAGGCCGCCGCCGGGGTCATTCTCAACGTCAATACCGGCGAGGTGGTCGCGCTGGTGTCGGAGCCCGACTACGACCCCAACAATCCACGCGAGGCCAACGACCCGACGCGCATCAACCGCATGACCACCGGCGTCTACGAAATGGGCTCGACCTTTAAGGTGCTGACGGTCGCCATGGGCCTCGATTCCGGCAAGGTGACGCTGCGCTCGAGTTTCGACGCCAGCCATCCGCTGCAATTTGGCCGTTTCACCATCCACGATCACGACCCGAAAAATCGTGCGTTGACGGTGCCGGAGATCTTCACCTTCTCCTCGAACATCGGCGCCGCGCGCATGGCGATGGCGGTCGGCATCGACGGGCATAAAGCCTTCTTGAAAAAACTGGGCCAGCTCGATCGCCTGCGAACCGAATTACCGGAAAGCGCCGAGCCGCTGGTTCCGAAACACTGGGCCGAGGTCAGCACCGCAACCATCGCTTTCGGTCACGGCCTGTCGGTGGCGCCGTTGCAGGCGGCGATGGGCGTCGCGGCAACCGTCAATGGCGGACTGCTCATCCCGCCGACCTTCCTCAAGCGCAGCGAAGCGGAGGCCAAGGCGGTGGCCAAACGCGTGCTCAAGCCGGAAACCAGCCGCGAAATGCGCTACCTGCTGCGGCTCAACGCCGAAAAGGGCACCGGCACCTTCGCCAATGTCGAGGGCTATTATGTCGGCGGAAAAACCGGCACGGCGGAGAAAGTGGTCAATGGCCGCTACGCCAAGCACAGACTGCTCACCGATTTCATGGCCGTGCTGCCGGCCGATAAGCCGAAATACCTGGTGCTGGTCTTGCTCGACGAACCGCAGGCGGTGCCGGGAACGCACGGCTTTGCCACCGCCGGCTGGAATGCCGGGCCGACCGCGGGCAAGGTGATCGCGCGCATCGCGCCGCTGCTCGATGTCGAGCCGCGGTTCAATCTGCCCAAGGCCGATCAGCTGATCCTGGCCAATGCCACCCGCTGACGGCCCGGCGGGCTTGCGCGCCCGCAATATCTGGGTCCAGAAGAATGCCCATGAAGCTTGCCGATCTCATTGAGGGCGTCGATCCGCGTCACGCGGCGCTCGCGATTGCCGGCATCACCTCCGACAGCCGCAAGGTCAAGCCGGGCTATCTGTTCGTCGCCATTGCCGGCGCCAAGGCCGACGGCGCGCATTTCGCGCGCGCCGCGGCGGCGGCGGGTGCGCTAGCGGTCGCCGCCGAGCAGCGGCCGGAAGGTTTGTCCGAGGGCGTTGCTTTCGTGGCGGTAATGAATGCCCGCCACGCGCTGGCGCTCTCCGCCGCCCGGTTTTTTCCGCGCCAGCCGCAAACCATCGCCGCGGTCACCGGCACCAGCGGCAAGACCTCGGTTGCCGCCTTCACGCGCCAGATCTGGGCAAGCCTCGGCTTTGCCGCCGCCAGCATCGGCACCGTCGGGTTGGTTTCGCCGAAGACCGAGAAATACGGCGCGCTCACCACGCCCGATCCGGTCGAACTGCATCGCATGCTCGATGAGTTGGCGGGCGAGGGCGTCGATCACTTGGCGCTGGAGGCGTCCTCGCACGGCCTCGATCAGCACCGGCTTGACGGCGTGCGCATCGCCGCCGGCGCTTTCACCAATCTGTCGCGCGATCACCTCGACTATCACCAGACGCTGGAAGCCTACCTCGCCGCCAAGCTGCGTCTGTTCGACGAGTTGATCGTGCCGGGCGGCTCGGCGGTCATCGACGTCGACGATTGCTATGCCGGGCAGGTCGTCGAAGCCGCGCGCAAGCGCGGGCTTAAGGTTTTCACCGTCGGCGTGGATGGCGAGCATATCCGCCTCAAGGACGGCAAGATCGACGGCTTTGCGCAAGTCATCACGCTTGCCCATGGCGGCCGCGATTACACCGTCAAGCTGCCGCTGGTCGGCGCCTTCCAGGTGCAGAACGCCGCCGTCGCCGCGGGACTTGCGATCGCCACCGGCGGCGAACCGGCGCGCGTCTTCGCCGCGCTGGAAACGCTTACCGGCGCCAAAGGGCGGCTGGAGCTTGCCGGCAGCAAGAACGGCGCGCCGATCTTCATCGACTATGCGCACAAGCCCGACGCGCTGGCCAAGGCGCTCACCGCTTTACGTCCTTATGCCAGCGGCAGACTGGTCGTCGTGTTCGGCGCCGGCGGTGACCGCGATTCCGGCAAGCGTCCGATCATGGGGCGCATCGCCGCGGAAAACGCCGACCGCGTCATCGTCACCGACGACAACCCGCGCAGCGAGCAGGCCGCGGCCATCCGCGCCGCGATTTTGGCCGCGGCGCCGGGCGCGGTGGAAATCGGCGACCGCGCGCAAGCCATTCGCAGCGCCATCGCCGAATTAGAGCGCGGCGACGTTTTGCTGATCGCCGGCAAGGGCCATGAAACCGGCCAGATCATCGGCGACCGCATTGTGCCGTTTTCCGACCATGAGGCGGTGGCGGCGGCGCTGCAGGGGAAGGTGGCATGATGTTGGGGGGCCGGCGGCGTTCTCTCTTCCCCTCTCCCCTTGCGGGAGAGGGTGGCGAGCGCGGAGCGATAGCGAGCGCGAGCCGGGTGAGGGGTCAGCGTCTTCCGATCGGTCGACCCCTCACCCGCCCTCGCTTGGCTTCGCCTCCGCTCGGGCACCCTCTCCCGCAAGGGGAGAGGGGAAGCGAGATTGCCGCTCTGCAGAGATTCTCATGAGCGCCCTTTGGACCCTCGATGCTATGGCGAGCGCCATGCGCGCCGACAAATCCGGCGCGCTGCCGGCGGAGGTGCCGGGGCTTTCCATCGACAGCCGCAGCATCGGCCGTGGCGAAGCGTTCTTCGCTATCCAGGGCGACAACCGCGACGGCCATGATTTCGTCGAGACCGCACTGAAAGCGGGCGCCGGCCTCGCCGTCATTGCCCGCGCACAGCGCACACGCTTCGCCGCCGAAGCGCCGCTGCTCGCCGTCGACGACGTGCTCGGCGCCTTGCGCGATCTTGCGCGCGCGGCACGGGCGCGCAGTCATGCCAAGGTCGTTGCCGTCACCGGCTCGGTCGGCAAGACCGGCACCAAAGAGGCGCTCAAGCTGGCGCTCTCCGCCGACGGCGCAACGCACGCGTCCACGGCGTCCTACAACAATCACTGGGGCGTGCCGCTTTCTCTGGCGAGGTGTCCGACGAGCGCCAAATATGCCGTCTTCGAAATCGGCATGAACCATGCCGGCGAAATCACGCCGCTCACGCAATTGGTGCGCCCGCACGTCGCCATCGTCACCGCGATCGAGCCGGTGCATCTGGAATATTTCGGTTCGCTGGAAAAGATCGCCGACGCCAAGGCGGAAATCTTTGCCGGGCTGGAGCCGAGCGGCGCCGCCGTGCTCAACCGCGACAACGCGCAGTTTGCCCGCCTTGCCGCCGCCGCCAAGGCGGCCGGCGTCAAACGTATCGTTTCGTTCGGCGAGAACGAAAAGGCCGATACGCGGCTGATGCGTTATGCGTTGAATGCCGAATGCTCGACGGTGGAGGCGCGCATTCTTGCACAGCCGGTGACCTACAAGCTCGGCGCGCCGGGCAAGCATCTCGTGCTCAATTCGCTCGCCGTGCTGACGGCCGCCGCGCTGGTCGGCGCGGACCTGGCGCTGGCCGCGCTGGCGCTGAACAACCTCAAGCCCGCCGCCGGGCGCGGCACGCGCATCGCCTTAAGGCTCCCCGGCGGGCGCGCGCTGCTCATCGACGAAAGCTACAACGCCAATCCCGCCTCCATGGCCGCGGCAATCGCGCTGCTGGGGCAGGCGGCGATCGGCCCGCAGGGCCGGCGCATTGCGGTGCTCGGCGACATGCTGGAACTGGGTTCGCAAGGCCCGGCGCTGCACCGCGCGATCGCCGAGCCGGTACGCGCCGCCGCGGTCGATCTGGTCTATTGCTGCGGACCACAGATGCGCGCGCTTTGGGAGGCTCTTCCCTCCACTCAGCGGGGCGGCTATGCCGAAACCGCGGCGGCGCTGGAGCCGGCGGTGCTCGGCGCCGTTCGCGACGGCGACGCGGTGATGGTGAAGGGCTCCCTGGGCTCGAAAATGGGGCCGATCGCCAGGGCTTTGGAGCGGCAATTCCCGCGCCAGGCCACGCTCGACGAGGCGCCGTTATCCAGCGCATGATACGCCGGAATACGACTGGCAAGGTGGCGACCCGATGTTCTACTGGCTGACCGAATTTTCCGACAAACTCTCCTTTCTCAACGTCTTCCGCTACATCACCTTCCGCACCGGCGGCGCCATCGTCACCGCGCTGGTTTTCGTGTTCCTGTTCGGCGGCCCGATCATCGACCTGTTGCGCGTCAAGCAAGGCAAGGGTCAGCCGATCCGCAGCGACGGCCCCAAATCGCATCTCGTCACCAAGATCGGCACGCCGACCATGGGCGGGCTGATGATCCTTTCCGGTCTGGTGGTGTCGGCGCTGCTGTGGGCGAACCCGCGCAGCCCCTATGTGTGGACCGTGCTCGGGGTGACGCTGAGCTTTGGCGTCATCGGCTTTTATGACGATTACCTGAAGGTCACCAAGCAGACCAATGCCGGCTTTGCCGGCCGCACGCGCATGATGGCGGAAGCGCTGATCGCCATCATCGCCGTCACCATCCTCGCCCATCTCGGCAAGCCGCCGATCGCGACCTCGCTGGTGTTCCCGTTCTTCAAGGAGCTGGTGATCAATCTCGGCTGGGGCTTCGTGCTGCTCGGCGCCTTCGTCATCGTCGGCGCCGGCAACGCCGTCAACCTGACCGACGGGCTCGACGGCCTGGCCATCGTGCCGGTGATGATCGCGGCGGCGAGCTTCGGCCTGATCTCGTATCTTGCCGGCAACGCGGTGTTCGCCGAATATCTGCAGATCCATTATGTCGCCGGCACCGGCGAGTTGGCGGTGTTGTGCGGCGCGGTGATCGGCGCAGGGCTTGGCTTCCTCTGGTTCAACGCGCCGCCGGCCACGATTTTCATGGGCGACACCGGCTCACTCTCGCTCGGCGGCATGCTCGGCACCGTCGCGGTGGCGGTCAAGCACGAGATCGTGCTCGCCATCGTCGGCGGACTGTTCGTGATGGAAGCGGTGTCGGTGATCGTGCAGGTGGTCTCGTTCAAGCTGACGGGAAAACGCGTGTTCAAGATGGCGCCGATCCACCATCACTACGAGCAGCTCGGCTGGACCGAGCCGCAGATCGTGATCCGCTTCTGGATCGTCGCCGTGGTGCTGGCGCTCGCGGGCCTTGCGACGCTGAAGTTGAGATGATCTCTTTATTTGTCATTCCGGGTTCGCTCGCTTTGCTCGCGCCCCGGAATGACCGGCGTATTCCATGATCCCCATTACCGTCTTCGCTGGAAAACAAGTCGCGGTCTTCGGCCTCGGCAAATCCGGGCTGTTGGCGGCGGCGGCGCTGATCAAGGGCGGCGCCGAGGTCGTTGCATTCGACGACGACGAAAAGAGCGTTGCCGAGGCCAAGACCACCGGTCTCGACGTGCGAAATCTGCGCGAGCTCGACTGGACAAGCCTCGCCGCTTTGGTGCTGGCGCCCGGCGTGCCGCTTACCCATCCGGCGCCGCATTGGGCGGCCGCGCTTGCGCGCGCGGCAAACGTCGAAATCATCGGCGACATTGAATTGTTCAGCCGCCAGCGCGCCAAAACGGCGCCCCGTAGTCCGCTGGTCGCCATCACCGGCACCAACGGCAAATCGACCACCACGGCGCTGGTTGCCCATCTTTTGCAAAGCGCCGGCCGCGACGCGCAGATGGGCGGCAATATCGGCGTGCCGGTGCTGGCCTTGGCGCCGTTCGCGCCGGGCCGCATCTATGTCTTGGAAGTCTCCTCCTATCAGATCGATCTTGCGCCTTCGCTTCATCCATCGGTCGGCACTCTGATCAACATCTCGCCCGACCATCTCGACCGGCATGGAAGCTTGGAGAATTACGCTGCCATCAAGGAACGGTTGGTGGCGAAGGCCGACGTTTCTCTCATCGGCGTCGACGATGCGGTAACGGACGCGATCGGGCGTCGCCTTTCCGAGCGCGCCGGTCTCGACGTGATTCCGGTTTCTGCCGCGCGACAATTGCCCTGGGGCTATTTCGTGTCCGGCACGACGATCGTCTCGAAGGGACGCGGCCAAACCTCGGAGCAAGCCGAGGTGCTGGGCGATCTCGCCGGCATCACCACCCTGCGCGGCCGCCACAACGCGCAGAACGCGGCTTTCGCCTGCGCGGCAGCGCGGCATTGCGGCCTGACGCCGGCGGAAATCGCGCGCGGCCTCAAGACCTTTCCCGGCCTTGCGCATCGCATGCAGCCGATCGCGCGTCTTGGCAGCGTTCTCTTCGTCAACGATTCAAAGGCGACCAACGCCGATTCCACGGCGTACGCGCTGGCGAGCTTTCAGGATATTTTCTGGATCGCCGGCGGCAAGCCGAAGACCGGCGGCATCGAAAGCCTCGCCGAATTTTTTCCGCGCGTCGCCAAGGCCTATCTGATCGGCGAAGCCGCGCAGGACTTCGCCAAAACGCTCGACGGCAAGGTACCCTACGAGATCGTCGAGACGCTCGAGCGCGCGGTGCCGCTGGCCGCGCGCGGGGCGGCCGCTTCGGGCCGGCCGGAGCCGGCGGTGCTGTTGTCGCCGGCCTGCGCCTCGTTCGACCAGTACCGCAACTTCGAAGTGCGCGGCAAAGCGTTCACCGATCTGGTGCTGGCGCTGCCGGGCATTCAGGCCGTGACTTAGTTCCGCGGCCAAGTTTTTGCCGCGCCGCCAGCTTAATTAATGCTTCGTAAACCGTCACGCGTCAGCTTGGGCGCGGACGGGAGTTACATGCTTTCGCGCGCGCAACGCACGCCCTTCGGCGAATGGTGGTGGACGGTCGACCGGTTGACGCTCGCCGCCATCGGCGCGCTGATGCTGGCAGGCGTCGTGCTGTCACTCGCCGCCACGCCGCCGGTCGCCAACCGGCTCGGTCTCGACCCGTTCTATTTCGTCGACCGCCACATTTTCTTTCTCATTCCGACCGTCGCCATCCTGCTCGGCGTGTCGTTCCTCAACCCGCACCAGATTAGGCGGCTGTCGCTGGCAGTGTTCGTGGTCAGCCTCATCCTGGTGGCGGCGACGCCGGAACTCGGCTCCGAGATCAAAGGCGCGCGCCGCTGGTTGGTGATCCTCGGCGTCAATATTCAGCCGTCGGAGTTCTTGAAGCCAGCCTTCGTCATTCTGATCGCCTGGTTGTTCGGCGAGTCGACCAAACGCCCGGACATGCCGGCCAACGCCCTGTCGCTGGCGCTGTTGCTGCTGGTGGTGCTGCTGTTGGTGCTGCAGCCCGACTTCGGGCAGACGATGCTGGTGGTGCTGGTCTGGGGCGCGCTGTTCTTCATGGCCGGCATGCGCATGATCTGGATGTTCGGTCTCGCCGGCGCGGCCGGCATCGGCCTGACGGCGGCCTATTACACGGTGCCGCACGTCGCGCGCCGCATCCAGCGCTTCCTCGATCCGGCCTCCGGCGACACCTTCAATATCGACATCGCCACCGAGAGTTTCATGCGCGGCGGCTGGTTCGGACGCGGGCCGGGGGAGGGCACCGTCAAGCGGCTACTGCCGGAGAGCCATACCGACTTCGTGTTCTCGGTGGCGGCGGAGGAATTCGGCGTCGTGTTGTGTCTGGCGCTTGCCGCGCTCTATGCCTTCATCGTACTGCGCGCGCTGGTGCGCGCCATGCGCAACGACGACGCCTTCACGCGCTTTGCCGCCGCCGGCCTCGCGATTCTTTTCGGCCTGCAGTCGGCGATCAACATGGCGGTCAATTTGCATCTCATCCCGGCCAAGGGCATGACGTTGCCGTTTATCTCTTATGGCGGCTCGTCGATGCTGTCGCTCGCCTATGCGATGGGCATGCTGCTGGCGCTCACCCGCGAGCAGCCGCGTGCGCACATGTTGAACTCACGCAAATTTGTGAACGCGGAAAGCGCAGCCTGACCTTTTTCTTCACCTCCCCCTGAAAGGGGGAGGTCGGCAAGCGAAGCTTGCCGGGTGGGGCCCCTTCAATGACCGAAACCAATAACCACCCCACCCCGGATCGCCTGCGGCGACCCGACCCTCCGCTTGCAGGGGAAGGAAAAGAAAAAAATGCGCCGCTGGTGCTGCTGGCAGCCGGCGGGACCGGCGGGCACCTGTTTCCAGCCGAAGCGCTGGCGATCGCCTTGCAAAAGCGCGGCGCCGTGATCGAACTGGCGACCGACGCGCGCGCCGCGCATTTCGAATTTCCAGCGCGCGCCGTCCACCTCATCCCCAGCGCGACGGTGCGCGGCAGAAACCCGCTGGCGCTGGCGCGCACCGCGGCGCTCCTGGCGCTCGGCACCGCCAAGGCCTGGGCCTTGATCGGCCGCATCCGCCCCGCGGTGGTGGTCGGCTTTGGCGGCTATCCGACCGTTCCGCCGCTGATGGCCGCCAGTCTGCGCGGCGTGCCGACCGTGCTGCATGAGCAGAATGGCGTCATGGGCCGCGCCAACCGGCTGCTCGCCGCGCGCGTCACCAAGATCGCCACCGGCTTTCCTTCGTTGGCGCGGCTCGACCCACGGCTGCAGGCCAAGACCGCTTTCACCGGCAATCCGATCCGTCCGCAAGTTACCGCCGCGGCGTCAACGCCCTATGCCATGCCGGCCGCGGACGGACCGCTGCAATTGGTTGTGTTCGGCGGCAGCCAGGGCGCGCGGGTAATGGCGGAGATCGTGCCGGCCGCGGTCGCGCGCCTGAACGCGGAATTGCGCGGGCGCTTGTCGATCGTGCAGCAGGCGCGCGCCGAGGATCTCGACGCCGTGCGCGCAACCTACGCCAAGCTCGGCGTCGTCGCCGACTGCGCGCCGTTCTTTGCCGATCTGCCGGCGCGCGTGGCGGCCGGCCATCTCGTCGTCTCCCGTTCCGGCGCCTCCACCGTGGCCGAGCTGTCGGCGATCGGCCGCCCCGCCATTCTGGTGCCGCTGCCGCACGCGCTCGATCAGGACCAGTTCGTCAATGCCGGCGTGCTGCAAGCCGCGGGCGGCGCCATCCGCATCGAGCAGCGCGATTTCACGCCGGAGCGGCTGGCGGCTGAGATCGTGGCGCTGGCCGCCGATCCGGCGCGGCTTGCCGGCATGGCAGCGGCCGCCAAATCCGCCGGCACCATCGACGCCGCCGAACGGCTGGCGGATGTGGTGATGAAAGTGGCGGGAAATTCGTAACTGTCATGCCCGCCTGCGGGTCTGCGCAAAGCGCAGCCCGATGATAAACTCCGGCGGGCATCCAATATTCACCATGGTTTCAATCCCCCCGTGCCTTGCCATAATCGGATGTCAGTGATTACTGGGTCATCCGCCGGTGTCTGCCCTCGCGTAGGCGCGGGCGGATGACGACAGCAGGGGCTAAGCGAATTCCATGAAACTGCCGCGCGATATCGGGCCCGTGCATTTCGTCGGCATCGGCGGCATCGGCATGAGCGGCATTGCCGAGGTGTTGGCCAATCTCGGCTACACCGTCACCGGCTCCGACGTCGCCGACTCGGCCAACGTCAAGCGGCTGCGCGAGCAGGGCATCAAGGTCGCCATCGGCCACAGGCCTGAGAACATCGACGGCGCCGACGTGGTGGTCGTCTCCTCCGCCATCAAGCGCGACAATCCCGAGCTGATCGCCGCCCGCGCCAAGCGGCTGCCGGTGGTGCGCCGCGCCGAGATGCTGGCCGAATTGATGCGGCTGAAATCCTGCGTCGCCATCGCCGGCACGCACGGCAAGACCACCACGACATCCCTGGTCGCCGCCTTGCTCGATGCCGGCGGGCTCGACCCGACCGTGATCAATGGCGGCATCATCAACGCCTACGGCACCAACGCGCGCCTCGGCGCCGGCGACTGGATGGTGGTTGAGGCCGACGAGTCCGACGGCACCTTCCTCAAGCTGCCCGCCGATGTCGCCATCGTCACCAACATCGATGCCGAACATCTCGACCATTTCCACACTTACGACGCCGTGCAGGACGCCTTCCGCGCCTTCGTCGAAAACATTCCGTTCTACGGTTTTGCGGTGATGTGCACCGATCATCCGGTGGTGCAGACGCTGGTCGGCAAATTGACCGACCGCCGCATCGTCACCTACGGCGAGAACCCGCAAGCCGACGTGCGGCTTGCCGATATCGCGCACGCCAACGGCGCGCAGCACTTCACCGTGTTGTTTCGCGACCGCGCCGGCGAGACCACGCATGCCATCGAGAACCTGGCGCTGCCGATGCCCGGCCGCCACAACGCGCTCAATGCCACCGCCGCGATTGCGGTCGCCGAGGCGCTCGGCGTCAAGGACGACATGATCCGCAAGGCGCTGGCCTCCTTCGCCGGCGTCAAGCGGCGCTTTACCCGCGTCGGCGAATGGAACGGCGCCGTCATTATCGACGACTATGGCCACCATCCCGTGGAGATCGCCGCCGTGCTGCGCGCCGCACGCGAAAGCGCCAAAGGCCAGGTGATCGCCGTGATGCAGCCGCACCGTTTCACGCGGCTGCATGACTTGTTCGAACAGTTCTGCACCTGCTTCAACGACGCCGACGTGGTGATCGTCGCGCCGGTCTATCCGGCCGGCGAAGCGCCGATCCCCGGTGCCGACCGTGACGGGTTGGTCGCGGGCTTGCGCGCCCGCGGACACCGGCAGGTGATCGCGCTCGACGGGCCGGTGATGCTCACGGGTCTGATCAAGGAACTGGCCAAGCCCGGCGACTATGTCGTGTGCCTCGGCGCTGGCTCGATCACCCAATGGGCCTATGCGCTGCCGGGCGAATTGAAGGCGCTCGATGGTTGATGCGACGATAGTCCGCTGTCGTGCCGGCCGAGCGAAGCGAGGGCCGGGACCCATACTCCGCAGCCTATCGAAAGACCGCGGCGTATGGGTCCCCGCTTTCGCGAGGACGACGGCGGTGGGGTCATGAGCTTTCCCGACATCGTTCCCGAGCTGAAGGCGCGCATGCCCGAATTGCGCGGGCGCTTGCTCGCCAATCAGTCGCTGGCGGAACTCGCCTGGTTCCGCGTCGGCGGGCCGGCGCAAGTTTTCTACATGCCGGAGGATGAAAACGACCTCGCGTATTTCCTGCGCAATTCTCCGGCAGATGTCGCAGTGACGGCGGTCGGCGCCGGTTCCAATCTGATCGTGCGCGACGGCGGCGTGCCGGGCGTCGTCGTGCGCCTCGGCCGCGGTTTCAACGCCGTCACGGTCGAGCCCCATCATCGCATCCGCGCCGGCGCCGGCGCGCTCGACGCCATGGTGGCGCGCGAGGCGCATAAAGCCGGCGTCGCCGGTCTCGCTTTCCTCTCCGGCATTCCCGGCTCGATCGGCGGTGCTTTGCGCATGAATGGCGGCGCCTATGGCGGCGAGACCAAGGACGTGCTGATCGAAGCGCGCGGCGTCGATCGCGGCGGCAACCTGCTCACCTTCAACAATGCCGAGATGGGATTTTCCTATCGCCATTGCGGCATTGCCGACGACGTCATCTTCACCTCGGCGCTGCTGCAGGGGCGCGCCGGCGAGCAGGACGCGATCGCCGCCGAGATGGCCGAGATCAAAAGCAAGCGCGAGAAAACGCAGCCGCGCAATCGCACCGGCGGCTCCACCTTCAAGAATCCGCAGGGCCACAGCGCCTGGAAACTGGTTGACGAGGCCGGCTGCCGCGGCTTGACCGTCGGCGGCGCGCAAGTGTCGCCGTTGCACAGCAATTTCCTCATCAATCTCGGCGATGCCACCGCCGCCGACATCGAAACTTTGGGCGAGACGGTGCGCGAGCGCGTGAAAGCGCACTGCGGCATCGAGCTGGAATGGGAAATCAAGCGCATCGGGGTGAAGTGACCGTTTTCTAGCCGGGGGAGGGCATGCCGATTTCCGAAAACATCATCGTTGCCGGCGGCGGGCTGGGCGGTCTGGCGGTTGCGCTCGCACTCGGGCGCAAAGGCAAACGGGTGCGCGTGCTCGAGCAGACCGCCGAACTCGGCGCCATCGGCTACGGCATCCAACTCGGCCCCAACGTCTTTCCGATGTTCGAGCGGCTCGGCGTTACCGGCCAAGTGCTCGCGCAATCGATCCTGCCGCGCGCCTGCATCATGTTCGATGCGCTGACCGGTGAAGAACTAACGCGCATTCCCGGGGAAGCGGCGCTGCGCGCGCGCTTCGGTCACCCTTACATCGTCATCCACCGCGTCGATCTGCATCAGGTGCTGCTCGACGCCTGCCGCGCCACTGAAGGCATTTCGCTCGAGCCGCTGACCTCGATCGTCGGCTTCGAGCAGCGCGGCGATGGCGTCGCGGTGGCGACCGAAGACGGCCGCCAAATCGAAGGCGTCGCCTTGATCGGCGCCGACGGCCTGCGCTCGGTGGTGCGGGCAAAGATCGTCGCCGATGAGCCCAAGCCGATCGGCTACGTCGCCCACCGCACCATCCTGCCGATGGACCGCGTGCCGGCCGGCGTCGAGCGTGATATTTCCGCGCTGTGGATCGGGCCCGGCTTCCATTTGGTGCATTATCCGCTGCGGCATTCGACGCTGTTCAACATCGTCGCGGTTTTCCGCACCGGCACCTTCGGCGAGAAGGGCGACGCCGCATTCCACGCGGCCGAAGTCGAGCGCACCTATAAAGCCGCGCATCCGGTGATCAAATCGCTGCTCGCGGTCATGGACCTTGAGCGCCGCTGGGTGATCGCCGACCGCGATCCGGTGCGCCATTGGAGCGATGGACGCGTCACGCTGCTGGGCGACGCGGCGCATCCCGCGCTGCAGACCTTCGCGCAGGGCGCCTGCATGGCGATCGAAGATGCCCTGTGCCTCGCAGAATTGGTCGAACAACACGGCAGCGATTTCGCGGCGGCGTTCCGGCACTACCAGGCCGCGCGTTGCGTGCGCACCGCGCGCGTCGTGCTCGAAGGCCGTTCGCTTTGGCAGGGCTATCACGCCGAGGGCATCGCCCGCGACGTGTGGCTTGCGACTTTTTCCGGCCGCGATGCCAGCGCCACTTGCGAATGTCTCTCCTGGCTGTATGACGGCATCGCCTTGCCGGCTCCGAATCAGCGATGGTCGCCGGAGCGTCAGCAGGCGCCGGGAGCTTCATGAGCAAACACGTCGCGGTCCTGATGGGCGGCTGGTCGGCCGAGCGCGAGATCAGCCTGCGCTCCGGCAAGGCCTGCGCCGATGCCGCCGAGCGCGCCGGCTTCCGCGTCAGCCGCGTCGACGTCGACCGCGAGGTCGCCGCGACCTTGCGCGCGCTCAAGCCCGACGCCGCGCTCAATCTGCTGCACGGCCGCCCGGGCGAGGACGGCACGTTGCAGGGCATGCTGGAGGTGCTCGGCATCCCTTACAGCCATTCCGGCGTGCTCGCCTCGGCGCTGGCGATGCAGAAGGACCTTGCCAAGACCGTGCTCGAGGCGGCCGACGTGCCGGTGCCCGGCGGCGTCGTCGCCACCCGTAGCGACGCCGCCAAGCGCCATCTGCTGCCGCCGCCTTATGTGGTCAAGCCGGTGGCGGAAGGCTCCAGCGTTGGCGTCTTCATCGTGCGCGAGGACATGAAACATCCGCCGCAGGAATTGACGCGCGCCGACTGGAGTTTCGGCGAGGCCGTGCTGGTCGAGCCCTTCATTCCGGGTAAGGAATTGACCTGCGCGGTGATGGGCGACAAGCCGCTCGGCGTCATCGAAATCGTGCCGGCCACCAAGTTCTACGATTACGAAGCCAAATACGCGCCCGGCGGCTCCAAGCATCTGCTGCCGGCGCCGATCGCAGCGGACGTCTATGCCGAGGTGCGCCGCCTGTCGCTCGCCGCGCATCGCGCCTTGAAGTGCCGCGGCGTCTCGCGCGCCGATTTCCGCTACGACGATCGTGCCGGCGTGGCCGGCCTCTACTGTCTCGAGGTCAACACCCAGCCAGGCATGGCCGAGACCTCGCTGTTGCCGGAAATGGCGGCGCATGCCGGCATCTCGTTCGACGCGCTGGTGCGCTGGATGATCGAGGACGCCTCGCTCGACCGCTGAGGGGCCAAATCGAGCTGCTTTTACGGGCACTTATAAAGATCAGGCCGGGCCTCAAAACCGCTAAAACTTTACTAATCATTTACCAAAAGTCTCGAAGACTAGGCCTTGGCGGCGTTTTGCGCGTTCGGCCGGGAATCGCGCGTGCCAACATGCCGTCGGGACGAAAAAGCCTTGCGGGGGCAAGCGGACACGTCTCCTCACGGCGAATACTGGGGCACGACCGACATCCTACTCGTGCTGCAGCTTTCTGGCTGAGGAGCCAAGTTTTGAAGTGCAGGTCGCGATGAATTTTCGAGCACGCCTTGCTCACTGGCTGAAACCGAAAGCAAGACGACGTGGTTCGGCAGCCTCGCTCTGGCGCTTGCCCGCTTTACGCTTGCCGAGCTTACGCCTGCCGACGTCGCCGTGGCTGCGCCAGGCGCGCCGCCGTGGCGTCTCCGTGCTGGAAAATCGCGTGCCGCGCGGCGCCGGCTCACTGGCGGCCGCCATGCTGCTTCTCGCTTCCACCTGCTACGGCGTGGTCAGGGGCGGCCACGGTCACGTTATCGCCGAGCAGGTGCAGGCCCTCTGCGACGCCGCGGCCAACAGCGTCGGCTTCCGCATCACCGAAGTCGCGCTCGCCGGCGAGCAGGAAGTGAGCCGCGAGGATGTTCTGGCGCTCGCCGGCATTACCGGCCGCTCGTCGCTGCTGTTTCTCGATCCCGCGCAAGTTCGCGTGCGGCTGATGACCAACCCGTGGATCGCCGAAGCCACCGTGCTCAAGCTCTATCCCGGCCGGCTGCGCATCGGCATCAAGGAACGCCAGGCCTTCGCGCTCTGGCAGCAGGACGGCCGCGTTTCCCTGATCGCCGCCGACGGCACCGTGCTCGAGCCCTACGTCGCGTCGCGCTTCCTCACGCTGCCGCTGGTCGTCGGACGCAGTGCCGAGCACGAGGCGGCCGACTTCCTCAAGCTCATCCTGCGCTATCCCGACATCGCCAAACGCGTCGAGGCCTCGGTGCTGATCGCCGACCGGCGCTGGAATCTGCACCTGAAGGGTGGGCTGGAAGTGCTGCTGCCGGAACACGAGCCGGCGCACGCGCTGCAGACTTTGGTCGCGCTCGACCGCGACAAGAAATTGCTGTCGCGCGATATCGTCGCCGTCGATTTGCGTCTTGCCGACCGCGTCACCGTGCGCCAATCGGATGCCGCGGCGGCCGAGCGCGACAAAGCGCTCGCCAAGAAGCCCAGGCGCAAGGGGACCGACGCATGAACGTCGTCAGCTTCGGCCTCACCCCGAAGATGAAACCGGTTTCGCCGCGGCGCGCGGCACTGGTCGCCGCGCTCGATATCGGCACCAGCAAGATCGTCTGCGTGATCGCGCGGCTGGCGCCGCAGGCGCCGAGCGACTCGTTGCGCCGGCGCAGTCACGGCGTGCGCATTCTGGGATTTGCCCATACCAAGGCCGCCGGCATGAAGGGCGGCGCCGTCGTCGATCTGGCCGAGGTCGAACAGATGGTCCGCCAGGCGATCGACACCGCCGAGAGCAAGGCCGGGGTGCAGCTGGATTCCGTGGTGATTTCGCTGTCCGGCGGCCGGCTCGGGAGCGAGCGCTTTGTCGCCACCGTCGAATTGTCCGGCGGCGTGGTGACGGCAAGCGATCTTGCCCGCGTGCTGGCGGCGGCGAGCCGCCATTCGGTGCGCGACGGGCGCGCCGTGCTGCACTCTTTGCCGATCGGCTATTCGCTCGATGCCGCGACGGGAATCCGCGAGCCGCGCGGCATGCTCGGCCGCAGTTTCGGCGTCGACATGCACATGGTCACCACCGACGTCGCCACCGTGCGCAACCTGATGCTGGCGGTCGAGCGCAGCCACCTGTCGGTCGAGGCGATGGTCGCCTCGCCCTATGTGGCGGGCCTGGCGGTCCTCGCCGACGACGAGAGCGATTTGGGGGCTGCCGTTATCGATCTGGGCGCCGGGACCACAACTATGGCCGTTTTCAGCGGCGGCCGATTCGTCCATGCCGACGGATTCGCGCTGGGCGGCCGCCACGTCACCATGGATATCGCGCGGGGCTTTAACACGACGATCGCCGATGCCGAGCGAATCAAAGCGATTTATGGCAGTGTTTTGACGGGTGTATCGGACGAACGCGATATGATCACGGTACCACCGGTCGGGAATGACGAACGCGAACCGCCGCAATTCATCTCGCGGGCTAACCTTGTGCGCGTCATCAAGCCGCGCGTCGAGGAGATCCTCGAGATGGTGCGCGACCGGCTGGCGGCATCGCCGTTCGCCTCCGAACCGCGCGGACGCGTGATCTTGACCGGCGGCGCCAGCCAGCTTTCCGGCTTGGCCGATCTTGCCGCGCGGATGTTGCGCCGGCCGGCGCGCATCGGGCGCCCGCTCGGACTATCGGGCTTGCCGGAAGCGGCCAAGGGCCCGGCCTTTGCAGTGGCGGCGGGCCTCTTGGTCTATCCGCAAGCGGCGCATCTTGAACACTTCGAACCGCGGCGAACGCGGCAGTTAATGACAGGTACAGGCGGTTACATGGCACGGGTCGGACAATGGCTGCGCGAGAGCTTCTGACCTTCAATTCCAGGACCACGAAGGGACCGGTGGCGGGCCGGTTCTGTTCGGCGGCTCGTAATGGTGTTGGCGCATACGCGCAAACCTTGACCTGCCGCCTGTGCATTAAAGAGGCAACCTCATGACGATCAATCTGAAGATCCCCGATATCCGCGAGATGAAGCCGCGCATTACCGTGTTCGGCGTCGGCGGCGCCGGCGGCAATGCCGTCAACAACATGATCGCGGCCGGCCTGAAAGGCGTCGACTTCGTTGTCGCCAACACCGATGCGCAGGCGCTCACGATGTCGAAAGCCGAGCGCGTCGTGCAAATGGGCGCGCAGGTGACCGAAGGTCTCGGCGCCGGATCGCAACCCGATGTCGGCCGCGCCGCGGCGGAAGAGGTGATCGACGAAATCCGCGATCATTTGACCGGCGCGCACATGGTCTTCGTCACCGCCGGCATGGGCGGCGGCACCGGTACCGGCGCCGCGCCGATCATCGCCAAAGCCGCGCGCGAACTCGGCATCCTCACGGTCGGCGTGGTCACCAAGCCGTTCCATTTCGAGGGCCAGCGCCGTATGCGCTTTGCCGAAGCCGGCATCGTGGAATTGCACAAGGTGGTCGACACGTTGCTGATCATCCCGAACCAGAATTTGTTCCGCGTCGCCAACGAGAAGACGACGTTTGCCGACGCCTTCGCCATGGCCGACCAGGTGCTCTATTCGGGCGTCGCCTGCATCACCGATTTGATGGTCAAGGAAGGCCTCATCAATCTCGACTTTGCCGACGTGCGCGCGGTCATGCGCGAGATGGGCAAGGCCATGATGGGCACCGGCGAGGCGAGCGGCGAGAAGCGCGCGCTGACCGCGGCGGAAGCGGCAATCGCCAATCCGCTGATCGACGACGCCTCGATGAAGGGCGCCAAGGGTCTGTTGATCTCGATCACCGGCGGCAAGGACCTGACGTTGTACGAGGTCGACGAAGCTGCGACCCGCATCCGCGAGGAAGTCGACGTCGACGCCAATATCATCGTCGGCGCCACCTTCGACGAAAGCCTGGAAGGCATCATCCGCGTTTCGGTGGTGGCGACCGGCATCGACAAGGCCGCCGCGCAGCATCAGCCGCACCAGGCCGAGAATGCGCTGAAAGAACTTGCCAGCAAGGTGCGCAACGAAACCCGCCGCACAGCCGATCGCATCGAACGCCGCCCGGCGATGGCGGAATCCACGGCACACGCCGCCGTCGCCGCCGCGCTGGCGCCCGCCGGCACCGACGACGTCTCGATCCGCCCGATGCCGATCAAGCCGTCGCTGTTCGAACCCGCTGCGGACGAAGCAGCGCCGGTCGAACCGCCGATGCCGACGGCCTTCATCCCGCCGGCGCCGGAGCGCACGGTGATGCGTGCGCCGCGCATGCCGCGCATCGACGAACTGCCGATGCCGGCACAGAACGAGATCCGCGCGCAGCGCGGGGAGACGAGCAAAGATCACCCCGAGCAACGCCGCATGTCGCTGATGCAACGGCTCGCCGCGGTCGGCCTCGGCCGGCGCACGGAAGAGCCTGAAGCGGCGCCGCCGCCGCGGCCGGCGCAGGCACCCCCGCCGCGCCCCGCCGCACGCCAGCCGGAGGGCCGCCAAGGCGAACCGGTGTCGGAATATGCGCGGCGCTCGGGACCGCAGGGCCTCGACCTTTTGGGGCGGCCGACGGCGGTCCCCAACTCGCCCGAGGAAGACCAGCTCGATATCCCGGCCTTCCTGCGCCGCCAGGCCAACTGAGCCAGCAAAAACAGCCCCGTTCCGCAAGAACGGGGCTGTTATCGCCTAAGGCATTGAATAATATATATTTTGTGACTCGTAGCGAAGCCGGTTCGGATTCTACCGGTGACCTGCTGTAGGGGCGTAACCGCTGGCCGGCTTCGTAATCGCCGAAAATGGGGCGTGCGGCCGGCGAATTGCGGCGAAAAAGAGTAACAGTCGGTAAGAAAGCGTGAGTTGGAGGATACCCGGGGCATGGCCTAAGTTTAAGGCGCGTAAGGGACTTTTGGGCCGTTGGGGGTACCTTCCCGATCTGCGAATCAGTTCTGCGTTGACGGCCAAAATGTGGCTCCGCGGGAGCTTGGGATGGGATCGCTTGGCTCGCTTATGAGCCGACCGAAGTGGGATTGATGAAGGGCGCTAAGCAAACCACGCTACGCGACCAAATCGCCGTCTCCGGTGTCGGCGTGCATTCGGGCCTTCCCGTTACGCTCACTTTGTATCCGGCCGATGACGACACCGGGATTATCTTCCAGCGCGTCGCCGCCGACGGCTCGATCGAGCGCGAGGTTCGCGCCGACGTGCGCGCGGTCACCGCCACCGAATTTGCCACCGTCCTCGGCGACGCCAAGGGGCCGCTGTGCTCGACGGCGGAGCATCTGCTGGCTGCCTTGCGCGGGCTTTCCGTCGATAACGTCATCGCCGAAATCGACGGGCCGGAAGTGCCGATCATGGACGGCAGCGCCGCCCCCTTCGTCGATGCCATCGATCAGGCGGGCTTGACCATGCGGGCGCTGCCGCGCCGCTACATCGAGGTGATCAAGCCGGTGCGCGTGTCGAAAGACGGCGCCTACGGCGAACTGCGTCCCAACGACAGCGGTTTCCGCGTCGAGGCTGAAATCGACTTCGACCACCCGCTGATCGGCCGCCAGGCGCTCGCGCTCGACATTGAGCCGGAGACCTTCCGCCACGAGATCGCGCGCGCGCGCACGTTTGGATTCATGCGCGACGTCGCCAAACTGTGGACCGCCGGCTACGCGCTCGGCGCCTCGTTCGAAAATACGCTGGTGGTCACCGAAGATCGCGTGCTCAATCCGGAAGGCCTGCGCTTTGCCGACGAGTTCGTGCGCCACAAGATGCTCGACGCCATCGGCGATCTCGCTTTGGCCGGCCAGCCGATGCTCGCCACCTACCGCACCGTTTGCGGCGGCCACAAGCTCAATCATGCGGTGCTGTCCGCGTTGATGGCTGACACCAGCGCCTGGCGCGTGATCGAGGCTACCGAGCCGGCGCGGCGCGCGCGCGGCCACGCCGCCGTCGGCCTGGCGGCCGCGGCCTATGGGCCGGAAGTATCCTGAAAGACCTCGGGACGTTCGTTTAACCGCCTGCCATAATCCCGGCTGAATGTCGGCCTAATCGCTTGGCGCGGCCGCGATTTTTCGTTTAAACACACGCGGTTGAGGGCATCGCCAGAGGGGCAGCCTTTTTGCGGCAACGGACACGGGCGCGGGGGATGAATTTGTGCGCAAAGACGGCGTGCGGGAGGCGCGGGCGGATAGCGCGCGGCCTTGCCGTGCTGCTGCTGGCGGCAAATCTCGGCGCCTGCGCCGATCTCGATTTCTTCAAGCACGACGAGCTGCCGCCCGAAGAGCCCGCCGAGCGGCTCTACAACGAAGGCCTCTATCTGCTCAACGCCAAAAAAAATCCGCTCGCCGCGGTCAAGAAATTCGAGGAAGTCGATCGTCAGCACCCCTATTCGGAATGGGCGCGCAAATCGTTGATCATGTCGGCCTATGCCAGTTATGAGGGCGGCTCCTACGACGACACTGTCGCCACCGCAAAGCGCTACATCACGCTGCATCCGGGCAGCCCGGACGCCGCTTACGCGCAGTACCTGATCGCCGCGTCTTATTTCGACGAAATTCCCGACGTCACGCGCGACCAGGGGCGCACCGAAAAGGCGCTTGCCTCGCTGGACGAGATCGTGCGCAAATATCCGACCAGCGAATATGCCGTCGAAGCCAAACAAAAGATCCAGGTCGCCCGCGACCAGCTCGCCGGCAAGGAAATGCAGATCGGGCGCTACTATTTGAACAAACGGGACTACACCGGCGCCATCAACCGATTCAAAGTCGTCGTCACCCAATACCAGACCACGCGTCACGTCGAGGAAGCGTTGGAACGGCTGACCGAAGCCTATATGGCGCTCGGCATCGTCGAGGAGGCGCAAACCGCGGCCGCCGTGCTCGGGCACAATTTCCCCGATAGCCCCTGGTACAAGCGGGCCTATGCGCTGGTGAAGAGCGGCGGCCACGAGCCGCATGAGAACACGGCGTCCTGGATCAGCCGGGCGTTCAAGGACATTATCGGCTAGCGCATGATCCCGAAAAGTGGGAACCGGTTTTCGGACAAGCCGAATCGCTCACGTCGAATCCTGTGAAAATCCTTGGCTGCGGTGGTTACCGGATCGTCCGCTTTCGCCGATGATGACGGTCCCGAGGACACCATGCTTTCCCGTTTGTCCATCCGCGACATCGTCTTGATCGACCGCCTCGACATCGATTTTGCCGACGGGCTCGCCGTGCTCACCGGCGAGACCGGCGCCGGCAAGTCGATTTTGCTCGACGCCTTTGCGCTCGCCTTGGGCGCGCGCGGCGACCAGTCGCTGGTGCGCCACGGCATCGAGCAGGGCCAGGTGGTCGCCAGTTTCGACGTCGCCCGCAATCATCCGGCGCGCGCGCTGCTGAAGGAAAACGGCATCGCCGCCGAGGACGAATTGATCCTGCGCCGCGTGCAGTTTGCCGATGGGCGCACCCGCGCCTTCGTCAACGACCAGCCGGTGAGCGTGCAGGTGTTGCAACAGGTCGGCGCGGCGCTGGTCGAGATCCACGGCCAGCACGACGCGCGCGCCTTGGTCGATGCCGCCACGCATCGCCGCTTGCTCGATGCCTTCGCCGGCCTCGATGCCGACGCCGGCACGGTCGCGGCGCTATGGGAGGCGCGGCGCCTCGCCGCGGTTGCCGCCGATACCCATCGCGAGCAGGTCGAGCGCGCCAAGCGCGAGGGCGACTGGCTGCGCCACGCGGTCGATGAATTGACCAAACTGACGCCGCAAGCCGGCGAGGAGACGGCGCTCGCCGAGCGCCGCACGGCGATGATGCAGGCCGAAAAAGTGGCGGACGATCTGCGCGACGCCAATGAGGTGATCGCCGGGGCCAATTCCTCGGTGCCGGCGCTGGCCGGCGTCATCCGCCGGCTGGAGCGGCGTTCACCGCAGGCCCCGCAACTGGTCGAACCGGCTGTGCATGCGCTCGAGATCGCGCTTTCGGCGCTCGAAGAAACCCGCGGCCATCTGGAAGCGGCGCTGCGCGCGGCCGACGCCGATCCGGCGGAACTCGAGCGCATCGAGGAGCGGCTGTTCGCGCTGCGCGCGGCGGGACGCAAATACAACGTGCCGGTGGACGACTTGGCGGCGCTGGCACGCAAATATAATGCCGACCTCACGCTGATCGATGCCGGCGAGGAACAACTCAAGGCGCTGGAAGACGCCGCGCGGGAGGCCGAAGCCGGCTATCGCGCCGCGGCGCTGGCGCTGTCCAAGGCGCGCAGCAAAGCCGCCGGCGCGCTCGACAAGGCGGTGAACGGCGAGTTGAAGCCGCTCAAGCTGGAGCGCGCCAAGTTCTCGACCCAAATCGACAGCGATGCTGACACCGCCGGGCCGAACGGCATCGACCGCGTCGAGTTCTGGGTGCAGACCAATCCGGGCACCAAACCGGGGCCGCTGATGAAGGTTGCCTCGGGCGGCGAGTTGGCGCGCTTCCTTTTGGCGCTGAAGGTGGTGCTGGCCGACCGCGGCTCGGCGCCGACGCTGGTGTTCGACGAGGTCGATACCGGGGTGGGCGGGGCGGTGGCCGACGCCATCGGGCTGCGGCTGGCCAAGCTCGCCGCCGGTGTGCAGGTCTTGGCGGTGACGCATGCGCCGCAGGTCGCGGCGCGCGCCGACCGGCATTATCTCATCAGCAAGGACGCGCTGGACAAGGGCAGGCGGGTCGCCACCCGCGTGGCGCTGGTTGCCGCCGAGAAAAGGCGGGAAGAGATCGCCCGCATGCTGGCCGGCGCCGAGATCACCAGCGAAGCCCGCGCCGCCGCCGAACGGCTGATCAAGGCGGCGGGTTAGCAAACGGGTGTCGTGCCCCGCGCAGGCGGGGCACCCAGTAATCACTGAGCCGTCCGTGTTTACTGGATTGCCCGCCTTCGCGGGCAATGACAGAAGAGGGTGCTGCGGGCGCCGGAACGATCAAGCATGGCCAAACAAGAGACTTCCAAAATCTCGCCCGCCGACCTCACCGAAGCGCAGGCCAAGGCCGAGCTGAAGCGGCTGGCGTCGGACATCGCCGCGCACGACAAGCGCTATTACCAAAAGGATAAGCCGACCGTCACCGACGCCGTCTATGACGCTTTGCGTACGCGCAACGCGGCGATCGAAAAACGCTTCCCCGCTCTGATCCGGCCCGACTCGCCCTCGCGCCGCGTCGGCGCCACGCCCACCGGCCGCTTCAAGAAAGTCCGCCACGCGGTGCCGATGCTATCGCTCGACAACGCCATGGCCGAGCAGGATGTGATCGATTTCGTCGGCCGCATCCGCCGCTTCCTCAAGCTCGGCGAGGACGAGAAGATTACCTTCAATGCCGAGCCGAAGATCGACGGCCTGTCGATGTCGCTGCGCTATGAGGACGGCGAACTGGTCACCGCGGCGACGCGCGGCGACGGCGCCGAGGGCGAGGACGTCACCGCCAATATCCGCACGCTGAAAGACGTGCCGCACCGTCTCAAGGGCCGCAACGTGCCGAAGATCGCCGAGGTGCGCGGCGAGGTCTACATGACCAAGAAGGCTTTCCTTGAACTGAACGAGCGGCAGAAAGCGGCGGGCGGCGAGCTCTACGTCAATCCGCGCAACACCGCCGCCGGCTCGCTGCGGCAGAAGGATCCGGGCATCACCGCGTCGCGCCCGCTGGGGTTTTTCGCCTATGCCTGGGGCGAGATGAGCGACATGCCGGCCGCGACGCAATCCGGCATGATCAAGTGGTTCGAGGCTTGCGGTTTCAAGACCAATCCGTTGACCAAGCTCTGCCATTCGACGGAAGAATTGCTCGCCTTCCATCGCGACATCGAAGAGCGACGTTCGCATCTCGACTACGATATCGACGGCGTCGTCTATAAGGTCGACCGCATCGACTGGCAGGAGAGGCTGGGGTTTGTCTCGCGCACACCGCGCTGGGCCATCGCGCACAAGTTCGCGGCGGAGCGGGCGATCACGGTGGTGCGCGGCATCATGATCACGGTCGGCCGCACCGGCGCGCTCACGCCGACGGCGCAGCTCGAGCCGGTCGGCGTCGGCGGCGTGGTGGTGCAGAACGCCACGCTGCATAACGAGGATTACATCAAGGGCATCGGCGGCGACGGCGAGCCGTTGCGCGACGGCCGCGATATCCGCATCGGCGACACCGTCATCATCCAGCGCGCCGGCGACGTCATCCCGCAGGTGGTCGATGTGGTGATCGACAAGCGGCCGAAGGACGCCAAGCCCTATCATTTCCCCAAGAAATGCCCGTGTTATCTGCACACCGACATCGTGCGCGAGGAAACCGCCACCGGCGAGGAGGGCGCGCGCGCCCGCTGCACCGGCGAGTTTGCCTGTCCGTTCCAGAAGATCGAGCATTTGAAATTGTTTGCCTCGCGCGGCGCCTTCGACATCGAGGGTCTCGGCGAAAAGCAGATCGAATTGTTCTTCGAGAAGGATTGGGTGAAGGAACCGGCCGATATCTTCACGCTCGCCGCGCGCAACGCCAAGATCAAGCTCGAAGACGTCGAAGGCTACGGCGACATCTCGGTGCGCAATCTGTTCGCGGCGATCGAACAGCGGCGTGAGATTTCGCTCGAACGCTTCATCTATGCGCTCGGCATCCGCCATGTCGGCGAAACCACGGCGCGGGCGCTGGCGCGCGGCTACGGCGCGTGGAAGGCGTTCCACGACGCGGCTCTGAAGGTCGCCAAAGGTGACGAGGAAGCGATCGCCGAGATGGACGCGCTCGACCAGATCGGCGACACCGTCATCGAGGCGGTCAAGTCCTATTTCAGCGAGAAACACAACCTCGGCATCGTCGAGCGCCTGACCAAACAGGTGACGATCCTCGACGCCGAGAAGCCGAAGACCGACTTAAAGGTCGCCGGCAAGACCGTCGTCTTCACCGGCGCGCTGGAAAAGATGACGCGCGAGGAGGCCAAGGCCCAGGCCGAGCGCCTCGGCGCCAAGGCCGCCGGCTCGGTGTCGAAAAAGACCGATTACGTGGTCGCCGGCCCCGGCGCCGGCTCGAAGCTCGCCGAGGCCAAAAAGTACGGCGTCACGGTGCTGACCGAAGACGAGTGGCTGAAACTCGTCTCCTAGCCATCCTCGCACTGTTTTAGCTGTTGACTTAAATCCTAGTATGGATTATATTCTCATTCGTCTTATCCACTCGAGGGCGTTGTCATGAGACGTTCTGATAGCGGGATAGGATGCGGCGCCCGCGGCCGGGGTTCGTGACCCCGCACCCGGGAGGCCCGGGCAACCCGCCCGAGGGCACTCGGACCCTCTGCGAGGAGCTCGCTGACTGGGACTGCGCGCAAGCCTCGTCCCAGAAAAGCGCGGACCCGGCGCCTGTGTCTTGCAGCCGCAAATGGCCGCAAGACGCGAAGCCGCGATGGAGCGCCGAGAGGCGCCCGCGTTCTCGCGAGGGAACGCGGCAAAACGGAAGACTGGTGCGCCACTCGGTGCTCCATCCCCTCGGCATCGTGCCGGGGGAGAAAAGAGACGACGGCGTACCCGGCGCCGCAAAGAATACGGGCGATGGCGCGCGCCTGCTGTTTGAAATTTGAAGCGGAGGGCGATCGACTAGCGCCGCACCAGCGCCAGGAACGCCGCGCCGGTCGCCAGCACCACCACGAGCATCATCAAGGCCATCGGCATCGCCGTGGCGGCGCCGGCGAGCAGCATCGAGACGATCTGCGTTGCCGCGGCGCCGAGCGCCATCTGCGTGAAGCCGATCATGCCGGAGGCGGTGCCTGCCGCCTGCGGGCGGATGCTCACCGCACCGGCGATGGCGTTGGGCAACAACACGCCGTTGCCGTAAGATATGAGGAACTGCGGGAGGAAGATGATCGCCGGTCCGGCGTCGGGCATGGTTGCCACCAGCGCGCAGGTGAGGCCGGCGCCGGTCAATTCGGCCGCCACCCCGGCGAGGATCATCGCGTCGATACCGAAACGCAGCGACAGCCGCGACACGGTGAAATTGCCGCTCATGTAGCCGAACGAGGTGAGCGCAAACCAAAGCCCGAATTCCGCCGAGGAGCGCCCCATCAGCGTCACCACGACATAGGGCGCGCCGCCGAGGAAGGTGAAAAACGGCGCCGAGCCGAGCGCCCCGGCGAGCACGTAGCCGTGGAATTTCGCGTTGACGAGCAGCGCGCCCCAGTCGCGCAAGAGGGTACCGCGTTCAAGCGCCGCGGCGGGCCGCGTCTCCGGCAGCACGGCTGCCGCCCACACCAGCACCAGAGCGGAAAATCCCGCGATGAACACGAAGATCGCCTCCCAGCCGAAGGCGGTGTCGAGGATGCCGCCGATCAGCGGCGCGATCATCGGTGCGACCACCATGGCCGTGGTGACCAGGCCGATCATGGCGGCGGCGCGGTCGCGCTCGTAAAGATCGCGGATGATCGCGCGTCCGATCACGATGCCGGTCGAGGCGCCGATCGCCTGCAGCATGCGCGCGCCGATCAGCGCGCCGATCGAGGAGGCGGCGATCGCCGCCAGCCCGGCCAGCACCGCCAGCACGAGCCCGGCCAGCACCACCGGCCGCCGCCCGAAGCGGTCCGACAGCGGCCCCAGCAAAAGCTGCGCGCTGGCGAGGCTGAGCAGATAAAGCGACAGCGTCAGTTGCACCGTGCCGCTGTCGGTCGCCAGCCGCTCGACCAGATGCGGCAGTGCCGGCACCAGGATGTTGAGCGTCGCCGGGCCGATGGCGGTCATCGCCATCAGCAATGTCAGAAGCCGCCAGGGCGTGGTGCCGCTTTTCGGTTCGACTTGCACGTCGTGCACAATCAACCGTTCGTCCCCGCGGAAGCGGGGACCCAAAGCGGAATTGGCATCGCGCCGCTGCAAGAACTGGATTCCCGCTTACGCGGGAATGAACGGAGTGTGGATTGACGCCTGTGCTCCATTCCCTAAAGCGGCCTTGTCGCCGCCTCCAGCCAGCCGCGCGCGTCGGCGTCGACCAGCGGGCCGATCGTCTCGGCAACGCGCGCGTGATAGCTGTCGATCCAGGCCCGCTCCTTGGCGGTGAGCATGCGGGTGTCGATCAGCCGGCGGTCGATCGGCGCCAGCGTCAGCGTCTCGAAGGCGTTGAGCGGCTTCTCGGCGCCGGCCGGCTCCGGCTCGGCGATCACCAGCACCAGGTTTTCGGTGCGGATGCCGTAGGCGGCGGTTTTGTAATAGCCCGGCTCGTTCGACAGGATCATGCCGCGGCGCAAGGACACATGGCCGAGCTTGGAAATGCGCGCCGGGCCTTCATGCACCGACAGATAGCTGCCGACGCCGTGGCCGGTGCCGTGATCGAAGTCGAGCCCGGCCTGCCACAGCGCCGTGCGCGCCAGCGGATCGAGCTGGGCGCCGCTCGTGTTTTCCGGAAATACCGCGGTGGCGATGGCGATGTGGCCCCTGAGCACGCGGGTGAAGCGGTCGCGCATCTCTTCCGACGGCGTGCCGACGATGACGGTGCGCGTAATGTCGGTGGTGCCGTCCTCGTATTGCGCGCCGGAATTGATCAGAAACAATTCATTCATCCCGATCATGCGGTTCGTTTTCCGGGTGACGCGGTAGTGCACGATGGCCCCGTTCGGCCCCGAGCCGGCGATGGTCGGAAACGAGATATCCTTGAGCACGCGGGTGTCGCGGCGGAAGCTTTCCAGCGCTTCGACGGCGTCGATTTCCGTCAATTTGCCGCCCGGCGCCGCGTGCTCGAACCATGCGAGGAAGCGCGCCATCGCCGCGCCGTCGCGTCTGTGGGCGGCGCGTGCGCCCGCGATTTCGGCGTGGTTTTTCACCGCCTTCATCAGCGCGATCGGATCGGAGCCGCGCGCCGGCTTGCCGCCGCCTTCCGTCACGATGCGGGTGAGCGCATCGGCGGCGCTCGCCTGGTCGAGCCGCACGGTCTTGTCCTTGAGGGCGCCGAGATCACGCGCAAGGTCGGTGGGCGCGCGCAACTCAGCAATCTGCTCGAGCGCGTTGCGCACGTCATTACCCAGTTTGCCCGCGTCGATATAAAGCGAGGGCCGTCCCTCGCGCGGCACCAGCGCGAAGGCGAGCGCCAGCGGGGTATGCGCCACGTCCGCGCCGCGGATGTTGAACGCCCAGGCAACGTTTTGCGGATCGGAGACCACCAGCGCGTCGGCGCGCAGCCTGGCGAGCTCGGCGCGGACGCGCTTAAGCTTGTCGGCCGCGCTTTCACCGGCAAACTTCAGATCGCGCAGGCTGACCGCGCCGGCGGGTGCAGCCGGACGGTGTGCCCACAATGTATCGATCGGATTTTCGGCGACCACAATCAGCTCGGCGCCGGCGGCTTCGCAAGCCTTGCGCAGCCGCTCAGCACTTTCAGCCGTGTGCAGCCACGGGTCGTAGCCGATCTTGGCGCCGCTTTTCAGATTTTGCTCGAGCCATTGCGACGGCGGATTGTCCACCAGATGCTCGATGGTAAAGATCGATTTGTCGGCCTGCGCATCCGCCTGCACCGTGTAGCGGCCGTCGACAAACAGCGCAGCGCGTTCGGCCAGCACGATGGCGGCGCCGGCCGAGCCGGTGAAGCCGGTGAGCCAAGCCAGCCGCTCCTCGCTGGCCGGCAAATATTCGTTCTGCTGGCGGTCGGCGCGCGGCACCACAAAACCGTCGAGCCCGCGGCGCTTCAGCTCAGCGCGCAAAGCGGTGATTCGGCCGGCGCTTTCGTTGCGCGGGCTCGTGTCGTCGAAGGTCTGGAACTTGGCCTCGAACATAAGGCGGGCACTCTAGCGCCCCCTCCAACTGGAGCAATGCAGGCATGCGGCGTCGTCGCGGACGGCAAGCCCTTTGTCTGTCTTCTTCGTAGGCAGGGTTTGAGAGAAATTTCGGCGCGTGTTGGCGGTCTAGGCAGCGACAAATCTCCTGTTTGACTCCATTTTGTGCAGTGCATTAAATTCGCCGCATTGATGCCACCGATCTCAACAATTCATTAAACGAAATATACCGGATTCACTTAGCTTCCATGCATTGTCATGCCTAGTTCGCAATTGCGAGAGAGACTATGGTGCATCGCAATAGTCGGACTTGATTTGCGTTTGCCGACGACGCGTCGGCAAGAAGGAGAGACAAGAAATGGTAGCTGTCACTTATGGCGTTGCGCGCGTCCCCGCGACCAAGGCGGATGCGGCAACCAAAACCACCGACAAGGCGGCGCCGGCCAAGCACTGGCTTGCCCGCGTGATGGAGGCCTTCGTCGAGGCGCGCATGCAGCAGGCCCGCCGCGAAATCGCCCTGCACCGCCGGATGCTGGGCCCGTCCTACAGTCTCGATGAGCGCGATAACCGGCTGGTCGAGACCGGCGCCAAGGACATGCCTTTCGGCGGCTGGTAACGCCGCCGATTGTTGCGTCAACCGCCCCGGTCCCCCGCCCGGGGCGGTTTCGTTTTTGCGCGCGCGTCAGCGCCTGAGCACCAGCGTCACCCAGCCGTCGAGCGCGATGCGCCGTTCGAGCCTCAGGCCCTGCGCGCGGTAGATCGCCAGCGCGGCGTTGGCGTCGCGCGGAAGCAGGCCGGAGAGCACGACGCGCGCATGCGGCGCGCTCAACCGGCGGATCGGCACCGCCAGGCGCATGAGCGGACCGAGCAGGATATTGGCGAAGATCACGTCGTAGGGCGCGCGCGCCGCGATGACGCGCGCTGTCGTGCCGGCGGCGCGCATGAAGGTGATCGCGGGGGCGGCGCCGTTGCGCCGGGCGTTGCTTCGCGCGGCGGCGACCGCGACTGCATCGATGTCGGAGGCGACGACGCGGCTGCGCAAACATTTGGCTGCCGCGATCGCCAGCACGCCTGAGCCGGTGCCGAGGTCGAGCATACGCGGCGTGCGCCGCGACTTCTTCGCCAGCGCATCGAGCGCCATGAGGCAGCCGCGGGTCGAGCCGTGATGGCCGGTGCCAAACGCCAATGCCGCCTCGATCTCGATGCGAACCGCATTCGCCGGAACGCGGGCGCGGTCATGCGCGCCATGCACGACGAAGCGGCCGGCGCGGACGGGGCGTAAGCCGGCGAGGCTTTGCGCCACCCAATCGGCGTCGCCGAGGGCTTCGAAGGTCAGCGCCGTTGCCGCTTCTTCGCCGGCGACAAGCGCGACCAGCGCGCGCACGGCGGCCTCGTCGGGCGGCTCGCGAAAATGCACCGCCATTTGCCACTGGCCGCCGTCGTCCGCGAAAGCGGCGCAGACGGTATCGTCCGGGTCGAGCGTCTCATCGAGCGCGCTCGCCAGCTTGCGGGCGGTCGGCTCGTCGCAGGGCAGGCGGGCGACAGTGACGGTCATGGCAAAGTCTTACGTGGTCATGGCCGGGCTTGTCCCGGCCATCTCGCTTAGGTGGGTACAGTGCGTCCTAAGCGGGATGCGCGGGTCAAGTTTATCTCCGGGCCGGCTGACGGCCGGACCCGGTTGCCCGCGTATGACGGCGTTGGAATATGCGGCTGCGATTGTTAGGTAGACCGCCATGAGCATCGAAACGCCGGACCCAGCAGACACCGCAGCGCTGGCGCTCGCCCGCCGCAACGGCTGGCCGGACGACATGCGCCACCTCATCGCGCGCTTTCCCCGCGAGCAATGGCAGGCGCACGCCAATCTCGGCAACATGGCGCGCTTCTGGCTGTCGCGCCACGACATGTTCCGCGAACTGGCCGGCATGGTCGAGCAAATCGCCGCGCAATTCCACGCCGGCACGCTGCCGCCCGAGGCGTTCGCGCAAAGCCTGGTGCCGCGGCTGCAGTTCCTGCTGTCGCAGCTTGCCGTGCACCACCAGATCGAGGACCTGCATTATTTTCCGCTGCTGCGCGCCGCCGATGCGCGGCTGGCGCGCGGCTTCGACGTCCTGGAAAATGACCACCACGCCATCCATGCCGACATGGCGGCGACGGCCGAGACCGCCAACGCGCTGCTGCGGGCGCTGACGCAAGCCGACGCGCTCAAGCGCTGCGGCGAGGCCTACGCGGCGGCGAGCGGCGCGCTGCTGACCGGCCTCAAGCGCCATCTCGACGATGAGGAAGACCTGATCGTGCCGCTGATCCTGGAGCGCGGCGAGGACGCGCTCGGGGTGGCGCACGGGTGACATTCGTCATTCCGGGGCACGCGCGTTGCGCGTGAACCCGGAATCCAGGTGCCGGCACGGCGCCCGTGTATGATTGGGTTCGCGGCCAAAGGCCGCACCCCGGAATGACGACGTAAAAAACGCTGTGCCCAGGACAGGGCGCAATCAATGCCGCTTGAAGTATTGCACCGCGCGCTCGTGCTTTTCCGCGGCGGCCTTGCTGGAAAACGTGCCGAGGTTGCGCCGCTTGCCGGTGCGCGGATTTTTCTTGCGCGAATAGAGCCGCCAGCGGCCGCCTTTGAGTTTGCGGATCATGCCGCGCCTCCGGGTAGTTGCGTCGCCCGTCACCCCATCAAGCCGCAAGGCGCGGCGAGGTTCCTCAAAGACTGCCGGCACGGCGCCCGTGCCTGGATTCCGGGTCCGCGGCCTAAAGGCCGCGCCCCGGAATGACGACGGAAAATGTCCCGCGCCGCGGCCGCGCCACCGTGCGCGGACGAGACAGCAGCAAGCGCGCTCAGCGCGAGAAGAAGAAGGGGAAGCCGCCGGCGTGATAATAGCGCCGCGAGCCGTAATAGCCGGAGTTCGCGATAGCCGTAGCCGCCGTAACCGTCCTCGCTCGCGGTGCGCGTACGGTGGCTGCGCTTCGCCACCATGGCGGGCGGCGTGCTCTTCGGCAGTTCGCCGGTGAGCAGCACGGTGGTGTTTTTCTTGCCTTCTTTCTCTACCAGCCGGTAGAGCGTATTGGCGTTCTTCAGCGACAGCCGCACGCAGCCGTGCGAGGCGGCGCGGCCGAGATTGCGCTGCTCGTAGGTGCCGTGGACGGCGTGGCCCTCGTCGGTGAAGAAGATCGAGTGCGGCATGGGCGCGTAGTCCCACTGCTTGCTGTAGTGCATCTCCTCCATCCACTTCGCCGTATAGGCGCCGTTGGGCGTGTCGTAGCCGCGCCGGCCGGTCGACACCGGCCAGACATAGAGGTCGGCGCCGTCGACCGAGACGGTCATCTGCTGGGCGGTCTTGTCGATCTTGATGAAGACGCCGGCCTGCGCGGGTGCGGCCTGGCTAAGCGCGAAAACGGCGGCGAAGAAAGCGAGGCGACGCATCACAAAAAACTCCAGCCCAAAGCCCAAGACTCAAATCCTGAACAGCCAGCATAGCATCGCCCGCCGCCAAGGTCCGCTCCGCCCGGCGAGTTTTTCCCGGGTGTGTTTAATAGGCAACTTATTCACGCCGTGTGACAGGCACCTCTCCCCGCAAGCGGGGAGAGGTCGGATCGCGTTAGCGATCCGGGTGAGGGGGCGCCGCCACCAGTCCGAGCCTGGACGCTGCCCCTCACCCGGCTCGCAGCTTCGGTGCTCGCCACCCTCTCCCGCAAGGGGAGAGGGGAAGTGAGGATGGGGAGAGGGAAAGGCCCCCGCCCGCCTCACATCAGCGGCTTGCCGCGGATGTCGGCGGCGCTGGTGATCTTGATCAGCACGCCGATGCCCTTGTCGGCGCCGGCATGGGTCTGCTCGCGCGGCAGCAGCTTGGCGAAGATCGCCTCGCGCACCGGCCCGCTCTCGTGCAGTTCGGCGGTGCCGAAGAAGCGCAGGAAGCCCGACTCCATCTTGCCGTCGCGCTGCGCCTTCATGTTCACGTACATGACGCAGACGCGCGGATCGCGCCTGAGGCAGTCGAGGATGGCGCCGCGCGTGCGCTCGAGAAAAGCGAGGTGGTCGCCGTCGAACACGATCATCGAGCCCTTCGGCCCCATCACCGGCCCGTCCGGTCCGTTGACGGCGAGCATGAGCGGATAGCCGTCGTCCCAGGCGCTGGCGACGAGGGCGGCGATAGCGGCGGGGAGGGGCATGGCGGGTCCTGTCAATGCGAAGGACGCCATTCTAGCACCGGAGCGCGCCGCGATCTCGCTTTCCCTCTCCCCGCGCGCGGGGAGAGGTCGGATCGCGTTAGCGATCCGGGTGAGGGGGCGTTGCCGCGAGTTTGAACTTTGACGCTGCCCCTCACCCGACTCTCACCTCGACCCTCGCCCTCCCCGTAAAGCGGGGAGAGGGAGAAGACCTACGGCACCGGCTTCTCCGGCTCGCCGCCCAGCTCCAGCACCCAGTAGCGCCGGCCGCGCCCATGTCGGCCTTGGCCGATATGGGCCATGTCAAATCCGGCGCCGTCGGCCGAGGCGAGGCCGTAATGCGTCACGCCGCGGCATCAGCATGTTGGCGCGGTGGCCGCCCGAGCGCGCCCATTGGGCGATGGCGCAGGCCTCGTCGGCGCAGCCGACCAGCACGTTCTCGGCCGAGGCCGAGCGGCGCAGGCGCGCCCAGGCGGCAAAGCCCGCATGATCGAGCCGGCCCTTGCCGGCGAGCTCGCGCGCCTTCGCTTTGGCGAAGCCGGCGAGGTCGGCGCTCATGGCGAGGCGCGGGCGGTGGTGCTGGGCGCGGAAGGAGTTGAGGTCGAGGGCGAGGGCGGGGGTGGTGAGGAGGCGGGCGACTATCAGACACAGCAGCGAGGGTGCGCGCATGGCGGAAAGCTCCCAGCCCGCGCAGCATAGGGCTTTCCGCCGCCTGCGCCCATCGCCATATCAGGGCGCATGAGCGAACCGCTGGTCGTGACCATCCCGCACCGCCTCGGCAAGGACGAGGCCGCCCGCCGCATCAAGGACGGCATCGGCCGCGCCAAGGCCGAGTTCGCCTATCTGCTGCGCATCGACAACGACACCTGGGAGGGCGACCGCCTGAGCTTCGATGCCTCGGCGCTCGGCCAGCGCGCGCACGGCTTCATCGACGTCTACGAGGGCGCGGTGCGGCTGGAGGTGACGCTGCCGTGGCTGCTGGCGAAGTTCGCCGCCGCGGCGCAGCGGGTGATCGGGCAAAGGGGGCAGTTGTTGTTGGAGAAGAAATAAGGTCTTATCGCAATGGCAATCGCCCCCATGTGACTCTTTTCAAAGCCAAAACTGGTTGCGCGACAATATCTTCGAACGTAGCCTATCTTGGGCTCCGGCTCCTTTAGCGAAATGATGCCACTTGCAAGTTTCCGAATAGGATTTTGAAAGCGCTCGATTAGACGCAATTCATTCGCAAGAAGCGCTAACTTTTATGCGAGCTCAGTCGTGCTCACTCGGCCTTCTTAACAGACGCTTCGCGAAGTTCGGGATCCAGTGCCGAATTCCAGCGGCTCCTGCAACGCGTATTTTCGCGTCACGAGGTGACCCATCTCGTAAAGGTGAACTGGCAACAGGTGAAGGCTTGATGTGGGAGAAGAAGTAGGGAGCGAAGCTAGAAGCCGTACTTGCGTTGTCGATCTCGGAAGGCTATCCTTTCCACCTTCCATGTTGGTCGTTATTGAATTGCAGATATTGTGATCATCAATCGCGCCATCGAACTCCACTATGCGGTGCCCCTGATCATCGTTGTTCATAACTGCGACCTGCTCTGAAGCTCCGTTTACGACCAAATTCGCCTTGTGTGAAGCCAATATGAGTTGGCGCAGGTACTTAATCTCGGCTTCAACTACGGGCAAAGATTAGCTATCGAACTACTTTTTGCCTCGCGGCAATGCAATAGCAGGAACTTCCCAGAGACGCTATTCGGCTGATCGGGATAAGGGTGATCGGCCTCTTCCGTAAATAGCATCGTAAGATAAAGCGACGTTCGCCTGCATTTCTCCCAGACTGAATATTGTTTCCTCAGTTGGGTGGTCGCGCACGGCGCGTCTGGATGAGATTCATATCGGAAATAGTGTGGATTTTTCCGGCTCACCCCGATTGCACAGTTGAGTTTTTCGAAGCTTTTCGCGCAATGTTGCTATTGGGGCACCGGATTCCCCTTATGTGATTGCCCCTTGCTGAAGCTCTGCAAGCCAAGATAATCGCCCACGCGCTTCCGATTTGGGGATGCTAGGACGTACTTGGGCTGTTATGGCCCCAGATTTAGGAGGGTAGCGTCAGGCATTTTGTCGGCATCCAATCTCGCGGCAATTTCGTCATACGGGAATTCAAGTTGCTGAACCGGCCCCGCAGTTGCCGCCAGAAAGTCACCAGCTAGATCATGTGATGCCTTGTGCTTAGCTGCACGAATTTCTGCAATTGGCGAAACGTGAGATAGCCATTGGACGCTATCTGAGTGTTAGCTTCAATTGCTTGGCTAAGACGAAAGGTAGGCGTGCTCTTCCGAGTGGAAACACATTCGATATTTAAAATTTAGGCCTTCTTTCAAGTATTTCAACAAACTGAGAATTTGATTTGTTGGATCGAGGAGTGGAGTTCGCGGTGGGTATTCGATCATTACCGGGACGTCGCTCAGACAGCGACCGCACGAAGTTCTTTTTTTACACACGCATCGACAAAGGTTTTCGCCCACGCCCTGCGCGCAACATAAATTGCATCTGCTGAGACCGCTTTCCCCCCTTTTAATTCACCCGTCCCCGGCGGACGGGGTCCTTGCCAGTTCGGGTCTCGCGGAGAATGGATTTGAAAGTCGCATTTTCGAAAAGATGCGTATGCCAACCTTGTGCTCCCGCTCCATCGTTACTCAACGTAAGATTGTAGAGGGAGGGCAGGCGGATACCAAGGGCTAATGCATCTTTACGGCGTGGAAACGCCTCACACCCTCTCCACAAAACTATCCACCACGCGCTTTTCGCCGGCCTTGTCGAAGCGGATGGTGAGCTTGTTGCCGTCCACCGCCACCACGTTGCCGTTGCCGAATTTCTGGTGGAAGACGCGCTCGCCGACGGCAAAGAGGGAAGCCGCGCCGGTCGATTTGGCGATCAGTTCGCCTTCGATGGTGAGGGGGGCGCGGCGTTTGGCGCGGGAAGAAGGACCCCCCTCCCGGCGGCCTGCGGCCGCCGACCTCCCCCGCAAGGGGGGAGGTGAAGAAGAATTCGGGGAGAGGTGATCGGAGTCTGCGCCGCCGCCGTCCGCGTCGTCGTCGAACACGCCATCCGGCACATAGCGCGGCTGGCCGGTCTCGGAAAATCCGCCGCGGCCCTTGCGCGCCTGGGCGCGCTGCCAGCCGGGCGTCGTGTAATTCGAGCCGAACGCATTCATCTCGTCGAAGCGGGAGGCGCCGTAGCCCGACATGCCGAAGCCGCCGGCGCCGCCCGCGGCCTCCTTCACCTCGACGTCGCCCGGCGGCAATTCGTCGAGGAAGCGCGAGGGCAGCGTCGAGGTCCACAGGCCGTGGATGCGCCGGTTGGTGGCGAAATAGATCTTGGCGCGCTTCCTCGCCCGCGTGAGGCCGACATGGGCGAGGCGGCGCTCCTCCTCGAGGCCGGCGCGGCCGCTCTCGTCGAGCGAGCGTTGATGCGGGAACAGGCCTTCCTCCCAGCCGGGCAGGAACACGGTGTCGAATTCCAGCCCCTTGGCGGAATGCAGCGTCATGATGTTGACGGCCTGTTCGCCTTCGCCGCTCTCGCGCTCCATCACCAGCGATATGTGCTCGAGGAAGCCCTGCAGGTTCTCGAATTCCTCCATGGAGCGGATCAGCTCCTTGAGGTTTTCGAGACGCCCGGCGGCGTCGGCGGAGCGGTCCTTCTGCCACATCTCGGTGTAGCCGGACTCATCGAGCACGATTTCGGCGAGCTCGGTGTGGGGCAAAGTGTCCTTCTGCTTCGACCAGCGCGCGAAGCTGTCCATGAGGCCGCGCAGCGCGCCGCGCACCTTCGGCTTCAATTCGTCGGTGGCCGAGAGCGTGCGCGCGGCTTCGGTGAGCGGGATGCGTTTCTTGCGCGCATAGTCGTGCAGCATCTGCAACGTGGCGTCGCCCAGCCCGCGCTTGGGCGTGTTGACGATGCGCTCGAAGGCGAGATCGTCGGCCGGCTGCGCGATCACGCGCAGATAGGCGAGCGCGTCGCGGATCTCCATGCGCTCGTAGAAGCGCGGGCCGCCGATGACGCGGTAGGGCAGGCCGAGCTGGATGAAGCGCTCCTCGAATTCGCGCATCTGGAACGAGGCGCGCACGAGGAGGGCGATCTCGTCGAGCGGATGATCCTGACCCTGGTCGCGGGCCTCGCGCTGCATCTGCTCGATCTCCTCGCCGATGGCGCGCGCTTCTTCCTCCGAGTCCCAGGCGCCGGTGACTTCGACCTTTTCGCCGGGCGACGTCCTCGGTGCGCAGCGTCTTGCCCAGCCGGCCTTCGTTGTGGGCGATGAGGTGCGAAGCCGCCGCGAGGATATGTCCGGTGCTTCGGTAGTTTCGCTCCAGCCGAATGACCTTGGCGCCGGGAAAATCATGCTCGAACCTGAGGATGTTATCGACCTCCGCGCCCCTCCATCCATAGATCGACTGATCGTCATCGCCGACGCAGCAGATGTTTTTTTGCGCCTTTCTTCCCTCTCCCCGTTCGGGGAGAGGGTGGCGAGCAGCGTCTTCGCTGCGAGCCGGGTGAGGGGGCACGTCGATTTGTGCACTGGACCCCGCAGCTCTCTTTCCCCTCTCCCCTTGAGGGAGAGGGTGGCGAGCGGAGCGAAGCGAGGCGAGCCGGGTGAGGGGTCAGTCGTTCCGACATGCTCACCCCTCACCCGCGCTCGCTCGGCTCCGCTCCGCTCGCCACCCTCTCCCTCAAGGGGAGAGGGGAAGCGCGCTTGTGGCGATGTCTGTGGCTGCGCCAACAGCCGCAGCCACAGATACTGCGCCACGTTGGTGTCCTGGTACTCGTCCACCAGGATGAACTTGAAGCGCTGCTGATACTGCCGCAGCACGTCCGGGTGCTGCCGGAACAGGCGGATGTTCTCCAGCAGCAGGTCGCCGAAGTCGGCGGCGTTGAGCGTCTTCAGCCGTTCCTGAAAGGCGATGTAGAGCTTCTTGCCCTTGCCGTTGGCAAAGCTCGCCGCTTCCCCGGCCGGCACCTGGTCGGGCGTCAAGCCGCGGTTCTTCCAGCCGTCGAGGATGGCGGCGAAGACGCGCGCCGGCCAGCGCTTCTCGTCCAGCTTCTCGGCTTCCAGCATCTGCTTGATCAGGCGGATCTGGTCGTCGACGTCCAAAATCGTAAAGTCGCTCTTCAAGCCGACCAGTTCCGCGTGACGCCGCAAAATCTTCACACCGATCGAGTGGAAGGTGCCGAGCCAGGGCATGCCCTCGACCACCTGGCCGACCATCTGCCCGACGCGCAGCTTCATCTCGCGCGCCGCCTTGTTGGTGAAGGTCACCGCCAGGATGTCGCCCGGCCGGGCGCGGCCGAGATTGAGGATGTGGGCGATGCGCGTGGTCAGCACGCGCGTCTTGCCGGTGCCGGCGCCGGCCAGCACCAGCACCGGGCCGTCCAGCGTCTCCACGGCTTCGCGCTGCTCCGGATTGAGGTCGGCGAGATAGGGCGCTGCCCGCGCGCCGAGCGCGCGCGCGGCGATGCCGCCGGCGGCGGGCGGCGCGTTGGTTTCGACAGGAATGTGTCGCTTTGGTTCGGCCATATGTGCTTCTTCCAACCCAAGATGGCACTCACGGACGGTAATTTCGAGGGGCTAAAGCCGCCTTGTCGGTACCTTCGGGCGGCTTTAGCGTCGATTTTCCAACGTTTTCCGAGAAATTGGCGAGGTTCCCGTGCGCCTGAAGGACAAGATCGCCGTCATCACCGGCGCCGGCCGCGGCATCGGCCGCGATATCGCGCTCGCCTATGCCCAGGAGGGCGCCCATGTCGTCATCAACGACATCGATGCGCAGACGGCGGCCGATACGGCAAAAGAGGCGGCGGCCTTCGGCTCGAACAGCCTCGCCGTTGCCGCCGACATCGCCAAGTCGGCGAACATCGTGCGGCTGATTGACACAACGATGCAGGAGCGCGGGCGCGTCGACATCGTCGTCAACAACGCCATGAAGATCGTGCCGGGCAAATTGGAGGCGCTGCCGGAAGAGGCCTGGGACACCACCATGAATATCGGGCTGAAGGGCGCCTTCCTGGTCAGCCAGGCCGCCGCCAGACACATGATCGCGCAAAAGTCGGGCGCGTTCGTCAACATCGCCTCGGTCGCCGGGCTGTTTCCCTATAACTGGGCCGGCGCCTATTCCGTGGTGAAGGCCGGCCTCATCATGCTGACCAAACTGCAGGCGATGGAATGGGCGCCCTACGGCATCCGCTCAAACGCCATCACGCCCGGTTACATCCGCACGCCGGGCACCGAAGGCATGTATGCCGATCCCGAGATTTATGAGGGCCGCCGCAAAGGCGTGCCCATGGGCCGCGTCGGTTCGGGCGAAGACATTGCCGGACCGGCGGTGTTCTTGGCGAGCGAAGAGGCGCGCTACACCACCGGCAGCGTGCTCGGCGCTGACGGCGGGCAGGCGGTCGGCTATTTTCTCAGGGTGCCGGGGCGGAGGTTTTCCGGCGGGCGGATTGACTGATTGCGCCGGATGGGTACGACACCGCCCGCACCAAGCAGAGACGTTCCCCTATGAAGGCCGAGCTTCTGACGATCGACGCCTTCAGCGACAAGGTCGGGCAGCCATTTTTGATCGAGGACCTCGATGGTCCTGCGATCGAGCTGACCTTAAAAGAGGCGCAGACGTTACCCAACCACGGAAACGCGCCGCGCGCTCCGTTCTCGCTGCTTTTCAACAGCAAGGGCGTCAGCGCGTTGGGGCAGCGCATGTACGCGTTGCGGCACGCGACGTTGGGGCTGCAACAGATCTTTCTGGTACCGATCGGCCAGAAGGAGGATGTCGTGACCTATCAGGCGATATTCAACTGATCGCCTAAGTGTGTTGCCCAGGCGCCGCGCTCCATTCCATCGTCCAGTACGCACCGATATCGGCGACCTCGCGAAAGCCCAGCCGCCGGTAAAGCCGCTGTGCCGGATTGAATTTCTCCACCGCGATGCTCGCCTTTTTGCCGGCGGCCTGCGCTTCGGCACACACGGCCTGCATCAAAGCCGTGCCGGCGCCGCGGCCGCGCCACTCCGGCAGCAGGGAAATATCGACCACATGCACGGCGTCGGCCTGGCGGTGGATATAGAGACGGCCGGCCGGCACACTGTTCTGTTCCAGAATGCAAAACTCGGCGGTGCGGAAGTGGGTGCGGTAGTGGTGGCGCTGAAGCTCGAATTGACTTCCCAGGAAGGCGCGCTTCTGGGCATCGCTCCAGTCGGCGACAGGCGCGAGCTCTTGCCATCGCGTCGAGACGTAGAGGCGGCGCAGAAATGGAATATCCGCCTCGGTCTCCGGGCGCAGCGCAAAACCCTGAGCGGTCAATGCGGCCGGCACGGCAAGCTTGATGTTGGCGTCCGACACGGCGCCCATCAGGATTTGCTCCTGCATAGCGAAGCGGAGTTGCAGCTTTAGGTTTGCGACGGAAAAACACCAAATAGTGAAATGCAGAAATTGACTGCCAGAAACGGCTGCCGGTTCTCGTGCGGTTGCGAGCCGCCGGCCGCGGTCACGGCCGACGATGCAAAGGTGGCGTCGAAACCAGCCGGGGGCACCCAGTAGAGCGGGTCGAGCGACGACGTTGAAATGAAAGCACTGGTGGTCGGCGTTGCGGCATGCTCGTTCACGCCGCCAGGCGCAATGAGCGCACTGACCATAGCGTGGTTGTGGGCGGGGGTCTCATTGGCTGTCAGGGCATGGCTTTCCTCGCCGTAGACCTGACCAAGGATCGTGTTCAACTGGCTCGAATTGCCCGCATGCATCGGAACGCGGCCGCGCAGGTCCGGCAAAGCGAAGGTGTTTTGGCCATCCCCGCCATAGGTTGTGCCGATCAGGGTGAACAGCGTCTCAAACTGGGCGATCGACAGAATGGCACCATTGCAGAACGCCCAATTAGTCGGCGCGAAGTTGAAGCCGAAGCAGCGAATTTCTCCTACATACGGGCTGCCCATCTTCGTTTACCTCAATTGCGTGATGGAAATATGCCCTGGAGGCAAATGGCGAAGGAGACGACAAGCGAGGGCATTAGATTGTTGTGCGGCTGCGACCCGCCGCTGCTCGCGATTGTGCCGGTCGCCATGCCTTGCGGCTCAAGCGCCGGCGATCCCGGAATGGCGTATAGCGACGCGTTTGCAGCCGTCGGCGCCGCGGGCAGAACAGTATTGCCGATCGTTTTCGTCGAAGCGGCGGCCGACGTGGCGTTGAGAACATGGCTGTGCGACGGCATTTGCGTCGAATTGAGGGTAATCGTTATGGCTCCGCCCACTTGTCCCATGACGTAAGGGGACAGCCCCGGCCCGGTACCGAAATGAATCGGAAGCCGGGCTTGCAGATTGGGCAGCGCAAAGTTTGTGGTGCCGTTGCCCCCGTAAGTCGTACCCAGCAGAGAAAAAAGCGCTTGATTTTGGCTGATCGCTAAAATCTGGCCGTTGCACAACGCCCAATTTCTTGGCGCGAAGTTGAAGCTCATCAATCTGATTTCGCCAATGAAGGGGCTAGACATCGCAACCGTCTCGCTTTCGGAGTTGCATCCGCATGGTTCAACTCCGCGGCGGGAAGATGCCCTGAAGGGCGATGCAAAAATTAAACGTCAGGTACGGTTGCAAGTTGACGTGCGGCAGGCTGCCGCCAGTCGGCAAAACCGTGCCGGGATTGAGCGCGACTAGGGGGCCTGGCGGCGCATAATAATTGGCACCCGCGGATGCAGCAAAGGTTGACCCCGTTATCGGCCGTTTGTCGTTGGCATTTGTCGTCCCGCCCGAGAGTGCGTGGGCGTGAGAACCCATCTCGTTGAGAGAAATGGATAGCAACTCCATGCCTCCCGTTTCCCCGATCGCATAATTGGAAAGTCCGGGTCCCTGGCCGAACCCCACCGGAACGCAACTCTGCAAGTTGGGTAGTCCGAAGGTGGTCGTGCCGTTACCGCCATATTGCGTGCCGAGCAGCGAGAAAAGCGCGGTGTTTTGCGAAATCGACATGATCTGGCCATTGCACAAGGCCCAGCCCACCGGCGCGAAATTGAAGCCGAAGCAGCGGATCTCGCCGACAAATTGATCGCTCATGCCGCCCCTGACCCGACGCCAACTGTCCTTCGCAATATTGAGCCTATGAGAAATTTATAAAGCCCGCAATGAAGACGCGGCTCCGAGGCGATGTCACTTAGATGTCAGGGTGCGGGCGCCAACGCGCCGAACCATTTCACACGACGAGATCCGTGAATTTTCATCAAATGTCTCATTGAAACGGTCAATTCTTGTGCCTTGGCGCGAGTTCCGTTCGGTGCCCACTAAAGTCGCAATGTCGATTTCCCGGTCAATTCCGCCACCAATATTTATTGCCACCAATATTTATTTTTGACGTGCGAGTTATTTTTGACGCCGGACGTTTCCGCACCTAACATCTGGCCTTGAACTAGGGGCGTGGCGTCGTGGGCGGGCTCAACAGACGCGCATTCTTTGGCATATCCGTCGGAGGCCTGTCCTCGCTCCGAGCGCAAAGCGTGGCGATGGCCGCGCCACTGCCCGGCGCCGTTGAATTCACCCGCCGCGCCAATATCGACTATGCCAGCGCGCTGAACCTCGATCTGTTTCTGCAGGATACGGATAGGCGCGGCTTGGTCGGGCTGCTCAGCATGACGCCGGTCCACGGCGAACGTGGCGGCTACGATGCTGGCGCGTTGTTTTTGTTTCCATTCAAGCACGCCGCTTCGAGTCGGGAATTTGCGGCATTTCTTCCCGGCTCGAGCGCGGCGGCGCCGCTCGTGAAAACCGCTGCAATGACGCTCGGCGGCCTGCCGCCCGACGATTATTATTGCAGCTTCGTGCTCAAGGCGCCGCGCCAAGGCTTCATTGCCTTTTCCGTCGGCGCGCCGTTTACGAGCGGGGCGCAGAAGTGGCCGTGGCATACCAACGTCGACGATATCCGCGGCCGTTCGATCGGCATCGGCTGGACCAGTTCGAATTTCAATCATCCCTGGTTCGCCGGCAGCCATTGGGTTCCCGACAATGGCAGCGGCAAAATTTGGCGCGCGCGGATCATCGAAAGCATCCGCCGGGTTGCCGCGATCCAAGCCTCGACATTCGGCGGGGCAGTGGGGTGATAAAATCTTTCCGCTCGCCGGTTTGGCCCGCGCTCAGAAAAATACCCTGGTTTCTAGCGCTCGTCGGCGTCCTCTATGCGGCGGCCGTGACAAAAGCGGACGCATCCGGCGCTTGCACCGCGGTCAATGGAGGCGCGTTCAATTTGACTCACCCGGCATCGGATGCCGGACACTCCGCCATCCTGACCGATTGGTCCGTCGGCGACCAGATCACGGTGACCTTCACCGACGCCGTCGGATTTGTCACGCGGACGGCCTTTATGCGGGACCGTTAAACGCGATCGCCGCGTTGCAAACAGTAGCGGTGTCCAACGGCGGCAGCGGCAACTTTACCTATACGGTCGCGTCAGGCGACCTCACCGGCGGCATCTTGGTCGACCCGGAAAATAACGACTCGGTCACAGCGACCTGCGCTGCCGCGCCCGTGGGCGCCACCGCGACTGTCCTGACCGTAATCGCAAACCCGAGTGTGTTCGGTCAGTCGGTGACTTTGACCGCGACCGTGTCGGGGAATGGCGGCACCCCGACCGGCACCGTCACCTTCAAGGATGGAGCATCGAGCCTTGGCACCGGCGCGCTCGCGGCGGCACGGTAAGCCTGAGCACTCGGCGCTCGCCGTCGGCGGTCACACGCTCTCGGCGGTTTATGGCGGCGATGCGACCTTCTTGGGCTCGACATCGCCCAGCGTGTCGCAGACGGTGATAAGGGTGCGACGACCACGGCGGTCTCCGGTGCACCCAATCCAAGCCAGCCCGGTCAGTCGGTCACGTTCACGGCGACCGTCGCGGTAGTCTCGCCCGCCACGGCGCGCGCACCGGTTTGGTGACCTTCAAGGATGGAGCAAGTACGCTCGGCAGCGGCGCACTATCCGGAAATAGTGCAACGTTTTCGACAGCCGCGCTGGCGCTCGGCGACCATTCCATCACCGCGGTCTACGGCGGCGATGGCAACTTCACCGCCAGTGCGTCGTCGACGCTCACGCAGACTGTCAGTACCGACGTGGCCCGCACCTGGTCTCCGGCGGCGGCGACGACAACAACGATTGCAGCCGGACAGCGCCCTGTCAGACTTTCGCCGCCGCTATTAGCAAGACCGCCGCCGGCGGCGAAATCAATTGTCTCGATAAGAGCGACTTCGGGCCTGTGACGATCACCAAAAGCATTACGATCGATTGCACAGTGCCATCACACCCATAGTTACTTTTGAATCAACGAGATAGCGGAGAACTGACGATGGGCGCGTCGGCTCCGAAGACATTGCCGGGCCGGCGCTGTTTCTGGCGAGCGAAGGGGTGCGCTACACCCCGGCAGCGTGCTCGGTCTTCGCCGCTAGAGCTCGATCTTGCTGTAGATCGTGACGTCCAGTCCGGCCTTTTCGCTGAAAAATGTGACCGCGGCGGTAATGCTTTCGTAGCCCTGCAATTTCCTGTTAGCGAGCGAATTCCGCAGGGCTTTTTCGATTTCGCGTTGCGCCGGGGCGCTTACGTTTTTCAGGAATTGGGCCGCCGCCGCCTTCACTTCCTCATCGTTCATGGCGCGTCCCCGATAATCCTCAAAAACAGACGACAGATCCCGTGCGGGAATCCGTGAAACGTGCAGCCGGGCATGAATTGACCCTCCTAGTTAACTCCGAATGCTCGCCGTCACAATTGCCAAGTCAGGTTCAAAACACGTTATTGATATCTTTCGATTGGTGGTGGCCGAGCGCGCTGTTTTGCGCTTATGATCTGATGGCTGACGCCGGCACGTGCGCGCCGCGGCCGCCAGAGCCGCCAATCACCATCAGGAGAGGATTTGGTATGAGTTATTTTTCACAAACGAAAGGTGACCCGCAGAAAAAAGGCCCCGCCATGAACGCGCCTGAGGTCCAGGCCAAGCCCAGCGAGGCTCCGGCACCTGCAAAATCGGGCCCGGAAGTCGTTTCGGTGCTCGGGCCGGCCATGTTGATAACCGGCAATCTGGTTTGCACCGGGACGGTGCAGATTCACGGTCAACTTGTCGGTGACATCCATGCCGCACGCCTGATCATCGGTCAGGGCGCCGAAATCGAAGGCAACGTCACCGCACAGGAAACCGTCATCGACGGCGTCTTTAAGGGCACGATCCACAGCAACAGCGTCAAGCTGCAGCGCACCGCCGTGGTCGATGGGGAGATTTTCAACAAATCGCTGACCATCGAACAGGATGCGCAATTCGAAGGCGTGGCGCGGCGGCTGGACAAGCCGGTCGAAGCGCCGTCGACCGTTCGCGCCAAGGCCAGCAAACCGGCCCCGATGCCCAAGCCCCCGACCGCGGAAGCGGCGGTGGTCAACGGTCCGGCCAACTGATCGGAATAGCCCGCGCTCGGCTCAGTGCACGCCCGGTGGTCGAGGGATCGACCGCCGGTGGCTGGAACTCGTGCGCTGTAGTCTCTAAGCTTGCGGCCTAACCGCGCGGAAGGGGAGTTCGACGCCGATGCAAGCACTGACACCGGGTATCACCAAGGCCAATTCCGGCCTCGACGGCATCGTCTGGAACATCCTCGGCCAGACTTATGTGCCGAAGTCGCTCAGCGAGCAGTCCTTTTCCTGGCACGCCACCTTGCCGCCCACCACTTTCGTGCCGCCGCACATCCACCCGACGCAGGACGAGTTCATCTACATGCTGGAAGGCAGGATGGACGCGATGATCGACGGCAAGGACTACGTCGCCACCGCCGGCGATCTCATCAAGCTGCCGATGAACATCCCGCACGGGCTATTCAACAAATCCGATCAGACCATCAAATGCCTGTTCTGGGTGACGCCGACGCGCAAGCTCTATGATTTGTTCTGGGCGATCCACTCGATGAAAGAGCAGAACCCGCCCGAGGTCGTGGCGTTGTCGGCGAGATACGAGATCAACTTCCTGCCGCCGCCTCCGCAATAATTTCGTCGTCACCGGGCTTGTCCCGGTGACCCCGATTGGGTTGGCACAGTGCCCTATTAAGCGGGATGGCCGGGACATAGGCGTTCTGAAAGAACGCCGTTCTTCGAACGGCTATGCCCGGCCATGACAGATTGCGCGGCTGGATCCTACGCCACCTTGCCGGGCTGGTTGTCCTGCAGCGTCGGCGCGGGCGCCTTGTTGACCTGCTCCTTGGCGAAGCCGGCCTTGGCGGCATAGCCGCGCACGATCGCCTTGCGCTCTTCGTAGGACAGCACGTTGTCGATCTGCTCGAAGCCGTCGGGCGCGCGCGCCTCGACCGCATCGATGACGCCCTCCGGGCCGCCCGAGCGGTTCGAGTGCACGATCTGCGCCGTCATCGGCAGCCGCTCGCGCTCGTACGACCACAGCGCCTGGCAAGGATGCTCGGCTTCGCGCAGCCGGTCGGCGAGGCAACGGGCGTCGAGAATGGCTTGCGAGGCGCCATTCGAGCCCACCGGATACATCGGGTGCGCGGCGTCGCCGAGCAGCGTCACGCGTCCGTAGGACCAGTGCGGTAACGGGTCGCGGTCGCACATGGGAAATTCCCAGAACTCGGGCGTGGCTTCGATCAGCGCCTTGGCATCGACAAAAGGAATGTGAAAACGTTGCACGTGCGGCATCAGGTCCTCGAAACGTCCGAGCCGCGACCAGTCTTCCTTGCGCGGCGGCGCGCCGCCTTCGCCGACCTTCACCAGCACCGCCCAATTGGTGAGCGGGCGATCCGCGCGCAGGCCTTCACCGATCGGATAGACAACGAGCTTGGCGGCCATGCCGCCGGCGATCACCATCGAGCGGCCGGTCAGGAATTGCGGCCAGTCGATGGCGCCGCGCCACAGCATCGACCCGTTCCAGCGCGCCGGCCCTTCGCTGGGGTAGAGCGTCGCACGCACCGCCGAGTTGATGCCGTCGGCGCCGATCAGAATGTCGCCGCGCGCGGTCAAACGATGCGCGCCGTCGCGGCCGAAGAAATAAGCGGTGACGCCGGCGTCGTCCTGCGTGAACGAGCCGAGGCGGTGGCCGGTATGGATTTTGGATTCGCCAAGGCGCACGCGCACCGCGTTGTAAATGACGGCCTGCAGGCGGCCGCGGTGGATGGAAAATTGCGGATACTCGAAGCCGGCGTCGGTACCGCGCGGCTCGCGCCAGATCTCCTGGCCGGTGCGGTTCATATAGAACAACTCGTGCGTGCGGATGCCGACCTGGTCGAGCCGCGGGAGAAGGCCCAACTCGGCCAGCTCCTTGATGGCGTGCGGCAGCGTGTTGATGCCGACGCCAAGCTCGCGCACGCTTTCGGATTGCTCGAAAACCTCGCAGTCGAGGCCGCGGGCGTGCAACATCAACGCCGTGGTCAGGCCGCCGATGCCGCCGCCGATGATAATCGCCTTCATAGCAAACGCCTTACGCTACCGGACCGCGTCTATAATGGAATCTTGAACCGGCGGCAGCAACCGCTCTTTCGCGGCATGGTAATTGCGAGTGCTGGTGCGAGAAGCGGTTGACTTGAGGCCGTTTTGGCCCGCCAAATGGGCCGGATAGAGTATGCGTTGCCATGGAGGGTTGAGTTATGCCGTCATTTATTCGGGGTTTGGCTGCCGCCGCCGCTTTCATCTTGCTCGCGGTCAATGGCGCGGCCGCACAAGACAAAATCCGCATCGGCCTGATCTATACGCTGTCGGGACCGCCGAGCGTCATCGGCCAGCAGTCGAAAAACGCCTTCGAGCTCGCCGTCAAGGACCTCGGCGGCAAGATGGGCGGCAAGGACGTCGAGCTCTTTGTCGTCGACGACGGGTTGAAGCCGGATGTCGCGATCCAGAAGGTCAGAGAACTGATCGAGCGCGACAAGGTCGACATCGTGGTGGGCCCGATCTTCTCCAACATCCTGGTGGCCATTCACAAGCCGGTCATGGACGCGGGGAAAATCCTGATCAGCTCCAATGCCGGCGCATCGTCCTTTGCCGGCGCCGCCTGCAATCCGAATTTTTTCGTGACCTCGTATCAGAACGACCAGATCTACGAGACGCTCGGCAAGATCGCGAATGACAAGGGTTACAAGACCATATTCGCGCTGGTGCCGAATTATCAGGCCGGCAAGGATGCCATCGCCGGGTTCAAACGCACCTACAAAGGCAAGATCGTCGAGGAAGCGCTGGTGCCGCTGAAAGCCCCCGACCTGCAGCCCGAATTGTCGAAGCTCGCCTCGCTCAAACCCGATGCCTTGTTCACCTTCATGCCGGGCGGCTTGGGGATCAGCCTCATCAAACAACTCAACCAGGCGGGCTTGAAAGGAAAAATTCCGATCATCTCGGCTTTCACCGCGGATGAGGCGACGCTTCCTGTGTTGGGCGAGGCCGCCGAAGGCATATTCGGCGCGATGAGCTGGGCGCCGACCATGGACAATCCGCAAAACAAGAAGTTCGTTTCGGAATACGAGGCGGCCTATCACGCCGTCCCGGCATCTTATGCGATGCAGGCTTACGACACCGCCATGCTTATCGACAGCGCGGTCAACGCCACCAAAGGCAATGTGTCTGACGTCAAGGCGTTGAGCGCGGCGATCCGCAAGGCGGATTTCAAGTCTGCGCGCGGCCCCTTCAAATTCAACGTCAACGGCTATCCGATTGAGGATTTCTATTTGACCAAGGTGATCAAGCGCGCCGACGGCAAATACCTGACGTCAATCGTGGAGAAGGTGGTGTCGAGCGGCACCGATTCCTACGCGAAAGATTGCAAGGCGCACTAGCGCCCGCGCGAGGGCAATGCAAAGCCGGCGGACCTTTGGCCCGCCGGCTTTTTTTGTGTGCTCGATGGGTCAGCCTTCGTCGCGCAACTCGCCGCCGAGGATGCCGGCGAGCGTTGCCGCAACCGCCCCGAACAACAGCGCCATGAACGACCAGAACGACAAATAGGCACCCGCCTTGCGCGCGGTTTCGACGGTCTGCTTGAACTTCTCGTTGGCTTGTCTTTCCACCTCAGCGACGCGGTGTTCCGCCTCGGCCTGCGTCATCCCGGTGCGCGCCGCCACCAGTTGCGCCAGATATTCATTGTCCCCGTCGGACATTTTGCCGCCCATGCCGTTCGACAAGATGCGAACCACTTCGGCGTGCTGCCGGTCATTACGCTGCGCGAGCCGTTGGCCGCCTGAATCTTGCCGGTCGGTCTGCGGGCTGGCGCTCGCGGTCGCCGGAGCGGGACCATTGGTCTCGCCTCCCGCATTGCTTGCGCTTTGCGCGGGGGTTGCCGGTTGAGCCGCGGCCGATGCCGGTTGCATGGCCCGACTGGTTGTTGCCGTGCCATTGCGCGGATCGGTGCGGAAAAGGCGATCGGCATAATAGGCAATGGCGTCGCTATCGCTCGAACCCGCCGCGGCGATAGCGCTGCCGGCCACACCCGCCGCATTATTGGCGGCAAAAGCACCGGCAAAAAATAGCACGATGGCCATGAGCGAGGCCCCGACCACCCAGGCCATGAACCCGTGCGCGGCGTCGCGGAACTTGGTTTCCGGCCCGGGGATATGATCGCGAATACGCAACCGTCGCGGCGAGGTAGCCGCCCGTGGCGAAAGGCCAGCGACTGCACGATGATCAGCCAAATGGCGCCGCCAATCGTCAGCGTGCCGGCGCTCGCACCGCTATAGGGAGAGGTTGCCGACAAACCGATGCCCGTGCCCAACGCCAGAAAAATGAAGGCGACCGCCCAGGCCGCAAGCGCGCCGGCGATGACCACGCTCCAGGCAAAGGCCGCGCGCGGTCCCCTGGTCTGAATGATTTCGACATTTTCTCCAACAATCGCAGTATCGGTCATTAATCGTCTCCCGGCCGTCAAGTTGGATGCCGGCGGCACCCGTCGCGACATCAACAAGGCAAAACTGCGAAAGTTCCTCGGCAAAGCTGTGAAGCCGGAACCTTCTTTCCTGCACAGCATTGTGTTGCCGAGAGTGGGAAAACCGGGAGCCCAACAATGCTCAGCTTGGTCGTTACATTTTTGCTGATTGGCCTGATCGCCGCCGTGCTTGGCTTCGGCGGCATCGCCGGCGCCTCGTTCGGGATCGCCAAGATCATCTTCTTTATTATGCTGTTCTTGTTCCTGATCGCGATCGTGTTCGGCACCGTCAGGCGGCCGCTGGTCTAGCGAACGACGTCAGCCCTTTTCGGCATCGCGATGCGCCGCCCGGCGTCGGCCGGGCGCGGCAGGCGCGCGTGCGCTTCTTTCATGGCGGCGAAACGCGCAAGCACTTCGGGCGGCCAGGGCGTAACCTTCTTGGCGGCCATGTCCACATGCAGCGTCATGTTTTCCGTGTTGGCCGACAGCCAGCCTTCCTCGGCGTGCACCAGCTCTTCGAAATAATGCATGCGCTTCTTGTCGAAATCGAGCAGTTGGAAACGCACTTGCACCGGCGCGTTGACATGAATTTCGCGCAGATAGCGCACGTGAATTTCCGCCGTCATGGTGGTGCAGCCGCTGCGCGCAAGGTAGCTCGGTCCGACCCCGAGCAGTTCGTAGACCTCGTCGACCGCCCGGTCGAACAGCACGTTGTAATAGGCCATGTTGAGATGGCCGTTGTAGTCGATCCATTGCGGCTCGACGGTCATCACCGAGGAGACGAAGGGCGGAACCAGCGCAATTTGAGAATTGCAACATTTCTGGCATGACAACAGTAACGTCTTGTTGCCTTGGCGGCGAGGGCAAACTGTCACGGAGATTGTTTCAGCGGGTGGGTCTGGGTGCCTGATCGAAAGTGACTATCGATCCGGCAATCACGGCAATTTTGAAGTCCTCGTCGATGAATGCCGACAGACGTTGGTTTCATATTGGCATCCGAATAACGACGTCAACTTGCCTTGGATTCGCGATTTGCTTCTTATTGGCGAGCCGCCTGCGCGTGAAAATCATGATACAGAACGCGTTTGTCAGTTGACCGGCGAATTCGATCTGACTAGTTGGAATGGATCGGGGCCCGCAAATTTCGCCTTCAACCGGACAGAAAGCCGGTTCGGTGTTCGAGGCACCGACCTTGGAGCGTCTTTCGAACACAATGGCCGAATTTGTTTTCTTTTCGGCGATACGTGGCGAGTTGGCGAGACCAACAGTTCGCACTTCGATTGGGACGCATTGGCATTTTGCGATGATACGACCGTAAATGGTGGACTTTCATTGAACTTCAACCGCCAGCCGCCCAAAGTCCAAGGGATCACACAAGGTGCGTTTGAAGTTCCGGTCGATGGGTTCAGCTACCGCAATTTGATGTGCGTATTTTTTACGACTGATCACATCCAGGTTGGTGATGCACATTTGATGGGTCGTTCGGTATTGGCAACGTGCAGCGATGAAGGCAATGATTTTAAGCCCATCTTGACGTTTTCGCGCACCAAGTTCGTGAACGTGTCCGTCGAACTGGGAAAGCTCGATAAACCTCAAGCTGCAGCGGTCGGCTGGCCGGAGGGGACCGAAGTGCTTTGGATATGGGGCAGTGGGCGATATCGCTCGAGTTCAGCGTATTTGGCGGTGGTACATGTTGAACGTTTATTCGATCGCTTGCGGCAGCCCCACGAGGGAATCCCCGAACTTGCGAGCTTTCAGAATGAAACCAACCCGGTCCTATTCTTTAGCGGGCGTCGCAATTTGATGTGGAGTCGCAACCGCAATAGCCGGTTCGGCAATTCCGCTCATCATCAAGCCGAAATCGGATAAACGGCTTTTTCGCCGCGTAAGACGCGCGCGACGTCGGACGCGCATTTGGTTTGCAGTTCGTTGAGCGCCTCGATCGAATAGAAGGCGGTGTGCGGCGAGACGATTACGTTGTCGCGGCCGAGCAGGGGAGAATCCTTGGTCAGCGGTTCGGTCGTGACCACGTCGAGCCCGGCGCCGCCGATTTGGCCGGAATCGAGCGCGGCGATCAAAGCCGGTTCGTCGATCAGGGGCCCGCGCGCGGTATTCACGATGTAGGCGCCCTTTTTCATCTTGGCGAAGGCGGCTGCGTTCATCATGCCGCGCGTCGCCGGCATCAGCGGCGCATGCACGGAAATATAGTCGGAGCGGCTCAGCAGTGTGTCGAAGTCGACGCTCTCGACGCCCGCCGCCTTGAATAGTTCCGGCTTGGCGTAAGGATCGAACGCGATCACTTTCATGCCGAAGCCTTGCGCCTTCGGCGCCACCAGACGCGGAATGTTGCCGAACCCGACAAGGCCGAGCACGGTGCCTTCGATGCGGCGGATCGGCACTACCGCCGGCATTTCCCAGCGGCCGCTTTGCACCAGTTTGTTCGACAGCGGAATCTTGCGGATCAGCGCCAGCAGCAGCGCCATGGCGTGGTCGGACACCTCGCGGATGCAGTAGTCGGGAACGTAATTGACGGCGATGCCTTTTTCCTTGGCGGCCACCAGATCGATATTGTCGACGCCCAGGCCGAAACGGCCGATCGCCTTGCATTTGGTGAGCTGCGTCAGGATCTCGCGGGTCAGCTTGGCGTAGGTGACCAAAATGGCGTCGGCATCCTTGGCGACGGCCAGAATGTCGTCGGCGCCGGCGCTTTTCGACATGCGAAAGGTCGGGTCGAGCGCCGCCAGCGCCGCCTTCGCCGGGTCGAGTGACGGAAAAACGCTATCGGTGACGGCAATCACGGGACCGGCCATTGCGCAAACTCCAAGGCAACGAGAACGCGGCGAAAACTACGACAGCGTTACCGGCTCGTCCACCGCGCGATACCGCTGCTACGCAAATCTACGTAGGGCCAAGAGCCCAAAGGTTTGATCCAGCACAAAGACCTTTTTGCTTCGCGCGCCATAGTTGCCGGCGTCCGCATCGAATGAAACCGCAAGGGGAAAGCCATGATTATCAGCAGACGCACCGCGATGATCGGGGCCGCCGGCCTCGCCGCCGCCGCCGCCAGCGCCACTGAAATCGCCGTCGCCGCCGTTAAAGCCGAAGGTGCCGACGTCCTCCCGACCCAACGCCAGAAAGTTAATTTGGTCGCGCCGCCGTTTGTGCATCCGCACGAGCAGGCGACCAAACAGCCGCCGAAGATCATGGAATTCACGTTGACGGTGCACGAGAAAAAAATCGTCGTCGACGAAGACGGAACCACCATGCAGGCGATGACCTACGACGGCTCAATTCCTGGACCGCTGATGGTCGTGCATGAAGGCGACTATGTCGAACTGACGCTGGTCAATCCGGCCACCAATCAGATGGAGCATAATATCGACTTCCACGCCTCGACCGGCGCGCTGGGCGGCGGTGCGCTCACGCATGTCAGCCCGGGCGAGCAGGTGGTGCTGCGCTGGAAAGCCACGCGCGCCGGCGTCTTCGTCTATCACTGCGCGCCGGGCGGCCCGATGATTCCCTGGCACGTCGTGTCCGGCATGGCTGGCGCCGTGATGGTGCTGCCGCGGGACGGGCTCAAGGATGCCGCCGGCAAGCCGCTGCGTTATGACCGCATCTATTACGTCGGCGAGAACGAATTCTACATCCCGCGCGACGAGAAAGGAAAGTTCAAGTCCTACGAATCCCTCGGCGACTCCTATAGCGAGACCGAAGAGGTGATGCGCAAGCTAGTCCCCAGCCACGTCGTGTTCAACGGCAGCGTCGGCGCGCTCACCGGCAAGAACGCCATGACCGCCAAGGTCGGCGAGGCCGTGCTGATCGTGCATTCGCAGGCCAACCGCGATACCCGCCCGCATCTGATCGGCGGCCATGGCGACTACGTGTGGGAGAGCGGCAAATTCTCCAATCCGCCCGAAACCAATCTGGAGACTTGGTTCGTCCGCGGCGGTTCGGCTGCGGCTGCGCTCTACACATTCCGGCAGCCGGGCGTCTATGCCTACGTGAACCACAATTTGATCGAGGCCGCGCTGCTCGGCGCCACCGCCCACTTCAAGGTGGAGGGCAAGTGGAATGACGATCTGATGAAGCAGATCAGCGCTCCCGCCCCGATCCCCGCCAAAGGGGCAAACTTGGTCAAATAATCTGAGCCCTCGGCGGCGGGTGGAGACATCGGCCGCCGCGGTCAAGAGCCACGGTCATGTTGCTGGCACTGAAGATCAAGGCGGTTATCGCGGCAGCGGCCCTCGCCGCCGGTCCGGTGGCGGTCCTGGTGAACGAGCAGGGCCGCACCGCCCGCGGCTATCGAAGCGCCGGAACTGGTCGTGCTGGCCCCCGGCACATTGCACTATTGGGCGCCGGGTGAATTCACCCAGGGTGGTAAGCCAGCCAATGCGCCGCGCATCGTCGTGGCCATGCACCGGCCCATCGCCATCATGAAACACCAAGTGAGCGTCGCCGAATATCAGCGTTGCGTGGATGATCGCGCTTGCGCGCCGCGCGCCGGCGCGCCCAATGATGCGAAATCTTCCGGCCGTCATGGTGAGCTGGCGCGACGCCCAAACTTATGCGTCGTGGCTTTCTCAGAGACTCGGCGGGCGTTACCGGCTGCCGACCGATGAGGAGTGGACTTTCGCCGCCGGCAGCCGGGCACCCGACGAAGCCCCACTCCCGCTTGCGGCGAACGATCCGGCGAAAGCTTGGCTTGCGCGCTACGAACGTGAAGCCAATGTCGACCCGGTCGATAAAGAAGCCAAGCCGATCGGCAGCTTCGGCGCCAATGAGAACGGCCTGCTTGATGTGTCCGGCAATGTCTGGGAGTGGACGGCAACCTGCTTCAGCCGGACGACGCTCGACAGTACCGGCGCGCCGACCGGCGTGGCGACGCAAAATTGCGGCGTGCGCGTCGTCGAGGGGCGGCATCGCACGTACATCGGCGATTTCATCCGCGACGCGCGTGGCGGTGGCTGCGCGGTCGGCGTTCCGCCGAGCTATCTCGGTTTCCGCCTGGTGCGCGACGACAAGCGATCATGGTGGCTATTTTAGTTTTACACACCCTAAGGTTGTCGTTGCTGGATTAACCAAAAATTAACTAGACGGTGACCCGGGGGACTTCCTCGTCTATCCTGACAGAAAACAGGGAGACGGGGCGATGCTGCGCAAAGTCGCCAAGGGCGCGATTCTATTGCTTCTCGGGGGAATGATCGTGGCTTGGGCAATGTCCGTCGGCAAGCCCGACCCGGACGTTCCCGCCGACCAGCAGCAAATCTGGCGGATCTTTGCCTGACGCCGCGCGCGGTGGCGGCTGCGTGCCAACGCTATTCAAGCCCGGCCTTTCGAAAACCTTCCAAATAATGTTCGCGGTCGGCCTCGTGCCGGTTCGGCATGTTGGCAGCAATCCAAGCCAATGAAATATTCGGCTGCGCGCGGCGCAATTCCTGCAGCGCCGACCGCGCCAATTCTTTCTGTCCGGCCATGCCGGCGGCGGCGGCGAGCACGCGATGGGCGCCGACGAAATCGCTGCGTTGGCGGACGGCTTCGCGCGCGGCGCGGATCGCTTCGTCGTAGTTGCCGCCAAGGAATTGCGCGTAGGCGACGATGCCGCTGTAGACCGCCGAGAATGGATCGCGCGGGCTCAAGCGCAGCGCGCGGCGGGCGGCGGCGTCGGCCTCCTGCCAGCGGCCGTTGTAGGACAGCGACAGCCCGTAATAACCCTGCGCCAAGGCAAAGTTGGGATTGAGACGCAAAGCCATCTCGAATTCGGCGAGCGAATCGTCGAAGCGGCGCGAAAGCAAATAGACAAAACCCAGCGCCTGGTGCGCCCATGGGTCTTCGCTGTCGACCCTGATCGCTGCCAGCGCATGTTTTTCCGCGGTCGCCATCGAGGAGGGAAGATCGTTCCAGCCCAGATGCGCGGTAAACATATAGCTGGTGGCGAGCACGCCGAGCGCCTGGCCGTAATTCGGATCGATGCTGATGGCTTTCTCCAGCAGCGCCTGCGCCACCATGCTGTCCTGCCGGGTCACGCGCCAGTAGTGCGACAGTGCGCGCATCACCAGATCCCAAGCATCGAGACTGTCCGGCGGCTTGCGCTGGGAACGGAAATGCTCCGCGGCATAAATCTGCGGCTCGATGGCGGCGACGATGGCTTCGGTGATCTCGTCCTGCACGGCGAAGACGTCGGCGAGGCCGCGGTCGTAACGTTCGGCCCAGATATGACCGCCGGTCGCCACGTCGTTGAGCTGCGCGGTGATGCGTACGCGGTCGCCCGCTTTGCGCACGCTGCCCTCGACCACGTAGCCGACGCCGAGTTCGTCGGCGACCTGTTTCAAATGCACGGCCTTGCCCTTGTAGGTGAAGGACGAGTTGCGGGCGATGACGAAGAACCAGCGCAGCTTGGACAGCGCGGTGATGATGTCCTCGCTGATCCCGTCGGAGAAATATTCCTGCTCAGCATCGCCGCTCATATTGGCGAAAGGCAAGACGGCGATCGACGGCCGGTCGGGCAGGGGAAACCCAGCTTGCGTCGGTGCAGCGGAGGCGATGGCGGGCACCGGTTCGTCGCGCAGCATGCCAACGAAGCGGAAACCTTTGCGGGGGACGGTGCGGATCAGGCTTTGCTGATCGCCGCTGTCGCCGATCGCCTTGCGCGCGGCATTGATGCGGCTGGTCAGCGTCGATTCCGACACGACGCGGCCTTGCCAGACCGATGCGATCAGATCGTCCTTGCTGATGACGCGGTCGCGGTTGTGTACGAGGCAAACTAGCAGGTCGAAGACTTGCGGCTCGACGTGGACCGAAATCTTGGCGCGCCTGAGCTCGCGCCGTTCAACATCCAGCTCATAATCACCAAAATTGAGGGTCATTCGTCATCCAAAGCGTAAGGGCAGGCCATCGTCAGGCGCAGCGAGATTAACATTCCCGCGACAGGGGAACGACGACTAAGACCGGAACAAGGCAAAGCTCTCTCGCGAGTTTCTCACGGGAATTTGGACATTAAATCATGACGGTCTGGAAGCCTTAATTGCCCGCATCGTGCATGGTTTTGCCAGTGTCCTCGCACGGGCGAGGCCAGAATCAAGGAGTAGGGCAATGCCATTGATCGAGGTCCACTTGATTGAGAAGGTGTTCAACCCTGAGCAAAAACGCCAGATCATCGAAAAATTGACCGACGCCATGGTCTCGATCGAAGGCGAGAACATGCGTGGCGTGACCTGGGTGAAGATTTCGGAAGTCACGAGCGGCGAGTGGGGCATCGGCGGTCAGCCGCTGACCACGCAGGCCGTCAAAGATCTCGCTGCCGGCCGCAAGGCGGCGTGACGCGCTATCTCTGGGTCGCTATGGCCGGCGGGGCGCTCCCGCCGGTCCCGCTTGCCATCGGCAGATCGCCGTTTGACGCTTACGGGCGTCGCCTGCCATGTTACCGCCGGCCGAGTAATAATCACGGCAGTATTCCAGGGAGGATACGGCATGCCGACGAAAAGCTCGAACCCCGAAACCATTGTCCTGCACGCAGGCTATCGCTGCGACCCGACGACCACCGCGGTTGCCGTGCCGATTTATCAGACGACGTCGTACCAATTCAATTCGACCGAACACGCCGGCAATTTGTTCGCGCTGAAAGAGCTCGGCAACATCTACACCCGCATCATGAATCCGACGCAGGCGGTGCTGGAAGAGCGCGTGGCGGCGCTCGAAGGCGGCGTTGCCGCGCTCGCACTGGCGTCAGGCCAGGCGGCCTCGCTATTCGCGGTGCAGAACATCTGTCACGCCGGCGACAATTTCGTCTGCGCCACCGACATCTATGGCGGCACCTGGAACCTGTTCCAGAACACCATGAGCACCATGGGCATCGAGTGCCGCTTCGTCGATCCCGCCGATCCGGAAAACTTTCGCAAGGCGAGCGACGCCAAGACGCGCTGCTGGTACGGCGAAACGCTGCCCAATCCCAAGCTCACCGTGTTTCCGATTGCCGAAGTCGCCAAGATCGGCCGCGCGATGGGCATCCCGCTGATCATGGACAACACCGCTTGCCCGGTACTGTGCAAGCCGCTCGAACACGGCGCGGCCATCGTCATGCATTCGACCACCAAATATATCGGCGGCCACGGCACCTCGATCGGCGGCATCATCGTCGACGGCGGCAATTTCGACTGGGAGAAGCACGCCGACCGTTTCCCGATGCTCAACACCCCCGATCCGAGCTACCACGGCGCGGTATGGACACAGGCGGTGAAGCCGCTCGGGCCGATCGCCTATATCATCAAGGCGCGGGTGACGCTGCTGCGCGACATCGGCGCGGCCGCCTCGCCGTTCAACTGTTTCCTGCATATCCAAGGCTTGGAAACGGTGGCGCTGCGCATGCGCCAGCATTGCGCCAACGCCATCAAAGTCGCCGACTACCTCAAGAAGCACGCCAAAGTGACCAAGGTGATCTTCCCCGGCCTGATGACCGGCGAAGCAAAACGCCGCGCCGACACTTATCTGAAGGGCGGCTATGGCGGGCTGGTCGGCTTCGAGCTCAAGGGCGGCAAGGAGGCGGGGCGAAAATTCATCGACAGCCTGCAGATGTTCTATCACGTCGCCAATATCGGCGACGCGCGTTCGCTGGCGATCCATCCGGCCTCGACCACGCACTCGCAGCTGACGCCCGAGGAGCAACTGCAGACCGGGGTCACCGACAATTATGTTCGGCTTTCCGTCGGCATCGAGCACATCGACGATATTATCGCCGATCTCGATCAGGCGCTCGCTGCTGCCTAGGCCGCAAATACCTGCGTTTCACCCCTGCGGCATCCTCTGCTAACGTCCGGCGCTTCACCGGACCTAGCAGGGGACCACTTTATGGCCTTGGCTGACGCTGCCGCCAAAACCAATCACCGCGATCCGGCGGCCATCGATAAGGCTGTTCGCCAACTGACCGCGGCCTTCGGCAACCGCGTTGTCACCTCGCAAGCCGTGCGCGAGCAGCACGGCAATACGCTGACCTGGATCGCCAACCAGCCGCCCGACGCGGTGGTGTTTCCGCAGAGCAGCGAAGAGGTGCAGCAGATCGTGCGCATCTGCGCCGGCCACGGCGTGCCGATCATTCCGTTCGGTGTCGGCACCTCGCTGGAAGGCCATGTCAACGCGCCGCGCGGCGGCGTGTCGGTCGATTTCCGCGATATGAACCGACTGCTCAAAGTGCACAACGAGGATCTCGACTGCGTGGTCGAGCCTGGCATCACCCGCAAGGCGCTCAACGAGCAACTGCGCGACACCGGTCTGTTCTTCCCCATCGACCCCGGCGCCGACGCCAGCCTCGGCGGCATGGCGGCGACGCGCTGCTCCGGCACCAATGCGGTGCGCTACGGCACCATGAAAGACGTCGTGCTGTCGCTCAAGGTCGTGCTGCCGAACGGCGAGGTGATCGACACCGCGCGGCGGGCGAAGAAAAGCGCGGCCGGCTACGACCTCACGCGGCTGATGATCGGCGCCGAGGGTACGCTCGGCATCATCACGCAATTGACGCTGCGGCTGTTCGGCATCCCGGAAGCGATTGCCGGCGGTATTTGCCCGTTTCCGACGGTGGAAGCGTGCTGCAACACCGCGATCCAAACCATCCAGTCGGGAATTCCGGTGGCGCGCATCGAATTGCTCGACGCTTTGCAGGTCAAGGCGGTCAACATGCATTCCAAGCTTGGCCTGCCGGAGACGCCGATGCTAATGCTCGAGTTCCACGGCACACCGGCTTCGGTCGCCGAGCAGTCGGAACGCTTCGGCGAAATCGCCGCCGAATTCGGCGGCGGGCCCTTCACCTGGACGGCGCGGCCGGAGGAACGCACCAAGTTGTGGGAGGCGCGCCATCACGCCGCCATGTCGAACTTCGCGTTGCGTCCGGGCGCGCAGATGATCGCCACCGACGTCTGCGTGCCGATCTCGCGCCTGGCCGAGTGCGTCACCGAGACGCAGGCCGACATCGCGGCAACCGGCATTCTGGCGCCGATCGTCGGCCATGTCGGCGACGGCAATTTCCATCTCACTTTGCTGGTCGACATGGACGATCCCGCCGACGTCAAGCGCTGCAAGGATTTGTCCGAGCGGCTGGTCGAGCGCGCGCTGGCCATGGACGGCACCTGCACCGGCGAGCACGGGGTGGGGCAGGGCAAGATGAAATACCTCTTGGCCGAACACGGCGCGGCCGCTCTGGCCGCCATGGCCGCGATCAAGCGTGCCATCGACCCGCAGGACATCATGAATCCGGGCAAGATCGTCGCGCTTGGCTGACGACATAGAATTGCCGCCAAAACCGGCGAGAAATGGCGTACATTTCATATCCTTGGGCGTGAACGCAGGGCCCCCGAGGCTTGGCGTCGGAGTTGGCATTGCAGACCACCCTGCTCGGACTGGCGATAGCGATCATCCTGGCGCTGGTTGCGGCGCTGGTCGGGCCGTTGCTGATCGATTGGGGCGCGCACCGTTCGCTGTTCGAGCAGCAGGCGAGTCGCCTCATCGGCCTCAATGTGCGCGTGACCGGCGCGATCGATGCGCGGCTGTTGCCCACGCCGCGGCTCAATTTGCACGACATCGAAATCGGCGACGGCGCGAGCAAGATCCGCGCCCGCGACCTCGGCATCGAGTTGGCGCTCGGGCCGCTGATGCGCGGCGAGTGGCGCGCGACCGAATTGCATCTGGTCGGTCCGCAGCTCAAGCTTGGCTTCGATGCCTCCGGCCACCTGCGCGCGCCGCAACTGGCGATCCGGTTTAATCCCGATGCGCTGTCGATCGACCGCTTGAGCGTCGAGGACGGCAAGGTGACGCTCACCGACGCGGCCAGCGGGACCAATGTCACGCTCGACCAGTTCTGGTTCAATGGTCAGGCGCGCTCGCTGCTGGGTCCGATCAAGGGCGAGGGCGCCGCCAGCGTCGGCGGCGATCTCTATCCGTTTCGCATTGCCGCTGGGCGCTACACCGGCGACGGCGCGATCAGGCTGCGTGTCGATGTCGATCCGGTCAATCAGCCGCTCAGCGTCGAAGCCGACGGCACGCTGGCATTCGCCGGCGGCAAGCCGCGCTTTGACGGCAACTTGAATCTGCGGCGCCCGGTCGGTATCGGCGCGCGGGGCGCCGCGCAACTGACGCAGCCTTGGCGCTTGAGCGGCAAGTTCAAGGCAAACCCGGCTTCGGCGCTGATGGAGCAGTTCGAGTTCCAGTACGGATCGGAAGACCAGGCGGTCAAGCTGAGCGGCGTCGCCGATTTGAAATTCGGCAAGCACCCGCGCTTCGACGGCGTCATGTCGGCACGGCAAATCGATCTCGACCGGGTCTTCGCTGCGGACGACGCCACGCGGCCGGCGCCGGCCGCCGCCCTGCGCCGGTTGGCGGAAATGGCCGGCCGCGCCTTCCGCTCTCCCATCCCGGTCAAGATCGGCATCGGCATCGACCAGGTGACGCTCGGCGGCGACACGGTTGCCAATCTGCGCGGCGACATCAGCACCGACGCCAGCGGATGGAATTTGGACCGCTTCGAGTTTCGCGCCCCGGGGTTCACGCAAGTGCGCTTAAGCGGCCACCTCGCCGTCAGCGGCGACACTGCAAGCTTCAATGGGCCTGCCGAGGTGCAGGCCGGCGATCCAAAAGCCTTGGCGGCCTGGCTGCAAGGCAGCGCCGCCGCCAAGCAGGGCGATCAGACGCGGCCTTTGACGCTGCGCGGCGAGGTCACGCTCGGCAATGACAGGCTCGCGATCGAAAGTCTCAAAGCCGAGTTCGATCGCAAGACGATCGCCGGCCGCTTCGTCTACAGCTTTGCCGCCAAAGACCGCCCGGCCAAACTCGATGCGGCGCTCACCACGCCGGAGCTCGATGTCGATGCCGCCTTCGGCTTCGGCAAGGCGATGCTGGCGGGCGCCAAGCTCGAGCGGCCGCGCGACATGACCATTGCGGTCGATATCGGACACGCCACCGGCGCCGGCATCGAGGCGCGCGATGCCAGCGCGCGCCTGACCGTCAACGCCGGCGGACTGCAGATCGAGCGGCTGTCGGTGGCCGATCTCGGCGGCGGCGCCTTTTCGGCGAGCGGGCGCATCGACAGCAGCGGACCGGCGCCGCGCGGCGCGCTCACGCTCGACTTCGAAGCGCGGCAGACCGCGGCTATCGCGGCGCTGGTTGCAAAATTCGCTCCCGCTTCGGTCGCCCCGCTCGGCGGCTTGCTCGAGCGCGCCGGCCACGCAAAATTGCACGCCGCGCTCGACGTCGCCGGCGACAAGGACAAATCCGCGACCGTCGCCAAACTGGCAGTCACGGGCGATGTGGACGCCATGCGTCTCGATGTGCAGACGCGCATGACCGGCGACTGGGCCAATCCAGCGGCCGCCGATATCAGAACTCGATGGCACCGTCGAAGCGCCGGACGGCGCCGCGCTGGTCAAGCTGCTCGGCCTTGATCGCATCGTCGCCGCCGGCAAGGGCGCGGGACAGTTCAAGGTTCTGGTCGAGGGCCCGGCCGATCAGGATTTGTCGGTCAATCTCGGCCTGCGCGCCGGCGATCTGTGGCTGCAAAGCATCGGCAAGGGACGCCTATCGCTTGCCGACGGAGTCAAGCTGACGTCACGGCTGCGCGTGGCGCAAGCCGACTTGCGGCCACTGCGTTCTTCCGACGATGCCCCGTTGCCGGTGAGCCTGACGACGCGCCTCAGTCTTGCCGGGCACAGCGTGACCTTGGACGACATCGACGCCAAGCTCGGCGGCTCGGCCGTTCGCGGCCGGCTGGCGCTTGCTGGATTGTCGCCGATACGGATCGACGGCGCCTTGGAAACCGATCGTTTGGAAGTCGCGCCACTCATCGCCGGCGCTATCGGCATGCCGGTCTCGGCAAGCCGTGATGGCATTTGGACCTGGTCGAGCGCGCCGTTCGGCGCTGGCGTCTTCGGGGTCTATAGCGGCCAGGTCATCTTGACGGCGCGGCGCGTCGACTTACTGCCGCACGTGGCAGGACTTGGATTCCGCGCCACGCTGCGTATCGGCAAGGATGAATTCACCGTCGATGACGCTGCTGCCGATGTGGCCGGCGGCCATTTCACCGGCCATATGTCGTTCAAAGCCAGCGAAGACGGATTAACCGCGCGCGCCAAGCTCGCGCTCACCAACGTCGATGCGGCGGGCTTGCTGGCCTCGGGCGCGCGGCCGGCGGTGACCGGTTCGCTCGATCTCACCGGCGAACTTGAGGGCTCCGGCCTGAGCCCGGTCGCGCTGATCGGCTCGCTGCGCGGATCCGGCAAAGCCGCACTCAGCAACGGCCAATTTGCCGGCCTTGATCCACGCGCCTTCGATACCGTCACCCAGGCGGTGGATCGTGGCTTGCCGGTCGATGCCGGCCGCATTTCCGACGTGGTGATCAAAGCCTTGGACAGCGGTGCGCTGTCGGTGAAGCGCGCCGAAGGAACAATCGCGCTCAGCGCCGGACAGGCGCGCTTGGGCAATGTCACCGCCGCATGCGAGGGCGCCGGTTTATCGCTGTCGGGAAATCTCGATCTGGCCGACGGCTCGATCGACGCGCGGCTGGTGCTTTCCGGATCGGGCAAGGCCGCCGGGGCGCGGCCGGACATATTCATGGCGTTGAAGGGACCGGCCGCGCAGCCCTCGCGCAGCATCGATGTGTCAGCGCTGACCGGATGGCTGACTTTGCGGGCGATCGAAAATCAGGCGAACCAATTGCAAACTATTCAGTCTGCGCCGCCGCCGCAGGCGAACGTGGTTCCGGCAATGCCAAATGCGCAGGCGCCCGTCGCGCGATCGGTGCCGCCCTTGTCCCCACCCATAAACTTTGCGCCCTTGCCGGCGCCGGGCAGCATCGTCGCGCCGGAAGCCTCAGTCCACCCGCAGAATTGAGCCGGTGCGCGCCGCGGCCAATTCGCGGGACGACGCGCGGCGTGCGTCGCCGGTCAACGCACGATAGTAATCGAGAACGAATAGCCGAATGGCCGAGGATAGATTGCCTTGGCGCCGGTCGGTGTCGATGGTGGCCACCAAATCCGACAACGTTATTTGCCGCTCGATGGCGATGTCCTTCAGGCCCTTCCAGAACGCGTCTTCCAGGCTGACGCTGGTCTTGTGGCCGGCGATGACGATCGAGCGTTTGATGACGGGCGATTTCATCGGCCGTCTCCCGTTTCGATCCGGTGTTGATCGAGCGCGCGCTCGGCTTTCGCCTCCCGCGCGCTATTGAGTTTGCGCAAGCGTTTGGGCCGGCCGTGGGCGAGGCGGCTGGCCTCGGCACGCGAATTGTCCTCTCGGCGCTTGCCGCGCTTGCGGGCAATTCGCAGGTTGATCAGTTCAGCCATTAAAGTCTCGACGGTGCTCGGATACCAACGCCCCGCAGGCTGCTTCTATTGCCCGAGAATGTGACACAAAGACGATCGGACGTCCGTTGCTCCGACCCTTCACAACTATCGCAGCATCATTTTTCAGCGCGTATCAATACACGGTTAGTTGATTGGTAATAGATCGGCAAGGCAGACGCCTCGAATACAATTCTAAGCGCGCTTACGATTTTTGAATCATCAGGTACTTCGATCGTATATTTTGCCGCGGACGAAGAATTACTGTAGGGAACTTGTGAAATGGTGAATAGAAAATCTTATGATAATTCTCGCTCCATGATATTTAACAACCGATTTAAGTAGAATAGTACCCGGATACGCTACCGGCGAGCGCCTAATACATTCCACTATCAGCATGAGACTGTGCACATCGCGAAATACATTGCCGCTCGACCCCGGCGATTTTTTCCACCGCGCTATCGCGGCCGGGTCATCTTTTCCGGCCGCACTAGGCGGTCGAATTCGCCGGCGCTGACAAAGCCCAGTCGCAACGCTTCCTCGCGCAAGGTGGTTCCGTTGGCATGTGCGGCCTTGGCCACCTGCGCCGCCTTGTCGTAGCCGATGTGGGGGGACAGCGCTGTCACCAGCATCAGCGAGCGCTGCATCAATTCGCGAATGCGGGCTTTGTTGGCCTTGATGCCGACCACGCAGTTGTCGGTGAACGAGCGCGCGGCGTCGCCCAACAGGCGGATCGACTGCAGCATGCAATAGGCCATCACCGGCTTGTAGACGTTGAGCTCGAAGTGGCCCTGGCTGCCGGCGACGGTCATCGTGGTGTGATTGCCGAACACTTGGCAGCACACCATGGTCAAAGCCTCGCTCTGCGTCGGGTTGGTCTTGCCAGGCATGATCGATGAGCCGAGCTCGTTCGACGGCAGGATCAATTCGCCGAGGCCGGAACGCGGGCCGGAGCCGAGCAGCCTGATATCGTTGGCGACCTTGAACAGCGCGGCGGCCGCGGCATTGAGCGCGCCGTGCACGAACACGTAGGCGTCGTGCGCGGCCATGTGCTCGAACTTGTTGGGCGCGCTGACAAAGGGCAGCTTGGTCAGCGTGGCGATGCGCCGGGCGAAGGCTTTGGCGAAAGCCGGTTTGGAATTCAGGCCCGTGCCGACCGCGGTGCCGCCTTGCGCCAGCGGATAAAGTTCGCGCTCAGCCGACACGATGCGGGCGATCGACGATTTGACCTGCGCGGCATAACCGGAGAATTCTTGGCCGAGCGTGATCGGGGTGGCATCCATCGTATGGGTGCGGCCGATCTTGACGATCGTGGAAAATTCCTTGGATTTTTTGTCGAGCGCGGCGTGCAGCGCTTTGAGTGCCGGCAGCAGGTGAGCGTTGATCGCCATCACCGCGGCGATGTGCATGGCGGTGGGGATCGAATCGTTCGACGACTGGCTCATGTTGACGTGATCGTTCGGATGCACCGGCTTTTTCGCGCCGAGCGCGCCGCCTAAGGCGACATTGGCGGCGTTGGCGATCACTTCATTGACATTCATATTGCTCTGCGTGCCGGAGCCGGTTTGCCACACCAGCAGCGGGAAATGTGCGTCGAGCTTGCCGTCGGCGATGTCCTGCGCCACCGTGACGATGGCCCTGGCGCGCCTGGCGTCGAGCGAGCCGAGATCGCGATTGACTTCCGCCGCGGCGCGCTTGATCAGGCCGAGCGCGCGCACGATTTCGATCGGCATGTGCTCGCTGCCGATGCGGAAATTGTGCAGCGAGCGTTCGGTCTGCGCGCCCCAGAGTTTGTCGGCGGGGATGTCGAGTGGCCCGAAGGCGTCGCTCTCGGTGCGGGTTTTGCCGCGTGATTTCGCTCGCGGCTTACGCGGCGTCGCCATTTATTTCTTGCGGAAGCGATCGAGCCGCACGACTTCGCCGCCGCCGCTCGGCGCTTTTTCCGGCTTGGCCTCCTCGGCCGCCGCCGCCAGCTTGGCGGGAGCCTTGGCCGGCGTGTTGTCGGCCGCGCCCTTGCCCTGAACGCGCGGCACCGACGGCGGCCGGCGCTTTTTCTTGTCGGCTGAATTTTCCTGGCCGAGCGAGGGCGTCGCGATGTGATCGTGGCCTTCGGTGACTTCCTCGAACTGCAAGCCGAATTGCACCGACGGATCGAAGAAGCCGTTGATCGCCTCGAACGGAATGACGAGCTTTTCCGGAATGCCGCCGAACGAGAGGCCGACCTCGAAGCCGTGATCGGTCACCACCAGGTCCCAGAACTGGTGCTGCAGGATGATGGTCATTTCTTCCGGGTATTGGCTGCGCAGCCGCTCCGACAACCGCACGCCCTCGGCTTTGGTATCGAAGGCGATATAGAAATGATGCTCGCCGGGCAGGCCCTTTTTGGCCGCGTCGGTGAGCACGGCGCGCACCACGCCGCGCAGCGCTTGTTGGGTGAGGAGGTCGTAGCGGATCTGGTCGGCCATGGGCGGAGGGTCCGAGATTCGCCGGGGATGCTAGCGCATAGCGGGGAATCAGTAATCAGATATCGGTCATCAGTCGGCTGATTTCTGATTTCTCGATCTCTGACCCCTGGAAAAGTGGAGGCTTCTGTTGCCAGGTGCCTCCGAACCCCGCCTAACCGCTGCTAAGGCGGCTAGGGCTTGTAGGCTTGGTTACCGGAGCTGCTTACGCAGCCTGAGCAACCGGAGCATAGTTGTCGTTTGCAACTATGAAATGGCCCGATAACGGCGGAACCATGCCGAGCAAAAGTTCGTCCTTTACGCCCTCGTCGATCCTAGTTCGGCCCCGCCGAAGCCCCCTCCCTTTTTCCCTCCCCCGCATGCCGGGGTCAGGGTGGGGGGCTTGGGTGGAGCCGCCGGGTACTGCCCCCGGGTCCGAAAGGTTTATTACGACGTCCGTTTATCGCCATAGCCGGATTGCTCCGGCCCCCTGAATATAGGCCCCATGTGTTGACGAAAAAAGAGCGGCGCGCATGTTTCATGTGAAACAATTCCTACTGCACTGCAATGAGCGCAGGGCGCGGCTCCCCTGGCTACGGACGACCCGATTGAAACCGTGCTGCTAAGCCGCAGATAATGCGTATATTTTAGCCGTTTGCGGGCGAAAACCTCGGCGCCGCTGAGCTTGCTTGTCCGCGTAAAATCGCGTAAAATATTACCGTTAGTTGGGTATTTTAGGTGAGGCGTGATGATCGATCGGCGGGGGCTTCTTCGTGTTGCGTTAGGTGGCGGCGCCCTTTCGGCATTAATTTTACCGGATAAATGGATACGACCTGTGGTGCGCTGGGTGGTGGTGCCGGCGCACGCGGCCGCGTCGCCGGCCACTACGACCAGCACGACAGGCACCACAAACACCACGACCACCGGCACCACCACAGCCACGACGACGGCGACCACGACACCCACGACCACGACAAGCACGACAGCGACAACAACGACCTAAGTCATTTAGGCGGACGCAAGCCGGTACGATTTCGTACAAATAGGGTCTTTCGTTTGTTTCGGTCCAGTGACCCCTAGCGCCGACGACATGTATGACTTGGTGCGGGTGCTGTTGGCCGCGCGCGGTGTCGAGGATGCCGGTCTTGCCAGCGGCGCCGGTGAAGCCATCCTGCACGCGCAATTCACCGAAGTTGACGACCAACTTTGCGATGCTTTCGCCGGCGAAGCCGAGCATAACGGCGTTGCGCCTCTGCTCGCGCCGATAGTTGCCGCCTGTGCCGCGCGCTCGCCCGCGCTCGACATGCTCGACCGCACTTTCGCCGCGCTTGTCAGCCGCCACCGCCGCGCTGCCAGCGCGCGCGAAGCCGTCATCGACGAATTACTGACGGCCTATGCCGCGGCCGGGGTGCCGATGCTGCTGCTCAAGGGCGCGGCGCTCGCGCATCTGATCTATCCGAGCCCGGCGCTGCGGCCGATGGTCGATATTGATATTATGGTGGATGCTGCCGACGCGCCGCGCGCGGCCGTTCTCGCCCGCCGGCTCGGCTTCACGTTTGCGCCCGGATACGAGTCGCGATTCAGTGGCCGCATGCACCATCTACCGGCGGCGACCGCGCATCGCGCCGGCTTCGGCATCACGTTGGAAGTCCACACCGATGCGATCGCCCCCGATCTCGGAGGCGAACTGACCATGGCGACGCTCACGGACGCGCCGCAAAAATTCACGCGCGCCGGCGGGCCGGAAGGACGCGCGCTCGGCCATTTGGATATGCTGCGACATCTCGCGCGCCATGCTTTCGTGCCCGTGCACCGGATACGGCTCATTCATCTCTACGATCTGTGGCGCTATCAGGCCCGTTTCCGCGATCAGGTCGACTGGCAAACATTGCGCGCGCGTTTTCCGGGCGTGGTTGTCGCGCTCAACTTGGTGAATGCCTGCTTCGCCGGAGATGCAGCGCATACGCCCGCGAGCGCCGGCCGCGGTATGCTGCCGCTCGCCGATATTGCGGCGCTGCGCGGGCTGCCGGCCAAGCTCGATGCGTTGTTCAATCCGCCCGCGTGGTGGCTGCGCGGGTTCTACGGTATTGCGCCGGAGAAATCCTTACTCGGCTGTCGCTGCTTGCGGCATCCGGCGACGATTGCGCACTGGCTAGCCAAGCGTGTCGCGGTCGGCCTTGTCGGCGCGCCGCCGATCGTCGGCATCGACGGCCTCGGCCGCAACGAGCGTGTTGTCGGGTCTGGGCCATGAGTGAAAACGCAACAGACGCTTTCATCCCCCGGCAGGCATCGGGTGTCGAAACCGAGATCGTCGGCAAGGAAGTCCTGCTCTACCATCCGCGGCAGACGCGCGCCGTTTATCTCAATCCAACCGCGGCGTTGATTTGGGGCCTTTGCGACGGCAATCGTCCGGTGCGCGAGATTGTGCGCTTGATCGGTGAAAGCTATCCGGACGCCGGCAAGGGTCTCGCCGACGAGGTGCTGGCGACACTCAAGCAAATGCAGGAGAGCGGTGTCATTGTCGACGCTTGAAGCGGCGCCCCTGTCCTTTCCGGAGATGCGCAGGAAGTCGGTGCGCCTGGGCACGAGCCATGTCGCCGTCATCTATCCGGAGGCGCTCGACCGTTGGTTCGACGGCCTGGTTGAGCCGCGCGTGGAAGAAGCTGCCCCCGCCAAATGGGTCGACTTGGTCGCCATCGACGACAGCGGCCGATTTGCCGTCGAGGCGAGCAGCGGCGCGGGTGCGCGCGATCTCGGCCTCGGCGAGGCGCTCGCGGTGTTCTGGGAACGCGTGAGCTTTTTGCTGGTCGACGATCTCACTGACGCGATGGCCCTGCATGCCGCCGCGGTGCGCGCCAACGGTTCGCTCATCCTCATGCCCGGTGCGAGCGGCTGCGGCAAAACGCGGCTATCGCTGTGGTACCGCAAGCAGGGTTATGAACTCGGTAGCGACGAGGTGGTGACGATTTCGCGCAAGGCGGACGGTGGGCCAGAGCTTGCCGGCGCGCTGCCGCGCCCGGTGTTGCTCAAGAGCATCTCCGATCCGAGCGCGTTTCTGCGAGCGGGCGAGCAAGACATTGCGCAACTCGCGTCGGACTACGGTGTGATGCTCGGGCTTGCCGGTGGTCCGTCTTGGACTCCTGGGGCGATCGAGCGCTGTCTCATCTTGTTTCCACGCTTTGCGCAAGGCTCGCCGCTGATCCTGACGCCGTTGAGTCCAGGCGAGACAGCTTTTCGCCTGATGGACACCTGCCTCAATGTGCGCAACTTGCCGCGCGGGGGCCTTGCCTTGGCCAGCGCGCTCGCGGACCGCGCGCAAGCCATCGCGCTGGAATATGGCGACACGTCGCAGCTTGAGCAGACGCTCGACGTTCTCACACGGCAGTGGCTCGCCGCGCCGATGCTCGCGGAGGACTTCGCGGCTCTATGCGCAGCTTTTGCCGCGCGGGACTCGATCCGCTCGGCCGTGCCCGCTGCCGCGCGCGCGGAAAAACGACCGGTGCCGGCGGCGACCGCACAACGATTCCCCCGCCGCCTGACCGTCGGCATGGCGACCTATGACGACTATGACGGCGTCTATTTCACTATCCAATCGCTGCGCAATACCAACCCCGAACTCGAAGGCGAACTCGAATTCGTGGTGATCGATAACAATCCGGGCAGCGCCATTTCCGAGCATCTCAGCAATCTCGGCAACTGGATCGATGGCTATCGTTACGTGCCGCGCGGTGAATGGTCGGGAACGGCGATGCGCAACGCCGTGTTTGAAGAGGCGAGCAGCCCCTTCGTCCTTTGCATCGATTCCCATGTGCTGATTGCGCCGGGCGCGCTTGCCAAACTGATCGCCTATTTCGAGGCCGATCCTTCGACCCGCGATTTGCTGCAAGGGCCGATGGTCTATGACGACCTGCGCAAAACCTCGACGCATTTCGAGCCCGTTTGGCGCGCCGGCATGTGGGGCACCTGGGCCGACGATACGCGTGGAGACGACCCCACAGCGCCGCCCTTCGATATTCCCATGCAGGGGCTGGGCCTGTTTGCCAGCCGGCGCGATGCCTGGGCCGGCTTTAATTCCAATTTCCGCGGCTTCGGCGGCGAGGAAGGCTATATCCACGAAAAAACCCGGCAGCGCGGCGGCCGCACTTTGTGCCTGCCATTCCTGCGCTGGGTCCATCGTTTTAACCGGCCGGGCGGCGCGCAGTATGTGAACCTGTGGGAACACCGCATTCGCAATTATTACATCGGCTTCACCGAACTCGGCCTTCCCACCGATGAAATGGAAGTGCATTTCGCCGAACTGCTCGGCGCCGAACTGGCGGGGCGGATTTTCACGGACATTCGCCGCGAGTTAAATGGGGGTGGATGAAGGCCGGCACCAGCGCGCCGTGGTCGCTCAAAGCCCGACGCCTTTGCGGTTAAGCTCCCATTCGTCGGGCGTCACGAGGTGCTTGGTGCCGTCGAGATATTGCCGCCAGCGCAGCTGAAGGTCGGCGGGCACCAATACGCCGTCCGCGCGCACGTCGGTGCTGCGCCGCCGCCACCAATCGATGTAGACGCGTTGCGTAGCTTCGCTGGCCTTCCCGCCATAACCGCTGAGATGCTGCGTCCCGGTGTCCCACCGATAGATATACGAGCGCCGGCCGCCAAGCTCGGTTTGCGCCAGCAGGCCTGTCTCTTCCGTCTGCCGATGAACCGGATGATCGACGTAGGCCGGGTGGGTATCGAGCGGCGCCGTTTTCAGATGGTCGGCGCGAAAGACCCAAGCGCCTTCCATTGCTTCCCCCTGATGGAAGGCTTCATTGTGCTCCGAGAACCAAACAGATACCGGCCTCCAGGCGGCGTGATCGCCGATATGCGCAACGCAGTCCTCAAGGTGCCAGGGCAGGCAGAGGTCGTCGTCGTCCCAGAAATGGATGAGATCGGCCCCGGGATCGGCAAGCTCGATCATGCGCTTCCTGATGTGGCGCAGCGAGCCGGGCGGCGGCGGCTCGTTGACCACGCGCACGCGCGGATGCTCGAAGGAGAGCGGCACCGGATGCTGGTTGTAGATGAGCAAGGTTGCCTGCGAAAGCGCGGTCTGCTGCAGAAAGCAGGCGAGCGCGTCGCAGGCGAGCGAATACCTGCCATAGGTTCCCATCAGGCAGTCGATCTTCACGTGATGTTGGCCTCACCGCCGCCGCAGCATGCCGCCGAGCGCGCCGCGCACGATGGCGCGTCCGATCGAGCCGCCCATCGAACCGCCGATCGACTTGCCGACGTCGGCGGCGAGCTTGCCGGCGGTGCGGCTCGCCACCGTGCGCGTGACCGAGCGGGCGATCAGTTGCCCCGTGGTCAGTCGCTCGCCCGGTTTGCCGCTGGTGCCGAAGATGCTGCCGAGCACGCCGCCGATGCCGCCGATCAGGCCGCCGCCGTGTTCGGCCTGGGCTTGCGCCGCCGCGCTTTCCTCGACGCGCTTTTTCAAAATCTCGTAGGCGGATTCGGCATCGACCGCCGTGTCGTATTTGCCCTTCATCGGACTGTTCGCGATCAGCGCGCGGCGCTCGTCGGCGCTTAGCATCCCCAGCCGCGCGGTCGGCGGCCGGATCATGGTGCGCTCGACCACCGAGGGAACGCCGTTGCCTTCTAGGAAAGACACCAGCGCCTCGCCTTTACCGAGCTCGGTGATGACCTGGGCGGTATCGAGATTCTTGTTGGGCCGGAAAGTTTCGGCGGCCGCTTTCACCGCTTTCTGATCGCGCGGCGTGAACGCGCGCAGCGCGTGCTGCACGCGATTGCCCAATTGCGAGAGCACGGTTTCCGGCACGTCGATCGGATTTTGCGTGACGAAAAAGACGCCGACGCCTTTGGAGCGGATCAAGCGCACCACCTGCTCGATCTTCTCGAGCAGGGCTTTTGGCGCATCGTTGAACAGCAAATGCGCTTCGTCGAAGAAGAACACCAGCTTCGGCTTGTCGGGGTCGCCGACCTCGGGCAGTTGTTCAAACAATTCCGACAGCAACCACAAAAGAAACATCGCGTAGAGCCGCGGGTTTGCGATCAATTTGTCGGCGGCAAGGATGTTGACGTAGCCGCGCCCATCACGGTCGGTGCGCATGAAGTCGGCGATCGCCAGCGCCGGCTCGCCGAAGAACGATTCCGCGCCCTGGTTTTCAAGGACCAGCAGCTGGCGCTGAATTGTTCCCACCGTGGCGGGCGAGACATTGCCGTACATCTGTTGCAATTCCGCCGCGTGCTCGGTGACGAACTGAAGGATCGCGCGCAAGTCCTTGAGGTCGAGCAGCGCCAACCCTTGTTCGTCGGCGACGCGGAAGGCGATATTGAGCACCCCTTCCTGGGTGTCGTTGAGGCTCATGATCTGCGACAGCAGAATCGGCCCCATCTCCGACACGGTGGCGCGGACCGGGTGGCCTTCGGCGCCGAACACGTCCCAGAACACCGCGGGAAATTCGTCGGGCTGGTAGGTCAGACCCATATCCTTCGCCCGTTTGACGAAGGCGTCCTTGGCCTCGCCGACCGCGGCGATGCCGGACAAATCGCCTTTCACGTCGGCGGCAAAGACCGGCACGCCGGCTTTGGAAAAGCCTTCCGCCAGCACCTGCAAGGTGACGGTCTTGCCGGTGCCGGTCGCGCCGGTCACCAGGCCGTGGCGGTTGCCGAATTTGAGATCGAGGGCTTCGTATTTCTCGCTTTTGCCGACGACGATGGCATCCTCAGGGAGCGTTGCAGCGGCGGCCGGCGGTTTGACCACTTCTGCCTTCGGTTTGGATGCCATTTTCATTCTCCTCAACAACTGGCCTTGATGGTCGCAAACCTTTGTCCGGCCCACGTCTGCGCTCGACCGCGCAAAAGAATTCATAAACGCCTCGCAAAGATGCGGCAACCTATCTGGCGGCGCGCCACAAGCCGCGATAAGTCTCGTTGATGACAACCACCAACAGCCAAGTCCGCCTCAAGTCGCGGCCCGACGGCATTCCACAGGCCGAGCACTTCGAGATCGTCGAAGCCTCTGTGCCGGCGCTGCGCGACGGGCAATTTTTGGTGCGCAACGAATTTCTCTCGGTCGAGCCGGCGATGCGCGGCTGGGTTTCCGCGGTTGCCAATTATTCGCAGCCGGTCGGCCTCGGCGAGGTCATGCGCTCCTTCGCCGCAGGCGAGGTGGTCGCGTCAAAGCATCCCCAATTCGCGGCCGGCGACAGACTCATGGGCATGTTCGGCTGGCAGGCTTATTGCGTCGCCGAGGCCGCCGCCGTGACGCGCAAGGTCAAAGAGGCGGACCTGCCGCTGTCGCTTTCGCTCGGAATATTAGGCCTGAACGGCATCACCGGCTATTTCGGTCTGCTCGATATCGGGCGGCCACGCCCCGGCGACACCGTGGTGGTCTCCACCGCGGCCGGCGCAGTCGGCTCCGCGGTCGGACAGATCGCCAAGATTGCCGGCTGCCGCACGGTCGGCATTACCGGCGGCGCGGCCAAAGTGCAGCTTTGCCGTGAGAGCTTCGGCTACGACGTCGCCCTCGACTACAAGGCGAAAGATTTCGATGCCGCGCTGACGGCGGCGTGCGGGGAGGGCGTCAATGTCTATTTTGACAACACCGCCGGCGCCATCAGCGACGCCGTGCTCGCCAAGCTTGCCATCGGCGCGCGCGTGGTGATCTGCGGCACCGCTTCGGTCGCGAGCTGGAATCCGTGGCCGATGGGCCCGCGCGTCGAACGCCATTTGCTGGTCAAGCGTGCGACCATGAGCGGCTTGCTGATATTCGATTTCGCACCGCGCTACGAGGAAGCGGTGGCGCGGCTGGCCGACTGGGTGCGGCAGGGCAAATTGCGCTACCGGGAAGAAATCCAGGACGGCATCGAGGCCTGCCCCGGCGCGATCGCGCGGCTCTACCGCGGGGAAAATCTCGGCAAGAGCCTGATCCGCCTGCACCACGGCTAGGGGCCGCTACACCGCCACCTTGGTGAGGAAGCTTTCGACTTCGCCGCGCAGATTGGCGGCGGCGTCTTCCACCGATTCGGACGCGGTCAGCACGGTCTGCGCCGACTGCTGGCTTTGCAAGGTGGCGTTGGCCACCTCGCGCAGCACCGTGACGATCAACTTGGCGCCGTCGGCGGCGCCCGCCATGTTGTGCGAAATTTCGCCGGTGGCGGCATCCTGCTGATGCACCGAGGCGGCGACGGCGGAAGTGTAGTTATCGATCTCGCGCATGCGATTGGTGATCTGGCCGATCGCGTCCACCGCTTTGTCGGTCGAGCTCTGCACGGCAAGGATCTGCCGTGAAATATCCTCGGTCGCCTTCTCGGTCTGCACCGCGAGCGATTTCACTTCGGATGCGACCACGGCGAAGCCGCGGCCGGCTTCGCCGGCGCGCGCCGCCTCGATGGTGGCGTTGAGCGCCAGCAAGTTGGTTTGCCCAGCGATGTTGCGGATCAGCTTGACCACGTCGCCGATCTTCTGCGCGACTTTGGCCAGCGCGTCGATGTCCTGATTGGTCGTCTGCGCCTCGGCGACGGCGGAGCGCACGACATTGGCGGTCTGGCCGATCTGTTGGCCGATTTCGGCGATCGAGCTCGACAATTCCTCGGCGGCGGATTCCGCGCTCTCGATATTGGCCGAGGCCTTGTCCGAGGTGCGCACCGCGCTTTCGGCGCGCTGCGAGGTATGACCGGATGCCGTGAACAGGCCGCCCGCCGTCGCGCGCATCGCGCCGGCGCCGTCGGCGACGGACTTCAAAAGTGTTTCGGCGCGCGTGCGGAAGGCGGCGATCGCCTCCTCGATCAAAGTGCGGCGCTCTTCCAACTGCTGCATGGCCGCGCGCTGCAGCTCGTCCTGGCGGCGCGCGGTGATGTCCTCGTGGGTGCCGATCCAGCCGCCGTCCTTGGTCGGGTGGTTCATCACCAGCAGCAGGCGGCCGCCGGTCGATTTGACCTCGTGCACCGTGGTGCGGCCGGCGCGGATCTCGGCGACGAATTCCTTGCGATACTGCTCGGGGTCGCGCGCGAACGTGCCTTTGGCAACGCGCCGGGTCAGGATTTCGGCGAGCGTTGCCCCCGGCTTCACGTCGGCCGCGGTCAGGTCGTACATCTCATAATATTGCGTGTTGCACACGACCAGCCGTTCGGCGGCGTCGAACATGCACAGGCCCTGCGCCATGCTGTTGAGCGCGGTGCGGACGTGGTCGTTTTCCAAGTGCAGGTGGCGCGTGAGGATTGCGCCGGTCAGGCTCATGACAAATTGCGCAAAGAGCGCGGCGATGATGAGCGCCAGAACTGTTTCGGAAATGGTCGGCATGACCGCGGCCACCCAGCCGGCGGCGAAGAAAGCGAGTACGCCGAAAACGGCGGCAAAGGCGACCAGCCCGACAAAGGTGACCAGCCACAGGCCGCGCCTGCGCATGACGGCGAACAACGTTCTGGTCATGAATGCTGAGCCCGCCCCGGCAGTTAGGCTGTGGGCTGCATCCTGCCGTTTGCCAGTTAATTGTTGGTTATCAAATCGTATATCGGCCCGCCCGCCCACCGGTCCGCGCGCGCGGGGGCGGGTAGGCCGCAACCCCGACCGGTCGGCCGCTATGCCGCTTGCGCATTCGGCGCCCGCTTGCCCCCGCCTAGTCGCCGCGATTGCCGGGATGTAGGTCTTTAGCCGCCATGTCCGACCCCGCCGGCGCTCCCGCCGCCGCCCCCATAGCGCCACCCACGCTCGCCGAACTGTTCCGCGCCTTTGTCGCCGTCTCGCTCTCCGGCTTCGGCGGCGCGCTGCCCTGGGCGCGGCGGATGATGGTCGACAAGCGGCAATGGATGACGGCGGAGGAGTTCAACGAGGCCTTTTCGCTGTCGCAGTTTCTGCCGGGGCCGAACGTGATCAATTTCTCGGTGGTTTTCGGCCAGCGCTTCGGCGGGGCGGCGGGCGCCGCGGTGGCGCTCGCCGGACTGCTGGGCCCGCCTTTGGTCATCGTCACGATCCTGGCCGCGCTTTATGCGCGCTACGGCGATCTCGATACTTTGGGCCGCATCCTGGCCGGCATCGCTTCGGCCGCCGCCGGCCTGCTCATCGCCATCGTCGCCAAGATGGCGGCGCCGATGTTCGCCAAGCGCTGGGACTTCGGTGTGCCGGTGGCGATCGCGGCTTTCACCAGCGTCGCGCTGATGCAGTGGCCGCTGCCGGTGGTCTTCTTGTGTCTGGCGCCGGTCAGCATCGCGCTGGCGTGGTTTCGCCGATGAACGACAATCCGCTGACGACGCTCGCCGGCTATTTCGCGCTGCTGTCGCTGTTCGCGGTCGGCGGCGCCAATGCCGCGATCCCCGAAATGCACCGCATCGCGGTCGAAACCATGCACTGGATGAGCGACCGCCAGTTTGCCGACAGCTATGCCATCGCCCAGGTATCGCCGGGCCCGAACGTCATCATCGTCACGTTGATCGGCTATCACGTCGCCGGCCTTGCCGGCGCTGCGGTGGCGACGACGGCGATGTGCGGACCGACCTGCGTGCTGGCCTTCCTCGTTGCGCGCACCTGGGACCGCTTCAAGGAGGCGCCCTGGCGCATCGCCATCCAGGCGGGACTGGTGCCGCTGTCGATCGGCCTGATCGCCGCAAGCGCCTTTGTGCTGGCGCGCGCCTCCGATCATACGCCAGCTGCCGCCCTTATCACCGCGGCGACCGCGGCGGTGGCCTACTTCACGCGCGCCAATCCGCTGTGGCTGTTCGCGACGGCGGGCATTCTCGGCCTCAGCGGCTGGCTGTAGCGGGGCCCCGCTTCCGGCGCGGCAGCCTCGTGTGCTAGGGATCGAGCGCGGGGTGCAATAAGCAACAATCGTGGGGAGCAACGCCCGATGCTGAGGCGGGATTACCGCGACTTGATCGGCGGGTCCGCGCTGATCGTCATCGGGTTATGGGCCACGCTGCAGGCTTGGTTCGATTATCCGCTCGGCACCGTCGGCCACATGGGCCCGGGCATGTTTCCGGCCGGGGTCGGCGTCTTGCTGGCGCTCACCGGCGTGCTGGTATTCGTGCCGGCGCTGTTTCGCGCCGGGCCGGCGCTGGCGAAACCGGACCTGCGGGCGTTTTTCTTCGTCTTGCTGGCGCTGGTGCTATTTGCGCTCACGGTCGACACGTTTGGGCTGATCCCGGCCACCGCGGTGCTGACGGTCGCTTCGGTGCTTGCCGATAACAAGGTCGGCATCATTGGCACGATTGTGCTGACCGCCGTGCTGTCGGCCATCGCCATCCTGGTGTTCAGCGTCGGGCTCGGAATTCCGCTCGAACCGTTCAAGTGGCCGCTATGACCGGCTACTTCGAAGGGCTGATCGATAACCTTGCGCTCGGACTGTGGACTGCGCTGTCGCCGACCAACCTCTATTACTGCTTCATCGGCGTGATCCTGGGAAAGTTCGTCGGCGTTTTGCCCGGCATCGGCGCACTGGTGGCGTTGTCGCTTTTGCTGCCGATCACCTTTCATGTCCACCACACCGCGGCCATCGTCATGCTGGCCGGCGTCTATTACGGCTCCACCTATGGCGGCTCGGTGTCCTCGATCCTCCTTAACATTCCAGGCACGCCCTCCACCGCGGTCACCTGCCTGGAAGGCTACCCGATGTCGCGCCAGGGGCGCGCGGGCGTGGCGCTGTTCATGACCACGGTGGCCTCGTTCTTCGGCGCCAGCATCGGCATCATCATCATGACGCTGTTCTCGCCGTTGATCGTGGAATTTTCCTTGAGTTTCGGGCCGGCTGAGTATTTCGCCTTGATGCTGCTCGGGCTGGTGGCCGCCTCATCGATCACGACCGGCGCGCCGGCCAAGGGCATCGCCATGGTGCTGCTCGGCGTCCTGCTCGGCCTGGTCGGATCTGATATCGAGACCGGCCAGGAGCGTTACACCTTCGGCGTCACCGAATTGTTCGACGGCTTGCCGCTGGTGGCCGTCGCGCTTGGATTGTTCGGCGTTGCCGAAGTGATCTACAGCGTGCGCACCAACTTGCCCGGCACGCTCGACAGCAAGAGCATCACCTTCCGCTCGATGGTGCCGACCCGCGAAGACGTAAAGCGCTCCTTGCTGCCGATGGTGCGCGGCACCGGGATCGGCTCGTTCCTGGGCGCGTTGCCCGGTACCGGGGCGGTGATCGCGTCGTTCATGGCCTATGCCGTCGAAAAGAAAGTCGCCAAGGATCCGTCGCGCTTCGGCAATGGCGCCATCGAGGGCATCATGGGGCCCGAGTCGGCGGCCAATGCCGCCGACCAGACCGCATTCATTCCCACCATGACGCTGGGCATCCCGGGCAACGTGGTGATGGCCTTGATGATCGGCGCGCTCACCATCCACGGCATCGTGCCGGGGCCGCAGCTGATGGTGAAGGAACCGGAACTGTTCTGGGGCGTGCTGATGAGTTTCTGGGTCGGCAACGTGATGCTGCTGTTTTTGAGCATCCCGCTGATCAGCGTTTGGGTCAGAATTCTGATGATCCCGTATTCGCTGCTGTATCCCGCGATTCTGCTGTTCGTGGCCATCGGCGTGTACAGCGTCAGCAACAGCACCGTCGACGTGATCCTTGTCGTTCTGCTCGGCGGCGTCGGCTATGTCATGCGACTGCTCGATTTTCAGCCGGCGCCGCTCATCCTCGGCTACGTGCTCGGGCCGCTGATGGAAGAAAATTTCCGCCGCACCATGCTGATCGCGCGCGGCGATTTCACGGAGTTTTTCACCCGGCCAATCAGCGGCACGCTGATGGCGTTGACGATCACGATGTTGCTTTACGCGCTATGGAACACGCTGCGGCCGACGCGCCGGCCGGCCGAGAGCGAGGTCTGAGCCGCCGAAGCGGCCGCTCAATTATCCCATGACGCCGGAAACGACCAGCGCCACGCCGATGGCGAGCGCGCTCACGATCAGGATCGGAATCAGCCAATCGAAGACTTTCATGGTGACCAGCCAATTCGGCTGGCCGTTATGCGGCCGGCAATACAAAAGCCCGCCGATGCCGGCGCCGGTGACGATCACTCCGGAAATGACGGAGATCATGGGAAAGCCCTCGCTCTATTTGTGCAACGAGGATTTTCTAGACCCGATAGCGCGCTTGACGCCTAAAGTCTGACGCTGGCGCCGTAAAATCGTTGTAAAGCGTTCGGGCCGGCGGAATTGGCGAAGCCTGCCGCTATTGAACAGCACCGAAGGCGACCATGCCCATGGCGATGATGATCGTGGTGACCAATGCAATCGGTATTGCGCAATCGAGAAAATCGCCGGCCTTGCCCCAGTACCGGCCAAACGCACTTTCGCCGACGCGCCCCGCCATCTCGGAAACCGCCGCCATCATGAAAAAACCCTCACTTTTGCCGAATGAGGGTTGTTCTAGAAGGTTAGGCGCGGGCGCTGCGTAAAGCTTGCCTGCGGCAGCGTAACATTCCGGTAAAGTTTCAGCCGGCGCCGGCAATCGACAGCGTGCCGGCGACGAGCAGCACCGTCTGCACGCAGAAGATGGTGACGTTGACGTCCCAGAGCCGGGCGATCACCGGCACCGGCGCCTTGAACGGTAGGTAGCCGTTATTGTCGTAGGCCGCGCCGCCGTAAATCGGCATGGCGATGAGTGCGACGAAGAAGGCGGCATAGACGATCGCCGCTATGACGGCGACCAGGTAGAGCCGCATGACTGCGTCCGGTCCCGGCCACCAGAGCAACGCCAGCGACAGAAGGCCGAAGCCGGCATAGCTCGAAATCTGCCAGACCACGTGGAAGCGCGCATGTGGCGTCCATTGCGGATTGGTGGCGTGGGTCTTGTTAAAATCGGCGAGGATGGTGGCAAAGGCGTAGCCGGCGGTCGCCAGCGTCAGCAGGATGCGGGCGAGGAGCAGGTGATCGAGGCTCATGATTTCCCCCTTTATTCCGGTTCCGGCAGCGAACACCCCCATCGTAGCATAGGCAAGTTCGGGGGTCCGGCGCCCGAAGGCCCTTTCCAGCGTTGATAAGGGCCTGCCGGACATTGCCGCGGCGGGTAATCTTGCCCATCTTCCGACTCAGGGTAAGCGCGCATGATCCCGAAAAGCGGGAACCGGTTTTCGGACAAGGATCATGCGGCAAAAGAAGAGGCCGTATGCGCCAGTATCTCGATCTGATGGAACATGTTCTGCGCGACGGCGTGGAAAAGCGCGACCGTACCGGCACCGGCACGCGTTCGGTGTTCGGCCATCAGATGCGGTTCGATCTCTCGCAAGGCTTTCCGCTGACCACCACCAAGAAACTGCACGTCAAATCGATCGTGCACGAATTGCTGTGGTTTCTGGCCGGCGACACCAACGTCAAATATCTGCAAGACCACGGCGTGCGCATCTGGGACGAATGGGCCGACGAGCGCGGCGACCTCGGCCCGGTCTACGGCCAGCAATGGCGCTCATGGCCGGCGCAGGACGGCAAGACCATCGACCAGATTTCGCACGTCATCGACATGATCAAGCGCAATCCGGATTCGCGCCGGCTGATCGTCACCGCCTGGAACCCCGCCGACGTCGACAGGATGGCGCTGCCGCCGTGCCACTGCCTGTTCCAGTTTTATGTCGCGGAGGGGCGGCTGTCGTGCCAGCTCTACCAGCGCTCAGCCGATGTTTTCCTCGGCGTGCCGTTCAACATCGCTTCCTACGCGTTGCTCACGCTGATGGTGGCGCAGGTGACCGGCTTCCAGCCCGGCGAATTCATCCACACCCTGGGCGACGCGCACCTCTATTTGAACCACCTGGAGCAGGCGCAGCTGCAGCTGTCGCGCGCGCCGCGCGCGCTGCCGGTGATGCGGCTTAATCCTGCGGTCAAGGACATCTTCGGCTTCCACTACGATGATTTCAGCGTTGAAGGCTACGACGCGCATCCGCACATCAAGGCCGCGGTGGCGGTGTGAGCCTTGCGATCCGCCCGGCGCAGGCTTCCGACAGCGCGCTGATTTTTGCGCTGGTGCGCGAACTCGCCGACTACGAGAAGCTCGCCGCCGAGGTCGACGCCACGGAAAGCCAGATCGCCGCCGCACTGTTTGCCGGGCCGCCCCGCGTTCATTGCGATATCGCGGAATGGGATGGCAAGCCGGCGGGCTTCGCGCTGTGGTTCACGATCTTTTCGACGTTCCGCGGCCGCAGCAGCCTTTATCTTGAGGATATTTTCGTGCGCCCCGCATTCCGTCGGCGCGGCATCGGCAAGGCGCTGCTCAAGCGGCTGGCGCGGCGCTGCGTGGAGGAAGACTGGGCGCGTTTCGAATGGGCAGTGCTCGACTGGAACGCGCCGGCCATCGCGTTTTACAAGTCGCTCGGCGCGCAGGTGCTGGACGAGTGGAAAATTTGCCGCTTGAGTGGCGATGCTTTGAGCGAGTTCGCCGGTCTGGCGAGCGCGGATCGTTGAGGGGCCTTCATGGACCACGCCTATCAGCCGGAGTTGTGGCGCGATCTTTACGTGATGCTCGGCACCTCGGCGGCGGCGCTGATCGGCCTGCTGTTCGTGGTCACGTCACTGCATCTCGACGAGATCATGAACCATCCGGTGTTCCGCCTCCGCGCCTACAACATAACGCTGCATCTCTTGGCAATATTGATCGAGGCGGCGCTGATCCTCACGCCTCAGCCAATCACCGTGCTCGGCGCCGAATTGCTTGCGATCAATCTCATCGGCGTGCAGCTTCCGCTTCGCTTCGTCTACAAGTACCTAGTCAAAGACCGCAAGACGGGCAGGGGAGGGAGCTACTCGATCTATCGCGCGGCAACAAATATCTCGGCCTATCTATTCGGAGTCGCCGCGGGGGTATGCCTGATCGCCCAGTCGGCATGGGGCATGTACCTGATCACCGCTTCCTTCATCCTGTTCATTGCGTCTGCCGTGTTCAACGCCTGGACCATCATGCTGGGCGTCGGGCAATCGGGAAAAGCCAAGAGGACAAGGTGAGAGACTCCTGGAACGCGAAGTTGCGGCGATGAAGATCGTGCTGGTCGCGGCGGTCGCCGAGAACAACGTCATCGGCAAAGACGGCCAGTTGCCGTGGAAGATCCGCTCCGATCTACGGCATTTCCGCGCGCTCACTTTGGACAAGCCGGTGATCATGGGGCGCAAGACCTTTGAATCGATCGGCAAGCCGCTCGACCGCCGCACCAACATCGTCATCAGCCGCGACCCGAAATTTTCCGCCGAGGGCATCGAGAAAGCGCCGAGCCTGAAGGCTGCGCTCGCCATCGCGCGCAAGGACGCCGAACGGCGCGGCACCGACGAGATCATGGTGATCGGCGGCAACGCGGTCTTTGCCGAAGCCATGCCGCTGGCCGACCGGCTGGAGATCACGCGCGTGCATGCAAGGCCCGAGGGCGATGTCTATTTTCCGCCCATCGATGCGAAAATGTGGAAGGAAAAAAAGCGCGAAGATCGTAACGCCGGGACGCAAGACGACGCCGATTGCACGATGGCGACGTATGTCAGGCGCTAGGCGCGGCGCGAACTACTTCTCCGGCAACACCACCGGCGTATAGCTGCGCTCGGCAGCATCGAACACCGCGACCTGAATCACCGGGTAGGTTTGCTTGAGTTTCAGACCCGCGCTCATGGCGGCGTCCGACGTGTCGAATCGCGTTTTCATTTTGCCGTCGACCGCCAGGACATAACCGTCGCTCGGCAAGAGATCAGCGCGCGGATTTTTGGGTCGCTCCGCCTTGGCGCTTTTTTCCGGCATTTCGATCTTTTCTGACTTTTCGATCTTTTCCGACTTTTCGACCTTGTCTGTCTTGCTGCTCATGGCGTTCCTTTGCTCTGTCTTTGGTTTCACCGCGGCGCGTGGCGCCCGGCGCGGCACGGGACGTTTCATTGCGTCGCCGCCCCGCCGGCATTGCCAATCGCAAGCAAAGCCGCGTCGTAAACGCTGCGCGCTTCACTCGCGTGCAGGGTCTGCCCATCGTGGTCGGCAAGCCACTGCTCGTTATCCGCGAGCACGGCAAAGCTGCGTTCGCGCCGCGCAAACTCGCGCGCCTCGTCTTGGTCCTGTGCCGTCTTTGCCAGTTCTTTGTATTCGGCCGCTTTCGCGCGAAAGTGCTCGGGCGTGAACATTGCAAGGCTTTCGGTTAAGAGGGCGCCCTCATTTGCCAGACTTGGCGGCAGGGCGGCTGGTACGCATATAAGTATGCCGGGCGGCTTTAGCGAGATGCGCCTTAACGGCAGGTTTCACCGCGCATTATATCCCCGGCGCGCGCGCGCCGGAGCCTCTAATGGCAGATATAAGCCGGCGACATATTTAAGGCGCTGAAAGGCGAAAAAGCGCGGCATCAGAGCGCGTTGTAACGCACGGCCCTGTCGCCTATAACCCCATGCAACAAAGGCCTGCCGGCCCTGAAAGGCCGGCGCCGGGAGATCAACGAAAATGCCATGGACCAATCAGGGCGGCGGCGGTGGCGGCGGCCCTTGGGGCTCGGGCGGCAAGGGCCCCTGGGGCTCCGGACCGCAATCATCAGGGCCCACGCCTCCCGATCTGGAGGAAATCCTGCGTCGCGGCCAGGACAGGTTGCGGCGCTTCCTGCCCGGCGGCAATCTCGGCGGTAAAGGTTTTGCGCTGATCGCCCTCGCGCTCATCGCGCTTTGGGTCTTTTTTGGCTTTTTCAAAGTCGAGCCCGACGAACTCGGAGTTGTCCTGCGCTTCGGCAAGGTCGTGCGCGAGGTGCAGCCGGGATTGAATTATCATCTACCGTCTCCTATCGAGACCGCGCTGACGCCCAAGGCGCTGCGCATCAATAAGATTGATATCGGCATGCGCACGGTGGAGACCGCGCGCGGCACCACCTCGACCCGCGACGTGCCGGAAGAGAGCTTGATGCTGACCGGCGACGAAAACATCGTCGACGTCGATTTCTCGGTGCTGTGGAAAGTCAAGCCGACCGGCGTCGGCGCGTATCTGTTCAACATCCAGAATCCGGAAGGCACGGTGAAAGCGGTGGCCGAGAGCGCCATGCGTGAGGTGATCGGCCGCTCGGACATTCAGCCGATCCTCACCGGCGCGCGGCAGACCACCGAAGCGGCGGTGCAGGATCTGATGCAGAAGACGCTCGACCACTACGGCGCCGGCATCGACATCACCCAGGTGCAGTTGCAGAAAGTCGATCCGCCGGCCCAGGTGATCGACGCCTTCCGCGACGTGCAGGCCGCGCGCATCGATCTCGATCGCTCGGTCAATGAGGCGCAGACTTATGCCAATCAAGTGATCCCGCAGGCGCGCGGCAACGTGGCCAGGATTACCCAGGCCGCGGAAGCCTACCGCCAGCAGACGGTGGCCCAGGCCACCGGCCAGACCTCGCGCTTTCTGCAAATCTACGCGCAGTACAAGAAGGCGCCCGATGTCACCCGCGAACGCATGTATCTGGAGACCATGGAGCGTGTGCTGGGCGGCACCGATAAGATTATCCTGGATTCCAGCCAGGGCGGCACCGGCGTGATCCCCTATCTGCCGCTCAAAGAGCTCTCGCCGACGCCGCATTCGAACAACAATTCGCGCGCGGGAGGCCAGCCATGAAGATCAATGTCTTCGGCGGCGTGCTCGCCGTCCTCGCCGTAGCCGCGCTGATCGTCGGCTATTCGGCGCTATTTACCGTCTATCAAACGCAGCAGGCGCTGGTCGTGCGCCTGGGCAAGGTCGTGCGCGTTGTGGATGAGCCCGGCCTGCACGTTAAGCTGCCGTTCGTCGACAGCGTGATCGCCATCGACAAACGCATCCTCGATCTCGAGGAGTCGGCGCAGGAAATCATCGCCTCCGACCAAAAGCGGCTGGTGGTCGATGCCTTCGCACGCTACCGCATCAAGGACCCGCTGCGCTTCTACCAGACGCTCGGCTCGAAGGTTGCCGCCGATTCGCAGCTTAACATCCTGCTCAACTCCGCGCTGCGGCGCGTGCTCGGCGAAGCCACCTTCATTCACGTGGTGCGCGACCAGCGCGCCGAGCTGATGTCGCGCATCCGCGGTCTGATCGACCATGAGGCGGAAAACTACGGCATCCAGGTGGTGGACGCGCGCATCCGTCGCGCCGACTTGCCGGAACAGAACAGCCAGGCGGTCTACAAGCGCATGCAGACCGCGCGCCAGCGCGAGGCGGCCGAGTATCGCGCCCAAGGGCTGCAACAGGCGCAAGAAATCCGCTCGCGCGCCGACCGTGAGGTAACCGTTCTGGTCGCCGAAGCGACCTCCAAGTCAGAGCAGATCCGCGGCGAAGGTGACGCCAAGCGCAACCAGATTTTCGCCGATGCGTTCAACCAGGACCCGGACTTCTTTGCCTTTTACCGCTCGATGCAGGCCTATGAGGCCGGCTTGAAGAGCGGCGATACCCGCATGGTTTTGAAGCCGGACAGCAACTTCTTCCGCTACTTCAATAGCCCATCGGGAAAAGCAACGGCCGGCAAGGAGCCGCCGACCACGTCGTCGGCACTGCCGGCGGCGCCTGGTCCATCGCCGGTAGCCGGCGCCGCGTCGTCGCGCTGACGGCGCGCCCTGGCCCGGCATGTCGGACTTTCTGGCTGCGGTAGGACTGGTCTTTGTCATCGAAGGGCTGGTCTTTGCCGCCTTTCCCGGCCCCGCCAAGCGCGCGATGCATAGCGTGCTCGACACGCCGGATACTTCGCTGCGCGGGATCGGTATCGCCTCGGCCATCATCGGGCTGATTCTGGTATGGCTGGTGCGCGGGTAGCTGGATTAAAACCTCAGCGTTCGGTGGTCAGGCCGGTGCGAATCGACCAATTTGCTCACCGGTGGCTGAAAGCAGACCCCTGCGTCTTGCCCTTGAATTGCCTTGAAATCAGCGCCACTTTGTTCGCAACTTATTCCCAGGAGAACGGACGCCCATGGGCGCTCAATGCAACCGCCTGACGCACCGCCTCGGCCGCGCCGGCCTGACGATTTTCTTTGCCGCGGCAATCCTTTGGCCGACGCTGCCCGCCGCGGCGCGCGGGCCCGAAGGCATTGCCGACGTGGCCGAGCAGGTCATCGACGCCGTGGTCAACGTCTCGACCAAGCAGTCGGTGGACATGCGCAGCGGGGCGATGCCGCAGCTGCCGCCCGGCTCGCCGTTCGAGGAATTTTTCGAGGAATTCTTCAAGAACCGCCGCGGCAAGGGCGGGCCGAATGGCGGGACGCCGACGCCGCGCCGGGTCAACTCGCTCGGCTCCGGCTTCATCATCGACCCCTCCGGTCTGGTGGTCACCAATAATCACGTCATTGCCGACGCCGACGAGATCAGCGTCATCCTCAATGACGGCACCACGCTGAAGGCGGAAATCATCGGCCGCGATACCAAGACCGATCTGGCGCTGCTCAAGGTCAATCCGACCAAGCCGCTCAAGGCGGTGAAGTTCGGAGACTCGGATAAATTGCGGCTGGGCGAATGGGTCATCGCCATCGGCAATCCGTTCAGTCTCGGCGGCACCGTGACGGCCGGCATCGTGTCGGCGCGCAACCGCGACATCCAGTCGGGGCCCTACGACAACTACATTCAGACCGACGCCGCCATCAATCGCGGCAATTCGGGCGGACCGCTGTTCAACCTCAGCGGCGAAGTGGTCGGGGTCAATACTGCCATCATCTCGCCGTCCGGCGGCTCGATCGGCATCGGCTTTGCCGTGCCGTCGAAAACCGTGGTGCCGGTGATCGACCAACTGCGCGAGTTCAAGGAAGTGCGGCGCGGCTGGCTCGGCGTGCGCATCCAGCAGGTGACCGACGAAATCGCCGAAAGCCTCAGCATCAAGCCGCCGCGCGGCGCGCTGATCGCCGGCGTGGACGACAAAGGCCCGGCCAAGCCCGCCGGTATCGAAGCGGGCGATGTCATCGTCAAGTTTGACGGCCAGGACATCAAGGAGATGCGCGATCTGCCGCGCATTGTTGCCGACACGCCGGTCGGCAAGAGCGTCCCCGTGACGATTATCCGCAAGGGCAAGGAAGAAATTAAGACCGTCAAGCTCGGGCGGCTCGAGGATCAGAAAGAGGCGGCGCTGACGCCGAAGAAGGACGATGCCGCCGTCGAGGACAAGCCGGCGGTGAAGAAGGCGCTCGGCCTCGATCTCGCCAACCTCACCGACTCGCTGCGCAAGCAGCACAAGATCAAGGACAAGGTGAAAGGCGTGCTGATCACCGCCGTCGATCCGAATTCGGCGGCGGCGGAAAAACATCTGCAGCCCGGCATGGTGATCGCCGAGGTGCAGCAGCAGGCGGTCACGAGTGCCGCCGACCTGCAGGCGCGCGTCGACAAGCTAAAGAAGGACGGCAAGAAGGCGGTGGTGCTGCTGGTGGTGTCGCCCGACGGCGACCCCAGCTTCGTGGCGCTGAGCTTGCAGTAGCGATTGTCTCTCCCCGCAAGCGGGGAGAGATGTGTCTCAATCCAGCACGTGGCTGACCATGCCGTCGGCGAGCTTGGGCTCGAACCAGGTCGACTTCGGCGGCATGATGCCGCCGGCATCAGCCACCGCCATCAGGTCCTGCATCTGCGTCGGGTAGAGCGCGAAGGCGACCGCCATCTCGCCGGAATTCACGCGCGCTTCGAGGCCGGCAAGGCCGCGCGCGCCGCCAATGAAGTCGATGCGCTTGTCGGTGCGCGGGTCCTTGATGCCGAGCAGCGGCTCGATCACGTTGCGCGTCAACACCGTGATCGGCAGCCGGCCGATCGGATCGGTCGGCACCAGGTCGGGCCGCGCCCGCAACCGGTACCATCTGCCGTCGAAAAACATGCCGTATTCGTTTGCGGCGGTCGGCCGCACCGGCGTATCCGACGCGATAACCTCAAATCGCTTGCGTAATTCGGCGAGGAACTGTTCCGCGCTGCGGCCGTTCAAATCCTTCACCACGCGGTTGTAGTCGAGAATGGTCATCTCGCGTTCGGGAAAAATCACCGATAGAAAATATTGCTGCGAGCCTTCGTTCTTGCCGCGGCCGGCGGCGACCCGCGCGGCCGCCGCCGAGCGGTGATGACCGTCGGCGATGTAGATCGCGGGCAAAGCGTCGAAGGCGCGGGTGAGTTTGTCGGTCGTCGCGGCGTCCGAGACGACCCACATCTGGTGGCGCACGCCGTCGTCGGCGGTGACGTCGACATCGGGTTTGCCGCTGGCGGCTTGCGCCAGCAGCGCGTCGATCGCCGGCTGCTCCGGATAGCCGATCATCACCGGCCCGGTCTGTGCGTCGAGCGCCTCGATCTGACGCACGCGGTCGTCTTCCTTCACCGGTGTGGTCAGCTCATGCTTGCGGATGCGGTTTGCGGCGTAGTCGGCGAGCGAGGCGACGCAAGCCAAGCCGGTCTGCATGCGGTCACGCCAGGTCAGCCGGTAGACGTAGTAGCAAGGCTTGTCGTCGCGGATCAGCACGCCGTCGGCGACCATGCGTTTGAGATTGTCCGCCGCCTTGGCATAGACCGCCTTGTCGTAAGGGTCGGTCGCCGGATCGAGGTCGATTTCGGGTTTGGAGACGTGCAAAAAGCTCCAAGGTTTGCCTTTGGCGCGTTCGCGCGCCTCCGCGCTCGACAGCACGTCATAGGGCGGCGCCAGCACCTCGGCGGCGCGGCCGGGCGCCGGACGCAAGGCGCGAAAGGGCTTGATGAGCGGCAATTCCAGTCTCCAACGCCGGATGAGTTATCGTCCCGCCGGTGCTATAGGGTCGCAACCGAGGCGGCACAATGACAACGAAGGCGGTGCTTATTGCAGGCCCGACCGCGAGCGGCAAGTCGGCGATGGCGCTCGCGCTGGCCGAAAGGCTCGGCGGCATTATCGTCAACGCCGACTCCATGCAGGTCTATCGCGATCTGCGCGTCATCACCGCGCGGCCGACGCCCGAGGAAGAGGCCCGCGTTCCGCACCGGCTTTACGGCCATGTCGACGCAGGTGTGAATTATTCCACCGGGCAATGGCTGCGCGATGTCGGTGTCGTGTTGGGTGAGATCGCAGCGCAGGGCCACGTGCCGATCCTGGTCGGTGGCACCGGGCTTTATTTCAAGACGCTCACCGCGGGACTGGCGGCGGTGCCGCCGGTGCCGGCCGACATCCGCGAGCGCATTCGCGCGCGCTTAGTCAATGAAGGCGCACCGGCGCTGCATGCCGAACTGACGCAACGTGACCCGCAAACGGCGCAGCGGCTGATGGTCAACGACCGCTCGCGCATTTGCCGCGCGCTCGAGGTGATCGAGGCGACGGGCCGCTCACTCTCTGACTGGCACCGCGAGGGAATGCCGCCGCTGATCGACGCAAGCCGCGCGGCCAAGGTGTTTCTCACCTGCGAGCGCGCCGAGCTGGTCGCGAGGATCGAAGCGCGCTTTGCGGCAATGCTGGAAGCCGGCGCGCTGGACGAGGTGAGGGCGCTTACGCGCCGCAAGCTCGATCCGCTGCTGCCGGCGATGAAGGCGCACGGTGTGCCTTGGCTCATCCGCCATATCAACGGCGAACTATCTTTGGCCGAAGCTGCCGCCGGTGCCGTCATGGACACCCGCCGCTACGCCAAGCGCCAGCACACCTGGTTCCGCAACCAGATGAAAGACTGGCTGGCGGTTGTGCCGGACATGGCGGCTATGGCAATCGAAAAGCAGCTTACCGTTCGGGTTTGATAGCGGACGCCGTCGCTGCTGCTGCCGCCGCTGCCGGGTCGCGCTCCATTTTGTCGAATGAATCGATATTGCCGAGCCAAGTCTGGGCCGACCGGCACCAGAACTGCCGGCGCGGCACCAACTCATTGCGCTGCTTTATGGCGCCGACGCGAATGGAGTAAACCTTCGGTTCGGCGCCGATCGAGGTCGCATAGATCGCCGTGCCGCACCGGGAGCAGAAGGCCTGCGGCCGTTGGTTGCCGCTCTCTCCGGTTTTGACGTAAATTTTGGGCTCACCGGAGCGCAGCCTGAAGCCGCCCGGTTGCGTCAGCACCACGGTTCGGAACGCAGACCCGGACAATGTTTGACAGTCGGTGCAGTGGCAGATGCCGACATTGCCAAATTCAATATCGGCTTCGAACGTGATGTCGCCGCAGTGACAGCCGCCATCGATCCGCATGACGTATCCTTTTTGTTGGCGCTCGCGTCGGTCGCAATCCACGTAAGGATAGCCGAATTAGAACCTGGACAAGGGCTTGTGATCCGGCCCTCGTGAGATGTCTGACGCGTCGGTGCGGGTTGACCTAAGGGCCGCCGAAACCGAAAAGGGCAATGAAAATCCGCTTGACCGGCGGCTGAGGCGCACCTATAAACCGCGCAATGAAAGTTCAGGTATGGACCATGTCGCGCAATATTATTACTGTAGTAGAGGTTCGGACGCGACCCAAGCGACCCTAGGGGTCCGCATGGAAGCGTCCGGACATGGCCCTTTGCGGGCCTTTTTTATTGCGCGGAGCGGCAAACGAAACGGCAAGGCGAATACGGTAAGCGAGTGGACGAAAAAGGACGACGACCATGACACGAGAAATGACCGGCGCCGAAATGGTGATCGAGGCGCTCGCCGACCAGGGCGTGAAGCATCTATTCGGCTATCCGGGCGGCGCGGTGCTGCCGATTTATGACGCGCTGTTCCAGCAGGACAAGGTCAAACACGTGCTCGTCCGTCATGAACAAGGCGCCGCGCACGCGGCGGAAGGCTACGCGCGCTCGACCGGCAAGGTCGGCTGCATGCTGGTGACTTCGGGTCCCGGCGCCACCAACGCGGTGACCGGCTTGACCGACGCGCTGATGGATTCAATCCCCGTGGTCTGCATCACCGGACAGGTGCCGACGCACCTGATCGGCAACGACGCCTTTCAGGAATGCGACACCGTCGGCATCACCCGGCCGTGCACCAAGCACAATTATCTGGTCAAGCGCATCGAGGATCTGCCGCGCGTTTTGCACGAGGCATTCCACATCGCGGCGAGCGGGCGCCCGGGCCCGGTGGTGGTCGACATTCCCAAGGACATCCAGTTTGCCAAGGGCGTCTATTCCAAGCCGAAGGATTTCCCGCACACCGGCTACCGGCCCAAGGTCAAAGGCGACATCGAGAAGATCAAGCAGGCGATCGACCTGATGGCGCATGCCAAACGGCCGCTGTTCTACACCGGCGGCGGCGTGGTCAATTCCGGCAAGGCGGCAAGCGATCTGTTGCGCGAGCTGGTCAAGCTCACCGGCTTTCCCATCACCTCGACGCTGATGGGGCTCGGCGCCTTCCCCGCCGCCGATCCGCAATGGATGGGCATGCTCGGCATGCACGGCACGCTGGAAGCCAACATGGCGATGCACGATTGCGACGTCATGATCTGTATCGGCGCGCGTTTCGACGACCGCATCACCGGCCGGGTCGACGCCTTTTCGCCCGGCTCGAAGAAGATCCACGTCGATATCGATCCATCCTCGATCAACAAGAACGTGCACGTTGATGTCCCGATCGTCGGCGACTGCGCGCACGTCCTGGAAGACATGGTGCGGCTGTGGCGCACCGGCGCCATTCATCCCGACAAGAAGGCGCAAGGCGCGTGGTGGGCGCAGATCGACAAGTGGCGTGCGCGCAAGTCGCTCGCCTATCGGCAGTCCAACACCGTGATCAAGCCGCAATACGCCATCCAACGGCTCTACGAATTGACCAAGGACCGCGACTGCTACATCACCACCGAAGTCGGCCAGCATCAGATGTGGGCGGCGCAGTTCTACCAATTCCAGGAGCCCAACCGCTGGATGACCTCCGGCGGCCTCGGCACCATGGGCTACGGCCTGCCGGCTTCGGTCGGCGTGCAGATGGCGCATCCGAAATCGCTGGTCATCGACATCGCCGGCGAGGCATCGGTGCTGATGACCATGCAGGAAATATCGACCGCGGTGCAGTACCGGCTGCCGGTCAAGATCTTCATCCTCAACAACCGCTACATGGGCATGGTGCGGCAGTGGCAGGAATTGCTGCACGGCGGACGCTATTCGGAGAGCTATTCCGAGGCGCTGCCGGATTTCGTCAAGCTGGCCGAGGCTTATCACGCCGTCGGTATCCGCTGCGAAAAGCCGGGCGATCTCGATCATGCCATCAGGGAAATGATCGACGTCGACAAGCCAGTGCTGTTCGACTGTGTGGTCGATCCGAAGGAGAACTGCTTCCCGATGATCCCGTCGGGCCGCGCGCATAACGAGATGATCCTCGGCGACGCCGGGGTCTCCGTTGAGGATGCGGTGACCGAAGAAGGCAAGGTGATGGTGTAATCATGAACGCAAACGCAAATGTGCCTTCGAGCACCTCGCACTATCCGGCCGCGCCGACGGCGCAGAAGGCGGAGACGCATACGCTATCGGTGCTGGTCGACAACGAGCCCGGCGTGCTCGCGCGCGTGATTGGGCTGTTCTCCGGCCGCGGCTACAATATCGAGTCGCTCACCGTGTCGGAGACCGAGCATTCCAAGCACCTGTCGCTGATCACGGTCGTCACCACCGGCACGCCGATGGTGATCGAGCAGATCAAGAACCAGCTCGACCGGCTGGTGCCGGTCCACCGCGTGACCGACATGACGCTGCTGGGCGGCGCCATCGAGCGCGAACTGGCGATGGTGAAGGTGCGCGGCAAAGGCGAGCACCGCGTCGAGGCGCTGCGCCTTGCCGACGCCTTCCGCGCCCGCGTGATCGACGCCACCACTGAGAGCTTTGTGTTCGAGATCACCGGCAAGAGCGACAAGATCGACCAGTTCGTCGAATTGATGCTGCCGCTCGGCCTGGTCGAGGTGTCGCGCACCGGCATCGTCGCCATCGCGCGCGGGCCGGAGGGGATAGCGGCGCGTTAGCACCCGCAGACGCGTCGCAATGCCCATCGATCTTTTCCTGGCGCTGACGCTGTTTTCCTGCGTGATGGCCTTTACGCCGGGGCCGAACAACATTCTGCTGGCGACCTCGGGGGTCAATTTCGGTTTCGCACGCACTATTCCGCACATGATCGGCGTAACGCTTGGATTTCTGCTGCTGATGCTGGCCTGCGGGGCGGGCCTAAGCGTCGTCTTCGCCGCTGTTCCGGGCTTCCACCTCGTGCTGAAGTTTGTCGGCGCCGCCTACATGCTCTGGCTTGCTTACAAGGTCGCCACCGCGCATTTGTCGAACGACGAACGCGCGCCGGCGCGGCCCTTCACCTTTTTACAGGCCGCGGCCTTTCAATGGATCAACCCGAAAGCGTTCGTCGCGGCGCTCAGCGCTATCGCGGTTTATGTGCGCCCGGGTCATGAATCAATCGACTTTCCGATCATGCTGGTGGTGTTGATGGTCTGCACGGTGCTGTCGGTTTCGACCTGGACCGGCTTCGGCGTCGCCTTGCGGCGACTGCTGGAAAACCCGTCGCATGCACGTCTTTTCAACGGCGCGATGGCCTTGCTGCTGGTCGCCAGCATCGTGCCGATGGTGCTTGAAGCGAAATAAAACCGGGACTTGTCGGCGCTCTCCCAGCGTCCTAGAAGCAGGATCGAAACGAGAAGGGGCTTAGTACCATGCGTGTTTATTACGACCGGGACGCCGATCTCAACCTCATCAAAGGCAAGAAGGTCGCCATTGTCGGCTATGGCAGCCAGGGCCACGCCCACGCGCTGAACTTGCGCGATTCCGGCGTGAAGGAGGTCGCGGTGGCGCTGCGCAAATCCTCCGGCGGCGTCAAAAAGGCCGAGGCCGAGAAGTTCAAAGTCATGGAGGTCGCCGAGGCCGCGAAGTGGGCCGACGTGATGATGATGCTGACGCCCGACGAACTGCAGGCCGACATCTATAACGACCACCTCGTCAAGAACATGAAGCAGGGCGCGGCGCTGATGTTCGCGCACGGGCTGAACGTCCACTTTAACTTGATCGAACCGCGCGCCGATCTCGACGTGATGATGATCGCGCCCAAGGGGCCCGGCCACACCGTGCGCTCGGAATATCAGCGCGGCGCCGGCGTGCCCTGCCTGCTGGCCGTACATAAAGACACATCCGGCAACGCGCATGAGCTGGGGCTGTCCTACGGCGCCGCCATCGGCGGCGGCCGCGCCGGCATCATCGAGACGACGTTCAAGGAGGAATGCGAAACCGATCTGTTCGGCGAGCAGACCGTGCTGTGCGGCGGGCTCGTGGAATTGATGAAGGCCGGCTACGAGACGCTGGTGGAGGCCGGCTACGCGCCGGAGATGGCCTATTTTGAATGCGTGCACGAGGTAAAGCTGATCGTCGACCTGATCTACGAGGGCGGCATCGCCAACATGAACTACTCGGTGTCGAACACCGCCGAATACGGCGAATACGTCTCCGGCCCGCGCGTCATCACGCCGAAGGTGAAAGCCGAGATGAAGAAGGTGCTCGACGACATCCAGTCCGGCCGCTTCACCAAGGACTGGATGCTGGAGAACAAGGTCAACCAGACCTCGTTCAAGGCGACCCGCGCCAAGCTTGCCGAGCATCCGATCGAGCAGGTCGGCGCCAAGCTGCGCGAGATGATGCCGTGGATCAAGCAGCGCGCGCTGGTGGACAGAAGCAAAAACTGACGTCCGTGGGCGCGAACAATTGCGCGCCGCGCAGCGGCTGTGGATCAAGTATCGCGACGCCAATTGTCTTTATTACCGCCTCGGCGAAGGCAGCGTCGCCATCGTCGATGGCGCAAGCTGCTTCTTGCGCATGACAAAAGAGCGCGCGCTCGAGCTCGAAGGCCCGGGCGATCGTAACTAGTAGCTCAGCGGCCGGCCTTAATCTTGTCGCCCAGCCATTTTGCCACTTCGCTTGCCGACGCCTCGGCGCCGCCGGTCGAGGCGCGCAGATTTGCTTCGCGCATCAGCGAGACGGGAATGGCGCCGACGAGCGGTTGCAGCGCCGCGATGAATTTCTTATCACCGGCGCGCTTGGGCGCCACCAGCAGGATGGCGTCATAGGGCGGGATGGCCTGCTTGGGATCGGCCAGCACCGCAAGATCGTATTGCGCGATGCGGCCGTCGCTGGAATAGGCCGAGATCACGTCGACGTCGCCGTTGGCCGCCGCCGGATACATGAAGTCCGATTGCATGGTGCGCTGTTTGAGGAAATGCAGGCCGTAGGCGGCCTGCAGAGCCTTCCATTCCGGGCGTTCGAAGAATTCGTAATCGCCGGCGATGGAAAGCTGCGGCGCATGGCGGCTGAGATCCGCGATCGAGCGGATGCCGAGCGCCTCGGCGCGTTTGCGCGGCATGGCCAGTGCATAAGCGTTCTCGAAGCCGAGCACGCCCAACATGCGGATGCCGCGCGTGTCTTTCAGCCAGCGCGAAACTTCGGCCAGCACTTGCTCGCGCGGCTTGATCTCGGCGCGGTGCATCTCGTTGGTCCAGATGGTGCCGGAGTAATCGACATAGGCGTCGATATCGCCTGACGCCAACGCGTTGAAGATCACCGCCGAGCCGAGCCCGGCGCGGGTCGACGCGGACAGCCCATGAGCCGCCAGGCGCTGCTCGATCAGCGCCGCCAGCACGTATTGCTCGGTGAAGGGCTTAGCGCCGATCATGTAAGTCGCCGGCGCGCGGACAAAGCCCGGCAGCAGCGCCGCCAGCACGATCAGCGCAAGGCCTATGCCGCCGCCGGCGACCGCGGCGCGGCGATGCGCTTTGACGCCGTGCTCCATCAGCGCCAGCAATTGATCGACGACAAGCGTCAGTGCCGCCGCGGCAACGCAGCCGAACAGCACGAAGACCCAGTTCTGCGTCTGCAGGCCGGCAAAGATGTAATTGCCCAGGCTCGTTTGTCCGATCGGCGTCGACAGCGTGGCGGTGCCAATCACCCACACCGCCGAGGTGCGGATACCGGCCATGATCACCGGCATGGCCAGCGGCAATTCGATGAGCCACAGGACTTGTCGCGGCCTCAGCGCCAGCGCTTGCCCGGCGTCGTGCATGCCTTCGCTGATCGCGTCCAAGCCGGTCACGGTGTTGCGCAAGACCGGCAGCATCGAATAGAGCGCCAGCGCCAGCACCGACGGCAAAAAGCCGAGCGCGGAGAAGCCGACGCCGAACAGCCGCTCGGACAAAGCGGCGATCGCCAGCAGCATCGGGTAAAATAGCGCCAGCAGCGCCAGCCCGGGGATGGTCTGCGCCACGCTGGCGATCGTGAGCACGATGCCGCGTAGCCACGGCCGTCGCCGCGCGGCAATCGCCAGCGGCAGACTTACTGAGAGCCCCAAGGCCAGGGCCGTGATGCTCACCAGCACGTGGCTGCCGAGATAATCGGGCAGCCGCGCGAAGGCGTCGGCGAGACGGGAGTCGAAGGCCATCGCCGCGATGATGGACGGGTTTGCAACGCCCAAGCAAGCCGCTAGCTTGCGCCTCGAGGACCGGGGCCCCGCCATGACTGCAGCGAACGAGACGAACTGCATCGGCCGTCGCCCTGAGCGATGTATCGATCGCTTTCCGCCTCGCCGGCGGCGGCAGCTATACCGCGGTGGAACGCGCCACGCTCAAGGTGGCCGACGGCGAGTTTGTCGCCATTGTCGGGCCGACCGGCTGCGGAAAATCGACGCTACTCAACGTCGCCGCCGGGCTGTTGGCGCCGTCGGGCGGGGCGGTCGATATTTTCGGCGGTCCTCTCGCTGCACTCAATCGGCAGGCCGGCTATCTGTTCCAGGCCGACGCGTTGTTTCCTTGGAAGACCGCGCTGGAGAATGTCGCCATAGGGCTAGAGACGGCCGGGACGCCGTCGGCCGCGGCGCGCCCGCGCGCGCAAGAATGGCTGACGCGCGTCGGCTTAGGCACCTTTGGCGACCGCTATCCGCATATGCTCTCGGGCGGTCAGCGCAAGCGTGTAGGCTTGGCGCAGGTGCTGATCCGCGATCCGAAGATTCTGCTGATGGACGAGCCGTTCGGCCCGCTTGACGCGCAGACCCGGCAGATCATGGGCAACCTGCTGCTCGATCTGTGGAGCGCCGACCGCAAGGCGGTGCTGTTCGTCACCCATGATCTGGAGGAGGCGATCGCGCTCTCCGACCGCGTCGTCATCATGTCCGCCGGGCCGGCGGCGCGCATCATCGGCGATTGGACGGTGCCACTGTCGCGTCCGCGCGACATCGGCGAGATCAAGCTCGACCATGGCTTTCACGAACTGCACCGCGACATTTGGCGCACGCTGAAGGCGGAAGTGATCAAGGGTTACGCGATGACGGAGGGCCGGTGATGTCGCGCGTAACGCTTATCACCTTGCAAATCCTGGTCGCGATTGTCGCGGTCGTGATTTGGCAGGTGTTCTCGACCTATCCGGTGTTCGGCAAGATCCTGCTGCCGCCGTTCTTCTTCTCCAACCCGGTGGACGTGGGCAAGCAGATCGTCGACTGGTTCGTTACCGGCGTGATCTGGAAGCATTTGTGGGTGACGCTCGTCGAAGCGACACTTGCCTTCGTGCTCGGCTCGATTGGCGGCGTGCTGGTCGGCTTCTGGTTCGCGCGCCAGCCGCGCACCGCCGCGGTGTTCGACCCCTACGTCAAGATGGTCAATGCGTTGCCGCGCGTGGTGCTGGCGCCGATCTTCACGCTGTGGCTCGGGCTTGGCATCTGGTCGAAGGTCGCGCTCGGCGTCACGCTGGTCTTCTTCATCGTGTTCTTCAACGTCTATCAGGGCGTCAAGGAAGTCTCGCCGACGGTGCTCGCCAATGCACGCATGCTCGGCATGAACGAGCGGCAGTTGATGCGCCACGTCTATTGGCCGTCGGCACTGTCCTGGATGTTTTCTTCGCTGCACACCTCGGTCGGCTTTGCGGTGGTCGGCGCGGTGGTCGGCGAGTATCTCGGCTCGGCGGCAGGTCTTGGCTACCTGATCCAGCAGGCGGAGGGCGTGTTCGACGTCGCCGGCGTGTTCGCCGGCATGTTCGTGCTGGCCGCTTTTGTGATCGTGATCGACACGATTGTCAGCCTGGTTGAGAAACGTCTGCTGATCTGGCGGCCGGCTGTCGGCGATGCGCGGCCGTAAATGGGGAGAGCGAGCATGGCCCGTTTAGCGGGGAAAGTGGCTTTCATCACTGGCGGCGGAGGCGGCATCGGCCGCGCCACCGCCGAGCGCTTTGTCGAAGAGGGCGCCAAGGTCGTGATCGCCGAGATCGACGATGCGCGCGGCGCGGCGGCCGCCGAGTCGGCGCGTTCACGCGGCAAGAATTCCGGCGGCGATGCCGTGTTCATGCATTGCGACGTGCGCGAGCGGGCAAGCGTCGAAGCCGCCATGGCCGAGACGGTCAAGCGCTTCGGCAAGCTCAACGTACTGCACAACAACGCCGGCGGCTCGACGCCGCAGGACGGCTCGGTCACCGAAGTGTCGGAGGACGAGTTCTGGCGTGTGATCACGCTCGATCTTTACGGCACGTTCCTGTGCTCCAAGATCGGCATTCCGCACATTATCAAGGCGGGCGGCGGCTGCGTCATCAATATGAGCTCGACGCTGGCGCTCAATGCGGTGCCCGGGCGCGACTGCTATACCGCCGCCAAGGGCGCCATCGCCTCGATGACCCGCTCGATGGCGGTCGAGTACGCAGCCGCCAAAATCCGCGTCAACGCCATCGCGCCGTCGGTGACGCTTTCGGACCGCGTGAAGAAACTACTGGAAGGTTCCAAGGATATCGAGCGGCTCGGCTCCCAGCATTTGTTGGGTCTCGGCTACCCGATCCACATGGCCAACATGGCGGTCTATCTCGCCTCCGACGAGGCCGAGATCACCACCGGCCAGATCATGGTGGTCGATAGCGGCGCCACCATCTGGTAGCCGCCGCCCCCGGATGCGCGCCCCTAGGCAGCGCCGCGGCGCTGGCCTATCGTCGCTGCGAAACGGCCTGCGCAAAGGCCGGAGTTTCAAGGGAGGACCCCATGACCCCAATGTTCCGCCGGCTGGCGTTCGCGTTGGCCGCCATCGTGATTTCAACGGGCGCCGCGTCGGCGCAAAAAGTGACGCTCGCCATCGGCGGCGCCTCATGCCTGTGCTACTTGCCGACCATGCTCGCCCATCAGCTCGGCGAGTTCAAAAAGGCGGGCGTCGAGGTCGATGTCGTGCAGTTCAAGGGCGGCTCGGAGTTGCTGAAAGCGGTGATGGGCGGCTCAGCGGACGTGGTCTCCGGTTATTTCGATCACTGCGTCAATCTCGCCGCCAAGGGCCAGCATTTGCAGGCCTTCGTGGTCTATGACCGCTTCCCTGGCTTCGCGCTGGTGGTCTCGCCGAAGCACACCGCGGAAATCAGTTCGGTCAAGGATCTCGCCAACAAGAAAGTCGGCGTCTCGGCGCCGGGCTCGTCAACCGACTTCTTCCTCAAGTACATGCTGGCCCAGAACGGCGTCGATCCAAATTCGGTCGGCGTGATCGGCGTCGGCCTTGGCGCAACCGCCATTGCCGCCATGGAGCAGGGCCAGATCGACGCCGCCATCATGCTCGATCCGGCGGTGACCGTGCTTGCCGGCAAGTACAAGGACCTGAAGATCCTGAGCGACACGCGCTCCGAGAAGGACACGCTCGCCGTGTTCGGCGGCCAGTATCCGGGTGGCGCGCTTTATACCAAAGCCGAGTGGATCGCCGCGCATCCGAAAGAGGTGCAGGGGATGACCAACGCCATCGTCAACACGCTGAAGTGGATCCACTCGCATTCGGCGGAGGAGATCACCGCGAAGATGCCGCCGGAATTCACCAAGGATAAAGCGCTCTATACTGCCGCGCTCAAGAACACGATGGCGATGTATTCCGACACCGGCCGCATGGATCCCAAGGGCGCCGCTGCGGTGCTCGCGGTGTTCTCGAAATCTTCGCCGGCGGTGGCCAAGGCCAATATCGATCTGTCGAAAACCTATACGAACGACTTTGTCGACAAGGCCAACAAGAAGATGGGGATGAAGTAGCGAAGCTCACCTCTCCCCGCAGCGGGGAGAGGTCGACCGCGCGAAGCGCGGCCGGGTGAAGGGGCCTCACTGTTTACGCTATATTTTAAACAGCCCCTCACCCCGACCCTCTCCCCGCTAACGCGGGGAGAGGGAGAAGTGCGCCGATGAACCTCATCTCCATCCAATCGCACGTCGCCTACGGCCACGTCGGCAATTCCGCCGCGGTGTTTCCGCTGCAGCGCATCGGCGTCGAGGTCTGGCCGATCTACACGGTGGAGTTTTCCAACCACACCGGTTACGGCGAATGGAAGGGCCGCGTGTTCGACGCCGGTCTGATCCGCGAGTTGATCGCCGGCCTTGAGCAGCGCGGCGTGCTCGGCGAATGCGACGGCGTGCTGTCGGGCTATATGGGCGGCGCGGATATCGGCGCCGCCATTCTCGATGGCGTGGCGAGCGTCAAGCGCGCCAACCCGTCAGCGAAGTACTGCTGCGATCCGGTAATCGGCGACGTCGGCCGCGGCGTTTTTGTGCGTGAAGGCATTCCGGAATTCATCAAGCACAAGGCGCTGCCGGCAGCCGACATCATCACGCCCAATCATTTCGAACTCGATTATCTCGCCGGCCGCGCGAGTAAGACGCTGGCCGACGTGCTGACCGCGGTGAAAGCCGTGCATGCGCTGGGCCCGCGCGCAATTTTGGTGACTTCGCTGCATGCCGACGACACGCCAGAGGACTCGATCGATCTCATCGCCTCCGACGAGACCGGGCGGTTCCGCCTGCGTACGCCGAAACTGCCTTTGGTGGTGAACGGCGCTGGCGATGCCATCGCCGCATTGTTCTTCGCGCACTATTTGCGCAGCGGCAAAATTCAGGAGGCGCTGTCGAACGCCGCTTCGGCGATCTTCGGCGTGCTGACGAAAACCGCCGAAGGGGGCGCTCCGGAAATCCAGCTCGTTACGGCGCAGCAAGAGATCGTCGAGCCGAGCCGGGTGTTCGAAGCCGAGGAGATATGACCGGCGGCCACGCGAGCCAAGGCACGATCGAGGCTTGACGGCGCCGCCGCGCTCGCGTCGATTGCCGCCTATGAGCGGCATTTCCATCTTTGCGGTCGACCGGCTGGAACTCGTCTTCGCCCCCAGGCCCTGGGCCTATGCCGAAGAAAAGCGCGGCGAGATCGACGCTTTTTTCGCCGCGCTCCAGCGCAAGGCGCCGGCGGTGTGGAACGGGCGCGTGTTGCTGCTGCACCGGCTGTCGCTGAGTAGCGGCGTGTTCCGCGGTGAGTATCTGGAGACCGATTACGCCAGTTTCGCCGCCTGGCGCGCGTGGGGGCGGCCGCCGGCAGGAGTGCGTGACTGTTTCGGAGCTGCTGCAGTGGTCTCGGCCGACGGCGGCATTCTGCTCGGCGCCATGAACGAGAATACAGCGCAAGCCGGACGCGTCTATTTCCCCTGTGGCACGCCCGATCCCGCCGACATCATCGACGGCGGGGTCGACCTCGATCGCTCTGTCGCGCGCGAATTGCGCGAGGAGACAGGGCTCGACGTCATTGACTTTACCGCCGCACCGGGCTGGACCACGGTCGTCGATGGCGAACTCATTATGCAGGTCAAGGTGCTGCGTAGCGCCGATGACGCGAATACGTTGCGGGCGCGCTCGCTCGCTCACCTGGCGCGCGAACGACAGCCCGAACTTGCCGATATCCGCATCGTGCGTTCACCCGCCGACTTCGATGCCGCGATGCCGCGGTTTGTCACCGCGTTCCTGACGCATCACTTTTCCGGGGCCGCCCATGAAACTTGAAAATATCGCCAACCGCTTCCGCATCGACAAGCCGGACAAATTCCGGCTTTCAAAGCACGATCCGGCCGAATGCTGCGGCCTTTCGATCGACAAGGCCGAGGCCAAGCAAATGCTTGCCGAGGGCATCGAGCGGCTGAACGAACTGCAACAGCGCCTCTACGCCGGCGATCGCTGGTCGGTGTTGATCGTGCTGCAGGCGATGGATGCCGCCGGTAAGGACAGCATCATCAAGCACGTCATGAGCGGCATCAACCCGCAGGGCTGCTCGGTGCATTCCTTCAAGCAGCCGAGCGCGGAGGAGCTTGACCACGATTTCCTCTGGCGCGTGGCGCAAAGGCTGCCGGAGCGGGGACGCATCGGCATCTTCAACCGCTCGCATTACGAGGAAGTGCTGGTCGTGCGCGTGCACCCCGATCTGCTGGCGCGGCAGAAATTGCCCAAGCAGTTCGCCGGCAAGGACATCTGGAAAAGCCGTTTCCACGACATCCGTGCCTTCGAGCGCCATCTCGCGCGCAACGGCACGCTCATTCTGAAATTCTTCCTCAATGTCTCGCCCGAGGAACAGCGTAAGCGCTTTCTCGACCGCATCGACGAGCCGGACAAGCGCTGGAAGTTTTCCATGGGCGATGTGGAGGACCGCAAGCTCTGGGATAAATACATGGCCGCCTATGAGGACATGATCCGCCACACCTCGACCGACGAAGCTCCCTGGTACGTGGTGCCGGCCGACCAGAAATGGTTCACGCGCCTGGCGGTGGCGGCGGCGGTGGTCAATGCGCTCGACGGCTTGCAGCTCGAATATCCCAAGGTTGCCGGCGCGGCACTCAAGGAGCTGCACAAAGCAAAGAAGGCGCTGCTCAAGGAAAAGCGCTGAGGCCTTCACCAGACGAAAGGAATGAGCCGATAGCGCACGCGCCGGCAGTAGTCCGCATAGCCGGGCAGGTCGCGCCGCAGAATTCGCTCTTCGTCGAGCAGGCGCCAGACCAGGGCCGGCAAGCCGCCAAGGCCGACAAGCAGGGCCCAATAGGAGCCGAGCGCAAGGGGTATCGCCGCGATCAGCAGCAGCGCGCCTGCGTACATAGGATGGCGCACGACCCCGTAGAGACCCGTCGACACGACCGGCTGCCCGGGCTCCACGGTGACCGTCGAGGCTGCATAGCTATTCTGCTTAAGGATCACAAAAAAGATCGCGAAGCTCAAAACCACGCCGCCATTGCCCGCGAGCATGAGCCACGTCGGCACGTCGGACCAGTGCCAGCGATGGTCGAGGCCCGGAACGACCAGCAGCAGTGCAAAAGTGGCGAGGACCAGGGAGATGATGACTTTTTGTCGAGGGTCAGTTTCGGCGGATGGGCCGGCATTGATGCGGCGCTCGACGAGCTTGGGGTCGTGTTTGGAAAAATAAACGCCGATAACGATGGTCGATGTCATAAACACGAAGGCAAAGAGCCAGCCCGGCCAGAAGCGCAATGTACCGGCGGGTGCAAAGAGCATCACAGACAGAATAGGGACGAACAGAACCGTCCGGCGCCATCCGCGGCGCTTCATTTCATTGATGTCCGTCGGCATGGTTGCTCTCCCAGCGAACAGGCAGCACTACTGACCTATCGGCATGCCGCGCTTGATTCCTGCCGCCGCTTTCCGATAAAAGCTTGGCGTCCACGCAGTTAACGCGGATGTAACCGGCATCCGAGAGCGAAACGAGGGTGTTTGAGAGCCATGTCGACGCGCCGCGAAACTTGCGCGATCGGGCGGGCGGCCGCAACGGCCGAGCCGGCGGCAACGGCTGCAACCCTCATTCTGGGCACGCTCCTTCTCCTTATCCGCCCCTGAGGGCCGGCTGGGCATTTCACGCCTGGGCACTCGGGGGACCCGCGGAATGAGCACCCCTGAGACGCGCCCCACGCGGCGCATTCGACGAGAAGGATCAAGTTCATGACTAGCAAGACCCCGTCCGACAAGGACCGCGTCGTCATCTTCGATACGACGTTGCGCGACGGCGAGCAGTGCCCCGGCGCCACCATGACGCACGAAGAAAAGCTCGAAGTCGCCGAGCTGCTCGATGCCATGGGCGTCGACATCATTGAGGCCGGATTTCCGATCGCCTCGGATGGCGACTTCGCCGCCGTGCATGAGATCGCCAAGCGCGCCAAGAATTCCGTGATCTGCGGGCTCTCGCGCGCCGGCTTCAAGGACATCGACCGTTGCGCCGAAGCGATCAAGCCGGCCAAGCGCAAGCGCATCCATACCTTCCTCTCCACCTCGCCCGTGCACATGAAATACAAGCTGCAGAAGGAGCCGCACGAGGTCTACGAGATGGTCATCGCGCAGGTCACGCGCGCGCGCGGCCATACCGACGACGTTGAATGGTCGGCCGAGGATGCGACGCGCACCGAGATCGACTTCCTCTGCCGCTGCGTGGAGGCCGCCATCAACGCCGGCGCCACCACGATCAATATCCCCGACACCGTCGGTTATACGGTGCCGGAGGAGCACTTCGCCTTGTTCAAGACGCTGCGCGAGCGCGTGCCGAATTCCGATAAGGCGCGTTTCTCGGTGCATTGCCACAACGATCTCGGCATGGCGGTGGCCAATTCGCTCGCCGGCGTAAAGGCGGGCGCCCGCCAGATCGAATGCACCATCAACGGCATCGGCGAACGCGCCGGCAATACCGCGCTGGAAGAAGTCGTGATGGCGATGAAGACGCGCAACGACGTGTTGCCGTTCTGGACCGGCATCGACGCCACCATGCTCACGCGCGCGTCGAAGCTTGTGTCGGCGGCGACCTCGTTCCCGGTGCAATACAACAAGGCGATCGTCGGGCGTAATGCGTTCGCGCACGAGAGCGGCATCCACCAGGACGGCATGCTCAAGAACGCGCAGACCTATGAGATCATGACGCCGGAGTCGGTCGGCGTGAAGCAGACCTCGCTGGTCATGGGCAAGCATTCCGGCCGCCACGCGTTTGCGCACAAATTGGAGGAGCTCGGCTATCAACTGGCCGCCAACCAGCTGGAGGACGCCTTCGTGCGCTTCAAGGCGTTGGCCGACCGCAAGAAGCAGATCTACGACGAGGACATCGAGGCGCTGGTCGACGAGGAGATCGCCACCGCGCACGACCGCGTCAAGATCGTCTCCATGACGGTGATCGCCGGCACGCAAGGCCCGCAATCGGCGACGCTGACGCTCGACATCGACGGCAAGAATGCCACCACGCAATCGACCGGCAACGGCCCGGTGGACGCCATCTTCAACGCCATCCACGCGCTGGTACCGCATGAGGCCAAGCTCGAGCTCTATCAGGTGCACGCGGTGACCGAAGGCACCGACGCGCAGGCCGAAGTCTCGGTGCGGCTGGCGGCGGACGGGCGCTCGTTTACCTCGCGTGGCGCCGACCCCGACACGCTTGTTGCTTCGGCCAAGGCCTATCTCGGGGCGCTCAACAAGATGACCAGCCGCCGCCACAAGGCGTCAGGCATCGAGCGGCGCATTCATTCCACCGACGTCGGCTGAAATCCCGAAACGCATCTGCAATGCCGCCTCGCGAGGGGCGGCATTTTGCGTCGTGGTAAACGGCGTCGGCGGAACTCGATAAATCACAATTCGTCCGCAATTTGTTCGCTTTAGGGGCGGATTTGACCTCTATCCGCGCCCCCTACACACGCAAAATACCGGGGACTTTGAGCGAATGAAGAAAATACTTTGCGCGGGCGCCATTGCGTTCGCGGCGATTGGTTTGTTGTCAAATGTTCCGTTTGCCGGCGCCGCCGAAATGGGAATGAGCCAAACACAGGCCTCGACCGCCTCGATCAACATCGGACGCATCCGCAGCGTGCTTAAGCTGACGGCGGAACAGGAGCGCTATTGGCGTCCGGTAGAAGCCGCCTTGCGCGATCTCGCCCGCCATCAGGAACGCGCCGAGCAGGGCGGTTTCGTGCACCGGGTCAGCCAGCGCGTCGTCTCCATCGTGCTCAACAGCGTCGCCGTCGAACGGCTGGCAGCCGCGGCGCGCCCTTTGATCGCCAGGCTTAGCAGTGAGCAGAAGCAGGCGGCGGGCCAATTGGCGCAGGAAATGGGCTTGGGTCCCGTGGTCGTGGCGGCGCTTAACTAGTCCGCCAGACGAGTTCCTCCACCGCTGCTTTTTGCGCTTGACGGTTGGCCCGGCCAATGCTGGCTAGGGCCCACTTGCCGGATATCCGGCATAATGTCACCCTGACCGGCAGAAAAACCGCTTAAAAGCCGGTTCTTCGCAACAAACTGGAGGAAGACGTCCATGCGCAAGTGGCTACTGGCGGCAGCGGCGGTCGCGGTAATGGCCGCGCCGATCTCGGTATCGGCCGAGCCGATGGTTCTAAAGTTCAGTCACGTCGTCGCCGAGAAAACCCCGAAAGGGCAGGCGGCGCTCAAGTTCAAGGAAGCGGCCGAGCGGCTGTTGCCCGGCAAGGTGAAGGTCGAGGTCTATCCGAACTCGCAACTGTTCGGCGACGCCAAGGAAATGGAAGCGATTGCCCTCGGCGACGTGCAGTTCATCGCCACCTCGCTGTCCAAGTTCGGCAAGTTCACCCGCAAGACCGAAGTGTTCGACCTGCCGTTCATGTTCAAGGACATGGAGGCCGTCGATCGCTTCGAGCAGAGCAAAATCGGCCAGTCGTTGCTGCACTCGATGGAGAACCGCAACTATCTCGGCCTTGCTTATTGGCACAACGGCTTGTCGCAAATGTCGGCCAACAAGCCGCTGATCAAGCCGGAAGACGCCAAGGGTCTGAAGTTCCGCATCCAGCAATCCGACATCATCCAGGCCAGCTACGAGATCATCGGCGCCAACGTGCAGAAGCTCGCCTTCTCGGAAGTCTACCAGGCGCTGCAGGTCGGCACCGTCAATGCCCAGGAGAACACCTGGTCGAACATCTACTCGAAGAAGTTCTACGAGGTGCAGAAGGACTTCACCGAGTTGAACGGCCGCGTGATCGATTACATGGTGCTGGTCAATGCCAAGTGGTGGAACGGCCTGCCGGCCGACATCCGCGCCGGCCTGACCAAGGCGCTGGCTGAGGCGACCGAAGTCAACAACGACATCGCCAACAAGCTCAATATCGAGGCGAAGAAGAAGATCGCCGCCTCGGGCGTGACCACGATTCATGAGTTGACGCCGGCGCAGCACGCCGCCTGGGTGAAGGCGATGCATCCGGTGTGGGCGAAGTTCGAAGGCAAGATCGGCAAGGACATCATCGACGCCGCGGTGGCTTCAAACGGTCCGCCGACAAACTAAGCATCTGCGGCGGCCGTGGTCTTAAAAGCCGCGGCCGCCGTCCTTTAAAAGAACAGAGTCAGGGGGGAATACGGTGTCGCTGCGGGAGGCGGTGCACCGCGTTGAGGAAGGCCTGATCGCCGCAATTCTCGGCGTGATGGCGGTGCTTTCGTTCGTCCAGGTCATTCTGCGCTACGTTTTCGGCACGGGCTTCATCTGGCAGCTCGAAGCGGAAACCTATCTGTTCTCCTGGCTGGTGATGATCGGCATCTCCTATTGCGTGCGGGTGCGCGCGCACATCGGGGTGGACGCCGCGGTGCGGCTGCTGGCGCCGACACCGCGCCGCGCGGTCGGCATCTTGGTGCTGCTGCTGGCGCTGCTCTACACCGCGCTGATGATGTACGGCTCGTTCGACTACATCCACCGCATGTACATCATCAACGTCGAGGCCGAGGATATCCCGGTCCCGACCTGGATTCTCAGTCTCTGCCTGCCGCTCGGTTTCGTGCTGTTGTTGATTCGCCTGCTCGAGATGGGCTGGCGCATCTTCACCGGCCAGTCGGAAGGCTACGAGCTCGCCGACGAAGCGCAAGAAGCGGTCAAGGACGTCACCCACGATAATATGCCCGACGCCACGACGGTTCAGCGATGAAGACGATCTTTCTGTTTGTCTCGCTGCTGTCGTTTCTCGGCCTTGGCTTGCCGATCGCGATGTCGCTCGGGCTGGCCTCCATGCTCACCATCCTGCTGTTCGAGCACGATACGCTTGCTTCGCTGGCGCTGGCGTTTTTCCAGACCATGGACCAGTTCACCTTGCTGGCCATTCCGTTCTTCATATTGGCGGGCAATTTCCTCACCACCGGCGGCGTCGCCAAGCGCATGATCAATTTCGCCATTGCCGCGGTCGGCCACCTGCCGGGCGGTCTCGCCATCGCCTCGGTTCTGGCTTGCATGCTGTTTGCGGCGGTGTCGGGCTCCTCGCCGGCGACCGTGGTGGCGATCGGCTCGATCGTGATCGCCGGCATGGTCAAGGTCGGCTACACGCAATCTTTCGCCACCGGGGTGATCGTCAATGCCGGCACGCTCGGCATTCTCATCCCGCCGTCGATCGCCATGGTCGTGTTCGCCGCGGCGACCGAAACCTCGGTCGGGCGCCTGTTCATGGCCGGCGTCATCCCGGGAATCCTGCTCGGCTGCTGCCTGATGGTGGCGATCTATATCGCCGCCCGCATCAAGAATCTGCCACGCCAGCCCAAGGTGCCGTGGAGCGAGCGCTTTGTGCTGTTCCGCGAAGCGTTGTGGGGCTTGCTGCTCATCTTCATCGTGATGGGCGGCATCTATGGCGGCGTGTTCACGCCGACCGAGGCGGCCGCGGTGGCGGCGGTCTATGCCTTCGTCGCGGCGGTTGTCATCTATCGCGATCTCAAGCTCGCCGACGTGCCGCGCGTGCTGCTCGATTCGGCGCGGGTGTCGGTGATGCTGATGTTCATCATCGGCAATGCCTTTTTGTTCGGCCACGTGCTGACCACGTCGCAGATCCCGCAAAACATCGCCGAGATGGTCGCCGCGGCGAACATGGCGCCGTGGCACTTCCTGCTGATCGTGAACATTATTCTGCTGGTCGCCGGCAATTTCATGGACCCGTCGGCGATCATCTTGATCACCGCGCCGATCCTGTTCCCGACCGCGGTCAAGCTCGGCATCGATCCGATCCATCTCGGCATCGTCTATGTGGTGAACATGGAGATCGGCCTGGTGACGCCGCCGGTGGGCTTGAACCTGTTTGTCGCTTCCGGCATCACCGGCATGCCGCTGATGAATGTCGTGCGCGCGTCAATGGGGTGGCTGATGATCCTGCTCGGCTTCCTGATCGTCGTCACCTACATTCCGCAAATCTCGCTCTATTTGCCCAATCTGTTGTTCGGCAAACCGGTTTAGCGCGACAACGATCAACCGCGCGATTTCCTGCGCACTATTTTTCTGAACATCCGTAAATCTACATTGCGCGCGCGTAATCTCTGTCGAAACTTTAACTTGATCGCGCGGGCCGGCGCACCACACTTGGCAGCATCGGAAATGCCATTGGAGGTAACCATGTGGAAGACTGTTCTGGCCGGCACGACCGCGCTTGCGATCGCCGGTACGACGCTCGCCTACGCGCAGCAGCGCCCCGGCAATGACGACGGCGCGCGGCATTGGCGGCCGAGCGTGCAAGACATCAACGCGCTCGGCGACGCGCGCATCGCCGCGCTGCATGCCGGACTGCAACTGACGGCCGAGCAGGAGAAGAACTGGCCGGCGGTGGAAAGCGCGCTCAAAGACATCGCCAAGCAGCGCTCGGAACGTTTCGCCGCGCGCGCCAGCGCCAACCGGCCGAGCGATCCGATCGAGCGGATGAGCCTGCGCGCCGACGTGCTGGCGCAACGCGGCGCGGCATTGAAGAAGCTCGCCGACGCGGCCGGCCCGCTCTACAAGAGCCTGGACGACGCGCAGAAGCATCGCTTCACGCTGCTTGCCCGTCTCGGCGGTGAGCGCTTCGGCCATTGGCGCGGCCGCGGCCATCATCGCGGCGAGGGCAATTGGAACGATCACGGCCCGCGCGGCGGCGAGCGCGGCCCGCAGCCGCAATAAGCGTGTTTAAGAGTGGCGGGCGGCGGCCGATGTGATCTCCGAGACATCGCACCGCCGTCCAGGAAGCCGCCGGGTTCGCCCGGCGGCTTTTTCGCTGCGTGTTCCGTGGTTTATCGTGTGGCGCGCGGCTGGACAGTCCGGGTTTGCTTTGCTAACAGACCGCGGCCTGCGGGAACGTGGGCAATCCGGGCGCATAGCTCAGTTGGTAGAGCAGCTGACTCTTAATCAGCGGGTCCAAGGTTCGAGTCCTTGTGCGCCCACCACGCATTCCTTATCGAACCCTAGATTTCCGGTCCCCGGCAAAAAGGGCCGATATTGCGGGCATTCGCTTTTCCTACAGAACTTCGTCGCGCCCATAAGCTTCGTTTAGAGGCACTGAAAAGTGCTATTTTTGCGGGAAGAAAAATGACGGCATTGGAATGGGATGACCTTCCCCGGGCCATCTACGGCGACGACGGCCCGCATATCTGTTGGCGGTCCGTTGGTTTCGGCATGGCCATGTCAGATATTCAAGTCTGGTCAGAAAGCTAGCACCAGCCCTGTCGAATTGCATTTGCAGCGACGACTGCGCCTAGTACATCCGAGTGCGGCCGATTTGCCCGCTCAAAGGCGAATGCGAATGAACTGTGCTTCACCAAATGTGGGCTCGTAGCAACATCAGTAACCCAGCATGAACCGCCATGGTCGATACGGAAATCAACGCGCCCAACGCAGTCAATGCCAAGTGCAACAAATACGTTTTCCGCGGTCTCTTCTATTCGACTGACCGTGTTGCTGCCCAAGTGATCTGAATGGGAAAAATAAAACCCATCATGATAAACGATCTCATAGTCAAGAATGCGATCATCAAGCTTTGGGTTGCGGTCAAGTGTTATTGAAACAGCTTCAAGCGCTAATGGGCCGTTACCGAGATCTAGAAGCGGTACTTCCACCTCGTAACCTCGAACGAAAACTTGGACAATTAACGGCTGCCTCAATGACTGCGATCGTTTCTTGAGTAGCTCCTCGTACTCAGAGCTCATTGTGCCTACAGAGTCAAGCTGAGAGACCGATGCTTGCCGACTCCCAACAAGCTTTTGCAATCAGCTGCAAGCCATCGGGAGGCTTGTTTCCAAATAGCCACCCAAAGCTATCATCATAGAGCCATGATTTAACGACCGGCAATCCGAGATGTTCTAAGATGCACTGTACATGAAATTTGTGCCTCGCTAACTAGACTACGTACGCATTAGAATTGCATATTGGAATTCGTCTGCGTGCACAAAAAGCTGGTATAAGCGATTTTCGGCCAGCTCCTGTTCCGCTTTGAGCAGTGCTGTATACAATCTTTCGTGCCCTTGGAATTTTCGCAAAATCACCATTGAGTACCGCTTCAATAAATTCTAGTTCGTCGCCGAAAAACTTGGTGTAAAATTGGTTCTCCTGGAGACCAATCAGAATTCTGGCTGGCTTCGTTTTCCGAGAGAAATTCTGTCGATGAAAAAAACTCAGCGTAGTCATCGTCTAATTTCTTCGTATTAAGATTTGCAACAACTGGCACGGTGATCTCATCAGCAATAGCGTGAATTGCCGAGAGAGCCCTATCTACTGCCTGCCAACCGGACAGCCTGCTCATAATTCCTGGTTATGTGCGCTAGCCCGGAGCCGTTGGTGTTAACTACAATGTGACTCTGAATCTCCGCGCCACACTGAACCCGCCACATTGCCGGCCTCATTGCACGGGAGGCACACATGGGATTTCACAGTGCGACGCAGGATTTTCTTAGATTTTGTAGGTTCGAACGGCGGCTCTCTCAGCATTCGATCGGCGCGTATGAGTGCGACCTGGCTGATTTCGGGAAATGGCTCCCACGAGAAACAAAATACGAGCAGATCACCGGGGAGGACTTGAAGATTTACCTTGAGCACATGGTGTCTACGCGAGAGTTGAGCGCCGCGACCGTCCGGCGGCGCCTCGCTTGTCTACGGTCGTTCTACAAGCGTCTTGCCGAACTAAGATTGGCTTCTGACCCATTCACGAGCTGGAAACCCAAACTGCCGCGGCGAAAGCGCCTGCCACGTGCATTAGCTAGATCTGAATCGGTCACCCTTTTTAAGTCGTTGACCCAACCTCTTTCGAAGAGTTGCGACAGACAGATACAGATAGCTTTTCGTCTGCTGATCGCGACGGGGCTGCGCGTCAGCGAGCTATGTGGGCTAAGGCTTGCCGATATCTCGCCCGATTGCGCGGCCTTCAGGGTTCATGGAAAAGGGTCTCGAGATCGTGTTGCTTATGTTGCCGATCCAGCCCTTAGAGAGGCTCTCAAAGAGCTGGTCGCGTCGAGGCGGGCATCCGGAATGGCCAATGCTCCGCTGTTTATAAATCGCGTCGGATCGTCAATTAAACCACAATCAATCCGAACGAAACTCCGAAAGTTCGCGGCTGATGCGGGCCTTGAAAAACGGGTGACGCCCCATATGCTGCGTCACACCGCCGCCACGCTCCTGATCGAAAACGGTGTTGATATCAGGTTTGTTCAGCGTCTCCTTGGTCACTCAAGTATCGCCACAACTGAAATATACACCCACGTCACCGACGAAGCTCTACGGGCAACACTCGAACGCGCGAATATTCTCGAGTCCTTAGGGGCGTGACAAAGTGAACATAACTCTAAGATTGAGGACCAAGAATAAGATCGCCCGCCGGCCGGGGTAGGCAGCGGCGCACGCGGGTGCGCGATCAGCGCGGCAGCGGCGAACCGAGACGCCGTGCAGTGTCGACAATCCAGGCGCGATAAAGCGCGATCGGTGTGACGCCAGTCAGCCCACCGCAGCCGGCGCTGTTATTGGGACCGGTCGACCAACTTACTACTCCGACCAGCGCTGAGCTCTCGAACACTGGCGCGCCGGAATCGCCAGTGCAAGCCCCGATGCCTGGACGCTTACCGCCAGTCAGTGGATCGAGCAGGCGGATTTGCAGATTGCCTGGCCTGCCGGTGACGCTGAGCTTGGCTGCGCGTAACGTGCCGCCGCTCTTGGCGTCGCCGCGAATGGCGAGACCGTAGCCGTAGACGGTCAGCCCTTCGCCGACCTGAGGGGTATGTTTGCCGTTGCTCAGTATCGTTGGCACTACTTCTGTCGGCAACGGCTGCGTCATTTTCAACAGCGCGACGTCGGCAGTGGCGCGGTGCGCGAACAAAGCCTTCAGATTGAATTGCGGGTGGCGCACGACACTTGCCACGTCAAGCAGACGCGGTTCATGCGCCGCGTCAAACTCGACAATCTTGTATGTCGTATCGGCTTCAATGCAGTGACCAGCAGTCAGCACCAGGTCACGCGCGATCGCCCCACCGGTGCAGAACGTTCCGTGCGAGCCGACGATCATCACCGCATGGCGCGGCCCCGAGGCGCGCGGCGCATTGCCTGTGATGGCGCTGGCGGTCGCCGTCGCTAGCAGAAAGGAGGCAATGGCGATGACAAGGCGCATGGAAGGTGATCAATCTTGGGCATTCAAGCTTTGTCAACAACAACCAAGCCTTAGCTTGCGCGGCCAGTGCAATCCCCAAGATTCGACTGGTGGAGGGTTGACCTTAATGTTTACCATTGGCGGCTGGCGAGTGTCTTTACACAATGGGGAACAACCTTGCACAAAACCGTCGGAACGTTTGCCGGCCTAGCCACTCTTGTATTGGCGTTTTTCGCGAATGAAGCCACGTTGCGGATGGCAAGGGGCGAAGGTCTGACCGGGCAAATACGCTTGGCGTTCTACGAGGCCTCTGCACGCAGTTGCCTCAAGGCACAAATCGACGCCCCCGCGAACAAGAACCTTCCTGTTGCCGCGCTGTACGGCTATTGCACATGTTACTCAAATGGGATGGCTGATCGGTTATCCGATGATGAGGTTAGGTCACTTGAAGCGACAGGAGATGAGAAGAGATATAACGAGGCGCTGCATGATCGGGCGATGATCGTAATCAAGCAATGCCAGGAAGCGACGAGAAAGAGCCTATTGAAATCTAACTGAATTCTACGATTTTCCTTCCTGTTCGTAGAACGGCTTAGTGGTTAGCGATCGCTTTCGCCACTCTATTTGTTTACGCGGGAATCTGCGAATGGATGTATTTGAAGCCGTCGCTTCGCGCTACTCCTGCCGCGCCTTCCTGCCCACGCCGGTGCCGGAAAAAATCGTGCGCGACATTGTCGAGCGCGCGGCGCGAGCGCCTTCGGCCGGTAACATGCAGCCCTGGCGCATCTACGCCATCGCCAGTAAGCGCGTCGAAGAGCTGAAAGCGTTGCTAGCGCCGCGCATGGCGAGCGAACTGCCGAAAGGCGAGGGAACCGACCACGCGATCTACCCCGAACCGCTGACCGAACCCTACCGCACGCGGCGCTTGAATATCGGCGAATTGCTCTGTGAGTCGATCCCTATCCTGCGCGAGGACGAGCTGGCGCGCTACAAACAATATGCGCGCAATTACCAGTTCTTCGGCGCGCCGGCGGCGTTGTTCTTCGCCCGCGAGAAACTCGCGTGGGCAGGCGCAATGGGCCGACATCGGCGGCTACCTGCAGACGGTCTGTCTCTTTGGCGCGCGGCCATGGCCTGCACACCTGCCCGCAACAGGCCTGGGTGTCGTTTTATAGGACCGTGCGCGGCTTTCTAGGCCTTCCAGATCACTTAATGATCTACTCAGGTATGGCTTTGGGGTATGCCGGACGAAAATGCTGCGATTAATGCTTGGCGAATCGCCCGCGTGAACCAATAGATGAATGGACAAGTTTTTCTGGTTTTGAGTGTTAGTTAGGCGCAGAAGAACTGCCTAAAGGCGATAACGGTATCGGACCCGTCTCGGACAATGATTTTGATGAGACGTCTGAGGCCTTCTCTATCGCGAGCCCCCTGCAAGCTTGCTATGTACGCGAGTAGAAATTGATCCTGTGCCAGGGGGCGCGTCAAACAGGCGCGCCGGTCTAAGTTATTCAGCAGGTCGATCTGCTGGGCTGTTCTCGGCCGCATTCCTACGCCAAATCGGCTGGGACGCGGACGTGTACCTCAGCGCTCGTCAGTTGAATTGATAGGGCGCGGATCAGATTTTCGCCAGCCATTTGGAGTTGCTGGAGGCGCTCGACAAATGTGGAGCCGGCATCGTCGATATTGGCGTTATCGTCTCACAAGCAGATAACTCCAGACCGGCAAGGTGATGTGATTGCGGAGAAGCCTCTGCTGCAGCTTGTCACTTCTTGGGATCGGCTGCGTCACCTGCTGCTCAAGGCGATTGACCGTCAACGCTATCACTTTGGCTACATCTTTCGATCGTGTCGAGCAGGACGATACGGGTGTGCGCGTTCATTTTGCCAATGGCCGGGTCGAAAGCGCGGATATTATGCTCGGGCTGTGACGGTTACCGCTCCAGCGTACGTGACGCAGCTCGCGCCGCAAGTCCAGCCGAGCTATGCTGGCTATTACATCTGGCGCGGAGCGCCGGATGAAGGCGAGCTTTCGCTGGAAACGCGCCGAACTATTTTTCCTTATTACACTTTCTTCATCGACCGACAGCTTCAAGTCCTCGGTTATCCAATCTCGGGGGCGGATAATTACGTGCGACCGGGGCACCGCCGCTACAATTTCGGCTGGTATAGGGTGGCCGATGAGCCGAAAACTTCGCGGGAGATGTGCACCGACGACAATGGGGAAAGTACTATGAATTTTCGGTGCCGCGCCCCCTTGTCAGGAAGGACTAGATATGGGCAGATATGACGAGCAGATTTTTAAGCTCTATGCTGCCACCGCGATTCCGCGATTGCCTGCGTCAGCATCGCTGAGCCGTTCTTCACGCCGGTGTACGACTTCTGCTCGCCCAATTTGGTGTTTGGCCGGGTAGTACTTGTTGGCGATGCGGCTTCCCACTGCGCACCCGCATATCGGCTTTGGGGTATCCAAAGCCAGTGCCGAGGCGCAGGCGCTAGCTACGAGGCGCTGCGTGATCACGACAATATCGACAGATCGCTAGCGGCTTACAATTGGCGTGCGCCAGCCACTCAGCGAACGCATAGTGCAGCGCGCGCGACGGCTTGGCACCCAGCTTGACGTGGGCATTAATACTGAGGAGCGATCACCGGTTGGCGAAGCTGCTGCAGACGCCGCAGGGCATCCTCGATTGGGTTGCGATGCCCAAGAAATTCTTGGCGCAATAACCGCAGTAGCGACTGACGTCCGGCTCTAACACAGATTAAATTAGCGGGGCGCAGTGCGTCCGTGGTGCGATGTCGCCGATTGGCACAAGGCGGACATATTCATTCATTCGTTAGATGTCCGTTGTTGCGGCTACGCATAGGCGCGCCGGCAAGTGTCGCAACGAATACCTTGCCATAAGTCTTCAAGGTGGGTAAGGTGAATAGGAAATGCGTGCTCGATCAATTGCTGCTGCACCA
>CAWDUB010000005.1:0-157772 GCA_963805375.1 uncultured Alphaproteobacteria bacterium | reverse complement strand
GCCAAGGAGAAGGCTTTTCACCAATTTCCGAGTGCCACGCTCCTCACTGGCAAAGGCTGAAGATTTTGGCTGCCATACCCATCAGATGACGCAATAGTGTGGGTGATGCATCGGCAAGGAGCGCCCGCCAGGTGGTCATTTTCATCTCGAACGGCCTGTGTGTCCTCGGCTTAGCGTAGGGAGCGGCAATCGACGCCACCTCAAAACTAGCCAGGAGGGATGCGGGCCTGTCTACTTCAACAAGAAATCCTTGAACCGCGTCGGGATGCGTACTTTGGGTGCCCTACTTGACCCTGCGGACGCGTAGCGTGGCTGTCCTGAAGTCCACCTGATCCCAGCGTAGGTCTACCAACTCGGAAAAACACGGAGGCCATGCCGATAGCCCACGAGATCATGGCGGCGTCTCTGTGGCCCCGGCGGTTGCCCTTGACCCCTGGCGTCGTTGGGATGGCCGCCCTTCGGTAGCGCGGCAGTATGTGGTAGCCACACTATGCATCGCATCGCACCCATGATCTAGGCCGAACGCAAAGCCTGATCGACACGCAGACTGGTGACCAGATCGGGCACCTGTTGGGCCTCGCAGTTGGTCCCACGGTCGTGAACGCTGCGGCCCCGCTGATCGCCGGCGGGCTTATCTTGGTCAACCGGGCGCGGTAGTGGTAGTTTTCGTCGCAAATGCGCGCAACACGGCAGCAACCGATGGCCCTGAAGCCGCCTTCCTTTCCAAATGCAGCCCGGCGCGGTCCGAGCGCGAGCGAGCTTGCCCTGCAGAGGGCCGCCGTGGCGATCCAGGCCGGCCGCGCGCGGGAAGCCGAACACATTGCCGCCGACGTCCTCAAGGTCAATGCCGGGAGCCTGCCGGCGTTGCAGATGCTCGGAACCGCGCTGTTGATGCAGGGTCGCGGCAAGGAGGCGATCGCCCCGCTTGAGCGCGCCGCGCGGGCCTCGCGCGACGCGAGGACTGAGACGGAGCTTGCGGTGGCGCTGCGCCAGGCGGGCCGCGATGAAGAAGCGCACGAGCGGCTTGAGCGCGCGGTCAAGCGTAAGCCGCCGTTTCCGCCTGCCTTTCTCGAACTCGGCGCCGTGCTGTCTGCGCTCAACCGGCACGAGGAGGCGATCGCTATCCTGCAACAAGGTTTGGCGATTGCGCCCGGTTTTGCCGATCTTTCGCTGCAGCTCGGCCGTGTTTACGCCGCGCGCGGCAGGAACAGGGAAGCACGTGCCACTTTCACTCGCGCGGTTGCGCTCGCGCCCGGACATGCGGATGCGCTGTTTGCGCTCGCCCGCGCCTTCCAAGCCGAGCGCGATTTTAAGCAGGGCGCGGAAACCTATCGTCGGTTACTGGCCGTAGCGCCGAAAGATGCAGCTGCGCAAATCGGGCTGGGCATCTGCCTGATCGAGCTTGGCCGTAGCGAGGAAGCGCTCGAACATCTGCGCAACGCAAGCCGCAGCAGTGCCAAGATGTTCGGTGAGGCGGTCGGCGCGCTGGTCGATGCCGGCCGCGGCCGGTTTTGGCTGCGGCCGAGCGAGGCCGCTCGCATGTTGCGTGACGGGAAAACATAGCGCGCGTTGCGCTCACTTGGCTCAACTCAAACGGAGCCAACTTTAGCGTTTGCCCGCCCGGAAATTCCGCCGATATACACCTTCTTCCCGATTGATTGCGCTCGCCATCTCCTGCAGCCGCACAATATCGTCGTCCGAAAGCGGTTCCACGCGCGCCTCCCAGTTCTCGCGCTTGACCGGCATGCATTGGGCGACCGGTGTACCCTTCGGCAGCACGCCGTTGAAATTGATGTCGTGCCAGTGCGCCGGAAAATTCACCCGGCTGTCGTGATAGAGATCGCTATCGACGAGCCCCGTGAGTGTGGTGAACGGCAGATCGGCGCGATTGGCCGGATGTGTGAACAACAACGAGTAGCCGGGCGGCGCCTCGATGCTCCAGAAATTGTTGAACTTGATGGCAAAGCGGTCTTCTTGAAAGAACGGCGTGCCGGCAACCTGGCTCGCATCGTGGAAGGCGATCGGCGAACGCACAAAATTGTCGACACTGTTGAGCGGCGGATCGAAGTCCCAGCTGAATTCGCCGTTCGCGACCTTCAGATCGCAGGGCAGCGGAATGAGAAAGCCGTAGGTCATGGCGTCGATGAATGGTGGGCAGCGTTTGACCGTCTGCCCTTCCGCCTGCGTGACCGCGTTGAAGGCCGTGTGCGGCAGCGCCTTGAACCAGTCCGGCAGGCCTTGCACGGCCGGAAACGGCGGCGGCAGCATGTCCATCAATTCCAGCGGGCAGCGGAAAATCAATGTCATCGTATCGTCGTGGTCCATGACCAATTCGCTTTCAAACGGTTCCGGTGCTGATTTCTTACCTATTTATCGCAGGCTGCCAAGATCGAACGTGGCCCGGCGCCGTTGACGGTTTCCGAAATGCCTCTGGCACCGCTCAGGAAGGAGTTCGACGCGTTCCCGCCGGTCCCTACGATGGGGGAGCGGCAATCTGCGCCATCTCAAAACTGACAAGGAGGCATGCTGACCTGTCTACTCCCGCCAGAAATCCTTAAACCGCGTCGGCGACAGCTCGGTGTAGCGCACCGTGTGCTGAATGTTCCGGTGGCCGAGATAGGCTTGCAGGGCGCGCGTGTCGTGCCCCTTGTTGGCCAGCGCATAGCCGCAGGCGTGCCGCAGCATGTGCGGATGCGCCTTGAAGGCCAGCTTGGCCTCCCTGCCCGCCCGCTCGACCATGCGGGCGAAGCCAGCCGTGCTGAATGGTGCGCCCGCGTTCCGAGGTGAACACGAAGGGCGACTTGGGCTCCTGCTCGCGCTGGAGCCGCCGCAGCGCCCGCAGTTCGTCCCCGAGGATCGGATGGGTGCTTGGCGTGCCCTGCTTGACCCTGCGGACGTGCAGCGTGGCCGTGCTGAACTCCACCTGATCCCAGCGCAGGTCCACCAGCTCGGAGGCCCGCAGGCCGTGCCGGTAGGCCACCAGGATCATGGTGGCGTCCCGGTGGCCCCAGCGGTTTCCCTTGGCGGCTTTCATCAGCCGCTCGACCTCGGCCTCGGTCAGGTACTCGCGGGTGCGCAGGTCGGCGTTGGGCGCCGCTTGGGGGTGACTGTTCGATTTACGGTGGCTGGCGTGACCAGCTTGAGGTGCGATTTGGCCATGGGTTTCGCCCTTCCGTGCTGACGACTGTTCGTACAAGACTCTTCTACGAACAGTGCGCGGTCGGATTTTCTGGGTCAATTCACGCTGCCATTGTCGGCTGCTGGTCCCGAAGCGCGAGGCCGCGCAGATAATCAGCCGCGGCTTGCGCCTTATTGCAGGCGGTGAAAAAAGCACGGCAGTCGGTCTTGAGTAGGCCAATCCAGGATTGGATGTAGCCCGCATGACGAAGCTCGCCATCCAGTGAAAACTCGGCACAGAGGAACGCCGCGCATAGCTCAGCAATCAATTCCTCGGCAGCGTATGCCTTCTCACCAAAGCGGCTGCGCAGATCACGATCAAGGCGCGACTTGTGACCTGTCGCGTGGCCCAGCTCATGAAACGCCGTCGCGTAAAAAGCAGCTGCGCTCTTGAAGGCTTCAAACCTGGGCAAGCTGATGAAGTCGGCGCCGGGCCGATAATAGGCTTCGCCCATCCCCTCCCGGATTTCAACGCCGCTCGAACTAAGGAATTCATCGATCGTCGGGTCGCGTTGATCGGTATTGCGCACCTTTACTTCGCCCAGCGTCAAAACGCGGTCGGGCAAGCCTTCACACTGATCGACGTTGAACACGGTGTATTCCCGCATCATGGGGACGATGCGCGTTTTACCTTCCTCGCCATTTCGATTGGCGACCTGAAGCTGCTTCACGAAATAGACCTTCGTGCCGTGCTCGCCCTTGCGAACGTTGCCGCCCAAATCCAAAGCCTGCTTGAAAGTGAGATAGCGCGGTGTCCGATAGCCGGCATTTGCCGCCATCCACAACAGAACTACGTTGCACCCTGAATAGGGGCGATTGGTCGCAGCGTTGCAGGGCGTATTCATGCCGGCCGTTGCCGACCAGGGCTTGATCCATGGCGCCGCGCCACGCTCCAACTCCGCAACAATGCGCGTCGATACCTCTGCATAGAGATCACGTTTCATAACATCACCCTCGCTGTTACAGCTACGCGCGACCGTGTTTTGCGCACGGCCCGCATACCCTTGCCGCGCCGGGCAGGGTCTAGTTTGCAGCGTGATGCGAGGCTGACGGTGTCAGGATAGGGCGCGCACCCCCCAGTACCATGGACAGGCCGGGGGCCTTTGCGCGCGCGAAGACGTGTGTCGAAAATATCTAGGACCCCAAAACTTTTTTCTTAACTCTTATTAACGGCCATGCAGTCAGTGCCTGCATATCGTCGACGGCATCAGCAGCAAGGTGACAAGGTAAGACGGCCGAACGTTATGCCGCCCGACACTGGTGCGAGCATTTAGGCGTGATCCAAAATTTTATAGGAGCCCAAAACCATGCGTTAACTTTTCAGTAACCAAAGTAAATGGTGTCTGAGCCGCGCCGGTAGCCGGGACAGCAAGGTGACGATGTAATACCGCCTAACACGACCCGGCACACGACGCGCTATCCTTCTGACGCGATATCGACAATATCTTCATCAGGCTTTTCTTCTTCGCCGCCAAACGACGAAAGCGATGAATAAGCTTCGATGGCTCCATTTAATTCATCGTCATCAATTCCGAAAAGCTTTGCTGTGTTCCGAGATAGCACCTTCTCGATTTCAAACAGCTCCGCCGCATTACTGCTGCCCGTAAGATCGTTAGATGCCGTGAAAGACTGCTGGAGCACAGTCGTAGTCTCGCTCTCCCGATGAAACGTTTCAGCAACCACTGGGAGCAACAAGTCGAAAGCCCGCTCCCTGATAGCTATGCACAGACACTCGTGGTTCTGGATGAGCTAGAAACTGCCGTTCAAAGCGAGAAGCCAAACACCGCTCAAATGCGCGGCTTTGTATCGCGTCTGGCAGCGAGCGTGACTAACCATGACGGAGTTATCGCAACCGTCGACCGGTTGATCCTAGACCAAGGCGACAGTATTCGGCGCGCACGGCTTAACTCCGCCGTTTCGATGGTTGAAGCAATATTGACGTATTGGCCGCGCTATAAGGCAGCGGTAAAAGATGCCAGCGAAGTTGAAGAAAAGAGAGCGATCGTCTCCCGGCTTCATGGCCATGCTGTAGAAGCGCGAAAAGTGTGCTGCGTAAAACTCTTGATGAGGTGGCGAACTCGGCAAACGAATTCTATGAAACAATACATCCAGCCGAAGACATTGGCACATCGAACCTCCAAGTTCGTGATGTTGGGCAGGGTTCGGTAGTCCTCTCTCTACGGAGTTTCACGGAACGCGTGAGAACCCGCTGCTGCACTTTAGTGAGTCACACTGGACACATTTGGACTTTGTTATTTTCTCGCACTTCGGAAGTACGAAGCCGTAAAAGTGCCGGGGTTCAAGGTGTTGGTTCTTGATGATGTTATGCACTCGGTTGACGCAGACCATCGCGGGCGGATGACGCTAATTAAGGACCAATTTTCAGCCATTAGGTAATCATCACAACTCATGATGTTCATTTTTACGACGCGCTTTACCGGGAGCTAGGCTCCAGCGGTTATACGTACGGGCGGATCAATAACTGGGACCTGACGCGCGGGCCTGTATTGGGTGATCCGCTTACCGATTTCGGGCGCATAACCTCACCAGAAGTGCGCGAACGGCTCGATGCGGAGTCGCTTGCCTCAGCCGGTGGTCGGTTTTTGAATGGTTATTGCGCGAGGCGACGGAGGCACTCGAGGTTACTATTCCAGCACGGTTCAAACGCGGCTACGATATCGGCCAGCTTTGGCCGGCGCTAGCTGCCCGTCTTAGGGCCCAAAAAGGCTATGCGGCTGCCCACACCGACCTGATAGCCAAATTGGAGCAAAACAGCTGGGTGCGAAATGCCTGCGGCGCTCACTATAACCCGACCGCAGCGCCACCAACACCAAGAGAAGTTCGCGACTTCGCCGCGATGCTATCTGAATTGTATCATACGCTTTATTGTAATGACTGCCGGAAATTCATCTCGCGACACGCTGATCGGTCTTGGCGATGCCAAAGCGGTCACGTTGTTTATTCTGAAAAGGGCGTCCGGCCTGAATAGAATTTGTACGACGACCCGTGAGCACGTGTAACCGTTTGCCAGTGACGCCGTGGCCCGTTCTAAGTCGAGCGCAACAAGCGTCTAAAATTTTCACCTTCGCACCCACACTTCCAGCATCTCTTCTTCTTTAGCCCGAAAATGGGTGCCATCGGGATGTCCGCTTCGTATATCGGACATTGGTCAGCGCGGTCGGAATATCCGCAATAGGAGACGTAGCAGCGCCTCCTTAGTTCCGTTTCGGTGTCGGCGGAGTACGCGAAGGGCGATCAAGTCGTCGCCGCGCGGGTTCACCTGCAGTCCCACCATTTCAACGCTGGCCACGCTCTTCCGTCATGAAGTCTACACCGCTCATAATCATTTTTACCTCCCTTGTACGAACTAGCTGACTGAGCATTTCTGCCACCTTCAAACCTTTGGCGTCACGAACCGGGCGTGCCCAGCCACGTGCCACCGTGTCACGGAAACCACCCGGCATGAGCCGGCGCGATTTGATCGGCACGAAGCCCAACGACCTCATCGTGCTGGCGATCCGCCGGGCGCTCTGGGTCGTCTTTCGCAAGCCGAGCAGGTCGAGCAGGGCCGCAGTTGCTATCGCCTCTTTGCCGCGGACTGCAGCTTCGACCCTCTCCCGATAGGGATCGGCATCGCGCTTATGCTAATTCGGCCTGGCATTCCGCAAGTTTGGTCAAATAGGCCATCAGACGCTCCCACCATGGCGTTTGCCGCCGTATTGGCACGGAGGTCTGCCACATGGTTTGGTTTCTAATTATCTAACAACACTGGTTAAAGATGTGGCTAAAGCCAGTTGGGTGTGCGCGCCCAAGGCAGAGCGTTGCTGCCGACGCGGGACGGCTTGAGGTGGCAGCGGTGGCGCTCTCAGTGCCGATTTCATAAAATCCCTATATGAAACTCACTGGAGATATTTCTGCAAAATGCCCTCAGACCGCCACCCACTGCCACCCGTTCGGTCGCCGCACTTGCCGCGCATCTACGGTCGAGAACCCAGCGCCTAACCCGGTCGGCGACTATTTCGTTGTGATGCGATTCACCATGCCGCTCAACGAATAGGCTTGCCAAGGGCGCGATGCAGCGGCCGATGTGGTACCGCGATCCGTGCCCAAAGAAGTACTTCGGCAGCTTGCTGATCTGGCTTGCGTGCCGGCTAAAAAACGAGAATTCTTTTCCGAGAGCATATGCTTGGGCTTGCAAGCTGCTTGCTAAAGTCTTGAACGGACGGACTAAATCCAGCACAGCGGCCGCGCAATAATGAAAGGCGCTATGCCCTCTTGGCAGAGATGCCCTAACCCTCTACGAAATGTTGGGCGAGCCTAAACGCGGATGAGCGTGCGTTCATGGCAACGACTTTAGGCAAGACGAGTACTATCTTTGGCAAGGTCTTAAACGGTGGAGTAGAGGGGTTACTGCAATCAGCATACCAATTTGCAAATTTGTTCAGTCTCGTGACTGGCAAGCCTTCCCCACGGTATCCGCACTTAACTCCGAAACCACGCCAACGCGGCGCGAGACGGGGTACGGTGAAGCACTCAACATCTCAGAATTTCGTTTGGGACCTTTTGATTTCTACGAAGGCGGCCGATGGAAAGCTCACGTTTGAGAAAAACGGTGCATCCGGTACGCTGAACGACGCCATCGACACGCTGGTCCCTTACTTACCCGCGGGGTTTGTCAAACCGTCTGCTTCTACTCTTCAACGGATCAAAACTCGATGCGACAAAATTAAAGTTGATTAGCGACTGCGGCTTCATAGTCTGCAAAAATATTCATTTTATTATTTTGCGCCGCTCTGCTCGACCGGCCGGAATACGCATTTGCCGGACCACAATTAGAAGAATATTTGGTCCGAATAATCTAATAACCCAGTTGATGTAGCCTCCATCTACACCGGGATCATCCCGGCCGACCAAGGAGGAACCTACAATGCTGGCCCATACTAAGGACGTTGCATCGCACGTGGATCGTCTGTTTAGCGACTCCGCGCCATTGCGCGGACGATTGGGTGTGAACCCGATTATCGGCGGGTACTATGTCGGCGGCGAGAATTTAAGAACCCAAAAACGAATGGTGTGTTTGGCATTGCGAGCGCGCAAATGGTTTGCCGTTTACGGCCCGCAAGACGCACAGCCGCTCCCACTGTCAGACGCAGAAATTGAGGACCGGAAATATGCACCGGGCAGCACACAACCATCGCTGAGCTACATCGTCTCCTGCTTCGGCTATTCACTCCGAGCAAATGATTGGGACTTCAACAGCCATCCGAGTTTTGATGACTTTGCTCGCGGGGTGATGGCATCGGAACGCAGTCCAGACTTTGTCAAAAACGACGAAGCATTACGCAAACGCTATCCCCCCTGTCCGCTCAGCCACCTTAATGCGGGAAACTGTTGGGACCCACCGCAGCGCTCGCGGAAACGGTAGGGAACCAGTTTGCCATTTAAGGTGGATGGAGGTTGTTATGACGGCCCATGTGTTGCCAAATAAGCTCGTGTCCGTGGGACCCTAAGCTCACGAAGAACACGCAAGGCTAACATTGATTTAACAGACCTCGGCAACGCTCGCCGTTTTGTACGTCGGCACGGCAAAAATATTCGCTTCATCCCCGAGTGGAGAACGTGGATCGTATGGAATGACTCCCGATGGGACATCGACAATGAGGGAGCCATCATGCGGCTCGCCAAAGAGACCGTCGAGGCGATGTACTCCGAGGCATTGGCCCTGGCAGACCAACGAGAACGCACCGAGCTATTAAAGCACGGCATAAAAAGTCAAGCGGAAGCGCGGCTCAAGGCAATGGTGAGCTTGGCGGAAAGTGAAGCGGCAGTCGTGCTCGCCGCAAACAAGCTCGATGCTGATCCTTGGCTTCTCGGCGTGGAAAATGGCGTGATTGATCTCAAGACTGGTAAATTTCGTCGGGCGCATCGAGAATGACCTGATCACAAAACGGGCCAATGTCACATTCGATGCACAATGCGCAGTCTGCCCGAATTGGCTGAAATTCTTAGACACCGTTACAGGCGGCGATGTCCCGCTGCAATCATACATTCAGCGTGTGGCTGGCCTTACACTGACGGGCTCCGTTCGCGAAGAGGTGATGTTTGTGCTGCACGGCACGGGCAACAACGGAAAATCCACGTTTAGAGAAACGATACACTCGCTACTGGGCGACTACGCGCTTGCCGCTGATGCCGGCCTGTTGATTGAGCGTAAGAGCCCCGGAGGTGCTACCCCCGAATTGGCTCGCCTCAAAGGGCGTCGATTGGTCTCGATCAATGAGACATCGGAGAACGATCATCTGAATGAGGCGCGGGTAAAATTCATCACAAGCCAAGACAAGATAACAGCGCGAAATCTGTATCAGGGCTTCTTTGATTTCGATCCGTCGCATAAGACATTTTTGACCACTAACCATAAGCCGATCATACGCGGAACAGACAATGGCATCTGGAGACGCATCCATCTTCTGCCGTTCACTGTAGCTATCCCGCCGGAGAAGGTTGAGAAAGATTTCCGTGAGCGGCGGCTGATGCCCGAAAGTCTCGGGAATTCTGAACTGGGTGCTTGCAGGACTTGCCGCTTACCGCAAACAAGGGCTGAACCCGCCTGCAACGGTGACTGCATCTACGGAGGACTATCGCCAAGATATGGATGTAGTGGGCCAGTGGATCGCCGAATGCTGCGAAGTGAGCCCCAAGGCTGAGTGTTCCTACCGGCGAGGCTTATAGCGACTACTCCCGATGGGCAGCCGATGAGGTCGGCTGGCAACTCAAAAAACTTACATTCCGGCGGCACCTTTCCGACCGCGGTTTTCCAGCAGAGAAGGGAACGCATGGGCAGCGGATGGTCCGCGGTTTGCGACTGAAATCAGCTTACCCAACCGCTACACAAACGGCCGTAGATGTGGGCGAGCGAACGGTTGCGGATGATGTTTTAGACGGGCGAATTAAGAACCTGTTGACCACGCCACAGCGCAATTCTCCCGACGAGATAGAGCCAACGATGGCACTAGGCTCTCAGAAAAGTGACTAACAATGTCTCGTGGCCAGCAAACCTTCAAACAAAGAGATGTGACCAAAGCTCTCAAGGCCACGGTCAAAGCTGGCATTTCTGTCGAGCGTGTTGAAATCGACAAAGACGGCAAAATTGTTATAGTGACCGGGCGGGAGTTATTCAAATGCCAATAGCTCGGCTTTCACCAGCGTTCGTTCGCAACGCGAACTGCCCCGCCAATCACATGAAGATCGACTATTTCGACACCACAATGCGAGGCTTCATGTTGGAGGTGCGTGCGACGGGCGTCAAAACTTATTATCAGCGCTATACCGATGAGCGTGGCAGGCAACGTCAATTCAAAATCGGCCCCGCCGACGTACTCACATTGAAGCAGGCGCGCCGCAAGGCCACGCAGATCAAAGCAGAGGCCATCCTTCACGGCGATCCGCAACAGGCACGTCAGGACCGGCGTGCAATTCCTACTCTGCGCTCGTTCATTGAGGAACGCTATCTGCCGTTCATCAAAGGATACAAGCGAAGCTGGAAAACAGACGAGACGTTCTTGCGAATACACATTCTTCCGGGACTTGGCCGATATTTCCTCGACGAGATCACACCCGAATTCATAATCGAACTCACGAACAAGATGCGAAGCGAGCACTACGCGCCGGGATCGGTGGGGCGCGTCATCATCATCCTGCGATACGTATTCAACCTTGCGGCCAAGTGGAAGGTGCTTCCGCCGAGGACGAACCCGGCCTCGGGAATACCGGTGCCGCCAGATGTCCAGCGGAGCCGCTATCTAAGTAAAGAGGAAGCCGCTCGCCTGCTCGCTTCCATTCGCGATCGATGAAAACCAAATCGCCGCGAAGGCAATCATGCTGCTGTTCCTGACGGGCGCACGGCGCAATGAGGTCACGCAGGCAGAATGGTCGTGACATTGACTGGCAGCGACGCACGCTGTTCGTTCCAAAATCGAAGAACGGCCAGCCACGTCACGTCCAACTGAACAGGACAGCAATTGAATTGCTTGAAATCAGTGCCGAGGACAGACGGCAATCCGTACATCTTTCCCGCGCCAAGCGACCGGCAGACCAATGCCGTACCTATTCTTTCCGTGGGACCGCATCAGGAAACGAGCCGGGCTGACGGATTTCCGTTTGCATGACCTGCGACATTCATTTGCTAGTTTTCTGGTGAACAAGGTGATGAGGACCTTTACGTGGTTCAAGAGCTACTTGGCCATAAGAACTATCGCTCTACTCAACGATATGCGCACTTGTCACGAGCAACGCTTGAAAAGCAGCAGAGGCCGTGGCTGATATTTTGAACGACGGGATAGACCTGAATTAAGCCAAGACAGTTTCGTGGCCGAAATACGCAACGTTGGCAGTTTCGTCTCGCCCTTAATGTCAGCCCGGATTGATCGCTTGATGCGCTGATGATGCTCGCCACCGCGTTTCCCGCTCTACGTCGGATCGCTCTTTAGCTTTCCAGCATATCGAATATTTTTTCACCAACCCGCTTCGGCTTCGAGCCCATCTATTACACATGCCGATTGCTTCAGCCGCATAATGAAGATCCACTTTTCCGTTTGCATCGAAACGTGTTGAGGTTGCCGGACGCATCTGTATATTCTGGCCCTCCGAGGTTCGACCAATAGAACCTCAACTTTGCGTTGGAAGGAATTGTGCAAATTGTGGGAGCGGCAACTTCACCAGTCACCAACTCTCGGAGCAAGCGCAAGAAGCAACTCGCAATGGCCCCTCGTCAGTGCAAAGGTAATAACGAAGGGAAAGACGGCGGCGCGCCTTCTTGAACGGGACGACTGCCATTTCCGCAGCAGCGCTGTGAGGAAACAAAAACCCCCGGCGGTTTCCCGCCGGGGGTCTTTATCGTCAGACTGCGATCAACCGATCACGGATAGAAGTTGCGGTTGACGCGCAGGCGCACCGCCCAGTTGTCCTGGTCGGAGATCGCGTAGAGTGCCTGCCGGCTTGCCGGAGCTGGCGGTTGGACGATGGCGATTGCACCGTCCGAGCGTACGTTGCGCTCTGCAGGTTGGCGTACAGCACTTCCAGACCGATCTGGAACGAGCGAGCTGACCGCCCACTCGGTGCGCAGACCGGCGCCCCAAGCCGCCCAGTCCATGTTGCAGCCGGCATTGGCGACCGCAGCGGTGCCGGTACCGTTGCGCGCCGCAATGCCAGTTGCGCGCAGAGCATGTTGTTGGCGTTGCTGTTGTAGCTCACCGCGCGGTAAGCAGCCCCACAACGTGCTCTTCCAGGCCGGATCCCAGAAGTGGGTATAGGCCGCGTTCACCGCCCATGTGGTGGTCAGTTCGAGGGCGCTAGCGGTGCCGCCGGCTACCGTGCCGCCATAGACGGCATCGGTGTCATAGCCGAAGCCGACGGTATTGCCGTCGATACTTGACGATAGTCCCACACGAGGGCCGTCATTGTTGAGTGTAACGCGTCGCACCTTGGGTGTAGTCCGCTTCCGCCGAGAAGTAGTCACCCTTGGAGATCACGTCGGCCTTCAGCGTGATGCCGGCACCGACCGCAAAGCCGATCTTATCGCTCGGGATGGCCGGTGCCTTCCGTGGCTGCCGTAGTAGTGCGCCGCGACGTTATGCAACGCACCCATGATCTGGGCCGAACCCCAGGCCTGGTCGACGCGCAGATTGCCGACCAGATCCGGCACTCGTGCGCCTCGTAGTTGACGCGCCGTAGCCGCGATCGGGTAATGCCGTACGAAGGCCGGCCCAGCTGCAGCCGCGCCGCCGTGGCATGTTAGCCGCGGTAGCTGCTGCCAGATGCGGACGTTGATCGATCTGACGTATGCGACGCTGCACTTCCGCCGAGATCGAGGCCGAGAACCCGTTGCCGAAATTGGCGGTGTAAGCAAACACCGTCCAGCCGCCGTCGCCCGAGTCCGAACCCGCGCCGACGAAGCCGTACTGGTTGGCGCCGATCGAGTAGAAGTCGATAGAACGACGTCGAGTGGCCGATCGTGAAGCCGGCCCACTGGATGAACCAGCGGTTGATGTAGCCTTGAGCGCCAAGGCTGCCGTCGTTGACGCCGGTGACGTTGTTGCTGACGCCGATCGTCGACGTAGCTGCGCACGGTGCCGTATGGCCGTCGGGCTGCGGGCGTCGACGGTGACCGTGCCCTTCGACGCGCTAGTTGCCAGCCGTTGGTCGTGCCGGTTGTTCACAGTTGTTGTTGTACCACTCGGTCGTGAAGCTGCCGGCATAACCGACGCCGGTTTCATACCGGGCCCAGCCGCCGACCTTGATGCACATATCGGTGCCCGGGATGTAGTAGAACCCCACACCGTACAGACTACAAATCTTCACGTACTGGACCGGTTTGGCCTTGACGGGAAGATCGGCAGCCTGCGCCCCAGCAATCGCAACGAGACCCGCTGCACTGCCAAGGAGAAGGCTTTTCACCATCTTCATATTGAACCTCCAAACATTGTTTCTCATGAGAGGGTTCTGTATCCGCCTAGTGCGACAGGCACCGATGGAACTTCCCCTTAGCTCCCCGCTAGCCGGAGAAATTTCACACCCGCGATTGACCCAAGCTCAAAGAAACCCAGGCTGCTGATGCGATCCGTCAAACCGGACAGCGCGACACGGGGATGCCCCCCTCCGTCGCACCTGCAAGATTAGCCAAAGAGGTTAAGGGCGCAATGAATAAGCGCCCTACCCACAGCTTCCCGACACGCTTTTCGAACGAGTGTTGCGTAAAAAACACGCATTTTTGCCCATCCCGGCTGCCGACCCCCTGAATCCCGCCTTTCCTTAACTTCTTGTTTACGATTCAATGGGTTATGCTTAATTTTGGGTATACGCTACCGGTGCGAAATTGGGCCGCCCGGTTGCCATATGCCGGGTAAAGGACGCGGTTCGGGCACGTTTGGGCCATTCCTTGGGCTTGCGACCACCCGCCGGCCCCTTTTGCCGGACAAGCCGAGGCCGGCGGACAGCCAGGGCAGCGGAAAAAAACCGGGTGGGGCGATTCGCCACCACCGCCGCCGCCGCACGCTGAAATCCGACGCGCGCGATAATCAAATGTTCAAGCTGGCGGAGCCGGAGGGATTCGAACCCTCGATACGCCTTTGGAGCGTATAACGGTTTAGCAAACCGCCGCCTTCAGCCACTCGGCCACAGCTCCGCGTGCGATAACGCTTATGCTCTCGGCATTTGCACGTCAAACACGGGCAGCATAATCGGGTAAGCGCTTGGAGCAGCCGATGAATCGAAAACAGCGCCGCGCAGCAAGCAAGATGCCGTCGCCCCCGCACGTCACTGCGGCCGGCGATCCTGTTCGGCAATTGCGCGCCGAGGCGACCCAATGCCGGCAGCAAAACCGGCTCGACGACGCCGCGCGTGCCTATCACCGTCTGCTCGCGCTCAAGCCGGGCGACGCCGAGGCGCACAACAATCTCGGTCTTGTGCTGCAGTCTCAAGGCAAGCTGCGCGATGCTTCCGCACATTTCGCGCAAGCCTTGATTTTGATGCCGCAGTTTCTCGACCAGGTCGGAGCCATCAATACGACGCTGTTGAACGTGCTGCCGCAGATTGGCCAAGCCGCAGAGCGCGCGACCGCGGCCTGGCCGAACCGCCTGACGATCGATGAACTGTTCGAAGGCGCCGGACTTGACTCGATCGCCGCCGATCCATTTCTCGCGATGCTGTTGCGGGCCGCGCCCATCCGTCAGCTTGCCCTAGAGCGCATCTTCACCTCGTTGCGTTGCGCACTGCTGATGCGAAGCGCGGACGCTCCTGCCGCCGACAATGAGCTGGCGTTTTGTTGCCTGCTCGCCAATCAGTGCTTCATCAACGAATACGTGTTTGCGACGACATCCGGCGAAGAAGCGGCGGTCGCTCGGCACACGGCGGCACTCGCCGGCTCACTCGCTTCGGGCGACGACGTTGCGCCGATGCAGCTCGCCGCCTTGGCGATGTATCTGCCGCTGAACAAGTTGCCCGATGCCGAGAAATTACTTTCGCGCAGTTGGCCTGCGTCGGTCGATGAGGTGGTGACCCAGCAACTGCGCGAGCCGTTGCAGGAGATCAAGCTTCGGGAACTCGATTCCGCGCCTTACCGTTATCGACGATGAGGTATCGCTGCGCGTTCGTCAGCAGTACGAAGACAACCCCTATCCGCGCTGGATCCATGTCGCCGGCAACGTCGAGGCGAAATCCCTCAACCAATATTTGCGCGACATTTTTCCGACAATTCCCTTTGCACATTTGCCGCCGAGCGGAGTCTTGGACGTGCTGGTAGCCGGCAGCGGCACGGGTTGGCAAGCCATTGGCATTACACAGAAATTTGAAGGCGCCCGAGTGCTGGCCGTCGACCTCAGTTTGAGCAGCTTGAGCTACGCCGTGCGCAAGACGCCTGCCGCGCTTTCACCCCGCATCGAATACGCGCAAGCCGACATTCTCAAGCTCGGCGCCATCGACCGGCGGTTCGACTTGATCGAAGCAAGCGGCGTATTGCATCACATGGCCGATTTGTTTGCAGGATGGCGCGTATTGTGCACGCTGCTCAAACCCGCCGGCTTCATGCATATCGGCCTTTACAGCGAGATCGCGCGCCGCGACGTGGTAGCGGCGCGTTCCTTCATCGCTGAGCGCGGCTATAGGTCGACGCCGGCAGAGATTCGACGTTGCCGTCAGGAATTAATCGGCACGCCGATAAATGCTATTACGAGCTTCAACGATTTTTACACCATCAGCGAGTGCCGCGATCTGTTGTTTCACGTCCAGGAGACGCGCGTGAGCATTCCGCCGATCAAGAATTTCCTCGCCGAAAACGGTTTGCGGTTTCTCGGCTTCGAGTTCGACGCCGGCCGCATGCGTGAATATCGTGCGCTGTTCGCCGAAAAAGGCTGGTCGCTGACCGACCTTGACCGTTGGCACGCATTGGAAACCGAATTTCCATACACTTTCGTCAACATGTACCAGCTTTGGGTACAGAAGGCTTGATGCCAGGAATGGCCGCGCACGTAAATTATTTGCGGCCCGTTGAAACAAGGGCAGCGCCTTAGGTGTTAGCTTTGCTGAAGTGCTCAGGGAGATTACCGATGCGATGGAAACGGCAAACAGGGATCGTCGCCGCAACGTTTATAGCCTTCGTCGCGCTGACCCCCTCGCCCGCGCGCGCCGTCGAGTATCCGTGGTGCGCCGTTTTCGGCCACGAGTTGGGCGTCAGCAATTGCGGCTTCGTCAGCTTCGAACAATGCCTGGGATACATTCACGGCATCGGCGGCTTCTGCGATCGCAATCCGTTCTATACCGGCCCCGCCGCGCAACCGGTTCGCAAGAAACACCGTAAGCGCAAGCGCCACTAGCGCGGCGGCTTGCGTCCCGCGCTAAAGCAGGGCCATAACGCCGGCCGTGGCGCAGCCTTTCAACCTACCGCAAACGATGCAGGACGCCGTGCAACTGCACCGGCAGGGGCGGTTGCGCGAGGCCGAGAAACTTTACGCGCGCGTGCTCAAGGCGGCGCCTGACAATTTCGACGCCTTGCATCTGCTCGGCCTGGTGAAGGCGCAAAGCAAGCAGATGGGCGAGGCCTACCGCCTGATGTCGGCGGCGCTGAAGATCAATCCGCGAGCGGCCGACGCCTGGAGCAACCTTGCCAACGTGCTGCACGCGCTCAAGCGCGACGCCGAAGCCCTCGCCTGCCTCGACAAGGCGCTGGCGCTCAATCCCGGCGACCTGCAGGCCCTGCAGCATCGCGGCAGCGCCCTGCTCGCGCTGGGCCGCCCGCAAGAGGCGCTCGACTGTTTCGCGCACGTCACGCAGCACGAGCCGCGCAATGGCGAAGCCCTGCACAGCCGCGGTGTCGCCGAAGCCATGCTCGGCCGCCATACCGAGGCGCTGGCCGATTTCGACGCCGCGCTGGCGCTGGCGCCGCTGCATCCGGAAATTCTCTATAATCGCGGCAATGCGCTTTCGGCACTCAGCCGCGAAGCCGACGCGCTGACGAGCTTCGATCGCGCGCTCGCCGCGGCGCCCAACCATATCAAGGCCTGGAATAATCGCGGCCGCGCGCTGCAGGCGCTCAACCGGCATGCCGAGGCGGTGGACAGTTTCGGCAAGGCGATCGGCTTGCAGAAGGACTATGCCGACGCCCATTCCAACCGGGCGCTGTCGCTCTTGACGCTCGGCAGGCTTGCCGAAGGTTTTGCCGAATACGAATGGCGCTGGAAGCGCAGCGGCATGTCCGATACGCGCCGTTCCTATCGCGGGCAGCTCTGGCTCGGCGAATACCCTTTGGCGAACCGCACCATCTTGTTGCACGCCGAGCAAGGCCTCGGCGACACCATCCAATTTGTCCGCTACGCGCCGCTCTTGGCGCGCGCCGGCGCGACGGTGCGGCTCGAAGTTCACCCGGCGCTAAAAGCGCTGATGGCCGGCTTCGCCGGCGTTGCCTCCTGCCATGCGCGCGGCGAGGAGCTTCCGGCCCATGACGTGCATTGCCCGCTCGGCAGCCTGCCGCTGGCGCTCAAGACCGCGGCGGCGACCATTCCCGCCGACATCCCCTATCTCAACGCCGATGAGCAGCGTATCGCCAAATGGCGGCCGATCGTCGAAGCCCTGCCGGGCAAGCGCGTGGCCTTGGCCTGGGCCGGCAATCCCAGTCATGCGAACGATCGCAACCGCTCACTCGATCCAGCGCTGCTCGAACCGTTGCTCGCCCGCGACGACATCTCCTTCGTCAGCGTTCAGCGCGACATGCGTGAAACGGACAGAGCCTGGCTCGCGAACCGCCGCCAGGTCACCCACGTCGGCGATCGTCTCGACGACATGTCCGATACGGCGGCGGTACTGACACTGGTCGATCTCACCATCGCGGTCGACACCGCGCCGGTGCACCTCGCCGGCGCCATGGGACGCCCGGTCTGGGTCTTGCTGCCATTTTCGCCGGATTGGCGCTGGACGCTATCGGGCGAGCGCAGCCCTTGGTACCCGCAAGCGCGGCTTTTCCGTCAGCGTGCGCCCGGCGACTGGCAAAGCGTCATCGCCGAGGTCATTGCAGCGCTCAAGACTTAAGCGGCGACGCGGATGTCCTGCACCGGACGCGGCAGCGGATGCGACTTGAGCCAATCGCGGGCGGCGCGCTGGGCGCGGCCGATCTCGGCGTCCGCCATCTGACCGGCGATTTCACGCCGCATCGGCGCGGCGTCGCTGTGGCCCTGCATGGCCGCGATGTTGAACCACTTGTGCGCCTCGATCAGATCGACGGCGACGCCGGCGCCCGACGAATAGATCATGCCGAGTCCGAAGCAGGCCTCCGCATCCCTCGGCTCAATCGCGCTCTCGGTCGCCATCTCGATAACGGCCATTTTGGCCTCCCAAATTTTTGGCTTGCTGGCCGTGACGGCAACAAGCGCGCCCTGTCGCTCGTCGAATCTTCTTCGTCCGAGCAGCGCGATAATCGTCTGAAAATTTGAATGACAGTTTAAATGATGCGATGAATCGAAGATGAACGCGCACGCATAAATGCGGCGCCGGCTTGCGCCAAACACCGCGTAATACCGCGGCAAATCGATATTTCCGGATCTTGGTGAGAGATCGCTAACCGAGCCGGTTTAGGCGCGGCTAACCACCGTGCGAGGTCGCCCGCAGCCGCGGCCGCTCAGCTCGCGCGGGCGCGCTGGCCGAACAGCACCGCCTGCACTTTCGGATCCTTCATGTCGATGCCCTGGCGCAGCTCGAGGCCAAGCTTCATGCCGCGCTCGACGGCCGGGCGCGCCTTCATCGTCTCCAGCCAGCGTTTGAAGTGCGGAAACTCGTTGATGTCCTGTCCATGCCGCTGCCAGTTATTGGCCCAGCCGACGATGGCCATGTCGGCGATGGAATATTTGCCGGCGATAAATTCACGGTCTTTGAGGCGGATGTTCATCACCCCATAGAGCCGGTTCATTTCGTTGCTATAGCGGTTGATCGCGTAGGTGAGCGTTTCCACGGCGTAGTTTTTGAAGTGGTGCAACTGTCCGGCCATCGGGCCGATGCCGCCCATCTGCCAGAACAGCCACTCATCGACTTCGACGCGCGCACGCTCCTCGCGCGGATAGAACTTGCCGGTCTTGCGGCCGAGATATTGCAGGATGGCGCCGGACTCGAAGATCGAGATCGGCCGGCCGCCCGGCCCTGCGGGATCGACGATCGCCGGCATGCGGTTGTTGGGAGAAATTTTCAGGAAGTCCGGCTTGAACTGCTCGCCTTTGGAAATGTTCACCGGGATCATGGTGTAGGGCAGCTTGCACTCTTCCAGCATGATCGAAATCTTGAAGCCGTTGGGCGTCGGCCAGTAATAGAGCTCGATCGGTTTTGCGGTTTTGCGCTTGGCGGGCTTATTCGCTTTTTTGCCGCTCTTGCTCGTGGATTTCGCCGTCCGCCCGCGCGCCATGGTCATGCTCCCATAAAGTTCACCCGAATGGCGTATGAGCTATGCCCGGTACGGGGAAACCGCAACCGCCGGCAAACCCCGATCCGACGCTGATTTCCGCAGCCTGGACGGCCACAACCTGAACGAGTTATTCTAGGACTCGGGTTGTGGGCCGCAAGCGTTGAAGGCGGCCACGGCCGCAAACAAAAAGGGGGAACCGATGCACAAAACCATATTCGCCGTCATCGTGGCCGCCGGGTTGATGGCCGCACCGCTGCCGCAGAGCGCGGCCGCCCAAGACAAGCCGGCAACAGAGAAAGCCAAGAAGCCGCCGACCGCCGGTCAGATCGCATCGCGCGCACGGCTGAAAAAATGCGGCGCGGAATGGAAAGCGGACAAGGCGGCAGGCAAGATCGAGAAGGGAATGAAGTGGCCGAAATATTGGAGCGCGTGCAATAAACGTCTCAAAGCTGCGGGCGGCTGAAATTTCGCGACGGCAATCAGGAAGCTTTCTCGCGCGGTCGCACTCCGAACTTTTCAGTCCGCAATCGTTGCGTCCATCCGCCGCTCACGCGGGGGGCGCCAAACACACCAAGGGCGTCGGCGAAACATTCCGTCTCGCCGACGCCCTCTGTTGCCATCGGAACCGGGGCGTCGCGGAGCGACGGCATGTCGCTCATCACCCCATGACGCACTCCGGCCCCTATGACGCAATCTTCGAAACGCTAGGTCCGAAGATCTGGAAACGGCGTCAGACTAGAGCCTCTTCTTCCGGCCCTTTTTCTTCGCCGCTGCCTTCTTCTTTCTACGTTTCGCCATTGCTGCCCTCCTAGCCATGTAACATGGCAGATGTCGCTTCAGTGCGCTCGCGAATCGACACGCACTGCACTTGCTTTACTACAGCACAACGAAAAAAACAGCGACTCCACTTAACGAAGTGTGTACGCCGCACGTGCGAACACCGCGCGCGATGACATCGCATCGCATCGATGCGATGCGACGACGCGTTGCGCGCGACGCGCTTGCGATCGTCGAGCGCAAATCGCGGGCCTTGCACAAAGCACGATAATACAAAGGTTTTTTCGCATCGGCGGTATTCATATGCATTGCGCGCACACGAATGAAATTCGTAAAACAGCGCGGCAAAATTTGTCGCGATGTCGATGCAGTGCGGCTTAAATGCAGCGCAAAATAATTTTGCACAGGCAGTGCGCAAAAAGGCGTTCGATCGGTCGGAATCGATCAAAAACGAGCGAATCGCGCCAAGTGATTCGCGGCGCGCGTCGGCTTCGATGCGGCAACTTGTCAGTCCGCCGCGTGCTTGCGGTCGGAAAAATTTTGCGAGCGTCAACGTCGCGACGTTGTCTTGCGCTGCAAAATGGAATTGTCGGCGCGCGGGAACCCGGCGCGAGCGTCAGGCGCCGAGCTTCTTCTTCAACAGCTCGTTCACGACTTGCGGGCTGGCTTTGCCGCCCGATGCTTTCATGACTTGGCCGACGAACCAGCCGATCGCTTTCGGGTTCGCCTTGGCATCGGCGACCTTGTCGGGGTTCTTGGCGATGATCTCGTCGACCGTTTTTTCGATGGCGCCAAGGTCGGTGACCTGCTTCAGGCCGCGCTGCTCGACAATGACGCGCGGGTCGCCACCCTCGCTCCAGACGATCTCGAACACGTCCTTGGCGATTTTGCCGGAAATCGTGCCGTCAGCCATCAAATCGAGGATGGCGCCGAGCTGGCCGGCAGCGAGCGGCGAAGCCGCGACGTCTTTGCCTTCTTTGTTCAGGCGGCCGAACAATTCATTGATCACCCAGTTCGCCGCCGTCTTGGCGTCGCGCCCTTTCGCCACCGCTTCGAAGAATTCGGCAGTCTCGCGCTCGGCCACCAGCACGCCGGCATCGTAAGCCGATAGCGAAAAGTCACGCATGAAGCGCGCCTTCTTCTGATCCGGCAGTTCCGGCAGTTGCCGCTTGAACTCTTCGATCTGCGCGGCGTCGAGCTCCAGCGGCAGCAGATCGGGATCGGGGAAATAGCGGTAGTCATGCGCCTCTTCCTTGCTGCGCATGGAGCGGGTCTCGCCCTTGTTCGGGTCGAACAACCGCGTCTCCTGCTCGATCGCGCCGCCGTCTTCGATGATGTCGATCTGGCGGCGCGCCTCATGCTCGATCGCCTCGCCGATGAAACGGATCGAGTTCATGTTCTTGATTTCGCAGCGCGTGCCGAGCGGCGCGCCGGCTTTGCGCACCGAGACATTGACGTCGGCGCGCAGCGAGCCCTTTTCCATGTCGCCGTCGCAGGTGCCGAGATAGCGCAGGATCGAGCGCATCTTGGCAAGAAACGCCATGGCCTCTTCCGCCGAGCGCAGATCGGGCTTCGACACGATCTCCATCAGCGCCACGCCCGAGCGGTTGAGATCGACGTAGGACATTGTCGGCGAGCGGTCGTGCAGGCTTTTGCCGGCGTCCTGCTCCAGATGCAGCCGCTCGATGCCGATGGTGACGCTCTCATCCCCGTCGAGATCGACGGTGACTTCGCCCTCGCCCACGATCGGCTGCTTGTACTGGCTGATCTGATAGCCTTGCGGCAGGTCGGGATAGAAATAGTTCTTGCGGTCGAACACGGACTTGCGATTGATCTTGGCGTTGAGGCCCAGACCTGTGCGGATCGCCTGGCGCACGCATTCGCCGTTGATCACCGGCAGCATGCCGGGCATGGCGGCATCGACCAGCGAGACGTGCGAATTGGGCGCACCGCCGAATTCGGTGGCGGCGCCGGAGAACAATTTGGCCTTGGAGGTCACCTGGGCATGCACCTCCATGCCGATGACGACCTCCCAGTCGCCGCTCGCGCCCTTGATCATTTTGCCGGATTTGGCCTGCACGTTCATAGCGCGACTATCTATCGCGCCGCGCGGCCGGCGACTAGAGCGACAATTCGCGCCCCAGCGCCTGCTCGACCAGATCGAACGAGTTGGCGAATTCGCGGAACTCGATGACGCGGCCGTCCTGCAAGCGCAGGAAATCGGCGACCCGGAAGCGCAAGACGCGGTTGGTGGCGCGCTGCACGAAACTCACGTCCGACATCACCGCGGCGCGCTCGCCGTCGACGATCATGATCTCCGGCTTATAGCTTTGCAGCGCGTATTGTTCGCCGATGGCGGCGAGCGCCTGCATGACCGCATCGCGCCCGCGGCGCGGGCCGGCAAAGGGAAACACCCCGACCGGCTCGTGGATCACCCAGTCGATATCGTCATGCAGAAGAGATGCGACGCGCTCCGCGTCGCCCCGCGCGTAGGCGTCGTAGATTTCGCGTACCGTCGCGCGCGTGTCGCTCTCGGCCACGGCTGCCCCCGTCGCGCATAAGTATGACGCCAACCTTTTTTGCGGCCAAGCGTTTACCGGCGTTTTCTAAATCACATGAAAAATCTGTGGCATTTTCTTGGGCGGACGACGCTATGCGCGCGTGTCCGCAAAATTGCCCGAATTGGTCAACCAGTAAGTGGCGCAGAAACAAACCGCCGGCAGGAACCGCATTCGCGTGACGGACGTTGGGCCGTCATCACAGGTATGAAGCCCATGAGAAATGACAACGGCGCCTTCGGGCTCATCATCGGCGGCATCATCGCTTTGGGAGTGGTGCTGTTCATCCTCAGCGGCGGCGAACTGGGCGGCAAGAAAACCGTGCAGGGCGATCAGGATTTGCCGCCGATCGCGAGCCCCAATCCGGATTAGCGCGTGATCCCTCAGGCGCGACCCGAGGGATCAAGCGCCACTAAACGAGCCTTGCGCGAGCAGGTGTTCAACGATCGCCGCCCACTCATCGTCGAGCGTGCCGGTGGGCGCAGGCTTGCGCGCCTGACGGTACCAATAGCCGGCATTGCCGAGATCGCCTTCGACGCGATGCAGGTAGGCGTGCACCCAGGCGGCCTCCGCGCTTTGCGCGTCCATCACCAGGCGATGGGCTTTGTCCCAGTCGCCTTTCTTCGCCCACCACAGCGCTGTGAGCGAAGCGCCGAGCGCGGGCGGCGGTTCGTTGTGCGAAAATGTGCGATTGAAGGCCGCAGGCGTCACCACCACCGCTCCGGGACAAACTTCCCCGCCGCCTGCTCGATCACTTGGCCGAGCGAAAACAAAGTCTCCTCGTCGAACGGACGTCCGATCAATTGCAGGCCGAGCGGCAGGCCCTGCCCGTCCAGTCCCGCCGGCACCGAAATGCCGGGCAGCCCGGCCATGTTCACCGTCACCGTGAACACGTCGTTCAAATACATTTCCACCGGATCGGCCTGGCCTTTTTCGCCGATGCCGAAAGCGGCCGACGGCGTTGCCGGCGTCAGCATGGCGTGCACGCCGGCTTTGAAGCAGTCCTCGAAGTCGCGCTTGATCAGCGTGCGCACCTTCTGCGCGCGCAGATAATAGGCGTCGTAATAGCCTGCCGACAGCACGTAAGTGCCGATCATCAGCCGCCGGCGCACCTCGGCGCCGAAGCCTTCGCTGCGCGTCTTCTCATACATGTCGGTGATGTCGCCGGCAGCCACGCGCAGGCCGTAGCGCACCCCGTCATAGCGCGCGAGATTGGACGAGGCTTCCGCCGGGCAGACGACGTAATAGGCCGGCAACGCATATTTGGTGTGCGGCAGCGACACCTCGACCAGTTCGGCGCCGGCGCTTTTCAGCCACGCCCGCCCCTGCTCCCAGAGCGTCTCGATCTCCGCCGGCATGCCGTCCAGCCGGTATTCCTTGGGGATGCCGATGCGCAGGCCCTTCACCGATTTGCCGACGGCGGCTTCGTAGTCCGGCACCGCTAAGTCGGCGCAGGTCGTATCCTTGGCGTCGGGCCCGGCCATCGAACGCAGCAGAATGGCAGCGTCGCGCACTGAGCGCGCGAACGGTCCGGCCTGGTCGAGCGAGGAGGCAAAGGCGACGATGCCCCAGCGTGAGCAGCGCCCATAGGTCGGCTTCATGCCGACGGTGCCGGTGAAAGCCGCCGGCTGTCTGATCGAACCACCCGTGTCGGTGCCGGTGGCGCCCAGACAAAGTTGCGCCGCCACCGCCGCCGCCGAACCGCCCGAGGAGCCACCCGGCACCAGCGGCGTGTTCGCACCTTTCCTCCGCCACGGCGAAATCGCCGCCTTGAAATACGAGGTCTCGTTCGACGAGCCCATGGCGAACTCGTCGCAATTGGTCTTGCCCAGAAGCACCGCGCCGTCGCGCCAGAGATTGGCGGTGACGGTCGACTCATAGGTCGGCACGAAATTGTCGAGGATGTGCGAACAGGCGGTCGAGCGCACGCCTTGCGTACAGAACATGTCCTTGATCGCCAGCGGAATGCCCTCGAGCGGACCTGCCTTTCCCGCAGCGATACGCGCGTCGGCTGATTTCGCCATGTCGGCGGCGCGCTCGGGCGTTTCCAGCACGAAGGCGTTGAGCGCGCGCGCCTTCTCGATTGCCGCGAGATGCGCGGCGGCCAATTCGGCGGCGGAGAAAGTCTTTTTCTTCAGTCCGTCGCGCGCGCCCGCCAAAGTGAGCGAAGTCAGTTCGCTCACGGCTTGCGCTCATCCGCAATGGGCGGCGGCGTGGATGGAACATCGGCGCCCGGCTCCGGCGCGGGCGCGTCGCAGGCAAAGCGCGCGGCCTCCTCCTGCTCGCGCAAGATGCGCTCGCGCACCTCCGGCGACAGCGCGTCGATCATGTCCCAGAAACCCATCTCGCAGGCCATGCACATGCGCGCTACTCGACCACCTTGGGGACCAAAAAGAAGTTGTCCTCGCTCGCCGGCGCGTTCTTGACGATGTCCTCAGGGATGCCACCGTCCGTGACGACATCCTCGCGCTGCTTCATCGCCATCGGTGTCACCGACGTCATCGGCTCGACGCCTTCAACATTGACCTCCTGCAACTGCTCGACAAAGGCCAAAATGGCGTTGAGCTCGCCGCCCAGATGCGCAAGCTCGTCCTCCTTGACCGCGATGCGGGCCAGGTGGGCGATGCGGCGGACGGTAGCGGCGTCGACGGACATTACGGCCTCAAAACCGGATGATGGCGTGGTGTTTAAGTAAAGCGGATTGCCGGCATTTACCAGCGGGCTTGCGCCGGCCCGGCGCCCGGCAAACACCCTGAGGACAGGCGGAAAATAATCCTTGACGCTGCCTGTGCGTCTGCTTATATTCCTATCATCTTGCTCGGCTGAGGGCGTCTTCGCGGGACGCTACGGAGATGGAGCAAGGTGCGGCGCCCGCGCGCAAGGCTCGTAACCTTGCACCCGGGAGGCCCGGGCAACCCGCCCGAGGGCACTAGGACCCTCTGCGAGGAGCTCGCTGGACTGGGACTGGCCATGCCTCGTCCCAGGAAGCGCGGACCCGGCGCCTGTGCCCTGCGGCAATTGCCGCCGACGCGAAACCGCAACGGAGCGCCGAGAGGCGCCCGCGCTCTTCGAAAGGAGCGCGGCACGAAAGGATACGGTTGCGCCTCGCGGCGCTCCGTCCCCTCGGCATCTCTCGAGGGGGAAGAGAAGAAGGCGGCCTACCCGGGGCCGTAAAGAATACGGGCGATGACGCTTGCTTGGCGCGAACCGGGCAAGCCCGGCGCGCGCTGCGTTGGCTAAATGCTCGCCGCGCCGAAGCCCGAAGGGCGAAGGCGGGGCTGTTTGACAATTGAAACTGAAGTCGCGGCGCCGGCACGGCCATGACGCCGCAAAGACAGACGGCTACCATGCGCCGATGAGCCCCCTCCCCACCCACGGCCGCTATCCCTACTCCGCCATTACCGCGCGGCCGGTCTATGACTGGCCGGAACGCAAACGGCTGGCGATCTATATCGCGCTCAATCTCGAATGGTTCGCCTTCGGCGAGGGACTGGGCGCGGAACTCGCGCCGCGCGGGCCGCAGCCCGACGTGCTCAATTATGCCTGGCGCGACTACGGCAACCGCGTCGGCGTATTTCGCCTTGCCGAATTGTTCGCCGAGTTGAAACTGCCGGTGTCGCTGCTGCTGAATTCGGCGATGGCCGAAGAGGCGCCGCAGGCGATCGCGGCCTTTCCCGACGCGGAAATCGTGGGCCATGGCCGCAGCAATTCCGAGCGCCAGGGCGACCTCACGGAATTCAAGGAACAGCGGCTGATCGAGGAGACGACGAAGGCGCTGGAAAAACATACGCGGCGGCGCCCGCAAGGCTGGCTCGGGCCCTGGATTTCGCAATCACGGGTAACGCCCGATTTGCTGCAAGAGGCGGGCTACAGCTATCTGCTCGACTGGTGCCACGACGACCAGCCGGTGTGGATGAAGACGCGCAAAGGCCGCATCCTCTCGCTGCCCTACCCGCAGGAGCTCAACGACATTCCGCAGATCGTCGCGCGCAAGCGCGAAGGCGCCAATTTCGCCGACATGATCATGGATAGCTTCGGCGTGCTGCAGACCGAATGCAAATCGCGGCCGCTGGTGATGGGGATCGCCTTGCACCCTTACATCGTCGGGCAGCCGCACCGCTTCAAGTATCTCGCGCGGGCGCTGACCCACATCACGCGCTTTGCCGACGAACGCACCTGGTTCACCACGGCGGGCGCCATCGCCGCGCACGCCGCCAAGCTGCCGCCCGGCACCGTGCCTTGAAAATCACATCGCCTTGCTCATGCCGCGAATGCGCCGCGCCAGCACGCCCATGAGGTAGCTGGCGAAGTTCGGCACCTCATCGACCATGAAGCGGAAGGTGCGCGGGTCGATCAAGGATAGTTCGCAAGCCTCGCGCGCCCGTGCCGTCGAGGAGCGCGGCAGATCGTCGAGCATCGACATGAAGCCGAGCGCCTCATTGGCGCCGATGGTCTCGACCACCGTGTCGCCGATGACCATGTCGATGACGCCGGACTGCACGATGTACATGCAGTCGCCGGCCTCGCCCTGGCTGAAAATGGTGCCGCCGGCCGGCACCTTGATGGTGGCGCCGGCGCCTTTGGCAAAGGCGCGCATGTCGATATCGGCGCGCTGGCGCTTGCCGCTACTGACGTTCATTTGAACCCCCGAAGTATGACCCCGCGATATTTGAATAGATTTTTTTCATCCCGCGCAATCGGGCCTAGGGCCGGCTAACGTGATAGACATCGCCGCTATGGAGACATCGTCCTTGGTCGGCCCGCTGGTTGACATCGCCCCGCGCTTTGCCGCGCGCGGCAGCCTGATCGGCCTCGACCTCGGCACCAAGACCATCGGCGTCGCGGTCAGCGATCCCGACCGCAAGCTCGCCGCCGGCGTCGAAACCATAGCGCGCCAGACCTTCACGGCCGATGCGCGGCGCGTGCTGGCGCTGGCCGCCGAACGCGCCGCCACAGGCTTTGTCCTTGGCCTGCCCATCAACATGGACGGGACGGAAGGTCCGCGGGCGCAATCGACCCGCGCCTTCGCGCGCAATTTCGCCAAGCTCACCGATTTGCCGATTGCTTTGTGGGATGAGCGGCTCTCCACCGCCGCGGTCGAGCGCGATCTGATCGCCGCCGACGTCAGCCGCAAAAAGCGCGCGGCCATCATCGACCAGCACGCCGCCGCGTTTATTCTGCAGGGCGCGCTCGACCGGCTCGCCGGCCTGAAAGGCTAAATGCCCGCAGACATGACAAGGGCGGGCTTTAAGCCCGCCCTCATCTATCCGCTAAACGCGCCCGTTAGTAGCAGCTGCCGTAATAGCCGTAGCCGCGGCTGGAGTCCGTCGAGTGCCAGCAAGAACTCGGAGCCGGCTGCACATAGACCGGAGCATCGTAAGCTTCCGGCGCGTAACCGTTGTCATAGTAGCCCGGGCCGTAATAATAGCCCGCGTTGGCATTCGCCGCGGCTGCGCCAAGCAACGCGCCGGCGCCGAATCCGATTATGGCCGCGGCGCCGCCGCCGTGGTGATAGCCACCGTGATGGCCGTTCCACCGCGCCTGCGTGGGTGTCGCCGCCGCGAAGGCAAGCGCGCCGGTGAGTGCCGCAGCAACCGCATATTTCGAAAGCGTTCTCATGGTTCCTCTCCTTTATTCTCTGCCCCACCGGCCGGCGCCATCAGCTTGCGCCGAGCACAGCGGAACTCGTAGGAAACAACACTTTGCGCGGCCTGACGTTCCGTTAACGCCGATAACGCTTGTGTGTGGACGTTTACGGCTCTGCCCTTGCCGGGAACCTTGGTTCCGCCTATAGCAATCGCTTTAATGAACATCGCGCCGAAATCCGCCTTCGTCCTCAACAAGAAGCACTTGTTGGGCATCGAGGGGCTTTCCCGCGAAGAGATTTCCGGCCTGCTCGACTTGGCCGAAGAGTTCGTCACCCTCAATCGCCAGGTCGAGAAGAAACGCGCCTCGCTGCGCGGCCGCACGCAGATCAATCTGTTCTTCGAAGCCTCAACCCGGACGCAGTCCTCGTTCGAACTCGCCGGTAAACGGCTGGGCGCCGACGTGATGAACATGTCGGTCGGCCAGTCCGCCATGCGCAAGGGCGAGACGCTGGTCGATACCGCGATCACGCTCAACGCCATGCACCCCGACATTTTGGTGGTGCGCCATCACGCCTCCGGCGCCGTCGAACTGCTGGCAAGCAAGCTCGACTGCTCGGTGATCAACGCCGGCGACGGCTCGCACGAACACCCGACGCAGGCGCTGCTCGACGCGCTCACCATCCGCCGCAACAAGGAGCACATCGAAGGTCTGTTGGTGGCGATCTGCGGCGACATCATGCATTCGCGCGTCGCCCGCTCCAACATCATCCTGCTCAACGCCATGGGCGCGCGGGTGCGGGTGATCGCCCCCTCCACGCTGCTGCCGCCCGGCATCGAACGCTTCGGCGTCGAGGTCGCGCGCGACATGCGCGAAGGCCTGGCGGACGCGGATATCGTGATGATGCTGCGGCTGCAGCGCGAGCGCATGAACGGCTCTTACGTTCCCTCGGTGTCGGAATATTTCCATTATTGGGGGCTCGACGAAAAAAAGCTCAGCTATGCCAAGCCGGACGCGCTGGTCATGCATCCGGGCCCGATGAACCGCGGCGTCGAGATCGACTCGATCGTCGCCGACGGCGCCCAGTCGTTGATCCGCGAACAGGTGGAAATGGGCGTCGCCGTGCGCATGGCGGTGCTCGAAGCGCTGTCGCGGAATTTCCCGAATGCGTAAGTTCTCGTCATTCCGGGGCGCGCCAAGGGCGCGAACCCGGAATCCAGAAACACGCGCCCAGTTTGTATCTGGATTCCGGGTTCGCGCGCTGCGCCCGCGCCTCGGAACGACAGGGTAAGTTGAATGATGCTCTCCGACCGCCGCCCGATCCTGCTCGCCAATGCCCGGATCATCGATCCGTCGCGCGACTTCGACATCCTCGGCGATCTGTTGATCGCCGACGGCGTGATCCGTGAGGCGAAGAAAGGCATCGGCGCCGGCGGCGTGCCGGAAGGCACCGACGTCGTCGATTGCCGCGGCAAGGTGATCGCGCCGGGGCTGATCGACATCCGCGCTTTCGTGGGCGAGCCCGGCGCCGGCCACCGCGAGACGCTGGCGTCGGCGAGCCAGGCGGCGGCGGCCGGCGGCGTCACCACCATCGTCTGCCAGCCCAACACCTCGCCGGCGATCGACGATCCGGCGACGGTCGATTTCGTGCTGCGCCGCGCCCGCGACACCGCGATCGTGCACGTGCACCCGATGGCGGCACTGACCAAGGGGCTCGCCGGCGAAGAGATGACGGAGATCGGCCTGCTCAAGGCCGCCGGCGCGGTGGCCTTCACCGACGGCGACAAAAGCGTCACCAACGCGCAGGTGATGCGGCGCGCGCTGACTTACGCGCGCGACTTCGACGCGCTGATCGTGCATTACACCGAGGATCCCGATCTGGTCGGCGACGGCGTGATGAACGAAGGCGAGTTCGCCGCCCGGCTCGGGCTGCTCGGCATCCCCAAGGCGGCGGAAACGGTCATGCTCGAGCGCGACATTCGTCTCGTCGCCTTGACCGGCGGGCGTTACCACGCGGCGTCGATCACTTGCACCGAATCCCTCGACGTGCTGCGGCGCGCTAAGGACGCCGGTCTAGACATCACCGCGTCGGCCTCGATCAATCACATCACCCTCAACGAAAACGATATCGGGCCCTACCGCACCTTCTTCAAACTGTCGCCGCCGTTGCGCGCCGAAGCGGACCGCAAGCTGCTGGTCGAGGCTTTGGCCGGCGGGCTGATCGACGTGGTGATGTCGGACCACAATCCACAGGATGTGGAGGTCAAGCGCCTGCCCTTCGCGGAAGCGGTGCCCGGCGCCATCGGTCTGGAAACGATGCTCACCGCCGGATTGCGGCTGGCGCATAATGGCGAGATCGAGTTGATGGCGCTGTTGCGCGCCATGTCGACGCGGCCGGCCGAATTATTGGGCCTTGCCGGCGGCACGCTGCGCAGCGGCGCTCCCGCGGACGTCATCGTGGTCGACACCGAGCTTCCCTGGGTGCTCGACCCGGCCGAACTCAAGTCGAAGTGCAAGAACACCCCGCTCGATGAAGCCCGCCTGCAAGGCCGCGTGGTGCGCACCATCGTCGCCGGCCGCACCGTCTACGAATACGTATGACCTTCGCTCTCGCCTTCGCCTCGTCTTCGGCTACCTGCTCGGCTCCATCCCTTTCGGCCTGCTGCTCACGCGCGCCGCCGGCGGGCCGGATGTGCGCACCATCGGCTCGGGTAATATCGGCGCCACCAACGTGCTGCGCACCGGGCGCAAGGGTCTCGCCGCGGCGACGCTTATCTGCGACGTGCTCAAAGGCACCGCCGCCGTCCTTATCGCCGCGCACTATGCCGGCCACGAGGCGGCGCTGCTCGCCGGCTTGGGCGCTTTTCTCGGCCATCTTTTTCCGGTGTGGCTGAAATTCAAGGGCGGCAAAGGCGTCGCCACCTATATCGGTGTGCTGCTCGGGCTTTATTGGCCGGGCGCGCTGATCTTCTGCGCCATCTGGTTGGCGGTGGCGGCGGCGAGCCGCTATTCCTCGCTCGCCGCATTGGTCGCCAGCGCGCTGACCCCGATCGCGCTGTGGGTTTTCTACCGGCCCAGCGCCGCCCTGCTGTTTCTGCTGCTGAGTGTGCTGCTGTGGCTCAAACACCGCGGCAATATTTCGCGCCTCCTCGACGGCAGCGAGGGCAAGATCGGCGCCAAATCGGCATCGGCACCCTGACCAGTGGTTGTACTCGCGCCTATCCGGTTGTGCTGCGCGGCGCCTTAAGCGATGCTGCGGCCCGCGACAGTGCGGGGGCGGCGTTGAGCGATCGCGTGCGACTGAGCGATGAGCAACGGCTCGATTGGTTGCGGCTGATCCGCAGCGACAATATCGGACCGCGCACGTTCCGGGACCTGATCAACCATTTCGGCGGCGCGCGCGCGGCGCTGGCCGCATTGCCCGGGCTTGCCCGCCGCGGTGGCGCATCGGGGCCCGCGCGCATCTTCCCGCTCGAAGAGGCCGAAGCCGAATTGGCTGCGGCACGCGCGCGCGGTGTCGAATTCATCGCGCTCGGCGAACCCGATTACCCGGCGCGGCTGCAGATGATCGACGATTGCCCGCCTTTGCTGGCGGTGCGCGGTCAGCTCGTCACCCTAGCGCGGCCGCTGGTCGCTATCGTCGGTTCGCGCAACGCATCCGCTGCCGGCGTCAAATTCGCCGAACGGCTGGCGCACGACCTGGGCAACGCCGGTTTTGCCATCGTGTCCGGGCTGGCGCGCGGCATCGATGCCGCCGCCCATCGCGCCAGTCTTGCCAGCGGCACCATCGCCGTGCTCGCCGGCGGCCATGATCGGATTTATCCGGCCGAGCACGCCGAATTGCTTGACGCCATTCTCGCTGACGGCGCCGCGCTGTCGGAAATGCCGCTCGCCTGGGAGCCGCGGGCGCGCGACTTTCCCCGCCGCAACCGGCTGATCTCGGGGCTCTCGCTCGGCGTGGTGATCGTGGAAGCGGCACGCCGCTCCGGCTCGCTGATCACGGCGCGGCTCGCCGGCGAACAGGGCCGCGAGGTGTTCGCCGTGCCCGGCTCGCCGCTCGATCCGCGCGCCGAGGGCACCAATGGGCTGCTCAAGCAAGGCGCGACCTTGGTGACGGAAGCCGCCGACGTCATCGCCGTGCTCGAACCGATCCTCGGCCGCGGCTTCGATCTACCGGCGCAGGAGCCGGAACGGGAAACGCCCGCACCCGGAAGCGAGCCCGGCGAAGACGAACGCAGCCGCATTGTCACTTTGCTGGGGCCGACGCCGGCGGCGATCGACGACCTGGTGCGCCTGTCGCGAACCTCGCCGGCCATTGTGCGCGCGGTGCTGCTGGAACTCGAAATTGCCGGACGGCTGGAGCGTCACGGCGGCGGTTTGGTATCGCTGCTATAACGGATAAACCGAATCGCGCCGTTCCGACCTTTCATGTTGACCCGCATCTCTACCATTCTCGGCATCGTCCTCGGCCTCGCCTGCGCGCCGGCGCAAGCGCAGGATGCCAAGCACTCCTTCGACGCCTTCAAGGCCGCGCTTTGGCCGGACGCGCAAGCCGAGGGCGTCACCCGCGCCACCTTCGACCTCGCCTTCAAGGGCGTCACGCCCAATCCGCGCGTCATTGCCGCCACCAAACGCCAGCCGGAATACGGCAAACCCGTGGGCGCCTATGTCAACGATCTCGCATCGCACAGCCGTATCCAAAACGGCGAACGCAAAGCCAAGGACTGGGCGAAGACGCTCGATGCGGTGGAAAAGAAGTTCGGCGTCGAGCGCTGGGTGCTGATCGCGCTGTGGGGGGTCGAAAGCGATTACGGCGCCGAGAAGGATCACTGGGACGTGTTCCGCTCGCTGGCGACGCTCGCCTACGTGCGCTACCGCGATCTTTATTTCCGCAACGAGCTGATCGTCGCGATGCGCGTCATGCAGGACGGCCACTACGCGCGCGAGCGCATGGTCAGCTCATGGGCCGGCGCCATGGGCCAGTCGCAGTTCATGCCGTCCAATATCGCCAACTATGCCGTTCCGTTCTCCGGCAACGGTCCGGCCGATCTGTGGACCAACGTGCCGGACGTGCTCGCGTCCACCGCCAATTATCTCGCCAAAGAGCATTGGATACGCGGCCTGCCCTGGGGCTTCGAAGTGATGGTGCCGAAAGGCTTCGATTGTCGGCAGAGCCGCGGCACCTTCGCGCAATGGGCGGAACGCGGCCTGCGTCGCGCCGACGGCAAGGCGTTTCCGCCGGACGGCAACGGCATCTTGTTCTTTCCCAGCGGCGCCGCCGGTCCCGCTTTCATCGCCACCGACAATTATCCGGTGCTCAAGGAATACAATAATTCCGACGCCTATGTGATTGCCGTCGGCCACCTCGCCGATCGTATGAGCGGCGGACCGCCGATCAAGGCCAAATGGCCCGCCGACGACCATCCCATCTCGCGCGACGCGCGCGTTGCCCTGCAGAAAAAATTATCGGCGCTCGGCTACAAAGTGAACGAGTTCGACGGCCACATTGATTTCGATCTGCGCGACAACATTCGCGACCAACAGGTCAAGCTCGGCATGGTGCCGGACGGCGATCCGACGGCGGAATTCATACGCCGGCTCGGCGTGACGATCCGTTGATCAACCGCCGCCATTCTGCGCATGCCGGCTGACGTTTTCGGCTTCAAGCCGAACCATTTCCAAAAGATAGCCGAGGGTCTGCAGACCGCTGCCGCGCGCCATCGCGGCAAGGTCGCCCGACAGACTTGCCACATACTGAGCCACCACGGTTCGATCGCCGGGCTCGCTCGATGCGGATGGGTCGGCCATGCTGGTCCCGTGGCGGCGCAAAAGTCCGGCGCGGTCGCGCCAATCTGCGCCGCGCAACGAAAATACACCGTCTTTTCCGCATAGAAAGCTTTTAATTGAGCGATCTTATAAATACATCTTTTAGTTGTATCGACGCGCAACGGCCTATTTCGTGCCTAATTTGGCTGCTTTGAAGCCCCTCCAGGCGGCCCTGATTTGACAGCCAGGGGCACCTTCCCCATGTTCCGGCCAACCCTGATGGCCAATTCCGCCCCGATCCGGACCGGATTTGGCGGTTAACCCTTTGGATTTTCATGAATATTGTCGTCGTTGAATCGCCGGCCAAGGCCAAGACGATCAACAAGTATCTCGGGCCCGGCTATGAGGTCCTCGCCTCCTTTGGGCACGTGCGTGACCTTCCGGCCAAAGATGGCTCGGTCGACCCGGAAGCCGATTTCCGCATGCTGTGGGAGGTCGATTCCAAGTCGAACCAGCGCCTCAACGATATCGCCCGGGCGCTGAAAGGCGCCGACAAGCTGATCCTGGCCACCGACCCCGACCGCGAGGGCGAGGCGATTTCCTGGCACGTGCTGGAAGTGCTCAAGCAGAAAAAGGCGCTGACCAAGCAGCCGGTCGAGCGCGTCGTCTTCAACGCCATCACCAAGCAGGCGGTGACCGAGGCGATGGCCCATCCGCGCAAGATCGACGCCGCGCTGGTCGACGCTTATCTGGCTCGCCGCGCGCTCGATTACCTTGTCGGCTTCACGCTGTCGCCTGTGCTCTGGCGCAAGTTGCCGGGCGCGCGTTCGGCCGGTCGCGTGCAGTCGGTGGCGCTGCGGCTGGTCTGCGACCGCGAGCTCGAGATCGAGAAATTCGTCGCCAAGGAATATTGGTCGATCGCGGCGACGCTGGCGACGCCGCGGCAGGAAACCTTCGAAGCCCGCCTGGTCGGCGCCGATGGACAAAAGATTCAGCGGCTCGACGTCGGCTCGGGCGCCGAGGCGGAAGCCTTCACGCGCGATCTCGAAAACGCGATCTTCCAGGTCGCCAATGTCGAGGCCAAGCCCGCGCGGCGCAATCCGCCGCCGCCCTTCACCACCTCGACCATGCAGCAGGAAGCGAGCCGCAAACTCGGCTTTTCGCCCGCTCACACCATGCGGCTGGCGCAGCGTTTGTACGAGGGCATCGACATCGGCGGCGACACCGTCGGCCTCATCACCTATATGCGCACCGACGGCATCGACGTGGCGCCGGAAGCGATCTCCGCGATCCGTTCCATGATCGGCAAGGACTACGGCAAGGATTACGTGCCGGAGGCGCCGCGCACCTACCAGCAAAAGTCGAAGACCGCGCAGGAAGCGCACGAAGCGGTGCGCCCGACCGATCCCAACCGCTCGCCGGCGCAAGTCGCCAAGTCGGTCGACCGCGACCAGGCCCGGCTCTACGAGCTGATCTGGAACCGGGCCGTCGCCAGCCAGATGCAATCGGCGGAACTCGAGCGCACCACGGTCGATATCTCGGCACGCGCCGGCGGCCGCAATCTCGAACTGCGCGCCACCGGCCAGGTGGTGAAATTCGACGGATTCCTCACGCTCTATCAGGAAGGCCACGACGAAGCCGACGAGGACGACGAGAGCCGCCGCCTGCCGGCCATGAGCACCGGCGAATTGCTGGAGAAGCAGGCGATCAATTCCTCGCAGCACTTCACCGAGCCGCCGCCGCGATTTTCCGAAGCGGCGTTGGTCAAGCGCATGGAAGAGCTCGGCATCGGCCGGCCTTCGACTTACGCCTCGATCCTGCAAGTGCTGCAGGACCGCGGTTACGTGCGCCTCGACAAGAAGCGCCTGATGCCGGAGGACAAAGGCCGCGTCGTGGTCGGCTTTTTGGAAAGCTTTTTCCAGCGTTACGTCGAATACGATTTCACCGCCAATCTGGAAGAGCAGCTCGACAAAATCGCCAACAACGAGATCGACTGGAAAGCGGTGCTGCAGGATTTCTGGGTCGGCTTCATCGGCGCGGTGAACGAGATCAAGGACCTGCGCGTCACCCAAGTGCTCGATGCGCTCAACGATCTCCTGGAGCCGCATATCTTCCCGCAACCCGCGGACGGCAGCGGCCGGCGCAAGTGTCCGAACTGCGCGACGGGACAGCTCTCGCTCAAGCTCGGCCGCTTCGGCGCCTTCATCGGCTGCTCGAATTACCCGGACTGCACCTTTACCCGGCAAATGACGCCGGGCGCCGAAGGCTCGCTCAACGGCACCAAGGTGCTGGGCGAAGATCCGGAGACCGGGCTGGAAGTCTCGCTGCGCTCGGGCCGTTTCGGGCCCTATCTGCAGCTCGGCGAGCAAGCGAAAGCCGAAAAGCCGAAGAAGGGCGAAAAGGCCGAGAAACCGCCGAAGCCGAAACGCGCGGGTCTGCCCAAGGGCCTCGCGCCCGACGACGTCGATCTGGAAAAGGCGCTCGCTCTGCTCGCGCTGCCGCGCGACGTCGGGGCGCATCCGGAAGATGGCGAAATGATCATCGCCGGCGTTGGCCGCTTCGGCCCCTACGTCAAGCACGGCAAGACCTACGCCAATCTCGACGCCAACGAAGACGTCCTCACCGTCGGGCTTAATCGCGCGGTCACGCTGATCGCCGAGAAGATCGCCAATCCCGGCAAGGGCCGCCGCTTTGGCGCCGATCCCGGCAAGAGCCTGGGCGAGCATCCCGATCAAGGCGGGCCGATCGTCGTGAAGAAGGGACGTTACGGCCCTTACGTCACGCATGACGGCGTCAATGCTACGCTGCCGTCCGACATGACGCCGGAAACGGTGACGATTGAACAGGCGGTCGGGCTGTTAGAAGCACGCATCGCCAAAGGCGGCGGCAAACGCGGCAAAAAGGCCAAGACCAAAGCGACCGCGACGCCCGCCGAAGGCGCGCCGAAAGCGCGCCGCGCCGCCGGCCGCAAACAGGCTTCCGGCAAAGCGGAGACAGCGCCGGCCGTAAAGCCAAAAAAGGCTGGCGCCAAATCAAAACAAGCAAAAATTACCACGGCCGCCGAATAGCTGGCGAAGCTGATTTTCGATCATTACATTCACTATTAATCGCGCCTTGCAGGCGCAGGAATTTCTATTTTGAACAAGCAATCTAAAACGACATCTACCCTCCCCTCCAAGGCTGACATTCTCGCTTTCATCGGCGAGCGCCCCGGCAAAGTCGGCACCCGCGAAATCGCGCGCGCCTTCGGCCTTAAAAATGCGATGCGGGCCGAGCTCAAGCGCGTCTTGCGCGAATTGTCCGACGAAGGTTCGGTCGAGCGCCGCCATAAGAAGCTGCACCATCCCGGCACGCTGCCTTCCACCGTGCTCGCCGACGTGACCGCCCGGGACGCCGACGGCGACCTCATCGCAACGCCCGACGAATGGGACGAGGAGGCGCATGGCCCGGCGCCGAAAATCCGCATCGATATTCCGCGCAAGGCACGGCCCGGCGAAGCCGCAGGTCTCGGCGACCGCGTGCTGCTGCGGGTCGAGGAAACCGAGGAAGACAACGGCATTCGCCACCGCGGCCGCGTCATCAAGATCATCGACCATCCCAAGCAAAGGGTGCTCGGCATTTTCCGCAAAAGACCTGACGGCGGCGGCCGGCTGGAGCCGGTCGACAAGAAGATGCTGGGCAAGGAATTGGCCATTCCCGCCGGCGGCACCAGCGGGGCGCAAGACGGCGACCTGGTCGCGGTCGAAACCAGCCGCGTGCCGCGGCTCGGCCTGGCAAGCGGCCGCGTGGTCGAGCGGCTCGGGTCGCTGGCCAGCGAGCGCGCCGTCAGCCTGATCGCCATTCATGCGCATTCGATCCCGCACGTGTTCCGCCGCGACACGCTGCAGCAAGCCGAGGCCGCAAGACCTGCCAGTCTTGCCGGCCGCGAGGACTGGCGGCGCGTGCCGCTGGTGACCATCGATCCGCCCGACGCCAAGGACCACGACGACGCGGTGCATGCCGAGCCGGATAGCGCGCCGAACAACCGCGGCGGCTTCATCCTCACCGTCGCCATCGCCGACGTCGCCCACTATGTGACGCCGGGCTCGGCGCTCGACCGCGAAGCGCTGGTACGCGGCAATTCGGTCTATTTCCCCGACCGCGTGGTGCCGATGCTGCCGGAGCGCATTTCCAACGATTTGTGCTCGCTTAGGCCCGCTGAAGATCGCGCCGCGCTGGCCGTGCGCATGGTCATCGGCGCCGATGGGCGCAAGCGCTCGCACACGTTTCACCGCGTGATGATGCGCTCGGCGGCGAAGCTGTCCTACGAACAGGCACAGCTCGCCATTGGCGGGCGCACCGATGAGGACACTGAGGCGCTGGTCAAGCCGGTGCTGACGCCGCTTTATGCCGCTTATGCGGCGCTCAAGCGCGCGCGGGCCGAGCGGGCGCCGCTCGACCTCGATCTTCCCGAACGCAAAATTCGGCTCAAAGGCGACGGCACCGTCGATCGCGTCATTATGCCCGAGCGCCTGGAAGCGCACCGGCTGATCGAGGAATTCATGATCCTCGCCAACGTCGCCGCCGCCGAGACGCTGGAAAAAGAGCGCGTACCTTTGATCTACCGCGTGCACGACGAGCCGACGATGGAGAAGGTCGCGGCGCTGCGCGAGTTCCTGCAAACGCTCGATATCAATTTCCCCAAGACCGGCGCCTTGCGCCCGGAGATATTCAACCGTGTGCTGGCGCAGGTGAAAGGCCGTGACGCCGAGCAGCTCTGCAACGAGGTGGTGCTGCGCAGCCAGGCCCAAGCCGAATATTCAGCGGAGAATTACGGTCACTTCGGCCTCAACCTGCGCCGCTATGCGCATTTCACCTCGCCGATCCGCCGTTATGCCGATCTGATCGTGCATCGTGGACTGATCCGCGCGCTCAAGCTCGGCGGCGACGGCCTGCCCGAGAGCGCCGACCGCAAGCAGTTGGCCGAGATCGCGGCCGAGATTTCCGCCACCGAACGGCGCGCCATGGTGGCCGAGCGCGAAACCAACGACCGGCTGATTGCGCATTTCCTCGCCGACCGGGTCGGCGCCACCTTCGATGGCCGCATATCCGGCGTCACCCGCGCCGGCCTGTTCGTGAAATTGCACGAGACCGGCGCCGACGGCTTTGTGCCGGCGCGTACCATCGGCGATGAATATTTCCACTATGACGAAGCCCGCCATTCCATGGTCGGGCGCCACAGCGGCGAAACCTACCGGCTCGGCGATGCCGTCACGGTGAAGCTCGTCGAAGCCGCCCCCGTTGCCGGGGCGCTGCGTTTTGAGCTTCTCTCGCAAGGCCGCCCGGGCCGGCCGAGCCGCGGCCGGCGCTTCGAGCCGCAGCGCCACCAGCGCCGCCATCCACAGCAGCATCAGCGCAAACAACGGAAGGCTTAATGACGCAAGACCTGTCCAAACTTTGGGCCGAGCGCATGACCAAATCGGAGCGCGACCAGTCGTTTCCCGATAGCGAGCCGCGCGATGCCGCAACGCTGATGCTGATCGACCGCTCGGGCCCGACGCCGAAGGTCCTGCTCGGCCGCCGCCATCATGGCCACAAATTCATGCCCGGCAAATTCGTGTTTCCCGGCGGCCGCATCGAAACGCTCGACGCCAAGATGTCGGCGGTGAGCGAGATTCATCCCGACATGCAGGCAAAGCTGCTCGAGCGCGTCGCCGACAAAAGCGCCGATTTTGCCCGCGCGCTCGCGCTTACCGCCGTGCGCGAGACGGCCGAGGAAACCGGCATCCTGCTCGGCGTCAAAGGCAACGAAGCCCCGGCGACCCCCGGCGAAATCTGGCAAGAGTTTGCCAAGGCGCGAGTGCACCCCGATCTCGGCAACATCCATTTCATCGCCCGCGCGATTACGCCGCCGCGGCGGCCGCGGCGCTTCGACACGCGCTTTTTCACCGCCGACGCTTCTTCGATCGCGCATACGATCGAGGGCGTGGTGGGGCCGGATTCCGAACTGGTCGAACTCACTTGGGTGCCGATCGAGCAGGCAACGCACCTGGACATGCCGACCATTACCGGCGTCGTACTGGAAGAGCTGCTGGCCCGGGTCGAGGCCGGCATGGGCCACGACCTGCCGGTGCCGTTCTATTTCATGCAGAACCAGCAGTTTTTCCGGGAACTGCTATAGGCCGCGGAATTCGCGGTTTCTTGACATTCCCGGCTCCAGCGTTACGTTCCCGCCAAATTCCGCTCAGAGGGCAAGTCCATGGCCAAAGCCGTCAGTCTCAAGATCAAGCTCGTCTCCAGCGCCGGCACCGGCCACTATTACGTGACCAAAAAGAACTCGCGCACGCAGACCGAAAAGCTGGCGAAGAAGAAATACGATCCGATCGCCAAGAAGCACGTCGAATACAAGGAATCAAAGATCAAGTAGGTGTCGCGCAGCGTGACGGATCAAAAAAGGGCGCCGGTCTGGCGCCCTTCGCGTATCTGGAGACTGGTGAAATTAGGTGGCCGGCCGGAAGCGATGATTTGAGGAGGCCACTCGCATCGCTTCCAAGCCGGCCGAACCCCACGGACCCAGGAGATGCGGCGGACCTGAGCACTCCGTAGGGCAATCGAATTGGCTATTCGGGCAACACCCGCCTTTGGCCAATGCGGCCGCAAACTCAGGGCGCCAAAAACAAGGTTAGACCAAGCGGGTCGCCCCCACCATTGGCTTTTTAAACGATTGAACGGCTTCGTTAATTCGGCGGCGGCTGCACGCGTGAGCTGCTCAAGCGGCGTCCGGCACCACCCGGTTGCGGCCATCGCGCTTGGCGCGGTAAAGCGCCGTGTCCGCGCGCTTGAGGATTGCGGCCGCGTTATCGCTGCCGTCGACGAGAGCGGCAAGACCGATCGAGATGGTCACGTTGAGCTGGCGCGCGCCCTGCTCGATGGTGAACGGTTCGGTGGCGATGCGCCGGCGCAGCCGCTCGGCCACCATGGTCGCCACCGTCACATCGGTTTCCGGCATGACGATGACGAATTCCTCGCCGCCGTAGCGGCAAGCCAAATCGATGTTGCGGATCGCCTTGCGGATCCGCAGCGCGAACTCGCGCAGCACCTCGTCGCCGGCGTCGTGGCCGTAGCCGTCGTTGACCGCCTTGAAGTGGTCGATGTCGACGATCAGCACCGCGATCGGCTTGCCGCGCGAGGCCGCCTGCTCGACCAGCGTGGCCAGATGCATTTCCATGTAACGGCGGTTGTAGAGGCCGGTGAGCGCGTCGGTGATCGCCATCTCGGCCGACTTCTGCACGTTGTCGCGCAGCCGCTCGGCATAGCGCTTCTTCTTGATCTGGGTGCGCACCCGCGCCAGCATTTCATTCTTGTCGACCGGACGGATCAGATAGTCGTTGATGCCGATTTCCAGGCCGCGCACCAGCCGCGCATTGTTGTCGGCTTCGGACACCGCCAGGATCGGCACGTTGCGCGTACGCTCAAGCGAACGGACCTGGCTGCACAGGCGGAGCCCGTCAAAATTCTGCAGGCCGAGCGATACGATCAGCAAATCGTAATTGCCTTCGGCGGCGTGGAACAGCGCCTCGCTCGGATTGGTTTCGACGTCTACGGTGTGCTCTTTGCACAGCGTCGCCGCGATGCGTTCGTAGGAGGCCTTGCGGTCATCGACGATCAAGATGCGGCCGTTGCGGCCGGTTTCCGTTACGGCTTCGCGCTCCGGGCTCTCGATCACCACGTCTTTCGAGGTGAGCGCGCGCAGGCGCAATTCGTCGGTCATCATCTTCAGCCGCGCCAGCGAGCGCACGCGCGACACCAGCGCCACGTCGGTCACCGGTTTGGTGAGAAAATCGTCGGCGCCGGCTTCCAAGCCGCGCACGCGGTCGGCCGGCTGGTCGAGCGCGGTGACCATGATCACCGGAATGTGGTGCGTCACCGGATTGGATTTGAGCTTGCGGCAGACCTCGAAGCCGTCCATGTCCGGCATCATCACGTCGAGCAGCACGATGTCGCATTCGGCGCGCTCGCACAGCGCCAGCGCCTGCGGCCCGCTGCTGGCGGTGGTGACGTCGAAATATTCCGCCGACAGCCGCGCCTCCAACAGCTTCACGTTGGCCGGGACGTCGTCGACGACAAGAACACGGGCGGTCATGGCTGCACCATCAGGCCTGCCCGAGGAAATGACGGATGGTCTCGATGAATTTGCCCACCGAGATCGGCTTGGACAAATAGGCCTCGCAGCCGCCTTCGCGGATTCGCTCCTCGTCGCCCTTCATGGCGAAGGCGGTCACCGCCACCACGGGGATCGACTTGAGCTCGGCATCGTCCTTGAGCCATTTCGTCACTTCCAGGCCGGAGACTTCCGGCAATTGAATGTCCATCAAGATCAGATCGGGCCGGTACTTGCGCGCAAGATCGAGCGCCTCGATGCCGTTACGCGTCCCGATCGTCTGATAGCCGTGCGCCTCCAGGAGATCGTGGAAGAGCTTCATGTTCAGCTCGTTGTCCTCCACGATCAGGACGGTCTTCGGCATGAAACCCCGCCCCTTTGTCCCCAAGGCGCCTGAGCCGGCGCATGCGGCGTCGCCAGCCCGCGCGCGCTCAGGCATGATCGGGGAACCGTAGTGCCGATTTGTTACGGAAAGGCAAATTTGATCGATGAAACTAGGCCCTCCGTTAACCCAAGACGCGGCAGAAGGTCTGGCAATTCAGGCGCTTACCTTTATTGCCGGCGACGCCGAGCGGCTCGGACGCTTCCTGGCGGTTACCGGCATCGGGCCGAGCGAGATTCGCGCCGCCGCGCGTGAGTCGGGATTCCTGATCGGCGTGTTGGACCACCTGGCGGGCGACGAGCGGCTGCTTTCCGCTTTTGCCGCCGAGACCGGCATCGATCCGGCCGATATCGATAAAGCCCGCGCCGCGCTCGGCGGGACGCCTTGGGAGCGCGAAGTCCCGTGAGCTTCTGCCGCGATTGCCTCACCGACGCACCGGAGCAAGCCAAGCGCTGTCCGGCCTGCGGCTCGCCGCGGCTGGCGCGCCATGCCGAACTCGATACGCTGACGATCGCGCATGTGGACTGCGACGCCTTCTACGCGACGATCGAAAAGCGCGACGATCCCTCGCTCACCGACAAGCCGGTGATCGTCGGCGGCGGAAAACGCGGCGTGGTGGCGGCGGCATGTTATGTCGCCCGCACCTACGGCATCCGCTCGGCGATGCCGATGTTCGAGGCCAGGCGCCGCTGTCCCGATGCCGTGGTGGTCAAGCCGAACATGGCGAAGTACGTGAAGGTCGGCCGCGCGGTGCGCACCGCGATGTTCGCCTTGACGCCGCAGGTCGAGCCTTTGTCGATCGACGAAGCCTTCCTCGACCTGACCGGCACCAATCGGCTGCACGGCATGAGCGCCGCCAAGGCGCTGGCGCGTTTCGCCGGGCAAGTCGAGCGCGACTTCGGCATCACGGTTTCGATCGGACTGTCGGCCAACAAGTTCCTCGCCAAGATCGCCTCCGACATGGACAAGCCGCGCGGCTTTGCCGTGCTCGGCCAAGCGGAGGCCGCGGGCTTTCTCGCGGCAAAGCCGGTCGGCTTCATCTACGGCGTCGGCGCGGTGAGCGCCGCCAAGCTCGCCAGCGACGGCTACCGGCTGATCGCCGATCTGCAGCGCGCCGAAGAAGCCGATTTGTTGCGCCGTTACGGCGAGGAAGGCGGTAGGCTTTGGCGGCTGGCGCGCGGCATCGATGCCCGCAGCGTCGACCCCGAGCGCGAAAGCAAAAGCATCTCGGCCGAAACTACCTTCGAGCGCGACATCGGCGAATTCCGCCCGCTCGAACAAACTCTATGGGACCTGACCGAGCGCGTCTCGGCGCGGCTCAAGGCCAATGCGCTCGCCGGCTCGACGGTGACGCTCAAGCTCAAGAGCGCCGATTTCAAGATCCGCACGCGGGCACGGGCGCTGTCCGGCCCGACGCAATTAGCCGCGCGCATTTTCGCCGCCGGCCGCGACTTGCTGCAGCACGAAGTCGGCGGCACGCGCTTTCGCCTGATCGGTATCGGCGTCAGCCACCTGGAAGATGCCGCCGGCGACGACCTCGCCGACCTCATCGACCGGCGCGCGGCCGAAGCCGAACATGCGGTCGATAGACTGCGCGCCAAATTCGGCCGCGACGCGGTGGTGAAGGGCCTGGCGCTTGAAGACGAGAAGGAGGATTAGCGCGCGCTCACGGACACGGCTTCACCTTCTTCAGCTCCAGCGAGGTCATTTCGCCGCTGATGCTGAAATCGGAATAATCGAGCGTCAGCGCGCGCGAGATGCCGTTTTCGTAAAGCTCGAATGAAATGGCATAGACCGGGGTCTGTTCGCCGGCCTGCTCCTGCTTGTCGGCCTGCCGCTCGAAATAGCTGATGGTCACCGGCCAGCGCGTGAGCTTGGCGAGCGCCGGGATTTTAGCGGCGGCGTCCTGCGGCGGGTTTTCACCCGGCGCGATCGCCTTCCCGATCACCGTGAGCGTGTTGTAGAGCTTCTCGCCGGTCTCCGAGCCGTCATAGACCGGAAATTCCAAAATGGTCTTGTCGGCGCGGGCGGCGACGATGATGCGCCGCATATGCTCGGTGGGGAAAACTGCGCCGACCGGGACGGTGAAGTTTTTTTCCTTCGGCTTGTCCAGGTTGACCGTAACGGCCTTGCCGCCGCGATCGGCGTGGCCGTCGACGGCGTCGGTCTGCCGCTCGTTGAGCAGGTTTTGCGAATTGAAGCGAAATTTGTCGGCCTTGCCGTCTTCCCAGGTCGTCGAGCGTAGGTCGCTGAGCACACGCTTGCCTTCGCCGGAATCGAGCTCCGAGACCTGACGGAACTTCAAGTCATAGCCATCGCAGGCATTGCCGGAAAAATCGTAGAGGATGCGCCCGCGCACCGCATCGATGCCGCGGCTGCCTTTTGATTTGATGAGCTTGAGATCGTAGACCGCGCGGTGCGGCGCCAGAAAAACTTTGTCGGCAGGTGGCGCGGCGGCCGTCGGCAGGATGCCGGCGGCGGCGATGACAGCACCCAGGGCCGACGGGATCAGGCGTTTGGCAAAAGCGAGCGTATCCATGAAAGCAGACCTCTTCCGGCGGCGTTGCGGTCATCCCTTGAGCGAACAAAGATGCATGAGTGAGGCAAGATAGAGGCCGCGCCCTGCCGCGGCAACCGGCGGCGGCCTATGCTTGCGCATAACCGGCCGATCGGCCAAGACAAGCGGCCACGTCCGCAGGGCACGGGAGGGATTCATGGCCGGCGCGATTGAGCGAAAACTCGCGAGCTTGGGAATCACCTTGCCGACCCCGGCGACGCCGATGGCGAATTACGTGCCGTTCGTGCGCAGCGGTAACCTGCTCATCCTCTCCGGCCAATTATGTTTTGGCGCTGACGGCACTCTCGTCAGTATCGGCCAACTCGGCGCCACGGTATCGGTCGAAGAGGGGCAGCAGGCGGCGCGCGCCTGCGCCGTCAATCTGCTGGCCCAGCTCAAAGTCGCGCTCGGCGATCTCGACAAGGTTGCCCGCGTGCTGCGCCTTGGCGGCTTCATCAATTCGGCGCCCGATTTCACCGAAGGGCCAAAAGTCATGAACGGCGCTTCCGATCTGATGGTGGAGGTTTTCGGCGACAAAGGCCGCCATGCGCGCACCACGGTCGGGGTGTCGGCCCTGCCCGCCGACGCCGCCGTCGAAGTCGAAGGCCTGTTCGAGGTGACGTGACACCATGGCGAGCCTCGACTGGCTCACCGCGCGGCCGATCGCCCATCGCGGCTTGCACGGCGCCGGCGCGATCGAGAACACCGCGTCGGCCTTCACGACGGCCATTGCCGGCGGCTACGGCATCGAATGCGATCTGCAGATGAGCGCCGACGGCGAAGCCATGGTGCACCACGACGACGCGCTCGGCCGGCTGACCGACGGACAAGGCCGGCTCGCCGACATGGACGCGGCGGCGCTCAAGGCCGTCCGCTTCAAGGCGAGCGGCGATCGCATGCTCACCTTGAGCGAATTATGCGAGCTCGTCGCCGGCCGCACGACGCTGGTGCTCGAGCTCAAGAGCCGCTTCGACGGCGACCGCCGCCTCGCCGAGCGGACCGCAAAGGTCCTCGGCGGCTATTCCGGACCGGTGGCGGTGATGTCGTTCGATCCCAACACGGTCGCGGCGTTGCGCGCCAACGCGCCCGCCTTGACGCGCGGGATCGTCGCCGAGCGGAATTACGATGACCCCGACTGGGCGGCAGCGACATGGCGGCAGAAGTTCGCGCTGGCGCATCTGCTGCACGCAATGCGCACGCGGCCGAATTTTATCGCCTACGCGGCGAAGGATTTGCCGGCGGCCGCGCCGTTTGTCGCACGCACATTGTGCCGTCTGCCGATTTTGGCGTGGACGATACGCAGCGGCGAAGACGGCAAGCGCGCGCGCCGCTATGCCGATCAAATTATTTTTGAAGGCTTTCGTCCGTAGCGCAGGGTTATGCCCGGAACGAACGTTCATTGACCGGGTTCTATTGTGACAAATGAGCAAAGGAACTCCGTCAATGACATACCGGCTCACAATGCTGGCGCTTTCGGCCGCGATCACACTGGGTTCAGCGGCAGTGAGTGTTCCAGCGCAGGCTCAAATCGCCGGCAATCCGCTCAATCCACCGACCGCCAAGGAACACCGCGAGGCGCAACGCCATCGACACGAGCGCCCGCACCAGATCGCCTGCACCATTGCCGGCTGCCATCCGATCCCGGCCACGTGCCATCCGGAAATGGGCTACACCGGCGACGGCATTCCGACCGGCTTTGATATCGTGGTGTGCCCCTGAGCGCCGTGTGCGCGACGAATGGTTGCATTGCAGCAATTTGAATGACGCCGGCAGGATTTAGGGCATAAAGTCGGGGTAGAGCAGCCCCGATGAAAGATGTCGAACTTCGCATCCGTATCGCCCAGTCGCTGGCCGAGGTTTCGGCCGCGGCATGGGATGCCTGTGCTGCCGGAGGCTGTGAGCCATCCGCTGAATTAACAGCTGTGGACAACTCGCCCCCGAAGTTATCCACACGAGGACAAGTCAATAACCCATTTGTTTCCCATGATTTTCTTGTCTCGCTTGAGCAGTCAAATTCGGTCGGCGGGCGGAGCGGCTGGCAGCCGCGCCACCTTTTGCTGGAGGACCGCGAGGGTCGTCTGCTCGGCGTCGCACCTTGCTATGTAAAGTCGCACTCGCGCGGCGAATATGTCTTCGACCATGGCTGGGCCGAGGCCTTCGAGCACGCCGGCGGTGATTATTACCCCAAGCTGCAGGTCGCGGTTCCCTTCACCCCGGTGACCGGCCCTCGCCTCTTGGCGCGGCCCGGGCCGCTCGCCGAGGCGGTGCGCGGCGCGCTCGCCGATGCGCTTGCCGAAATCACCAGCGCCAGCGAACTGTCCTCGGCGCATGTCACCTTTCTCACCGAGGCGGAATGGCGCGCGCTTGGCCAGCGCGGTTTCCTGCAGCGCACCGACCAGCAATTCCATTGGCACAATGCCGGCTACGCGAGTTTCGAGGATTTCCTTAACCGGCTGTCCTCGCGCAAGCGCAAGACCATCAAGCGCGAGCGCAAGGAGGCGCTTGACCCCGGCATCGAGGTCGTCTGGCTCACCGGCGCCGACCTGACCGAAGACGTTTGGGACGCCTTCTTTGCCTTCTATATGGAGACCGGCTCGCGCAAATGGGGCCGGCCCTATCTCACCCGCGACTTCTTCTCCATCATCGGCGAAAAAATGCGCGAGCGTATCTTGCTGGTGATGGCCAAACGCGCCGGACGCTGGATCGCCGGCGCCATCAATTTCCTCGGGCCCGACGCCATCTACGGACGCAATTGGGGCGCCGTCGAGCATCACCCGTTCCTGCACTTCGAGATTTGCTATTATCAGGCCATCGAGTACGCGATCGCCCATAAGCTGAAGCGGGTCGAGGCCGGCGCCCAAGGCGAGCATAAGCTGGCGCGCGGCTACCTGCCGAAAACCACCTATTCCGCGCACTTCATTGCCAACCCGGCCTTGCGCCGGGCCATCGCCGATTATCTCGCGCGCGAGCGGGCTTATGTACAGGCGGCCGGCAGGGAGCTTGCAGCGGCAGCGCCATTCCGCAAGGATTTGGTCGAGCAAGACTGAGTGCGGCCTGGGTGGGAGAACGACGATGGCGAGCTACGATCCGAACAACATCTTCGCCAAGATCCTGCGCGGCGAATTGCCCTGCTACAAAGTCTACGAAGACGACAAGGCCTTCGCCTTTCTCGACATCATGCCGCGCTCGACCGGTCATACCTTGGTGCTGCCGAAGGCGCCGGCGCGCAACATGCTCGACGCCAATCCTGACGATCTCGCCCACGTGGCCAAAGTGGCGCAGAAAATCGCCAAGGCGGCGATGACGGCCTTTTCCGCCGACGGCATCACCGTGCAGCAGTTCAACGAGGGCGCCGGCGGACAGGTGGTGTTTCACCTGCACGTCCACGTCATTCCGCGCAAGGCCGGCGTCTCCATGAAGCCGCCGGCGAGCGAGAAGGAAAAGCCGGAAGTGCTGGCCGAAACCGCCAAGAAACTCGCCGCCGCCATCGCGGCGGGCTGAGGGCCTAGGGCGAATAGAGGAATCCGCCCAGCAACAACGCGGCTTCACCCGCCGCAACGCCGACAAAGACCGAGCGCTTGACCGCCAGAAAAGCGACAAAGCCGCAGACCACGGCGGCCACCCGCACGGCAAGTGGAATGCTCAGCAGCGCGCCGGGCGGAAACACGATCAGTTTGGCGATGACGCCGGCCAGGATCGCGGTCGCCACCGCGCGCGACCAGACCACGATTTCGGAGTCCTCGTTGAGCCCGCGCGCCAGCACCAGGCCGAGCACGCGCCAGACCTCGTTCGGCAGATAGCCAAGCAGAACGAGGACAAGATAGGGCCACAGCTCGTTGACGACCGTGGTCATTGGCTCACCCGCCGCAGGCGCTGGACGGCGTAAGCCAGCGTGCCGCCGCCGATGCCGGTCCACAGCAAATCGAGCTGCACGTGGCTGGCGGTCAGCACCGTGCCGAGCGCAAGCCCAAGCACCAGCGCGAGCTTGTCCATCATGGTCCGCGCGTTGCGCGCGGTCGACGTCAGAAACGACATCGGCGTGAGAAATAACAGCGCGCCGGCAAATAGCGGCGGCAGTTCGGCGGCGAGGTAAAAGCCGAGGAAGCCGGTAGTCGTCGCCGTGGCCATGAAGCCGGCCGACAGGCCGTTGCAGAAGGCAATCCGCCGCCCGCGCGGCAGCGCCGGCAATAATTGCAGCGATTCAACCCACATGCTTACCGAGGTGAAATGCGTCGGCAGCAAGAGGTCGCGCAGGCGCGTGCCCTCCCCGCGCAGCATCGGCAAGAGCGCCACCACCATGGGGAACAGCCGCACCCCGCTCATGCTCACCGCGATTGCCACCTCGACGGGAGCGGCGCCGGTGCCGAGCGCGGAGACCAAAATGACCTGCGCCGGGCCCGCCCACACCAGCACGGTCGAGAACGCCAGCCACCACGACGTCAGGCCGAAATCATGGGCGAGCGCGCCGATGCCGATATAGGTGCCGCCGATCACCAGGAAAAACACCGAGGTGAGCGCCGATTTGACGCCGCTGAAAAAGGCGGCCGTCGAAGATTGCAAATTAGCGGGGGCGGACATGGAGGCGCCACACCTGTCCCACAGCACTGGCACGCGCGCAATCGCCGGCAGCCGCATGCGCGACCCGCAAAATGCGAAGGCCGGGCGCAGGGCCCGGCCTTCATCGTCATCGTTTAAGGCAAACCGTCAGGCCTTGATCAGCGGCACCTTGGGCACCGAGCCGCGCTTATTGTCGCTTTTCGCCCGCGGGCGCGGCGAGCGGCGTTTGGCCTTGGGCCGCACCGCCGGCAGCTTTTCCGGCTTCGGCGTGACCGGCCCCTCGAGGAATTCGAAGCCGAGTTTGTCGCGGCCGTCCTCGTCCTTGGCGACGATGACGCGCACGTGGCCGCCGGCTTTCAAATGACCAAACAGCACTTCGTCGGCGAGCGGCTTCTTGATGTGCTCCTGGATCACCCGCGCCATCGGCCGCGCGCCCATCAATTCGTCGTAGCCGTTGGCGATCAGCCAGCGCGTGGCCTCCTCCGACAATTCGATGGTGACGTTGCGGTCGCCGAGCTGGGCCTCGAGCTGCAGCACGAACTTCTCCACCACCTTGGCGATGATCTCCTGCGAGAGATGCGCGAAGGTAATGGTGGCGTCGAGCCGGTTGCGGAACTCGGGCGTGAACATGCGGTTGATCGCCTCGTGATCGTCGCCCTCGCGCTTGGTGCGCGTGAAGCCGTAGGCGGACTTGGCCATCTCGGAGGCGCCGGCATTGGTGGTCATGATCAGGATGACGTTGCGGAAATCGACCTGCTTGCCGTTGTGGTCGGTGAGCTTGCCGTGGTCCATCACCTGCAGCAGCACGTTGAACAGATCGGGATGCGCCTTCTCGATTTCATCGAGCAGCAGCACGCTGTGCGGATGCTGGTCGACGCCGTCGGTGAGCAGCCCGCCTTGGTCGAAGCCGACATAGCCCGGCGGGGCGCCGATCAGCCGCGACACCGTGTGGCGTTCCATATATTCCGACATGTCGAAGCGGATCAGTTCGACGCCGAGCGCGGCGGCAAGCTGCTTGGCGACTTCGGTCTTGCCGACGCCGGTCGGACCGGAGAACAGGTAGCAGCCGATCGGCTTTTCCGGTTCGCGCAAGCCCGCCCGCGCCAGCTTGATCGACGCCGACAGCGAATCGATGGCCCGGTCCTGGCCGTAGACGACGGTCTTGAGCGTCTGCTCGAGATGCTGCAGCACCGCGGCGTCGTCTTTCGACACCGTCTTCGGCGGGATCCGCGCCATGGTGGCGATGGTGGTCTCGATTTCCTTGATGCCGATGGTCTTCTTGCGCCGGCTCTCCGGCAGCAGCATCTGCGCCGCGCCCAACTCGTCGATCACGTCGATCGCCTTGTCCGGCAGCTTGCGGTCATGGATGTAGCGCGACGACAGCTCCACCGCCGCCTTGATGGCTTCGTTGGTGTATTTGAGCTTGTGGTAGTCCTCGAAGTACGGCTTGAGGCCGCGCATGATCTCGATGGCGTCGGCGACCGACGGCTCGTTGACGTCGATCTTCTGGAAGCGGCGCACCAGCGCGCGGTCCTTTTCGAAATACTGCCGATACTCTTTGTAGGTCGTCGAGCCGATGCAGCGGATGGTGCCGGAGGCGAGCGCCGGCTTGAGCAGGTTCGAGGCATCCATGGCGCCGCCGGAGGTGGCGCCGGCGCCGATCACGGTGTGGATCTCGTCGATGAACATGATCGCGCCCGGATAGGCCTCGATCTCCTTGATCACCTGCTTCAACCGCTCCTCGAAGTCGCCGCGGTAGCGCGTGCCGGCGAGCAAAGTGCCCATGTCGAGCGCGAACACGGTGGCGCCCTTCAAGACGTCCGGCACTTCGCCGTGCACGATGCGGCGCGCCAGCCCCTCGGCGATCGCCGTCTTGCCGACGCCGGCATCGCCGACGAACAGCGGGTTGTTCTTCTGCCGGCGGCAGAGCACTTGAATCGTTCGGTTGATCTCGGCGTCGCGGCCGATCAGCGGATCGATCTTGCCGTCTTTGGCTTTCTTGTTGAGGTTGACGCAATAGGCTTCCAGCGCATCGCCCTTTTTCTTCGGCTCGTCGCCGGTCTTGGTGTCGGTCTCCTCCTCGACGCCGCGCGCCGGGCGCGCTTCGGAAAGGCCCGGCCGCTTGGCGATGCCGTGGCTGATGTAATTGACCGCGTCGTAGCGGGTCATGTCCTGCTCTTGCAGGAAATAGGCGGCGTGGCTCTCGCGCTCGGCGAATATCGCCACCAGCACGTTGGCGCCGGTGACTTCTTCGCGGCCCGAGGACTGCACGTGGATGACCGCGCGCTGGATCACGCGCTGGAAACCGGCCGTCGGCTTTGAATCCTCGGCGCCGTCGGTGATGAGATTTTCCAGCTCCGATTCGAGATAGGCGGTGAGGCTGCGGCGCAGCTTGTCGAGATCGACATTGCAGGCACGCATCACCGCGGAGGCGTCCTGGTCGTCGATCAGCGCCAGCAAGAGGTGCTCGAGCGTCGCGTATTCATGATGGCGCTCGTTGGCGAGGGCGAGCGCCCGGTGGAGCGACTGTTCGAGACTGCGCGAGAACGTTGGCATCAGACTTCCATTTTCATTTGTATCGGACGCTTCCCAAACTCATTTTTTTTCCATCACGCATTGTAAAGGATGCTGATGTTTGCGGGCAAAGTCCATCACCTGCGTCACTTTGGTTTCCGCCACTTCATACGTATAAACGCCACATTCGCCGATGCCGTGGTGATGCACATGCAACATAATTCGCGTCGCCGCCTCGTGATCCTTGCCGAAAAAACGCTCCAGCACGTGCACGACGAATTCCATCGGCGTGTAGTCGTCGTTGAGAATGAGCACGCGGTAGAGGCTCGGCCGCTTGGTCTGCGGCTTGGTCTTGGTGATGACCGCTGTGCCGGGTCCGCCCTGCTCGTTGCGCCGCTTGCGGTCGTCGTCCGCCATCCGAGGGGCCCGGGGCCCCGGCGGATTGACGATTTTTGCCGGTTCGGCGCGGAAGCTTTTCATGGTCGTCGGCGTCATGGCGGTGTCGAGGCAAGCAATATTTGTTCCGGATACGGCACGCCGGATTTGACGCACCGCCCCGCCATCATAATGACGATGGCGGCGCCAGGCCAAGCCGGCATTTCGTCCTGGCGCGGGATAAAATGACCGGGTTTTCGCAGTTCCAGAGGCACGGATCAGATAGCCATTGGTTACCGGATCGCAAGCCGACTGACGGCCCTGCGCTGACGATTTCACCGCGATTGAGGCTGTTCGCCACTGATTCTTCAAGCGGCCCGCCGCTTGAAACGCGTCGTCCGCCCGATACGCTGCCGTGGAAGCAGAAAAACCGCGCGCCGCTTGTGCCCGACTTGGCCCGCGTCGATGCACGCAAGGGCTGCAGCAAAGGTGCGGCTCTGCGCGACAAGCTGACGCGCGCAGCTGCCAATCTTTTCGCTGCTGTCCGACACCGCAGCCGTCGCGAAACCGATTACGCCGCCGCTAACGCCGGCAGCGTTGGCTCGCAAGGCCGCGCGACGCACAGAAATCCTTTAGCACCACATCCGATTTCGTTGCGCGCCTGCACGCATCGACGCGCGCGCAAAGAGAAAGCGTCAATGCGACATTAGCGGCTTACCTTTTGTTAGGCCTACGACCCGTTTTGCGCTTTTTATGTATGCCTAGCGGTATCATTTTGACTTCAATTTTTTGCCGCCTTTACGCGAACCACCTAGATATATGGACACATCCAAATTTGTAACGGTGGCCATGACTCTCCTTCGCTCGCATATCTTTCGCGCCTTTCGCCGCTTTCGCCTCATGTGCCGCGAAAAAAACGGCAATGTCGCCATCATCTTCGCAATTGCCATTATCCCGATATTGGGCTTCGTCGGCGCGGCGATCGATTACAGCAACGCCAATTCCGTCAAGGCCGAGATGCAGGGCGCGCTCGATTCGACGGCGTTGATGCTGTCGAGAGACGCCGCGTCGTATAGCGACGACCAACTGCAGACGACGGCGCAGACTTACTTCGATGCTCTTTTCGACCGGCCCGAAGCTCAAAATATCACCGTCACCGCTTCCTATACCACTGCGGGCGGTTCCGCGATGCAAGTTACCGCGTCGGCCGACGTGCCGACCACCTTCATGAGCATTTTTGGCCTCAACCAGATCACAGTGACCGACTCGTCGACGGCGAAGTGGGGCAGTTCGCGTCTGCGCGTGGCGCTGGCGCTTGATAACACCGGTTCGATGGACGATGACGGCAAGCTTGCCGCGCTCAAGACCGCAACCAATAATTTGCTGAATCAGTTGCAGGACGCCGCTTCGGTTGACGGCGACGTTTATGTTTCAATCGTTCCTTTCGCCAAGGACGTCAACTTGGGGGCAGGCAACTATACGCCGCTGTGGGACAATTGGCTTGATTGGAGCTCGACGATCCCGCCCAACTCGATGCCGAGCTCGAGCGTCGGCCCGGGCTCGTCCTGTCCCTACAGCAGCGGCTGGGGCGGCAACGGTTACAACTGCGTCACGCAACCGGGCGGCTCGCATACGACGTCCACGATTCCGTCGAGCGGCAGCAACGAAGGCTATATCTGCCCGAGCAACAGCATCGGCTGCTACGACAGCTTGGGAACCAGCACGACGACGACCAACACGGTGGGCACCGGATTCTTTGCCAGTTGCCGCGGTTACGACAATTGCTCGTGCAGCGGCAGCGGTTTCAGAAAAGTGTGCACCCAGACGGTAACGGCGACGAGCTATACGCACACGTGGTTCGTGGATGCGAGCAAATGGGGCGGCTGCGTCACCGACCGCGGCGGCACCTCGGGACCCATCTCCGATTACGACCGTCTGGTCACGGCGCCGAGCTCGAGCATCGACGCGTCCTTGTTCCCGGCCGAGCAGTACAGCTCGTGCCCACAACCGATCATGGGGCTCAGTTACGATTGGACAGGCATGACGTCGATGGTCGACAGCATGACCGCCAGCGGCGCCACCAACCAGCCCATCGGCCTGGTTTGGGCTTGGCAGACACTTGCCGGCGGCGGCCCCTTCGATGTGCCGGCATTTGATTCAAACTACAAATACCAGCAGGTGATCATCCTGCTCAGCGATGGTCTCAACACCCAGGACCGCTGGTACGGCAACGGCTCAAGCACCAGCACCGCGGTCGATCATCGCATGTACGACACAGACGGTGACGGCACCTGCGCCAATATCAAGGACGCCGGCATCACGATCTACACAATTCAGGTCAATACTGGCGGCGATCCGACCTCAACCCTGCTGCAGAACTGCGCCAGCAACAGCGCCGGGACGACCGACCATTTCTTCCTGCTGACCTCGGCCGATCAGTTGGTCACGACCTTCCAAACCATCGGCACCAATCTGACCAAACTGCGGGTGGCCGAGTAGTCGCCGAGAGCCGCGCATTTTGTTCCCGCGCCGCGTACCAATTCGAAATCGAGTTTACGTGATTTTTACAAAATGCAGATACAAAGTTATACGCACGCTCGGGCGCAAAATTGCGCAACTACTTTTTAACGACGCCGATAAGAAGTAGTCGGCATTCGCAGCATCAAAGGCAGATGGCGTTAGCCATCCAAGCCCTTGACCGCGCGCGCGAACTTGCCAAACACGGTGTGTGAGGCTTACCGCCGGCCGCGTTTTACCGGCCGCATCATCCATTAAGCCTTTAATCTTGCGATTTAAGACGGCAGCCAAGTCAACCGGACTCGGTGAACGCCATGAATACCCGCTGGACGTCGCTCCGTCGCGCCTTCGACATCTTCCGCAAGGACACCCGCGGCAATGTCGCGCTTATGTTTGGGGTCGCCGTCATTCCCGTGATGGGCATGGTCGGCGCCGCCGTGGATTTCAGCCACGCCAATTCCGTCAAGACCGCGATGCAGGCCGCCCTCGATTCGACGGCTCTGATGCTGTCGAAGAACGTGGCGGGGCTTACCAACGACCAACTGCAAACCGCGGCGCAGAATTATTTCAACGCCATGTTCAACCGGCCCGAGGCCAGGAATATCCAGATTACCGCCACGTACACAACGGGCGGTGGCACTGCGTTGTCCGTGCAAGGATCAGCGACGGTGCCGACGACGTTCCTCGGCGTCATCGGCTACACCGAGATCCCGGTGACCGACCACGCGACGACGAAATGGGGTTCTTCGCGCCTGCGCGTGGCGCTGGTGCTCGACAACACCGGATCGATGGCCGACAACGGCAAGATGGGCGCGCTGCAGACCGCGACCAAGAGCCTGCTGAACCAGCTGAAGGGCGCCGTCAGCGTTCCCGGCGATGTCTATGTTTCGATCGTCCCCTTCGCCAAGGACGTGAATATCAGCACCACCGGCTATAATGCGACGTGGGACAGTTGGATCGCCTGGGACGACGGTTCCGATAGTTCGTGGGACGGCACCAACGGCACGTGCAGCAAATCCGGCTATTCGCCTCGCAGCAGCTGCGTCGCGGCCGGCACCTGCTCGATCTCCGGCAATAACAGCCAGAGCAGCTGCACAGGCGCGGGCACGTGTTCGGTCTCTGGCAATGGCAGCCAGAGCAGCTGCAACTCGGCCGGCACCTGCTCACTCTCCAGCTACACCAGCCAGGGCACCTGCACTGCTGCGGGCACTTGTTCGATCTCGGGCAAAACGAGCCAATCCAGCTGCACAGGAGCGGGCGTCTGTTCGAATCCCGGGCAAACGACCTCGAGCAGCTGCACAGGTACGAACGCCTGTACCAAGTCACAGTACACTTCGAAAACCAACTGTCAGAACGGTGGCGGCGTCTGGGGCAAAGGCACCTGGACGACGGGCGTGTGGACAGCCGGCGCGTGGACGCCCGCAACTTGGACGGCCGGCGTGTGGACGCCGGCGACCTGGACGCCAAAGAGTCATACCACCTGGAACGGCTGCTTCATGGATCGCGGCGGCAGTTCGGCCCCAGTCTCCGATTACGACCGGCTGACGACGACGCCGAGCCCGAGCATCGTTGCCAGTCAGTTCCCGGCCGAGCAGTACAATGCGTGCCCGAAGCCGATGATGGGTCTCAGTTATGATTGGTCGGCGATGAACACGCTGGTCGATAGCATGGCGCCCAATGGCGGCACCAACCAGCCGATCGGCTTGGTTTGGGGCTGGCAGACGCTGGTCGGCGGCGGCCCCTTCACCGCACCGGCGTTTGATGCAAACTATAAATACCAGCAGATCATCATCCTGTTGTCGGACGGCTTGAACACGCAGGACCGCTGGTACGGCAATGGCTCGAGCGTCAGTACTTCGGTCGATTACCGAATGTACGACACGAACGGCAACGGCACCTGCGCCAACGTCAAGGCGGCCGGCATCACCATCTATACGATCCAGGTGAATACCGGCAGCGATCCGACCTCGACGCTGCTGAGGAACTGTGCCACCGACGCTAGTCACTTCTTTATGCTGACGTCGGCGGACCAGATCGTCACCACGTTCAACACCATCGGCACCAACCTGACCAAGCTGCGGGTGGCCCAGTAGACGCCTGCCCTCAAAATCCGGAGCCCCCGCGCAAAACGGGGGTTCCGGCCCTCCTCTTCAACCATCCATTAACGACGTCAGATAAGAACTATTCGGCATTTGCAGCATCGGAGGCAGATGGTGTTTACCATCTAAGTCCTTGGCTCACCGCCCAAAGCCATAATTCCGCGCCATCGATGTTTACCGCCAAGCGCTGATTTCGTTACGCGTATACACCAGCTTTTTATGCCGCGGTTATATGACGGCAACCGAACTCAACCGTTTCGGTGAACCGTCATGAATACCTTTTGGACGAAGCTTGGTCGCGTTTTTGCCGCCTTCCGCAAGGATCGCGGAGGTAATGTCGCACTCATGTTCGCTATCGCCGCCGTCCCCGTGGTGGGCATGGTCGGCGCGGCAATCGATTTCAGCAACGCCAATTCCGCCAAGACCGCGATGCAGAGCGCGCTCGAACTCGACCGCGCTGATGCTGTCGCGGAACGCGTCGGGGCTTACCAACGACCAATTGCAGACTGCGGCGCAAAATTACTTCAACGCCATATTCAATCGGCCGGAAGCGCGCAACGTCCAAGTCTCCGCCACCTATTCGACGACCGGCGGTTCGAGTTTATCCGTCACCGGCTCCGCCGATGTGCCGACCACCTTCCTCGGCGTCCTCGGCTACAACGAAATCCCGGTAAGCGATTCCTCGACCGCGAAATGGGGCAGTTCGCGCCTGCGCGTGGCCTTGGCGCTCGACAACACCGGTTCGATGGCTGACGACGGCAAGCTTGGCGCGCTCCAGACGGCGACCAAGAGCTTGCTGACGCAATTGCAGAGCGCCGCCAGCGTCGACGGCGACGTCTATGTCTCGATCGTTCCCTTCGTGAAAGACGTAAAAATCGACACCTCCGGCTATAGCGCCAACAGCGCGCTTTGGGACCAGTGGATCATGTGGGACGACGGCACCGACTCCTCGTGGGACGGCGCCAATGGCACCTGCAGCATGGGCAATAAATCGCCGCGCAGCAGCTGCGTCGCGCAGGGATCCTGCTCGATCTCCGGCAAGAACAGTCAAAACAGCTGCAATAACGCCGGCACCTGCTCCGTCTCCGGCAACAACAGCCAGAGCAGCTGCCAAAACGACGGCACCTGCTCCATCTCCGGCAACAATAGCCAGAGCAGCTGCCAAAACGACGGCGTCTGCTCGAAGTCGAAATACAACGGCAACCAGAGCAAGTGCCTGTCGAAGGGCTATCAATGGACCGCCGGTGTGTGGACTGGCGCCGTGTGGACGCAGGGCGTGTGGACGCAGGCGACCTGGACGCCGAAGGCTCACACCACCTGGAACGGCTGCTTCACCGACCGCGGCGGCAACTCGGGACCCGTCTCCGATTACGACCGTCTTGCCACAGCGCCCAGCTCCAGCATCGCGGCGAGCCAGTTCCCGGCCGAGCAGTACAGCTCGTGCCCGAAGGCCATAATGGGTCTCAACTACGACTGGACGGCCATGAAGACGCTGGTCACCAACATGACGGCCGATGGCAACACCAACCAGCCGATCGGCCTGGTCTGGGGCTGGCAGACGCTGGTCGGCGGCGGACCGTTCACCGCGCCGGCAATGGATTCAAACTATAAATACCAGCAGATCATCATCCTGCTGTCGGACGGCTTGAACACACAAGATCGCTGGTACAGCAGCCAGAGTTCGATCGACCATCGGATGTATGACACCGACGGCAGCGGCACCTGCGCCAACATCAAGGCTGCCGGCATCACGATCTACACCATCCAGGTCAACACCGGCGGCGATCCGACGTCGACGCTGCTGAAAAACTGCGCCAGCAGCTCCGACAAGTTCTTTCTGCTGACCAGCGCCGACCAAATCGTGAGCACGTTCGACAAAATCGGCACCAACCTGACCAAACTGCGGGTGGCCCAGTAATACCGTGAGCGGGGCGCGGGCTCCGCTCACGGCCCTGCCCGCGGATTTGGCTTGCCGACAATTTTCTCTAACGGCGGCGCATTCAAACAAAAAGCCCGGCCATAAAGCCGGGCTTCCTAACGCTCACCAACTGGACTGGCGCAGACGCGGCGCGACAGCGACGTCAGCCTGATTACTTCGCCTTGCCCATCATGGTTTCGAACGGCTTGTAGGTCTCCTTGGCGAGATCGGCATAAAGCTCGCCGATCTTGGAAGCCTTGGCGACGAAGCCCTCATAGGCAATCTTGGCGTACTCGGTCTGCACCTCGATCGCCTTCTCGAACGACTTGACCCCGAACAGCTTTTCGAGCGCGGCGGTGCTGTCTTCGAAGGCCTTTTTCGAATAGTCGGCGACTTCGACCGCAATGGCCTGACTGCCCTTCGACAGCGCACCCATGGATTTCAACGCCATATCGACGTTTTCTTTGCCGACCTGTTGCAGGTCCTCGAAACTCTTGACCATTGCTCATCCTTTCCCGGCCCGCGAGGCGCGCGCCATGTGCTTAAATACCGGCCAATCCGGAACTAAAAGTGACTTATACTGCACTGCACAAAAAAGTCAACGTTAATTTTGCAGTGCGAAAAATGCTTTAAAATCCATGGTATTACATTAAGACCTTGTATACCGCGCCGCCGTAGGCTTTTAAATTCTTGCACTGCGGGGATTCTACAAATTAGCCACTTTGGCGGTCTAAAACCGCCCAAGAATGGGGTATTTGGGAGAGCTGATGTCGCGTAGGGGAGCCAAAATCCGGCGCGCTTTGCGTTGGAGCGCCGCAGCTTTGGCCGTCCTGGCCGTTGTTGCCGTGTCAGCCGATGGTGCCGACGCCCGCCGCCGCCACCACCGCCACCACCAAGTCGCCGAGCGCTACCAGCCGTCGACCGCCTCGATCGTGGTCGACGCCAATTCCGGCGCGGTGCTGCAGGCGAGCAACGCCGACAGCCCGCGCCACCCCGCTTCGCTCACCAAGATCATGACCCTCTATCTGCTGTTCGAGCGGCTGGAGGCGGGCAAGATCAAGCTTACCAGTGACATGAAAGTGTCGGCACATGCCGCCGCGCAGGCGCCGTCCAAGCTGGGGCTCAAGCCCGGCGAAACGATCGAGGTGGAGACCGCGATCCGCGCCATCGTCACCAAATCGGCAAACGACGTGGCGGTCGTTGTCGCCGAAGCGATCGGCGGCGACGAAACCGAATTCGCGCAGATGATGACCGCCAAGGCTCACGCGCTTGGCATGACGCACACCAGCTATCGCAACGCCTCCGGCCTGCCCGACGACCGCCAGCTCACCACCGCGCGCGATATGGCCATTCTCGGCCGCGCCATCCACGATCGTTTCCCCGAATATTATCACTACTTCTCCACCCGCACCTTCGCCTTCCGCGGCAAGGTGATGCGCAACCACAATCATCTGCTGGGGCGCGTCGACGGCGTCGACGGCATCAAGACCGGCTACATTCACGATTCCGGTTTTAACATCGTCACCTCGGTGCACCGCCGCCATCGCTACATCGTCGCGGTGGTGTTCGGCGGACGCAGCGCCGGTGCGCGCGACGCGCGTATGCGCGACCTGATCGATAGCAACATCAACACCGCTTCCGTGAAACGCACCGCACCTTTGGTCGTGGATCGCGGCGAGGCCGTGCTGCCGCCTGCCAGGCCGAAAATGGCGGCGGTGACGCCGCTGCCGCCGCCGGCGCCGCCGCTCGGCTCCAACGCGCCGATCAAGGCCAATCCGGTGAAGACCTTCGTCGTCCACCCAACCGAGGCCCACACCGGTTCGCTGCGCGCACTGCCGCCGGATATCCGCAAGCTCACGCCGGCGCCCGCAACCGCCACGCCGGTTGCCGTCACCACCATCGCCACCGTCAAACGCGAGCCGCCGCCCTCCTCCGAGCATCTGGGCGCGATCGAGGCGGCGCCCGCCAAACCGGTCGCAAAGGTCACCGAGGTCGCATCGGCCGGTAATAGCATCCCGGTCCCGGCTACCCAGCTCTCGGCGAAGCCGCACAGCGGCTGGATGATCCAGGTCGGCGCCTTCGACGATGAAAAGGACGCCAAAGAACGCTTGGCCGCGGCCAAGACCAAAGCCGAGGATCAACTGCGCAAGGCCGATCCCTTCACCGAACGGATCGAGAAAGGCGACAAACCGCTGTTTCGCGCGCGTTTTGCCGGGCTGGAAAAGGCACAGGCCGTGACCGCCTGCCGGCGTCTCAAGCGCAACGAAATTCCATGCATGGTGGTAAAAAATTAACGCGAAAAGGCAATAAATAAGGGCAATAAACAAAAAGATTATCAGGGAAGAGCCGATTACCCAGGAGCCGCTGATGGTGTTGTCAGGAGTACATCAGCGATGGCTGCGAAGAAGGATTTCCTTGGCCTCATTGATGCGGGCCGCGAGATACGTCGACCCCCCTTGGTCGGGATGGAGTTTCTTCATCAGCGTGCGATGGGCGCGCCCGATGTCGTCGACGCTCGCGCCGGCTTGCAGGCCAAGGATCTGATAGGCTTCCTGCTCCGACATTTTACCGCTACTCGCAGCCGGACGCCCCGTTGCCGCGTCACCTTGCGCGTCTTCACTCCAGCCGGGCTGCCGGCGGTCAAGATAAGCCACCAATAGCGCGCGGCTTTCCTCGTCGAATTCATTGAGCAGGCCGGCCAGCGTCTTGACGTCAAGCCGCTCCAGCGCGACGCCCTGGTGGCGCCCGGCAACGATGCGTCCGCGCATTGCGCCGCTATCGTGCTCGAGCTCCATTTCGAGATAGGCCGAGCGCACCTGCGAGGTCTGCCCGGTGCTCTTTTGCGTGCGGTCGGAAAATCCCGCCGGCCCGAACGGCATCCAGCCGAGCAGGCCAAGCCCGAAAATGCCGAGCGGGATGGCGACGGCGATTTCCCCGCGCAGGCCGAGAAATACCGCCAGGCCGAGCGCCAGCAGGCCGCCGCTCGCCTTGAGCACGCGCGCGCCAAGGCGCGGATCGACTTTGGATATGATGTTGAGCGCCCACAACGCGAGCACCAACACCACCAGACCCAAGACGATAGGCATCGCTATTTCAGCTGCGCCAGTAGCCTGCGCGCGCCGCCCGCGCGCCGCGCCGACAAATCGGCCAGCGCCTTCATGCCGCCCGCGGCATAGGCTGCGACCGCGCGCAACAATTCACCGAGTTCGTGCGCCGCGCCCGTATCGAAGCGACAATAGGCGCCGCGCGACAGCCGCGCGATCTCGCGATAGGCTTGCTCGGCGATTTCATCGTTGCCTTCCTGGAACATGAAGGCCGGCACGCCGAGCAGACCGAGTTCGCCGGCGGCTTTGCACAGATCGTCGATTTTTTCCTCCATGGCGTCGCCGACATAAACCAGTGCTTGCACCCGCCGGCGTCCATGTTCCTGACGGGCGTGGTTCAATACCTTGCCGATCTGGGTGTGGCCGCCGCGGCAATCGATGCGCGACATCAATTCGGCGAGCCGCTCGCCCGAAGCAACCCAGCCGGAAGCGCGGCATTCGCCCAGACCGCGGAAATAGACGAGCTGGATATCGAGGCCGCCGGCTTTTGCCGCTTCACGGAACATGTCGGCCTGCAGCGCGCAGGCGGTGTCCCACGTCGGCTGCCGGCTCATGGTGGCGTCGAGCGCGAAAATCAACCGCCCGCGCTTGCCGTCGACCGCCGCCGCCGGCCCGAGCGCGCGCACGCGCTCGAGGAATTCGGCGACTTCCGGGCGGGACGGCGCCGGCGCCGGCGCTTGATCGGAGCGGTCTTTGCTCATGACGGCAGTTTACACCGTATTTTACGGTCGCGCGCGGGCGCCACCATACGACAGTTGGCCCCGCACAACGGCGGATGCAACGGCGCAACGCGGGTTTCTCGGGGATCGCTTTTAGCCGATCACGTCATGGACCTGCAGCGGCTGGTCCATGACCGAATACCATTCGGCGCGCGCGGCGGCCCGGCGCTTGCCGTTTTCCGACAGCGGCAAATGCAGCATGTTGAGCAGCTGGATGACTTCCTCGCGCGCGGTCACGTGCGACATATTGGGCCGCGTGCCGAGCACCGCCTCGTCGAGATCGTCGAGCGCGGTGAGACCGCGTGGGAAAAATTCGCGATAGACCACGCGCTCGGCAAAACCGTCCACGCTGCGAAAGCCCATGCGCTTGGACAACTCGGTCAGCCCTTCGCCGACCAGACGTTTATTGCGCGAACCGAGCGCTGCGAGGCGGTTGCGCATCACGATCCAGTCGGTGAGCTGGCCGTCGACCAGCCGGCGTTGACGGCGCGCTTCGCGCACCATGTCGGCATAATGGCTTTCGCCGGTGACGGAAAAATTCGTCGGGTCGAGCGTTGCCAGCACGTCGAAATCGAGAAAGCTGTCGTTGAGCGGCGTGACCAGCGTGTCGGCCATCGAGTGCGCCAGCCGCATCAGATAGGTGTCGGCGCCCGGCGTATCGATCACCACCACATCGAAATTGCGTTCGATCGCCGCGATCGCGGCCGAGAAGCCGTTGAACTCTTCCGCTTCGTTTAGTTCGAGCGAATTTTCTTCGGCGCGCTCAATGCAGTAATGCGTCGGCAGCTCGAGGTCGACGCGCGCGCGTGCAGCCCAGTCGCGGCGATTTTCGATGTAGTGGGTAAAACTTTTTTGCCGGCCGTCGAGATCGATGGTGGCGACGCGTTGGCCGGCCTTGAGCAGCGCGACGGCGATGTGCAACGCGGTGGTTGACTTGCCCGAACCACCTTTCTCATTGCCAAGCACGACCACATGCGCAGACTTCGGACTCTCCTGAATGGCTTGGACCAACATGACGCGTCCTTTGATCGAACCATTTTCAAGAAATTTCCCATGCATAGTCAAGTTCGGTATATTTTTATTGTTAAGCCGCGTAGCCGGGACGACACAGGCTTGCTAATTCCTTGCCCGGTTTTGCGCCAATCTGCCGACAGGGCCAGCAATCATGTCCAACCGCCCGATTGTGGCGCGCAACGTTCCGGCGCTACGCCGCGCGCTCGCGTCTTATCGGCGCGCCGAGGCGAAGATTGCGCTGGTGCCGACGATGGGTGCGCTGCACGCCGGCCATCTCGCCTTAATTGAGCAAGCGCGCCGCCGCGCCAAGCGTGTGGTGGTGTCGATTTTCGTCAATCCGGCGCAGTTTGCGCCACATGAGGACTTTTCCGGCTATCCGCGCGATTTCGCGGCCGATCTGAAGGCGCTTGGCCTCGCCAAAACCGATCTGGTGTGGGCGCCGTCGCGCGCGGTCATGTATCCCGACGGCTTTGCCACCCGCATTGAACCGCAGGGCGCGGCCAAAGTGGGCCTCGAAGACAAGTTCCGACCGCATTTCTTCGGCGGTGTCGCCACCGTGGTTGCCAAGTTGTTCCTGCAAGTTGCGCCCGACTTCGCCATGTTCGGCGAGAAGGACTTCCAGCAGCTCCGCGTCGTCACCCAGATGGCGAAGGATCTCGATCTGGCCCTCAAGGTGGTAGGCGTACCGACGGTGCGGGACCGCGACGGGCTCGCTTTGTCGTCGCGAAATGCGTACCTGTCGGAGAAGGAACGTGCAGTTGCGCCAATGCTTTACGGGGTGCTCAAAACCGCCGCGGCGCGCATCAGGAAGAACGCAGCGATCGAACCGGTGCTGGCCGATGGACGAGGTGAACTCACCCGCGCCGGCTTTGCGCTCGACTACCTGGAAGCGCGCTCCGCGCTGACATTGGCGCCGATCGCGGCCCGCAGAGACGGGCCGATCAGGCTGCTGGTGGCGGCAAAAATCGGCAAGACGCGCCTGATCGATAATTTGGCGGTTTGACGCTCGCCCGGGCTACAACAGACCCAACTGTTGCAGTTCCCGCCGCATCTGCTCGGGCATTCGTGCCGCACCGGGCGCTGCCCGCGACAAATCGCGCGGGGCGTCCTTGGCTTCGAGATAACGCCAGCCCTGGAAAGCCGACCGCGGCCTGGGCTCGACCAGGACGAGCTTGCCATCAAGCACCACGCGGCAACGCCCGATGCCGTCTTTGTCGGTAAAGGGCCGAATGTCGAGAACGCGCTCGCGGCAGGCGATTTGCCCGCGGATCACCCAATAGAGCGAGCCGCCATCGATCAATTCCTCGGCGCGTTTCGGCACCATGCGGGTGGTGTGGATGTGTTCCGGTTTTTGCCGGCGCCGCTTCTTTTCCTTCAGCTTCTGGCCGATCCAGTCCTCAAGATCGGCGACCGAGTCGCAGCCGACGCAGAGCTTGATGAGATGAAGGGGCATTCCGGACGTCCAATTACGAGTTTGCCGCAATCAGCAGCACTTTGGCGCCTTCGGCGACCTGCGCGTCCGGCGCGACCGCGATTTCGGCGACCGTACCGTCGATGGGAGCGACCAGCGTGTGTTCCATCTTCATGGCCTCGACGATGGCAAGGCGTTGGCCGCGCACGACCTTGGCGCCCTCTCGCACCAGAATGCTGAGCACCTTGCCATGCATCGGCGCGCGCACAAGGCCTCCGGCGGCGTGGTCCCCAGCCTCGTCGAGCGCCAGGTCGCGTAAGGTCACTTTGGTCTGGCGGCCATGGCGGACGACGTAGACCGAGTTCCCTGCCGCCACCGTCACCGCATCGGCGGCAGGCGCGGTGCCTTCGACCGTTACCGCCGCGCCGGATGGTGCGTACGCAACCTGCGCGACCGCCGCTTCACCGTCGACCAGGATCGGCAAGGCAAGCCGCCGCGCGCCGGAAAGCTGAAACGCATCGGCGCTATCCCACGGTGAAACGATGTCCACTTCGCGCTCGAATGCGGCGGTGATGCGGGCATGTTCGCCCTCAACCAGCTTTTGTGCGCCGAGGGCGGCTGCGGCGCGGTCGGTGCCGCCGGGCACGGCGCCGAGTTCGGCGAGATGCCGGTCGATGAAGCCGGTATCGAAATCGCCCTTGCGGAAGCCGTCAGTCCGGCAGAGCGCCGCCAGAAAGCCGGCATTGCTGCGCGGGCCGACGACGACGGTATGATCGAGCGCATCCGCTAGCCGCGCGAGCGCCTCATTGCGGTTGGGCCCATACGCGATCAGCTTGGCAATCAGCGGGTCGTAATAGGGCGTGATCTCGCTGCCGGCCTCGACGCCACTATCGATGCGCAGCCCCTCGCCTTGCGGAAAATTCAACGCCAGTAGCCGCCCCGTCGACGGCAAAAAGTTCCGCTCGGGATCCTCGGCGTAAAGCCGCGCCTCGACGGCGTGGCCGGCTAGCTGCACCTGCGCTTGCGTCAGCGGCAGCGGCTCGCCCGCCGCGATACGGAACTGCCATTCCACCAGATCGAGGCCGGTGACCGCCTCGGTCACCGGGTGCTCGACCTGCAGCCGAGTGTTCATCTCCATGAACCAGAAGCCGTCGGCTTTAAGTCCATTTGCACTGTCGGTAATAAATTCAACGGTGCCCGCGCCCTCGTAGGCCACCGCCTTGGCGGCGGCGACCGCGGCGGCCCCCATTTGCGCGCGTAATTGCGCGCTCATGCCCGACGCCGGGGCCTCCTCGATGACTTTTTGGTGACGGCGTTGCAACGAGCAATCGCGTTCGTTGAGATGGATGACATTGCCGTGGCGGTCGGCGAAGACCTGCATCTCGATATGGCGCGGCGCATTGACGTATTTTTCGATCAGCACGCGGGCGTCGCCGAAGGCCGATTGCGCCTCGCGCATGGCAGATTCAAGCGCGGCGTGGAAATCGGCGTGCTTGTCGAGGCGCCGCATACCCTTGCCGCCGCCGCCGGCCACCGCCTTGATCAGCAGCGGGTAGCCGATCTCGTAGGCCTTCTGTTTGAGGAACTTGGGCTCCTGCAGCTCGCCATGATAACCGGGCACCACCGGCACGCCGGCCTTTTCCATCAGCGCCTTGGCGCGGTCTTTCAGGCCCATCGCGCGCATCGCCGCCGGCGGCGGACCGACGAAGACGATGCCGGCACCGGCGCAGGCCTGGGCGAAGTCGGCGTTTTCCGCGAGGAAGCCGTAGCCGGGATGCACGCAGTCGGCGCGCGCCGCTTTGGCGACCGCGATCAGTTTGTCGATGCGCAGGTAGCTCTCGGCCGCCGCTGCCGGCCCAATCTCGTGCGCCTCGTCGCACAAGCGAACATGCAGCGCGCCGGCATCGGCCTGCGAATAGACCGCGATGGTGCGCAGGCCGAGCCGCTTGGCGGTGCGGGCAATGCGGCAGGCGATTTCGCCGCGATTGGCGATGAGAACGGAGGTGAACATTGGCTGGCCCGGCTGCGATGCCGCCGATACTAGCGTGCGGCGGGCTTCGCTGTCCGATTTTGCGGATTTTTCGGCGGCACCGGGATGCTGCCGGTGGGCTTTTCATCCGCCGGCGCGGCGGCTTCTTTCGGCGGCGGCGGCTCGGCATTCATGATGCTGACCGGCGGGATGGAGGCGGCGGAGGGGAAATCATAGCCGTTGGCGACCGGCTTGGTGGCCGGAACGGGCGGTGCTTTTTCCGCCACCGGCTGTTGCGCCGCCGGCTCATTCTTGGCCTCGCCGGTGCTCCAGCCTTGGGCATAGCGGCTCACATAGCCGGCGAAGGCCTGCTGGCGCATATGCGCCTTGAGCGCGGTCGTATCCTGCAGCACCGCGAATTCCGCGCAGCGCTCGGCGCTGCAGCCCTCGCGCTGAACCAGGATATCGGCGGCGATGCCGTAGCGGTCGATCTCAATGGCGCGGCGGGCGGCGGCGAGTGCGTCGAGCAAGCCGGGGTCTGTCTTTTTGGCTAATGCGGCGGCGTCCATCAGCAATGACAGCCGCGCGCCGACATAGGCGGCGGCATTGGCGGTGCTTTGCGGCGTGGCAAAGATCGCCGTCTCGCACGCCGCCCCGATCGCCTCGCCGGCGCCCGCATCGAGGCAGGCCAGCATGGAGCCGGGCGCGGTTGCCTGCACGTCGAGCGCGGCATTGCGCGAAAGTATCGCGCGCCGCTCGGCCGCGCGCTCGCTCGCCGCCAGGCGATCGAGCACCGCCATCGCCGTCAGCCCGACCAGCGCAGGAATCACGGCCACCAGCAAGAGCCGTGGCACATTGGCCCCGGCCTGTCGCAGCGCCAGCATCGCGAGGAGCACCAGAAACGCCGTGAGCGCGCCGGCGGCCGGCGCCGGCAGCAGCAACGCGGCTGCGAGGGCGGCAATGACCAGCGCCGGCAGCACCAGCGGTTCCGATAGAGGGTGGGCCAGCGACGAGGCAAAAATCGTCATGGGCGCCCGCGCCGCCGCCCGGCTCAGTGGCCGCTGCGCCGGCTGCGGCTGTGCGGACGTGGGATCGATATTCGCCATGCGCCCTGGCCTTAAGTTCCGCCGGCCGACTTGAACCCCGGCGCCAGATCGCTCGCCGCCGCGAAAGCGCCTTTGGCTTCCACCGAGGTCAGCGCCACCGTGGTGCGCAGATCGGTGACGCCGCCGCCGCTGGCGACCGCCAGCAGCACGGCGGCCGCCTGGGTATCGCTCGGCATCTCGGCGATCGCCAGAAAGTCATATTCGCCAAACGTCAGGTAGTGGCCGATGAGGCGGCCGCCGGCTTTCGCCATCAGGCGCGAGACCGCGTCGGCGCGATCCTCCGGCCTCACGATCATGCCTTTGACGGCGTCGCGGGTGTAACGCCCTTGCGTGATATAGGTCGGCATGCGCTGCTCCGCGTTCGGCGAAGATCACATTCAGCCGTTCGGAGATTCGCAGCCACGCCGTCAAGCGGCTTTTCCACATCAGATCATGCGCAAAAACGGCGCAGCCGATCGACGTTGGAGACGGAATTGCGGCAGCGCCTAGGCGCGGTCGAGCTGGCTTTCCTTGGCCACGCGCTCGAAGGCCTCGCCGGAACTCTTGATTCGGTACTGGTAATCGTCGCCTTCCGACGGCAACAGCTTGACCACGGTATAGCTGCCGGTGGCGGCGGCGCGACCGAACGTCGGCGAGGTGTAATAGACCATCTCACCGATCTGGTATTTGTGCGCCTGCGACGAAAATCCCTGCTCGCCGACCGGCTGCATCGGCGGGCTCGGCGTAAGGATCATCTGCGACGACTTCTTGATCGCCATTTGCGGGGCAACACTGGGCGAACGCACGGCGATGCTGCGGCGGCGTTCGGATTTCACCGCCGTTTTGGCCACGCCGCGAGCACTTTTGGCACTTTTTTTGACGGCGCGGCGGGGCGCCTTGGACGACCTGCCGGCGCTTTTCGCTGAATGTCTACTCATGGGCTCAATATAGCAGCAATTTTTAGTCTCGTGCGAAGTTTTTAAAGTCATAATATTAATGATTTCAATTGGTTAAAAGCGCGACCTCGGTCCCGATGGCGGCCTAATACCTCTGGCCCGAAATCAGACCTTTTAGTGCCCGAAGTGCGCCAACTCCCCGATCGACCGTGCCCTTGGACCGGTTGCCGGCCGATATCCCAAGCGAGATTGGAACCGAGGCTGCCGTCAAGCGCGCGCGGAGCCGCCCACCTGCTCGCGCTCGCCGATCCTGAGGGCGTCGGCAATAGCGCGGCGGTCCATGCGGGTGCCGTCGTCACCTTCAATGAGGAGCGGCACGCGCCCTTGCGTCTCCACGTGGCGCGCCCATGCGAAGGCATCGTCGAGCGCGGTAAATTGCTTGAACAACATCTGCCCTTTGGCCAATCCGGTCACCTCGCCGGAGCCTTTCGGACCGCTATAGACGCGAAAATGCATCGTTGAACCTCGTTTTTGCGCCGATACGGGCGTCTTGTTCGGATTTCTGGCTACAGGTGGTAACGCGCGTGGAGCTGTCATGGTTCCATGTCCGATTTTGTTCGCGGTGGGGCGTGTTATCGTGCGCGAGCGGAGGACATCACCAATGCGGGCCACCTATTACGAGAGCAACGGCTCTGCGCGCGACGTACTGCGCGTGGGCGAGGTCGAAACGCCGCAGGCAGGTCCCGGCGAGGTGCGGGTCAAGCTCGCGACCTCCGGCGTCAACCCGTCCGATGTCAAATCCCGGCAGGGCACGGTTCGCAAGATCGCCTACCCGCGCGTGATCCCGCAGAGCGATGGCGCCGGCGTAATCGATCAGGTCGGCGACGGCGTCGCCAAATCCCGCATCGGCGAACGCGTCTGGGTGTGGAACGGCCAATGGAAGCGCGCTTCCGGCACCGCTGCGGAATATATCGCGCTGCCGGCTGCGCAAGCGGTGAAGCTGCCGGACAAAACGAGCTTCGAAGCCGGCGCCTGCCTCGGCATTCCGGCGATGACGGCGTTTCACGCCGTTGCGCTGGCGGCGGCGGACAAAAGCTCCACGCTGCTCGTCGCCGGCGGCGCCGGATCGGTCAGCCAATACGCCATCCAGTTCGCCAAGGCGCAGGGCGCGCGCGTCATCACCACTGTGTCGTCCGCCGAAAAGGCCGCGGCCGCGCGTGAGGCCGGCGCCGACCACACCATCGATTACAAGCGCGAGGATGTCGGCGCGCGGGTGATGGAGATAACCGGTAAGCGTGGCGTCGACGCGGTGATCGAAATGGACCTCGCCGCCAACGCCAAGCTCATACCCTCAGTGTTGCGGCCGAAGGGCAGCGTCATCGTCTACGGGACCGCCCCGGAAGCGGTGCTGCCGGCGGCCTTCTGTCTGGTGAATTCGATCCGGCTGCAGTTTTTTTTGGTCTATGAGCTCGACGCGCAAGAACGCGAGCGCGCGGTCTCCGCCATCGATCGCGCACTGACGCAAGGCGCGCTCGTCAATCGGGTGGCGCAGCCGAATTTTGCGCTCGCCGACATCGCCGCCGCCCATGAGGCGGTGGAACGTGGCAGCATCGGCAACGTCATCTTGACGATGTAACGCGGCTCGATCAGCCGGCCGGCGGTGCGACTTCGGCATCCTTGAAGCCGGCGGCATCGAGCGCGCGCCGCACCACGCCGGATTTTTTCGCATCTTCCATAAGGCCCGTGACGAGCTTGAGCGCAGCGGGACGACCCTTGGGGATGGCGACCGCGATGCCGGTCTTCTGGAAGCCCCCCGCAAGTACCCGCGCGCCAGGCAGTTTAGGCAGCAGGCCGGCCAGCGAGTCATGCGTGAGGGCGAAGGCGTCGCCCCGCCCGGTGCGCGCCTTTTCCACCATCAGGTCGACGCCGGCCACTTCCTCAAAGTCCGCCTGCGGCGCCGTGCGCCGCGCGCTGCGGCCGGTCGTCGTATTGGCGATGGCGACAATGCGCACGCCCGGCTTGTTCACCGCCGCGATGCTGTCGATGCTCGAACCGGCCGGCACCAGATACGTGCTCTCGATGATGAAATAGGCCGGGCCGAAATCCACTTTCTCGGCGCGCGCGGCGTCGTGCGGCATGAAGGCGACGTCGCAAGTCCCGCCCGCCACCGCGTCGGTCACCTGGCCTGAGTTATCGAAGACCTGCAGCTCCAGCGGCAATTTGAGCGCTTCGGCAAAGCCGCGCAGCAGATCGACGGTGACGCCGCGCACCGCGCCGCGCTCGTCCTTGACGGCGAAGAAGGTCGAGCCGGCGGGCGCCGTCACCACGCCGACACGCAGGGTGCCGGTGGGGGCGAGTTGCTTTAGATCGTCGGGGGGCGCCATGGACGTGCCCTAGCATGCGAGCGCGGGCCCTGCCACCCGGCCCGCGCCCAGCCGGTGGTCACTGATGCGGCGCAAAATCCTGATTGGGAAAGCTCGGCTGCAGCGGACGCCGAATGACGACGAAGCCCATGCCCGTCGCCTGATGGCACGAATTACAGGCCGCCGTAAGCTTGTCATAGCTGCCTGCAAATTTCGCGCTGTCTTTGGCATCGAGCGCTTTTTCCAATTCGGCAATCGGCCCGGTGATGACCGCGTCGAGCATCTGCGCCAGCGGCAGACTCTTGAAGGTTGGCACGATGTCCTGCACGTCCGACATCACTTCCTTGATCTCGCCGAGCTGATAGGCAGCAAGCGGCCAGTTGCGCGCGCTGCCGGCGTACCAGAGCTTGGCGTGTTCGGCCTGGATGATGTTCATGAACTGCTCGAGCCCGGGGATATAGCTCTTCACGGCGTGCGCGCCCTCGGGATGCGGGACCGGCGCCGCCGTTTGGCCGGGCTCATGTGAACCGGACGGATGCGGCACGGCGGGTTCGACGGGCTGCGATAGCGCCGCCCCGGCGAGCAACGGCAAGAGTACGGCAGACGCGAGGAAAAGCTTTCGGCACATGACGGACGTTCCTTTTTCTCTGCACGTTGTCCCCCAATATCACGCTATGATCGCTCACCGCGAGGCCGGGAGCAGCCTCGCCTTTTGGGGAACGCCAGTCATGCGATTTATTTTCGGGGTCATCGTCGGCGCCTGCCTGACGGTCGGTTCGGCCTATCTGCACGACACCGGACGGCTGAAAGTCGGTCCGAAAGAGCACTTCGTGAATTGGGACACGGTGGTGACCCTACTGCCGCACTGACTAGAACTTCTCTACCCAGGGCCGCAGCTCCAGCTCCTGCGTCCAGGCGCTGCGCGGCTGCTTGAGCACGTCGAGATAGCTCTGGGCGATTGCCGCGGGATCGAGCAGCGAATCCGGCGCGTCAGGCGGCATCGGCCGGCGCGCGCTGGCAATGCCGCCGTCGATGACGAAATGGGCGACGTGGATACCCTTAGGGTGAAGCTCGCGCGCCATGCTTTGCGCCAGACCGCGCAGCGCGAACTTGCCCATGGCGAAGGGCGCCGACTGCGCGTAGCCCTTCACCGAGGCCGAGGCGCCGGTGAAGAGGATGGCGCCATGGCCTTTCGGCAGCATGCGCTTGACCGCGGCCTGCGCCACCAGGAAGCCGGCGAAGGCTGAGACTGCAATCGCCTTCTCGACTTCATTGGGGTCGAGATCGACGAAAGGTCCCCGTGCGCGGGCGCTGGCGTTGTAGACGACCACATCCGGCACGCCGGCGGCATCAAGCGCGGCGAACAGCGCCGCAACGTCGGCGCGTTTGGCGGCATCGCATTGGTAGAGCTTGGCGTGGGTTTCTTTCGCCAAGTCATGCAGCTTGTCGGTCGAGCGCGCGGCCAGCGCAACGCTCATGCCGGATTTGGCGAACAGCCGCGCCAGAGAGGCCGAGAGGCCCGCGCCGATGCCGACGATGAGGGCGGAGGTGTATGGCATAACGTATTCAATTGCAAAAGTCTGCCAACGCGCTAATCCCTCTGCGAACACATACGTTTCGGACGGCCACGAATCTTGCGCCATACATCACGCCAATTTCCGATCGGCATACGTGTTGCCAGGGATCGTATTTTTGTTTGATGGCCCAGAAGATACCGCCGCTGCCACTTGGTCATCAGGTAAGCGCTGGTGAACATCGCCATCGGTAACTTTTTGTATGCTCGCATAGTCGTTTGCCGACTGAAAATTGCAGAGCTCCTTTGTTTGAAGTATCGACTCTTCTTCTAGTTCACGCTCGCGAATGGCTGCTTGTACCAAATCAGATCGCGTCTTTTGAGTTCGGCAAACACATTCGCGCATCATACGATCCGGTCACCGCATCGCTTAGGCTTTCGCCACAACCACGTGCAAACGCAATCGGCTATTCCTTCAATCATTTTCCAAGCTGCACCGCGATCAATTCGATTTCAAAAAATCAACTTGTCATTAAATTCTTCGGTAAACATCGACCATCTTTCGCGACAACAGATAGGGATTCTCATCGTCCGTGCCAGCCATGAAATGCCACGACAATTCAACTGTACTAAACTCTTTACATCCTAAACACCCCAAACCGCGTCCCCCGCACCGGCGCATTGAGCGCGGCGCGAAAAGGCCAGAGCCAGCACCCGGCGCGTCTCCGATGGCGCGATGATGCCGTCGTCCCACAGCCGCGCGGTGGCGTAATAGGGATTGCCCTCCGTCCTCGTATTGCTCGCGGATCGGCGCCTTGAAAGCGTCTTCGTCCTCGGTGCTCCAGCTTTTGCCGTCCGCCTCGATATTGTCGCGGCGCACCGTCGCCAGCACGGAGGCCGCCTGTTCGCCGCCCATCACGGAGATGCGCGCGTTCGGCCAGGTAAACAGGAAGCGCGGCCCGTAAGCGCGGCCGCACATGCCGTAATTGCCGGCGCCGTAGGAGCCGCCGACGATGACGGTGATCTTCGGCACCTGCGCGCAGGCGACCGCGGTCACCATCTTGGCGCCGTCCTTGGCGATGCCGCCGGCTTCGTAGTCGCGGCCGACCATGAAGCCGACGATGTTCTGCAGGAACAGCAGCGGGATGCGGCGCTGGCAGCAGAGCTCGATGAAATGCGCCGCCTTCAGTGCGCTCTCCGAAAACAGAATGCCGTTATTGCCGAGGATGCCGACCGGCATGCCGTAAATATGCGCGAAGCCGGTGACCAGCGTGGCGCCGTAAAGCTGTTTGAACTCGTCGAATTCGGAGGCGTCGACCAGGCGCGCGATCACCTCGCGCACGTCGTATTGCTTCTTCAGGTCGGCCGGCACCAACCCATCGAGCTCGTTTGCGTCGAGAGCCGGCTCGCGCGGCGTCATCAGCGGAATGTCGACCGTCTTCTTGGTGTTGAGGTTGGCGACGATGCGGCGCGCAATCGACAGCGCGTGATGGTCGTCCTGCGCCAGATGATCGGCCACGCCCGACTTGCGCGCATGCACGTCGGCGCCACCCAGGTCCTCGGCGCTCACCACCTCGCCGGTCGCGGCCTTCACCAGCGGCGGGCCGCCGAGGAAGATGGTGCCCTGGTTCTTGACGATGATGGTTTCGTCCGACATCGCCGGCACGTAGGCGCCGCCGGCGGTGCAGGAGCCCATCACAACTGCAATTTGAGGAATGCGCAACGACGATAGCGTCGCCTGATTGTAGAAGATGCGGCCGAAATGCTCGCGGTCGGGAAATACTTCCGTTTGATGCGGCAGATTGGCGCCGCCGGAGTCGACCAGATAGATGCAGGGCAGCCGGTTCTCGCGCGCGATCTCCTGCGCGCGCAGGTGCTTCTTCACCGTCATCGGGAAATAGGTGCCGCCCTTGATGGTCGAGTCGTTGCACACCACCATGCATTCGCGGCCTTCAACGCGGCCGATGCCGGTGATCAGCCCGGCCCCATGAATGGCGTCGTCATATAGGCCGTTGGCGGCGAGCGGCGACAGCTCCAGGAACGGCGAGCCGGGATCGATCAGGTTCATGACGCGGTCGCGGGGAAGCAGCTTGCCGCGCGACGTGTGCCGTTGGCGCGCCTTCTCCGAGCCGCCCAAGGCCGCCTCGGCGCGGCGCGCCTGCAGCTCGGCGGTCAGCGCGCGCATTTTTTCGGCATTGGCGCGGAACTCAGCTGCGTTCCTGTCGATTGACGATGAGAGAATCGTCAACATTCCCTCCCCTGCATTTTGCGGCAGCGTGCCTTGGCACGGCGGTGAAGGCAATGGCGGGAACTGACGGGGACCGACCGCGTTTCTTCCATCTGTAAGCATTCACAACGAATTTCGGGGAGCACCCAGAGGAGACTATTTATGAGCAAAGTTCGACTGTTTTCGACCGCAGCCGCCATCGTGTTGATGAGCGGCGGCTTGGCAATGGCGCAAAGCCCGGTGCCGAACGGCAAGGATAATCCGGCGCGTGCGCCGGCGGCGCAGCAAAGCGCCCCCGCCGAGAAGATGGGACCCGCGATCGAGCACAAGCGTCCCGAGACGACGGGGCAAGCGACCCCCGACCGGGTCGAGCCCGGCCATGGCGCCAATGTCCAGAAAAACCAAGTCAGCCCGCAACAGCGCAAGGCGTCGGAAACCGCCGGGCAGAATGGACAAGAGCATGGAAACGGCGCGGCTGTCCGGCAAGGCGCCGAAATCAAGGGCGGCACCAGCGAGCGTCAAGAACGACTCGGCGCCGGCGGCAACGCCGACCATAACCGCGCCACCACCGGCCAGGGCGCGGCCGGTTCGGCACATCTTTCGCAAGAGCAGCGCACGCGCATGAGCACGGTTTTCCACCACCACCGGGATCACCGGATCGACAAGGCCCACTTCAATGTCTCGATCCGCGTGGGCGCGCGCGTGCCAACGAGCGTGCACTTCTATCCGGTGCCGGTCGAAATCGTTGCGATTTATCCCGAATGGCGCGGCTATGACTACGTGTATGTCGGCGACGAGATCCTGATCATCGATCCGCACACGCACGAAATCGTCGCCATTCTCGAAGCTTGACGCGGAGTGCAACGCGGCGCGAGACCGGAGCTTCTCCGGCTCGCGCCGTCGCCGTGTTTGCAAGTCCATGCACATCAGCCATCGTCTGAGGGAACTTCCGCGCGGTCTCATTCGTTGACTGGCCGAGGACCCAACACACAGCACCCGGAGGCAGACAATGGATGAAGACCGCATCAAAGGCAGCGCCAAGCAAGTCAAAGGCAAAGTGAAAGAAGTGGCCGGCAAGGCGACCGGCGATGCCAAGCTCGAAACCGAAGGCAAAGCCGACCAGGCGGCCGGCAAGATTCAGAACGCCGTCGGCGGCATGAAGGACGCGGTGAAAGAAGCCGTCGACGACTGATTTATTGCGCAGCGGCACCCGCAACCTGAACTGGAAAACCCGGCCCCGCGCCGGGTTTTTCGTTGCGCGTTTTTTCGTCCTAGACTGGGGTGTGCGGCTTTCGCACCGCAGGAGCCTTCGATGATAACCCGTTTCTCCGGCCTCACCCCCACCCGTAGCCGCGCCGTCATTCATGACGGCCTCGTTTTCACGGTCGCGGTGTCGCCCGACCCGGACCCGACTTTTTATGAGCAGACCCGCAAGGCCCTCAAAAGGATCGACGAGAGCCTCGCCCTATCCGGGACCGACAAGAGCCGCATCCTTTCCGCGATCGTGTACATTGCCGACATCGCGCGCAAGGAAGAGATGAACCGCGCCTGGGACGAGTGGGTGGACCGCACCAATCCGCCGATGCGGGCTTGCCTTGGCGTCGACCTCGAGCCTCCGCATTTGGTCGAGATCGTGATCACGGCAGCACAAGGATGAAGACGATGCATGCACCCGACGATTACAAAGACTTGAAGCTCAAGCTCGATGGCCTGGTGCCGCCCGGACAGGGCTTCCACCGCAATCTGCTGCTCGACACGCTCTATGCCTCGCTGCCGCGCGACCCGCAGGTCAAGGTGCAGATTTACAACGCCGAGATCGTGCCCGGCGGCTACACCAATTGGCACTGCCACAACGGCGCGGCGTTTTTCGTGGCGCTGCAGGGCGTGTTCGAGGCGCATTTCCAGGAGGGCGTGCTGGTCAAGGCCAAGGCCGGCGACTGCTACTCCGAGCCGATCGCCAAATTCCACCGCGGGCACAACCCGCACCCCGAACTACCCTATCTCTGCGTCGGCCTCTGTTTCACTTCGCCCGACCGCGAGCACGTGACCAATTCGGTAGAGCGGCCTTGGTGACTAAGCTCTGACCACATTTTACGAAAAGACGGCTCGGGCTACGCCCTCACCTCTTGGCGCTGGAACGCGACATAGGCGCCGACGAACAGCAGGATGCTGGCGGCGATCATGCCGACGATCTGCGGCCAAGCCACCATGACGCTGTCCCACAACGGCAGCGGCGCGCCCATCACCGCGCCCTGCAGTTGGCTCAAGTAAACCGGCCCGAGCGTGCGGGTGGTCGGATGCAGCAGCGCCAGCACCGTTTCACCATAGAGCGTCGATGGCGACAGCCGCGCCAGCATCTGCGCCGTGGTGACCAGCAGCGCCTGGCGTTCGGCCGGCACGAGCGCCTCTGCAATGGCCGGCGCCAGTGCCGGCCAGATTACCGAGAGGAACAGCCAAAGGCCGAGCGTCACCAGCGCCGCGGTGGCGGCCGAGCGGAAGATCACCGAGAACAGCATGGCGAGCGCCAGCCACACCCCGGCATAGGCGATGGTCACAAGCAAGAAGATAAACGCGCGGCCCATCTCCTCGGCGCCCGGCGGCACGCCGAGCATGACCAGGCCAAGCCCGATCACGATGAGCCACAGCGCGGTCAGGCTGATTGCCAAGATCGCGAGGCCGGCGAGGAATTTTCCGAACAACAGCGCGTCGCGATAGATCGGCTGCGACAGGATGCGCGACAGCGTGCGCCGGTTGTGCTCGCTGTTGACCGCGTCGAAGCCGAGCCCGATCGCCATCAGCGGCGCCAGGAAGCCGAGGAAGGCGACGAATGACGGCAGCGGCTCGCGCGCGGTGGTGAACAGCCGCAGGAACAGGAACGGGTCCTCGGCGGTGACGTCTCGGATCTGATGGATGGCGCCGTAGACCGCGGCGAGCGCCGTCAGCACCACCAGCCATTCCAAAACTCGCATCCGCGCGCTGACGAGGTGGTCCGAAAGCTCCTTCAAAGTCACCACGCCGAGACCCTGCCAGGGTGAGCCGCTACGCCGCATGACGTGCCTCCTGCGTACTTTGCGCGTTCTGGAAATAGCGCGTGTAGATGTTCTCCAGGCTCGGCTGGTCGAGCGACAGCTGCGTGAGATGCCCGCCGGCGGCGACCACAGCGGCGGCGGCTTCGCCGCGCAGGTCGCGGTCGCAGGTCATGCGGAAGCGTCCTTTGCCGGGCGTCTCGACCGCGCGCACGCCCGAGAGCGCGGCCAGCCTTTTGGCAATGTCCTTGCCGCCGTTGGCTTCGACCTCGACGGCATAGCCGCCGCCAAGCACCTGCCGTCCCAGCTCACCGACGGTGCCGATCAGCGCGATCTCGCCGGCGTTGAACAGCGCAATGCGATCGCACACGCTCTGCACCCGGTCGAGCAAATGCGAGGAGAGCAAGATGCTGACGCCCTGCTCTTTCAGCGACCGGATCAGCGCCAGCAGTTCAATGCTCGCTTGCGGATCGAGGCCGTTGGTCGGCTCGTCGAGAATGGCGACGCGCGCCTCCTTCATCACGATCTCCGCCAGCCCAAGACGCTGGCGCATGCCGCGCGAGAAGGTGCCGACCCGCCGATTGGCCACTTTCTCCAAGCCCACGCGAGCCAGCGCCGCGGCGATGCGCTGGTGGCGCTCGGCAGAGCCGAGGCCCATCAGCCGGCCGGTGTAGTGCAGATTGTCGGCGGCGCTGAGATGGTCGTAGAAGCCGACCGAGTCCGGCAGATAGCCGACCAGACGTTTGACTGCCAGAGGCTCGCGCATCGGATCATGCCCGAAGACGCGCGCCTGGCCGCCGCTGATGTCGCTCAAGCCCAACAGCATCAGGATGGTGGTGGTCTTGCCAGCGCCGTTCGGGCCGAGCAGCCCGAAAATCTCGCCGGCGGCGACGCTGAACGACACGTTGTTCACGGCGGCGGTGGCGCCATAGCGTTTGGTGAGGCCCGTGGCCTCGATGACGATTTCGCTCATCGCCGGCCAAAGCGCGCGACCGCGCCCACCATGATCAGCAGCGCCGCGCCGATGATGCCGACGCCCGCCACCCCCCACATGGTCGAGGTCGTCACGGTGACGCGGAAATTCGCCGTGCCGTTTTCGCCGTGGGTGGAGGCGGTCAGCGTGTTGACGTAGTCGCCGGCAATAGCCTTGCCTGACGGCGTGAGCAGCGCCTGCACTTCCTTGTGCTGGTTGGGCGCAATGCGGTCGATGGTCTTCGGCTCGAATGTCATTTTCCAACCGTTCGGCGTATTGGCCGATAATTTGATGTTCTCGGCTGGCGCGGTGCCGGTGTTGCTGACCGTTATCGGAATGGAGCTTTCCTTGCCGGCGGTGGCGCGCGCGCTGAGCAGACCCTCGCGGCCGGACAACGTCAGCTTAGGTTCGCCGGTGATGTCGAGTTTGACCTCGGTCGAGGCCTTGGCGCCTTCGGCGGCGATCTGCACTTTCACCGGGTATTTGCCGGCGTCGACGGTGTTCGGCGGGCTCACCTTTAATTTGACGTCCTTCGACTTGCCGGCCTCGATCGGAATCGCAGTCAACTCCTGGCTGCCATAGGCCTCGGTGAACGAGGTGTCGAAATTCTTCGGTGCTTCGGCAGCCAGGCTGACCAGCAACTTCTTGCCGCTGTCGTTCTTGACGCTCAGCGTGTAGTCGAAACTCGAGCGCGATGAGCCGCGCAGGTCCGGCAGTTGCGGCTGCACCGACAATTTGGCCGGCAATTCCTTGGCAAGCGTCACCGCCAGCGGCAGCGCGATATGGGTATTGGCGCCGTCCGCGTCGACCGTCAGCGTGTGGGTGCCGATGGCGGCGCCCTTGGGCACGTCGAGACGCAGATCGAGCGCGACACTGTCGTCGGTTGCCGGCATCGCCGCGGCGATAGGCTGGCCGCCGCCGAGCAGCGTCGCGGTCCAGCCGGTGGGAACGCCGGACACCGACAGCTTCAGCCGCTCGGGCGGCAGCGCGTAGTTGCGCAGATGCAAATTGACCGTCGAGGTCGTCCCCGGCTGCGCGGTCAGCGCCGGGTAGTCGGTGAGCAGGTAAAAGCCCTTGATGTCGTGATTGGCGTTATCGGCAGCGAAGGCGGGAGCGGTGAGCGTCAGCGCGGCGACAAAGGCCGCGAGCAATCGATATTTCATGGCGAGCAACTCCGTGCGCTGCCCCACCCCACGTGAGGTCACCGCAGAAATGCCGCCCCCGAAATGAAAACACGGGGCCAAGACAGACCGGCACCGTGGTTGGCGGCTTGTTACTCACAATCTTGACGAAATTTAGGACTGCCACGGTCATTATTGTCGCAGGGGAGACGCCTCAAGCCTTGCGTACCGTCGGCCAATCGACCTCGTCGTCGGGAAGAACCCAAGGCTCTTGGACGCCGGCATCATGCCATTCGCGCCAGGCCGGCAGCGCCATCACGGCATCCATATAACGACGCGTCTCGGCACCGACATCCACGGCATACGTGTTGAAGCGCGCCACCACCGGCGCATACATGGCATCGGCAGCGCCGAAGGTACCAAATAAAAAGGGGCCACCTCCGGCAAAGCGTTCGCGGCACTCGCGCCACATCGCCTCGATGCGCCGCACATTGGCCGCGGCTTCCGGTGTCAGCTCGCGCTCCATGACCGGGCGCCACATGTTCATCGGCAGCAACTTGCGCAGCGGCTGAAACCCGGCATGCATCTCATGAGCGATGGCACGGGCATGGGCGCGCGCGTCGGGCTGCTCGGGCCACAGACCGGCGGCGGGAAATTTCTCTGCCAGATATTCCAGGATCGCCAGCGACTCCCAAACCTTGATGTCGCCGTCCACCAAGGTCGGTACTTTGCCAGTCCCTGAGACCGCCAGGAGGCGCGACTTGAAATCGGCGGCGTCGAGCGAAATCACCGTCTCCTCGAACGGAATGCCGGCGACCTTCATGGCGATCCAGGGCCGCATCGACCATGAGGAATAGTTCTTGTTGCCGATGATCAGTTGCAGCGCCATGCGGCTCAGACTTTCTTGGCCGGCGCCGGCGTTTCCGGCATCTCCACCGGCCCGCCTGCCCGCTTCCAGGCGCCGAAGCCGCCTTTGATATGAGCGACCGGCTTGAGCCCCATGCGCTGCGCCACTTGCGCAGCCAGCGCCGAGCGCAAGCCGCCGGCGCAGAAGAACACGAAGCGCTTGTCCTCGGCGAATTTCGGCTTGTGATAGGGACTTTGCGGATCGATCCAGAATTCCAGCATGCCGCGCGGGCAATGGAAGGCGCCCGGCACCCTGCCCTCGCGCTGCAATTCGCGGATGTCGCGAATATCGACCAGCACCGTGTCGTCGCGCCCGGCAAGTTTGATCGCTTCGTCGACGGCCAAGGTTTCGACCTCGCGCTCGGCGGCGTCGACCAGGGTTCTGTATCCGGTGGTGATCGTCTGCGGCATTGGCCTCTCCTTCACGCCGATGCTGGCAGAGGCGCGGCGCCGGCTCAAGCCGCTGACGGTTGAAGCGCCGCGCGCGAGGGCGCACGATGGCACTCCGGCCGAACGGGCGACAATACGATGGCGGACCTGCAAGCGACCGACGAGCGGATGATGCGCCGCTGCTTCGCCCTGGCCACGCAATCGGCCAAGCAGGGCGAATACCCTTATGGCAGCGTCATAACCTGCGACGGCGCGGTGGTGGCGGAAACCACAAACCGGGTCGCGCACGATCGCGACGTGACGCGCCACGCCGAGGTCGTGGCCATTACGGCGGCGCAAAAAGCGCGCGGCTCGACGAACCTCGATGGCTGCACGCTTTATACCAACATGGAGCCGTGTGCGTTTTGCAGCTATGCGATCCGCGAAGCCCGCATCGCGCGGGTGGTCTTCGCTACCCGTTCGCCGATTATGGGCGGGTTGTCGCGCTGGAACATCTTGGGCGACGAGAAACTGTCCGAGACCATGCCGGAAGTGTTCGCGCCGCCGCCGGTCGTCGTGCCCGAATTCCTCGCCGAGGAAGCGGAAGCGACATTGCTGCGCATTTCCCCGGTGATGTGGGCTTTCGTCCGCGAGGGCGGTCTGCTGGATGCCCGCATGCGGCGCCTGGCCGACGCCGAGCAAGCGCCCCTTGGCACGAGCCGAAGGCCGGGCGCTTTTGCCGGCGCCGGTGATTGGTTGATGCGTTTCCTGCGTACGAACGTCTTCGACCGCTTTGGACGCGGCGGGCCGGTGCGCGCAAAAACCCGGCGCTAAGCCATTCCCATCACCACCGCGATAAGCGCGACGGTTAGCACCCCGAGGGTAACGGCAAGGACGGTGGCGACGCGTTCACCCCAATTGGCAACGAAACGGAGAATTCCCTGCGGCTTGGCTGGCGCAGGATAAGCGGTATGAAAGTCGGACGACATAGCCGATCCCCTATTGAAGGCGTCGCGTTGACCGCGACGGTGCACGAGGACGCAAACGCGAACCCGGGCAACGAATCGCCCTTGACAGCTTGAGGATAGAGTTATTGCCGCACGCTCACAAATTTTGAGTAAATTTTTCGACGCGATGGAAGCTCAGCGCGACTTTTTCCACGCCTCGTAACGCTTCTTGTTGTCTTCGTTGGGGGGATAGAGGCCGGGCAGCTTCTCGCCCTTCTCGACCTCCTGCACCAGCCACGTTTCCATGAGTTCGTGCTCGGCGCCTTCGGTAGCGGCAAAATCGGCGAGCGCGGCCGGGATGACCACGGCGCCGTCGTCATCGGCAACAATGATGTCGTCGGGGAAAATGGCGCAGCCGCCGCAGCCGATCGGCTCGTTCCAGCCGACGAAAGTCAGTTGGTTGACCGAAGCCGGCGCCGCGACCCCCGCGCACCACACCGGCAGGGAGGTCGCCAGCACGCCGTGTTTGTCGCGCATGACGCCGTCGGTGATCAGGGCGGCGACGCCCCGCTTGACCATGCGCATGCACAAAATGTCGCCGAAGATGCCGGCGCCGGTCGCGCCCATGGCGTCGGCCACCACCACGCAATTTTCCGGCATCGCCTCGATGGCGGAGCGCGTCGAAATCGGCTTCGACCAGCTTTCCGGTGTCGCCAGGTCCTCGCGCACCGGTACGAAGCGCAAGGTGAAGGCCTTGCCCACCACGCGCTTGCCGGAAAAGCCGAGCGGCATGGCGCCGGCCATCCATGAATGGCGGATGCCCTTCTTCAACAGCATCGTGGTGATGGTGCCGGTGGTGACGTTTTTGAGAACATCGAGAGCTGCGGCCATGGGCGATCCTTTTCGGAAACGGCGTCCAGTCAATCCCAATTCGGCGACCAGGACCAATCGACGATGCGGCCGCGGCCGTGCGCCAGGCCGGCGATCTCCCGCATTTCGGCATCGGACAATGCAAAATCGAACACGTCGAAATTCTCCTTCAGGCGCTCAGGCTTGTTGGTGCGCGGGATCACCGCGATGCCTTGCTGCGTCAACCAACGCAGACTGACTTGCGCCGCGCTTTTGCCGTGCGTCTTGCCGATGCGCGCGAGCACGGCATTGCCCGACGCGCCGCCGCGGGCGACGGGGCTATAGGCGACTACCGCCATGCCGTGTTTTCGGCAGGCGGCGATCACCTTGTCCTGATTGAGAAAGGGGTGACATTCAATCTGATTGCAGACCACCGGCTCGGGGCTCAGTTTGTTGGCCTCGGCGAGTTGCGCTACGGTGAAATTCGACACCCCGATCGCCCGCGTCACGCCTTCGCGTTTCAATTTTGACATGGCGCCGAGCGTATCGGCGAGCGGCACCTGCGGGTTCGGCCAATGGATCAGCAAAAGATCGATGGCGTCGAGATTGAGCCGCTTGAGGCTTTCCTTGGTCGAGCGCTCGACATCGCGCGGCGCCAGCAGCGATGGCTGAATTTTGGTGGTGACCATGACCTCGGCGCGCAGGCCCGAGGCGCGCACGCCCTGCCCGACTTCGGCCTCGTTACCGTACATTTGCGCAGTGTCGATATGGCGGTAGCCGATGCGGATCGCCTCGCCGACCATGCGCGCGACGTCGCGCAGCGCCCAGGTGCCGAGGCCGACGATCGGAATCTTGAAACCCTTGGCTTCGACCGCGTTCATTTTATTTTCTGTCCGCGGCGTCGTCGGCAAAGCCGCGCATATACAGCGCCTGCCGGCCGGTCGCCCGCGCAACGCAGGCGGCGATCATCGGATTGGCCATCGTGCCCTGGAAATAGTCGTAGAGGAAGCCGCAGGACTTGTCGCGCGAGGCAATCCAAGCGCGCTGCATCTCGCGCATTTTGACCTGCTGGTCCTCATCGAGCGCCTTACGCAGCGCCTGGTAGGACTTGTTGAGGATGTCGTCCCACACGGCACGCTCGCGGTCGTAGCAGGCGATCACCTCGGACGACGTCATCGAACCCTCATCTTTCGAACAGGGTTCCGAGATGATGCCGATACAGTGCTCCCACGCCCAACCCCGCCCGGTCTTCGCCTTCATGCATTTTTCGATCATGGCGGAGTCCTTCGGCGCCGGCTTGTCCTGTGCGAACGAAGCCGGCGCCAGAAGCCAGAGAGCGATAAAAGCGACAATTCGCGTCAAGGCGTATCCCACACCGGCGCGTGCGGCGGATTGACCACGCGCATATTGGTGGCGTTGAGCTTCTTGAGCTCGGCCATTTCGGCGTCGCTGAGCTTGAAATCGAACACGTCGAGATTTTCCTTCATATGCGCCGGCGTCGCGGTGCGCGGGATCGAGCAGCAGCCGAGTTGCACCAAATAACGCAGCGAGACCTGCGCGGCGGTTTTGCCGTGCGCCTTGGCGATCTTTTCCAGCACTTCGGCGCCCGGCACCTTGCCGCGCGCGATCGGAACGTAAGCCACCACCGCCATGCCGTGCTTCTTTGAGGCGGCGAGCACCTTGTCCTGGCTGATGAACGGGTGCACCTCGATCTGGTTGCACACCAGCGGCTCCGTGGTCACCGCCCAGGCCTCGTCCAGCATCTTCGAGGTGAAATTGGCGACGCCGACATGCTTGGTCTTGCCGTCTTTCTTGGCCTGACAAAGCGCGCCGATCGACTCTTTGAAGGGAATGTCTTTGTTGTTCCAGTGGATCAGCAAGAGATCGACATAAGGCAGTTTGAAATTGACCAGGCTCTGATCGATCACTTTGACGAAATCGGCCGGCCGCAGGTTTTCCTGCCGCACCTTGGTGCAGAGCAAAATTTCCTCGCGCTTGACGCTAGACTGGCGCATACCCTCGCCGTTCTCGACTTCGTTGCCGTAGAAGGCCGCGGAATTGAGATGCCGGTAGCCCATATCCAGCGCGGTCTTGACGGCCTGCACGCAAACATCGCCCTTCAGGGTCATGGTCCCGAGGCCGATCATGGGAATGCGAACGCCGTGGGCTTCAACAAATTGCATTACAGTCTCCTGAATGGGGCGTCGAAATGAGGTTTGCCGGATCGCTGTGAGGGGCGGCAGAATGCCCGGTCCCCTGCCCCCTGCCAACCGGGGGGTTCCTATGCGCTGGAACGCCGTGGCGCGGGCACGCGCGATGCGACGAAAGACCACGCAAATAATTGCGCTAGCGCAAAGCGCGACAATACTTTGGCTGCCAAGGTATTGCCTGCCCTTCTTACATTGGAATAATTCAAGGGTAAAAAATACCTATTGCATCAACGACTTTTAATGCTTTTGTGAGCTTCATCGATCAACGCCGGAAACCGCAAACATGCGTAGCCTTCTCGCCCTCCTTGGTTTTGCCGCCCTGCTCGTCCTGACGCCCGCAGGTGCACAAGCGCAAAGCTACACAATCACCATCAAGGATCACAAATTCACGCCGGCCGAGATCAAGATTCCGGCCAACAAGCGCGTGCAATTCACCGTGGTCAACGACGACCCCACGCCTGAGGAATTCGAAAGCAAGGAAATGAAGGTGGAGAAGGTGATCCCCGGCAAGACCAAGGGCGTGGTGCGCATCGGCCCGCTTAAAGCCGGCCGCTATCCCTTCGTCGGCGAGTTTCATGAAGCAACCGCCAAAGGCACAGTGATCGCAGAATAACGACATGCTCGGCGCCCTCGTCATCGTTTTTCGTGAAGTCATCGAAGCCGGTCTCATTATCGGCATCGTGATGGCGGCAACGCGCGGCGTCGTCGGGCGCGGCCGCTGGATCAATATCGGCATCGCCGCCGGCGTGCTCGGCGCCGCGGTGGTGGCGATTTTTGCCGGCGCGATTTCGCAAGCCTTCGAGGGCTCCGGGCAGGAACTGTTCAACGCCGGCGTGCTCGGCATCGCCGTGGTGATGCTGATGTGGCACAACGCGTGGATGGCGCGGCACGGCCGCGAGATCGCCGCCGAGATGCGCCAGATCGGTACGGCGGTCAGCGAAGGCGCCAAGCCGCTGACCGCGCTCGCCATCGTAGTCGGACTGGCGGTGCTGCGCGAAGGCTCCGAGGTTGTTTTGTTCCTCTACGGCATTTTCGCATCGGGCACGTCGGGCTCCGCTTTACTGGTGGGCGGCCTGCTCGGCATCGCCGCCGGCGCCGCTTTCACCGCCCTCACTTATTTCGGCCTGCTGGCGATCCCGACGCGCTACATCTTCTCGGTCACCAGTTGGCTGATCGCGCTGCTCGCCGCCGGCATGGCGGCGCAGTCGGTGCAGTTTCTCTACAATGCCGGCGTCATCAATGCGCTCGGCACCACGGTGTGGGATACGTCCTGGCTGCTGACCGAGGAGAGCCTGTTCGGCCGGTTGCTGCACACGCTGATCGGCTACACCGCGCGGCCGAGCGAATTGCAGCTCATCGCCTATATCGGCACGCTGTTCGCTATGGGCCTGCTGATGCGCATCGCGCGCTATCGGCCGCAAGAGCGCGCGCACGCCCCCGCCGAATAGTCAGCGCCGGTTCCCGCTCAAAAGGCGCGTCAGCGCCGTCTGCCGCCAAGCGCGGCGAAGGCCGCTTCCGGCGCTTTGTCGATCAGTTTGAGCAGCGCCCGCGCCGGCCCGCGCGGGGACCGCTTGCCCTGCTCCCAATTGCGCACGGTTTCGATCGGCACTTCGATCTTTTCCGCGAAGGCCGCTTGCGTCAGGCCGCAACGCGCGCGCACCTGGCGCACGAAGGTCGCCGGGTCGCTGTGGTCGACGGTTTTCTCGCTGCCGTCCGGTAGCACTTCCACGATCCGGCCGTCCGCTTTCAGCCGTACCCGCATCATGGCTTGGCCTCCATGATTATTGGTCGGCCAACGGCCTAGCTGATTCGCGGTAGTCAATCGTTAATGCGGGATAGACGCCCGGTGGCGGCGCAGGTAGCAAGCGCGGCGTCACGTTGCCTTTTGGCAGAATTTACCGGACCATATTGGCGGACCGGACAATCCATTTGACCGGGTGAAAATCCTTGCCGTCGCCGGGAGACGACCGAGATGCAGCCACATATTCCGACGGAAGTGTATCTCGGCTTTCTGGGACGGACGATCCCGGTGCACTGGAGTTACCACGCCTTCCTGATGGTCGGCGTCTGGTTCGTGCTGGTGCCGATCTGCATCATCGTGATCCGCTTCGGCAAACCTAAGCCGACGCTCACCGGCATCCATGTCAAAGTATCGATCTGGAACGCGCCCTGGTGGTGGTTCAGCATCCATAAATACGGGCTGATGTTTTCCATCGGCTTGGCGCTCGCGGGCGCGATCGTCGCGGTAACGGTCGACGGCGGCTTCAGCGGCTCGCTGCATTCATTCTTCGGACTGACGACGGTGACGCTCGGGTGCTTGCAGATCATGGGAGGCTGGCTCAGAGGCAAGCATGGCGGGAAAAATTATTACACGGCCGACCCGAACGACCCGAAGACCTGGTTCGGCGATCATTACAACATGACGACGCGGCGGCGCACGTTCGAGGCGTACCACAAGACGGCGGGCTATTTCGTCTATTTCTTCGCCGCCGGCGCCATTGCCAGCGGCTTGATGCAATATCCGATACCGGGATTGGGCGAGTTCATCATTGCCATGGTGTTCATCGCTTTCGCTGTGTCCATTGTGCTGGAATACAAAGGCTATCGTTATGACGGCTACCGCGCGGCGCACGGTTACACGATGGACGCTCCTTTCAACAAAGAACGCGAATTTCTGTAACTAGCTTGCGGTGACTTAATCTCGGGAACGACACGCATGAGCAGCCAGGATTTGCCCAAGCCGGATTTCGTCAAGAACATGAAGCTGATCGGCCATACCGATCAGGGCGGGCGCCCGGACGGCGTGCAGTTGATGATCAACAAGGGCTACGCCTTTGTCGGCCACATGTTTTCCAAAGGCTTCAGCGTGATCGACGTACGCGATCCGCGCGATCCCAAGCCGGTGAAATATATGCCGGCGCCGGAAAACACCTGGACGATCCATTTACAGACCCATGGCGACCTGCTGCTGGTGATCAATGCCATGGACATGTTCGCCGCCGCGGCACTGCAAGACGAAAAGCAATATTACACGGGCTCGCTGAGCGAGAAGGTCGGCAGCGGCCAAAAGCAGGAGCGCAACTGGACGGCGGGTCTTGCCGTCTACGACATCAAAGACCCGGCAGAGCCGCGCCGCATCGGCTTCATGCCGGTCGAAGGCGGCGGCGTTCACCGCATCTGGTATGTCGGCGGCCGCTGGGCCTATGTCTCGGCGCTGCTCGACGGCTTCACCGACTACATCTTCATGACCGTCGACATGGCCGATCCCACCAAACCGAAGGAAGCCGGCCGCTACTGGCTGCCCGGCATGAATAAGGCCGCCGGCGAAACACCGAACTGGCCGTCACACAAGCGCTACGGCTTGCATCATGCGATTGTAAGCGGCGACACCGCCTATGGCGCCTGGCGCGACGGCGGGCTGGTGATGATGGACGTGTCCGACCGGACCAGCCCTAAGCTCATCACCCATCGCAACTGGTGCCCGCCTTATGGCGGCGGCACGCATAACTGCTTGCCCCTCCCCGACCGTCAGTTGCTGGTGGTATTGGACGAGGCCGTGCTCGATCATTGCGCGGACGGCATCAAATACATTTGGCTGTTCGATATCCGTGAGCCGTCAAACCCGGTGAGCATCTCGACGTTCCCAACGCCGACCGAAGCCGACTATTGCAGGAAGGGCGCGCATTTCGGCCCGCACAATATCCATGAAAATCGCCCGGACGCGTTTGTCAGTTCGCAACTCATCTTTTCGAGCTATCAGAACGCCGGCTTCCGCGTCACCGACATCAGCAATGCCTACCGGCCCGAGGAGGTCGCGGCTTTCGTGCCGCCCGAGCCCAAGCAGCTTGCGGACCGCCGCCCCAACCGCGCCAAGGTGATCCAGTCCTGCGATGTCTACGTAACCGCCGACGGCGTGATCTACACCACCGACTTCAACGGCGGCATGTACATTCTGGAATACAAAGGCTGAGCGGCCTTACCGCGTCTTCTCGAAAATCTCCCGGCCGATCAGCATACGGCGGATTTCGCTCGTCCCCGCCCCGATCTCGTAGAGCTTGGCGTCGCGTAGCAAGCGGCCGGTGGGAAAGTCGTTGATATAGCCGTTGCCGCCGAGGCACTGGATCGCCTCCAGCGCCATCCAGGTAGCGCGCTCGGCCGCGTATAAAATCGCTCCGGCGGCATCCTCGCGCGTGGTGCGGCCCTCATCGCAGGCGCGCGCCACCATGTAGACGTAGGATTTGGCCGCGTTCATGGTCACGTACATGTCGGCGAGCTTGGCCTGCACCAGTTGGAAGCGGCCGATGGCCTGGCCGAACTGCTGGCGCTCGTGCACGTAAGGCACGACCACATCCATGCAGGCCTGCATGATACCCAAGGGCCCGGCAGCGAGCACCACGCGCTCATAGTCGAGCCCCGACATCAACACGTTGACGCCGTTGCCGACGGCGCCGAGCACGTTCTCCACCGGCACCTCGCAGTCGGTAAACACCAGTTCCGAGGTGTCGGAGCCGCGCATGCCGAGCTTGTCGAGCTTTTGCGCCGGCGCAAAACCCTTGAAGCCCTTTTCGACAATGAAGGCCGTTATCCCGCGGGCGCCTGCGGTACGGTCGGTCTTGGCGTAGATCACCATGGTGTCGGCCACCGGGCCGTTGGTGATCCACATTTTCGAGCCGTTGAGGATATAGCGGTCGCCTTGTCTGTCGGCGCGCGTGCGCATCGACACGACGTCGGAGCCGGCGCCCGGCTCCGACATGGCCAGCGCGCCGACATGCTCGCCGGAAATCAGCTTGGGCAGGTATTTCTTTTTCTGCGCGTCGCTGCCGTTGCGGCTGAGCTGGTTGACGCAAAGGTTGGAGTGCGCGCCGTAGGACAGGCCGATCGCGGCGGACGCGCGCGATATCTCCTCCATCGCCACGCAATGCGCCAGATAGCCGAGCCCAGCGCCGCCGTACTCCTCTGCCACCGTGATGCCGTGCAGGCCGAGCGCGCCCATCTCCGGCCACAGATCGCGCGGAAAGGTATTGTCGCGGTCGATCGCGTCGGCACGCGGCGCGATGCGGTCTTGCGCAAAGCCGCTGACCGACTTGCGCAGCATCTCGATTTCGGCGCCGAGGCCGAAATCGAATCCCGCCCAGGCGTTGGGAATCATGCCGCGCCCTCCATTGCGCGCCCGACCCGGCGCAATGCCTGCTATAAGTCTATCGATTGGAGGTCAGGCTGTCAGCGTCCCGCTCGACAGCGGCGGCGGCAGCATACGGCCCTCGCCGCCGGTTTTGCCCTGCCCGAGCAGCCGGTCGATGGCCTTGGCCGGCGCCGGCTTGGCGAATAGGAAGCCCTGCATCTCGTCGCAGCCGGCAAGCCGCAGCAGCACGCGCTGCTCATCGGTCTCCACGCCTTCGACCAGCACCGAGAGACCCAAAGCCCGGCCGAGCGCGACGATGGCCTGGATGATGACGCCGCCATTGGAAGAACGGCCGAGCGCGGCGACAAAACTCCGGTCGATCTTCAGCTTGTCGAGCGGGAAGCGCTGCAGATAGCCGAGATTGGAATAACCGGCGCCGAAATCGTCGAGCGCGATACGCACGCCGAGGCCATGCAGGTCTTCGATGCGTTTGAGCATCTCGTCCGGATTGTCGATCAGCACCCCTTCGGTGATTTCCAGTATCAGGCGCGAGGCCGGCACGCCGCTTTCGGCGAGCGCGCCGCGCACCTCGTCGACGATGCCGCGGTGGCGCACCTGCAGCGGCGACAGGTTTACCGCGACGTAAAGATTAGGCCAGCGCTTGGCCTCGCTCAGCGCGCGGCGCAAGACAAAGGCGCCGAGCGATTCCATCAGCCCCATCTGCTCGGCCACCGGAATGAACACTGCCGGTCCGATCGGCCCGCGCACCGGATGGGTCCAGCGCAGCAGCGCCTCGACACCGACGATGCGGGCGCCCTGCGCCGAGACGATCGGCTGATAATAGAGCTCCAATTCGTTGGCGCTGAGCGCGCGCGGCAATTCGCGCTGGATAAATTTCTGATCGGCCGAGGCGGTATCGATCGAATGCTCGAAGGCGACGATGGCGCCGGGACCCTTTTTGGTAGCGGCCCGCCAGGCGAGTTCGGCGCGCCGGGTCAACTCGCCGCGGCTGGTGGCGTCGCGCGGCGCCTGCGCAAAGCCCGCATGCGCGCTGACCCGCACCACCGTATCGATCCAGTGCGGTTGCGCGATGGCATCGAGCGCGGCGCGGATGATCGCCGCCACGTCGGTATTGGCGGGAGCGGTCATGAGCACGGCGAATTCGTCGCTGCCGATACGGCCGCAGGTGGCATTGCCCGGCAGCGCCTGCGCCAACTGCCGCGCCACCGCGACAATGAGATCGTCGCCGCCGAGCACGCCGAGCTGGGCGTTGACGTCGGCCATGCCGTCGAGCTCGATCAGCGCGAAGGTCGTGACTTCATCGTCGGCGCGGCCGGCTAAAGCGAGATCGAGCAATTCCAGCATCTTGGCGTGATTGGGCAGTCCGGTGAGCTTGTCCTTGTCGGCGGCGTCGCGCGCCTGCTCTTCGCTTGCCTTGATATCGTGCTGCGCGCGGCGCAATTGCCAAAACGAAAAGCCGGCAAACCCCACCAGCACGACGGCAATCCCGGCGACGAGCGGCATCAGCCGGTTCATCGTGCGTGTCATCGGGTAGGCCCTGTCCCAGGTGAAAAAGCCGGCGATGCGGCCTTTCGCATCCATGATCGGCTGCGTTTCGCGATCGCCCGCGGGCGGATCGATCTCGACTTTGAGGGCCTTCAGGCCGGCGCTCTGCGCTACGATCTGTACAAAGCGCGGATCGATCTTGCCGCCGTTGCCGAACATCGTGCGAGATTCGGCGATGGCCGAGCGCAACGACGCGCGCTGCTCGATCCACAGCCGCTCATCGCTTTGGCGGGCGAGCCCGTAGCCGATGGCCGCGCATAGCAGCGTCGTACCGACGGCGACGACGGCCAGCGCGACGGTCACCTGCGAGGCCGATAGCATGCGACGCGCGCGGGCGCGCGGCTCGGCGCCGGCGCCTTGCGTGCCGCGGCCGCGTGCCCACGCAAACAGCCTGCGCCCCGGGCTTTCGCCCGTCGCTGCAATATTGACGTCTGCGTCCACCGGTACCTCCGCACCGTGCGGTGCCCAGCGACGACGCTAGGGATTTAGCGTTAATGCCGCGTCAGCAAACAAAGTAAATGAATTGTGACCGCCCCGGATTGCGCGGAATTTCACTAGCGCAGACCGAACCAGAGCGTGGCGATGCCGAGAAACGAAAAGAATCCGACCACATCGGTGACAGTGGTCACGAACGGGCTGGAGGCCAGCGCCGGATCGATTTTGAGGCGGGCAAGCCCCAGCGGAATAAGAATGCCGCCGAGCGCGGCGGCAACGAGATTGCAGATCATCGCCAGCCCGATCACGAAGCCGAGGCCGGGCACCCTGAACCAGACATAGGCCGCGATCCCGGTGATGACGGCGAAGGCGACGCCGTTGAGCAGGCCGACCATGAGCTCGCGCACGATGACCCGCCGGGCATTGGCGTCGCTCAGGTCCTGCGTTGCCAGCGCCCGCACCGCGATCGTCATGGTCTGGGTGGTGGCGTTGCCGCCCTGGCTCGCCACGATGGGCGCCAGCACCGCCAGCGCCACCATCTTCTGCAACTGGCCTTCGAACAGGCCCAGCACAGAAGAGGCGACGAACGCGGTGCCGAGGTTGATCAGCAACCAGTTGAAACGGCCGCGCGCGATTGACCAGACCGAGTCCGACAGTTCTTCGTCGTGGGTGACGCCGCCGAGCGCCTTGATGTCTTCTTCCGCCTCCTCCTCGATGACGTCGGCGACGTCGTCGAAGGTGATGACGCCGACCAGCCGGTCATCGGCGTCGACCACCGGCGCCGCCACCAGGTCGTAACGCTGGAACAGCCGCGCCACCTCCTCCTGGTCTTCGTCGGCGCGCACGATGCGCCGCTCCGGCTCCATCAATTCCGAGATCGGCACCGGCCGCTTGCTGCGCAACAGCCGGTCGAGCGGCACCGCGCCGAGAAAACGGCTGGCCTCGTCGGTGACAAATATCTCGTAGAAGCGCTCCGGCAATTCCACGGTCTCGCGCATATAATCGATCGCCTGGCCGACAGCCCAGCCCGGCGGCACTGCGATGAATTCCGTCTGCATGCGGCGCCCGGCCGACTGCTGCGGATAGTCGAGGCTACGCGCCAGCGCGACGCGCTCCAGCTGCGGCAGCTGCTCCAAAATCTCCGTCTGTTCGGCCTTCGGCAGATCGGCGAGGATGGCCACCGCGTCGTCGGATTCCAACTCGCGCACGCCGGCTGCAACCGTTTTCGGTGGTAACTCTTCCAGGATTTCCCCGCGCACCCGATCGTCGACTTCGGTGAGCGCGGTGAAATCGAAATGGATGCCGAGCAATTCGACAAGACGTGGACGCTGGTCCGCCTCAAGCGCCTCGATGACAGCGCCAAGATCGGAAACGTAAAGGCCGCCGACCAGACGGCGCAGTGTCTCGGCATCCGCCGCGGCGATCGCCTTGACCACGTTGCCGAAATATCGCTTACGAATGGCGCCGTCGTCGCCACGCGGCAATGTTCTGATTTTTCGTTTGGCCATGCCGGGCCTCGCCGATGCACACGTGTCGGATTGCGCGCCGCTTGTAGCCTCGCCGCCCGGACCGGGCAAACAATTAACGAGTAAACTGTAGCGATGATTCGTGTCTTCGCCGTCGCGACGGCGGTAGTCATTCTCCCGCTCTCTGCGCCGGCGGCGTCTTGCCCGGGCAACCCGGACGCTCTCGGCACCGAGCGCACGCTCACGGTCGATGCCAGCGCCACGCCGCGCGTCGGCCGCAAGCAATTTCCCGCAACGCTGCCGCTGCAGCCTGAAGAATTGGTGCTGACCTTCGATGACGGTCCGTGGCCGGCGACCACGCCGAAAGTGCTGGACGCGCTCAAGCACGAATGCGTAAAGGCGACCTTCTTCCTGCTTGGCCGCAATGTGCAGGCCTACCCGGCCCTCGCCCGGCGGGAGCTGGCCGAGGGCCATAGCATCGGCCATCACACCTTCTCGCACCCGCTGCTCGGCCACATGCCGCTTGCCAAGGCCGAAGCCGAGATCGACCGCGGCATCGCCGTGGACGAGGCTGCGCTCTATGGCCGCAGCAGCAGCCGGCCGACCTCGCCGTTCTTCCGCTTTCCCGGTTTCGCCGCGAACCGCGCGCTACTCGATGCGCTCGAAGCGCGCGGTATCGTGGTGTTTGGCGCCGATATCTGGGCCAGCGATTGGCTGCCGATGGCGCCGGAGCAAGAATTGCGTCTGGCGCTTGCCCGAGTCGAACGGGCCGGCGGCGGCATTCTTCTGTTGCACGACACCAAAAAACAGACCGCTCAGATGCTTCCGGCCTTCCTGCGCGCGCTCAAACGTCGCGGATTCCGCATTGTCCACGTCGTCCCGGCCGCTGGCCGAAGCAGCTCGAACTAGATGCGTCTTTTTTGCCGCAGGTCGCGAAAAACTCGCGGGGAACAAAGCTGGGGAGCGTTCACGGCGGTTAATTTTCTATTAATGTGCGAGGCGCTAGGTTGCGAGCGCCTCCCAATTGGGGGTCACGCGTCTAAAGGCGCATGGGGGCGAGTGCTGGGAGGTCGAATGCGCTTTTTCGCGATGATTTGCTGTTGCCTGCTGGCCGCCACCGCGTCGGCAGCCGGGCAGACGGCGCCACAGGCGGGCGCTTCCCCGGCGACGCAGCCGGCCGCGGCGCAGACAGAGCCGTCGACGGCAAAGCCGGTTGAAGCCGCTGCCGTAAAACCAGTCGCGCACGCGACCGAAGCGCCTGCCGCTCAGCCGACAGAGGCGGCGGTCGCGAAACCGATCGATAAGCCGAGCGAGCCCGCGGCGACAAAAGCTGCCGCGACGGCCGGTGAAAAACCCGTAACGGCGTCAACCGAGACATCCGCTACACAACCGATCGAAAACAAAGCGCCTGCGGCGCAGCCGGTTGAAACGCCCGCCGCAAAACCGCTCGAAGCGGCAACGGAAAAGCCGGTTGCTCAACCTGGGGCATCCGCCGCAAAGCCATCAGAATTGCCGGCGAGTGAACCGCCGGCGGCAAAGCCGGCCGAAGCTGCAAGCGAGAAGCCGGCGGGGCCAAAAGTAGCCACCGCGCCGGTCGTGCAGCCGGCAGAGCCGACAATCGAAAAGCCGGTTGAATCATCCATTGAAAAACCGGTTGCCCTGCCGCCGGAAAAGCCGGTCGCGGTAAGCTGCCCGGGCCATCCCGACGCGCTCGGCACCAGCCGCGTGATCACCGTCACCCCCGCCGAGTTCAAGCGCATCGGCAGCATGCAATACAAACAGGAGCTGCCGCTCAAAGATCATGAGGTGGTGCTGACCTTCGACGACGGGCCGATCCCGCCCTACACCAACGTCATCCTCGACGAACTGGCGGCGCAATGCGTCAAGGCGACCTATTTCCTGGTCGGCGAGATGGCGCAAAATTTTCCGTATCTGGTGCGGCGCATCTATAATGCCGGCCATACCATCGGCACCCATAGCCAGCGCCACCCGCTCGGCTTCCAGCATCTATCGGAGAAGCGCGTCGAGCAGGAAGTCGACGGCGGCATCGCTTCGGTCGCCGCAGCGCTGGGCAACCCCAAGGCGCTGGCGCCATTCTTCCGCATCCCGGGGCTCGGCCGCTCCGAGGTGAATGAGAAGTTTTTGGCCGCGCATTCACTGGTGACCTGGAGCGCGGACGTGGTCGCCGACGATTGGTTCAGGGGCATCAGGCCAAACCAGATCGTCGAACGCGCCATCAAGCGCCTGAATGAAAAGGGCCGCGGCATCCTGTTGCTGCACGACATCCATCCCGCCACCGTTATCGCCCTGCCGAAGCTGCTCAAGGAACTCAAGGAGCAAGGCTACCGCGTGGTGCAGGTGGTGCCGGCCGGCGATCGGCCGAAGTCGCTGCCCGATCTGGTAGCCACGCGTGACGACAAAGGCGCCTGGCCGCGCGTGCTGCAGGCGGAGGAGAAGGCAGAGGCAAAGGGCGTCCGTCACTCGGCGCGGCATAAGCATAGAAAAGTGGCGCGCCACCACCGCCATCACAGCAAGAAACACACCGTCAAGCATCAGCACCACAAACGGCACGTGGCGGCCCAATAGCCGCCAGGCTCGCCAGCCGAAGCACGATTGTGCGAAGGCTGGCTTGCCAATCGAAGCCGCGAAGTCCGCCTTCGCTAAAGCTTCGGCGGACAATCTCGCCTCGAGGCGGCGAAGATTGGTGCGGTCAAGAGAACCCGCCTTCCTTCCTGCGGAATTACGGCGGGCGAGCGCAACAAATAAGATCGGGCTCGCCAGCCGAAGCACGATTGTGCGAAGGCTGGTGCGGTCAAGAGGACTCGAACCTCCACGGGTTGCCCCGCTAGCACCTCAAGCTAGTGCGTCTACCAATTCCGCCATGACCGCATGGGGATCGACGAAAGGCCCTGAAAACCTCGCGCCGCGATGAGCGCGCACGATGTAACAAATAGGGTCTGAGGCGACAAGGGTCGCCGGCAATAGCAAAAACAAGGTCTAGCGCATAGTTTTGCGGCGTGGCAGCCGCGCGAAGCGCCGGGCCAGCCGCAGATCGTGATGCTATGGTGGACCGGTGAACGGTATACGCGACGAACTTGTGCTCGGATTGCCGGCGGCGCCGGGATCGGCGCCGGCCGAATGGCGCGTGAGCGATGAGCCGGTGCCCTATGAAGCCGCGGTCGCCTTTATGGAGGCGCGCGCCGCGGCAATCGCCGCCGGGCGCGAGTGCGAGCTGGTGTGGCTGCTTGAGCACCCGCCGCTGTACACCGCCGGCACCAGCGCCCGCCCGGACGAACTGATCGAGGCGCGTTTTCCCGTGTTCGAGAGCGGCCGCGGCGGCCAGATGACCTATCACGGGCCGGGTCAGCGCGTGGCCTATGTGATGCTCGACTTGAAGCGGCGCGGCCCGGATGTGCGGCGGTTTGTGGCCACGCTGGAAGAATGGGTCATCCGCACCTTGGCCGCATTCAACGTGCGCGGCGAGCGGCGCGAGGACCGCATCGGCGTCTGGGTGCGGCGGCCCGACAAAGGCGCCGGTCACGAGGACAAGATCGCGGCCCTCGGCATCCGCGTGAAGCAATGGGTGACGCTGCACGGCATGGCGTTCAACGTCGATCCGGATCTTTCGCATTTCTCCGGCATCGTGCCGTGCGGCGTGAACGAGCAAAGCTACGGCGTCACCAGTTTGGCCGACCTCGGCATTCCGGTGTCGTTGCCGGAAGTCGACATGGCGTTGCGGCGGGAATTCGCGACGCTGTTCGGTGCGGCCAATCAAGCCGTCGCCAGCATCGAGAACAATTCGCCGGGATGGCGCGCCGCGAGCTCGTCCGCCGCGCCCTCGCGCTGATGCAGCGCGGTCACGCGCGCGCCCATTGGGCCGCGTCCGCAGGCCTCGATCATGCCGATGACCGCGCTCACCTCGCCGGCGAACACCGCCTCCACCGAGCCGTCGCGGCGGTTTCGCACCCAGCCTTGCAAGCCGCGCACCAGCGCCTCCTGCTCGACGAAGGCGCGGAAGCCGACGCCCTGCACGCGGCCGTGCACGGTGACATGGCGGATCGTGCTCACGTGGTTTCACCGACGTCGATGACGCGGGCGCCGGTCCAGCGCGACGTCGACCAGCGGGCGACCGAGCGGATATACGGCTCCGGTAATTTCCAGGCGCGCGCGGAAGCCGCGATCATCTCGGCATAGCCGGGCTTGGGCCGTCCCGGCTGGCGGCGGCGCAGCCGATAGGTCATGGCCCGCACCAGCCGCGTGCCGTGGCGCACCGGCAGATGGCGCACGTCGTAGAGACCGGCGTGCAGAAGTTCGTAGGCGTGCAGCGCCGCAATGTCGCGCGGCGTGAGCCGCCACAGCACGCCATGCACTTGCTTGCCGGCGTTCGGCTTCACCGAGCCCCAGCCGTCGAGGCCGACGAAGAACGAATAGCCGTCCAGCACCGCCAGCCCGAGAGCGCGCGCGGCGGGACAGCGCGCCCGCATGGCGGCGCGATTCATGTTGGAGCCGTAAGCGAAATAGAGGGTCATGACATCAGCTTGTCATGGCCGGGCTTGCCCCGGCCATCCCGATGGGACGCACTGCCTTGCTAAACGGGATCACCGGGACAAGCCCGGTGATGACAGCGCCTCGTCAGCGGCAGTGCTACGCAAACTCCAAAATCACCGCATCGACCGCCAGACTGTCGCCGGGCTTGGCGTTGATCTTCTTCACGGTGCCGTCGATCTCGGCACGCAGCACGTTTTCCATCTTCATGGCCTCGACCACGGCCACCGTCTCGCCGGCCTTGACCTCTTGGCCCTCCTTGACGGCGATGGAGACCACCAAGCCCGGCATCGGGCACAGCACCTGCTTGCCGGTGTCGGCGACTTTCTTTGCCGGCATCAGCCGCGCGTAAGCCGCCTCGCGCTCGGTGTAGACATAGGCTTTGGCCTCGACGCCGCGGAAGGCGAGCGCAAAACCGTTGGGAACGGTGCGCACCTGCACGGCAACGGGATGGCTGTTGATGGTGCCGTTCCAGACCGGATCGCCCGGCTTCCAGTCCGAATACAAGTGGCGCGAGCGCGACTTGCCGTCGCCCGGAAAACGCACGCCAATCGTTCCCTGCTCGCGCTTGACCTCAAGCCGGTATTCGGTGTCGCCGAGCCAGACCGCGCGCTGGCTCTCGCGCGTCACCGAGCGCCCGTTCATCTGCCCCGAGATGGCGCGCTTGCGCTCGCCGAGTACGTGGTCGATCGCCGCCGCCACCGTCGCCAGCACCTCGGCGCGCTCGCCGCCCGGCACCTGCGGATGAAAGCCGTCAGGAAATTCCTCGGCGATGAAACCGGTGGAGAGTTTGCCCGCGCGCCAGCGCGGATGTGCCATCAGCGCGGCAAGGAACGGGATATTGTGGCGGATGCCGTCGATGACGAAGGCATCGAGTGCGTCGGCCTGCGCCTCGATCGCAGCGTCGCGCTTGCCCGCATGGGTGACCAGCTTGGCGATCATCGGATCGTAATAGAGCGAGATTTCGCCGCCTTCGGTGACGCCGGTGTCGTTGCGCACGGTGACGCCGTCGGCCACGCGCTCGGGCGGCGGACGATAGCGTGTCAGCCGGCCGGTCGAGGGCAGGAAATTGCGGTACGGGTCCTCGGCATAGATGCGGGTTTCCACCGCCCAGCCGTTGAGCTTCACGTCGCTCTGCTTGAGCGCCAATTTCTCCCCGGCGGCGCTGCGGATCATCTGCTCGACCAGATCGATCCCGGTCACCAGTTCGGTCACCGGATGCTCGACCTGCAGCCGCGTGTTCATTTCCAGGAAATAGAAACTCTTGTCCTGGCCGGCGACGAATTCCACCGTGCCGGCCGAATCGTAGCCGACCGCCTGAGCCAAGGCGACCGCCTGCTCGCCCATCTTTTTGCGCGTTGCCGCATCGAGTAGCGGCGACGGCGCCTCCTCCACCACCTTCTGATTGCGCCGCTGGATCGAGCATTCGCGCTCGCCGAGGTAGATGACGTTGTCGTGCTTGTCGCCCAGCACCTGAATCTCGATGTGGCGCGGATCGGTAATGAATTTCTCAATGAACACACGGTCGTCACCGAACGAGGATTTGGCCTCCGAGGTCGCGCGCGCGAACCCTTCCGCCACTTCCGACTTCGAAAAGGCGATGCGCATCCCCTTGCCGCCGCCGCCGGCGGAAGCCTTGATCATCACCGGATAGCCGATCTGGTCGGCGATCTTGACCGCCTCTTTTTCATCCTTGATCACGCCGAGGTGGCCGGGGACGGTGGAGACTTTGGCCGCGGCCGCCGCTTTTTTCGAACTCGATCTTGTCGCCCATGGCAGCGATCGCTTTCGGGTTCGGCCCGATGAAGACGACGCCGGCTTTTTGCAGGGCCCTGGGAAAGGCCTCGCGCTCGGAGAGAAAGCCGTAGCCGGGATGCACCGCTTCGGCACCGCTTGCTTTGCAGGCAGCAACGATCTTGTCGATCAGCAGATAACTCTTGGCGGCTTCCGGCGGGCCGATAGCGACGGCGCTGTCGGCCATCTCGACGTGCAGCGCATCCTTGTCGGCCTCCGAATAGACGGCGACCGTCTCGATGCCCATTTTGCGCGCGGTTTTGATGATCCGGCAGGCGATCTCGCCGCGGTTGGCGATCAGGATGCGCTTGAACATGCCGCGTTAAGGACCCTTGAGCCGGCCCGTTGGCTTAGCGGCGAAGTGCCGAAAATGTCAACGGTGTCTCAGGCCGCGCCGAAGCGCACAGCCGCCCAAAGCGCCGCCAGAGCGGCGAGCCAGCAGGCAACCGTCATGACCGCGGTTTCGGCGGCGAAGCGGCCGCGGCCGATGCCCGCGGCGATCGCCAGTTTGCTGACCATATTGCTCGCGACCGCAACGAGAATGGCCTCGACGGCGGCGAGCGGGCTGAGCGGCGCCGGCACCAGCCGCGTCAGTGAAATCGTGATGGCGTCGACATCGGCAAGCCCGAGTCCTGCCGCGCCCAAAAGCGCGCCACCGGCGCCGAATTGCTCGCCGACGGCGCGCCCCAGCATGATCACGACGCCGAGAAAAACCGCAAAACCGACCACCGGCCAAAAGCTGAACGGGTTGTGGAATTTTGCTGGCGGCGTCTGCCGGCCATCGCTCCCCCAAGTGGCGGACGCGAGCGCGTGCACGGTCGCCACCAGGGTCGCCGCGGCCAAGGGCGGCACGATCAAAATCAGCAACGCGGGCTTCATGACGGCGACGATGGCGATAACCCGGATGAACGACACCGCCGTCGCCACCGACACGCCGGCCGCCAGCAGGCGCGGCGCGCCCTCGCCTGCCGCCGCGCGCCGCGCATTGCTCAGCGCGACCGCGGTCGACGACACCAGGCCGCCGGCCAATGCCGCCAGCAACACGCCGCGCTCGGCGCCGAACAGCCGCACGGCGCCGTAGCCGATGAATGAGACCGCAGCGAGCACGATGGCGATGAGCCAGACTTCGCGCGGATTGACGCCGCCGCTCGGCCCCAATTGCGTGTCGGGCAGCAGCGGCAGCACGATGAAGGTCATGGCGAGCAGAACCAGCGCCGAGCGCAGCTCCGGCCAGGTGATGCGCGCCACCAGTTCATGGATGTCCTTGCGCGCGGCGAGAATGCCGGTGGCGACAACCGCCGCCGCCGCCGCCACCCGCGGGTCGCCAAGAAGCGCGTAGGCGCCGAGCGCGAAAGTCAGCAGCCCAGCGATGGTCGTGGTCACCGAATAATTGCCGGCGGCAAGGCCCGCGTCGCGCTCGGATAGCGCGAACACGGCGGCAAAAATAATGAAGGTAAGGCCGAGCACGAGCCCGGCGCCTTCGGCGCTGCGGGTCGCCTGTGCCAGCGCGGCGACGATGCCGCCCAGCAAACCGCTCAGCGCGAATGTGCGAATGCCGGCGGCGCGGCTGCCCGGCGCGACGTCGCGTGTCTTCCAGCCGCGCTCGAGGCCAACCAATAGACCGATGCCGAGCGCCACCGCGAGACGGGAAAGAAGCTGGTCCAGATCCATGGCCGGCGCAGGTTAGCCCGCCAGCCGACGGCGGCAAACCGTGCTGCGCCGCGTCCTATTGCAGGTTCAGCGCCGCCGTCAGGTCGCCCATCGGCGGCTCGCCATGCGCTATCAGCGCCGCGTCGCGCGCGGCTAGGCCCGGCAACACCGGCAGATCGAAGCGTTTCGTAATAAAGCGCAGGATCGATGTGGTGTCGTACTGGGTATGATCGACGTAAGCGTTCTTGGCGAAGGGCGAGACGATCAGCGCCGGGATGCGCGTTCCCGGACCCCAGCGGTCGGCTTTGGGCGGCGCCACATGGTCCCAGAAACCGCCGTTCTCGTCATAGGTGATGATGATGAGCATGTGCGCCCATTGCGGGCTCTTTTGCAGATGCGCCAGCAAATCGACGAGGTGCTCGTCGCCCGACATGACTTCGGCATAGCCGGGGTGCTCGTTGAGATTGCCCTGCGGCTTGTAGAACGTCACCCGCGGCAGATGGCCGGCATCGATCGCCTTGATGAACTCGACGCCGTTCATGCCGCCATCCTTCAGATGCTCCTCGCGCGCCTTGGTGCCGGGCGCGAATTGGGCGAAGTAGTTGAACGGCTGATGATGAAATTGGAAGTTCGGCACCGGTGCGCCGCCCTTGCCGTCGAGCGCGGCCTGCCAAGCGCCGGCATACCAGGCCCAATCGACACCTTTGAGCGTCAGCAGGTCGCCGATGGTGATGTCATGCTGCGGCGGCAGTGTGTTCGGCGCTTCGGGATCGGCAAAGCGCGCGTCCCCCTCTTTCGCCGGCTTGTTCTTGCTCGGCTGATAAGGCGGCTGCATGGTGTTGATCGCAAAGAAGTCGGGCGTGATCTGGCCGTTATTGACGAATTTCGGCGGGCCATCGATCGCCGACTTGGGCGAATCCGCAGCGAGCGTCAGCGACACCCCGTCGGCATTGACGGCCGCAATCAATTTCTTGGCCGGGCTCTTGTCGGCATTGGGATAAACCGGTGTGCAGGCGCAAACCAGCTCGAAGTGATTGAGGAACGAGCCGCCGAAGCCGCCTTGGAAGAAATTGTCCGCCAACACGTATTGCTTGGCCACGTTCCACAGCGGCAGCTTCGAACCATCATAGTAGCCCATCACCAGCGCGCCGGAATCGGCATAAGCGACGAAACGGTCATTTTTGCCGCCGTTGATCTGCATCTGGTTCTGGTAAAAGAGATGCCAGAGATCGCGGGTGGCGTGCGCCAGCGGCTGGTTGAACCCCTTGGGATCGTCGATGGCGAACGGCTTGTTGGGCAGCATCGCCGCGGCGGTCTGTTCCTGGGTCACCGGCGGCGACACGTCTTCGGTCAGGCCCTTCCAAACCGCCGGCAGATGCGGCAGCACGCCGCCGCTGCGGTCGCGCTGCAAGGCCATCTCCGGGGTAACGTTTTGCAAGCCGTCGGCTCCGGGAAAGTGCCCGTAGAGATTGTCGAAGCTGCGGTTCTCGGCGTAGATCACCACCACAGTTTCGATTTTGGCGAGGCCGGACGGGGCGCTCTGCGCGCGGCTCGCGACCGTCGCAGCGATCAACAACAACCCGACAAGCAGAACCACGATGGCAAGGCGACGCTTCATGGTCACTCCTTTGGCCGACCGGCGGGCGAGGCTACGGAGAAACGCGAGGATGCTAGACACGGCTCTATGGCAGTTAGATGAAGGCGCGCAGATAACCCTTGTATGCTAAGAAAATCCTTTCTTTCCAAAGGCCGGCGGCGGAAGCTTCATCCTCCACGCGGACGCCTGCGCGCGCGCCCGATTCTCACTATCATCGGTCCCCCTTCCGCCCGTAGACGGACGTCTATATCTACATCTGCGAGAAGAAGCGGCTAAAAGCGGAAACCGAAAAATTTTGGAGGTTTGTCATGGCATTGGCAATTGGCGATACCGCTCCCGATTTCGAGGCGGAGACCACCGAAGGCAAAATCCGTTTTCACGACTGGCTGGGCAATTCCTGGGGCGTGTTGTTCTCGCACCCGAAGGATTTCACCCCTGTGTGCACCACCGAACTCGGCACCATGGCCCGGCTCAAGCCGGAGTTCGACAAGCGCAACGCCAAGATCATCGGGCTGTCGGTCGATCCGGTCGACAACCACAAGAAATGGTCGGCCGACATCAAAGAGGTGGTCGGCTTTGCGCCGAACTACCCGATGATCGGCGATACCGAACTAAAGATTTCCAAGGCCTACGGCATGCTGCCGGCTTCCACCAGCGGCACCTCGGAAGGCCGCACGCCGGCCGACAATCAGACCGTGCGCAACGTCTTCATCGTCGGGCCGGACAAGAAGATCAAATTGATCCTGGTCTACCCGATGACCACCGGGCGCAACTTCGACGAGGTGCTGCGCGTGCTCGATTCGCTGCAGCTCACCGCCAAGCATCGCGTGGCGACGCCGGCGAACTGGAAACAGGGCGAGGACATCATCCTCACCGGCGCCATCACCGACGACGAAGCCAAGAAGCTTTACCCCGGCTATAAACAGCCGCGGCCTTATATCCGCATCGCGCCGCAGCCGAAATAATCTGTCGCCTCAGGCTGCAATACGGAGCGCGGACCTTTGCGTCCGCGCTCTTGCTTTCCGTCGGGGCCAACGCAATTGTGGCGCTGATTTGCTGGAGCACGTGCAATGAACCAGATGGCCGACAAGCAACCCGCCTTCGCCCAGTTTCTCGGGCTCAAGGTCACCCATATTTCGCCCGAGCGGGTGACCGGCGAACTGTTCGCGCGCGAGGATCTCAACAATCGCTTCGGCATCATGCACGGCGGCGCCATCATGGCGCTGGCCGACAATCTCGGCGGCACCGCCACCACCGCCAATCTCAAGGAAGGCCAGTCCACCACCACAATCGAGAGCAAGACCAATTTTTTCGCCGCGGTGCCGATCGGCGATACCGCCTATGCCGAGTGCACGCCCCTGCACCGCGGCCGCAGCACCATGGTCTGGCAGACGCGCGTCACCCGCGGCGATGGCCGCCTCTGCGCGCTGGTGACGCAGACGCAGATGGTGCTCAATGCGAAATAGCTCGGAGGGAACGCCAATGGCTGCAAACGATCGCCCGGTCGTCACCAAGAAAGGTCAAGAACAGGGCAATACCGGCCAATCCGGCGGCCTGAAGCTGATGACCGGGGTCGGCCCGCAACATACGCCGGCCACCAAGATCTGGTTCGGCAAAGCCAGCAACCCGCCGGGCTTTCGATCTTTGCCGCACCATCACGGCGAAGCCGAAACCGGCGCCTATGTCCTGTCCGGCCGCGCCCGCGTCTTCTTCGGCAAGGACTACGCGGACTTCATCGACCTGTCGGAGGGCGATTTCATGTTCGTGCCGCCCTTCATTCCGCATCTCGAAGTCAACATGAGCACGACGGAAGAATTGTGGTGGCTCGCCTGCCGCACGCCGGAGAACATCGTCGTCAACCTGCCCGACGTCGAGGATTCGACGCTCACCGGGTATCGCCGCGCCTGAACCACTAATCCGAGCCGACCGACGCCGCGACGTTCGCCGCCACCGGCTGCATGCGCGCGCCGCGATTGACCACGACGACGCCGACGGCGCACACCACCATGCCCGCGATCGATAGCGCGTCCAGCTTTTCTCCGAACAACAGAAACGCCAGCAGCGCGGTCACCGCCGGCACCAAATAGAACAGGCTGGCAAAGCCGGTCGCCGCCGAGCGGCGGATCAGCCAATACATCAAGGCAACCGCCGCGACCGACAGCACGAAGACCAGCCAGACCAGCGCGAAGACGAGTTCGCCGGTCCAGTGGATGACGCGGGTCTCGAAGGCGAAGGCCGCCAGTCCGAACAAAACGCAAGCGCCGATATATTGCACGGTATTGCCGGCGCGCCAGTCGATGGCGCCGCAATAGCGCTTTTGGTAGAGCGCGCCGAGCGTGATGCCGATCAGCGAGGCAAAGCTGGCGATCCAGCCCAACACCGAGCCTTCCGCCACCATGCGCCGGTCGTGCAGCACCATCAGCACGCCGACGAGCCCCAGCGCCAGCCCGAACCATTGCAACCGCGTCACCTTCTCGCCCATGAAGCGGCCGGCGAGGGTCGAGGTCAAAATCGGTTGCAGGCCCGGGATCAGCGCCGAAATGCCGGCCGGCACACCCTGGCTGATGGCGACGAACACGCCGCCAAGATAAAGCCCGTGCACCAGCGAACCGGCCGCCAGGCTGTGGCCGATCTCCGCGCCGCGCGGCCAGCGCGCGCGGGTGATGAGCGCGATGGCGCCCATGATCAACACCACGAAGATCATGCGCACGGCGAGGAAGGTCATCGGCTCGATATACGGCAGACCGTAACGCGCGCCGATGAAGCCGCTGCTCCACAGCAGGACGAACACGACCGGCGCTGCCGCGATTGCGATCTTGCTCAGGCGCATTGTTTTTCCGGCATGGCTGCCAAGCGTTCGGCACAGATCGGATGAAACGAGCGGGCGGGCGCTTGGCTTAGCATTTTTCCGGCGAAATCAAACGCAAAGTTCCCATCGCAGCGCATCAAATCGGCTTTGCCGCTGGAACCGTCGGAGGCCGGCATCGTTTTCCCCCTCGCACATGAGAATTGTCCGGAACTTCGGAGGAATGCCCATGTCAGATCCTCGCTATACCGATCCGCGTTTTAGCGACCAGGTGCGTTTCAGCGACCCGGTGATGCGCCGTGACGACAGCGTCGGCGGTGTGTGGAACTGGATTGCCGGTCTCGGCGCCATTGCGTTGGTCGTGTTCTTGCTGATCGCCGGCCTCAATCTCAACAGTCAGACCGCCGGAAATAATCCGCCGGCCAATACCGGCAGCATCGCCACGCACCCGATGACGCCTCCGAGCACCACCGGTCAGGGTTCGTCCACGCCGCGGCCGCTCACGCCGGCGCCTTCGCGGAGCGGAACGCAGTAATCGAAAATTCGCGGGCGAAGACGAGCGCTCGAATTCGAAATTGAGGAAGCCGATCTCGGGCAAACCGGGATCGGCTTTCTGCGCGTCGCAGCTTGCCGGCGGCGTCAGCCGAAGACGCCGTAAATCCCAAAGCCGAGAGTGGCGCTGACCACCGCCTCCAGCGCATGGAATTGCATGCCGCTGATGTCGCCGCCGAGATGCGGAAACAGCATGCGGCCCAAAGGCAGCATGACCGCCGCGACCAGCGCGACGCAAAGCAGTCTGGTGACGAGTGGCTTTTCGATCATACGCAGTCTTCCCCCCGCGGAGCGCCAAATCTGATGGCGCATGCTCTCACGGCTGACGCGGGCTAGGCAATCCGCTTTTTGCGCCGCGTCACGCCTAGGTTTCATAGGCCGCATCGACGGGAACGCGGTAGCCGTTGGCGAGCCGGTTGGTTTCGTTGGCCATGCCGGTGACCGCCATGACTTCGCCGAACATGGCCTCGGTCATGCCGGCCTTGCGCGCCCCCGCGCTATGGCTGGCGATGCAATAGCCGCAGCCATTGGTCACCGAGACCGCGAGATAGATCATTTCCTTGGTGAGCGGGTCGAGCGCGCCCGGGGCCATGATCTCTTTGATGCTCTCCCAGGTGCGCTTCAGCGTCGCCGGATCGCGCGCCAGATATTTCCAGAAATTGTTGACGTCCGGCACGTTGCGGGCGCGTTTGATGTCGTCATAGACCGCGCGCACGGCGGGCGAGGCATCGGCGTATTCGATCGGCGGCGGGGTCGGCATGGCGATCTCCTTCAACGCAGGCCTCTCATATTGTCATTGCCGGGCTTGACCCGGCAATCCATGATGAGCGGCGGCGAAGTCAGTCCTTCAGAACCTTATACGCCGAGAATCATCATGGATGCCCGGGTCAAGCCCGGGCATGACGCTGAGAGAGCGCCACTGCCGGAGACAACGACCCATGCCGAAGACCCCCGACTACTTTCACGGAAAAACCATTCTGATCACCGGGGCCGCCAGCGGCATCGGCCGCGCCACCGCGCTGATCTTCGCCCGCGAGGGCGCCAACGTGGTGTGTGCCGACATCAACGAGGACGGCGTCAAGGAGACCGCCGAAAAGGTCAACGCCATCGGCAGCCAGGCGCTGGCGCTCACCATCGACGTCACCAAGCGCGCGGCGGTCGAAGACATGGTGCAACTGGCGCTCGACGGCTTTAACCGCATCCATTTCCTGTTCAATTCGGCGGGCGCGGCGCTGCGCCGTTCGAAATTCCTCGACATTGACGACGACCTCATCGAGCGCGCCTTCGACCTCAATTTCAAGGGCACGTTCTACGCCATGCAGACGGTGCTGCCGCACATGCTGGAGAACAAATTCGGCGTCATCGTCAACGTCGCCAGCATGGCGGTCAAACGCGGCGGACCGGGGACCTCGATCCATTACGCCGCGGCCAAGGGCGCCGTGAACACCATGACCATGGGCGTGGCGCGCGAATTCGCCACCCAAGGCATCCGCTGCCTGTCGATCTCGCCGGGCCCGATCAAGACGCCGTTTGCCGCCGCCGCGCAGTCGAGCCCCGAACTGATCAAGAAATTCCTCGAGGACGTGCCGATGGGCCGCTTCGGCGAGCCGGAGGAGATCGGCGAACTGGTGCTGTTCATGTGCTCGGACGCCTGCGAGTTCATGACCGCGGATACGGTGTTCGTTAACGGCGGCGGCGGCTGGCGCTGACATGACCACGTGGTGCCGCTTCCGGACCGTCGACCGCACCAGCTACGGCCTGATCGAGGGCGACCAGGTGATCGCCGTCGACGGTTCGCCCTTCGGCGCGCATCGCCGCAGCGGCGGGCCCTTCCCGCTCAAAAGCGTCAAATTGCTGATCCCGGTGGTGCCGCCGACCTTCTATTGCGTCGGCATCAATTACGCCGACCACATCCGCAAGATGGCGGCGCTGCGCAAGACCGAACCGCAATTCCCGAAAAAGCCTGATATCGGCTACCGCGCCAACAACGCGTTGATCGCGCATGAGGAGGACATCGTAAAGCCGGCGGACAGCGGTGATCAGTTCCAATACGAAGGCGAACTGGTCGCCGTGTTCGGTAAGCGGGCCCACAAGGTCTCGCGCGAGAACGCGCTCGATTACGTGCTGGGCTGGACCATCGGCAACGACGTCTCCGAGCGCGGCTGGCAGAAGGAGGACCGCACGCTCTGGCGCGCCAAAAACAGCGATACCTTCAAGCCGATGGGGCCGTGGATCGTCACCGGGCTCAATCCCGACAGCATGGAGACCATCATCCGCCTCAACGGCAAGGAAACCGACCGGTTCCGCACCAACAACATGATCTTCAACACCGCCGATTACATCGCCGAAGTGTCGAAATACTGCACCATCGAGCCAGGCGACGTGATGTGGATGGGCACCGACGGCCTGCCGCAGAACATGAAACCGGGCGACACGGTGGAAATCGAGATCACCGGCATCGGCGTGCTGCGCAATAAAGTGGTGGCGCAGACGTGACGGCGCAATAAGCCTGTATAACTTCGTGCATATCGCATTCGCCGCCGCGACAGCGCGCGCGCATTGGCGTAACGCTTGAGGCGCAACGCCATCTCCAGCAGGTCCCCATGGCTTACTCGCCTTCCGACGAAGATATCGGCCGCCAAATCCTCGACGTTTTCATGCGCAACCGCATCCCGGTGAGCGGCATCCTGCCGCGCAACTATTTTTTCACCGTGCGCGACGGCGATTTTCAGCGCGGGCTCAACAAGGCGATCGCCAACGACTGGGTGGCGATCGACCGGCGCAACCGCTATCGCTACCAGCTCACCGCCACCGGCTACTCCGCCGCGCAGGCGAGCGAAACGCCGGAAGGCTAGGCGCCGCCGCTAAATCCGCTGCCCGTTAGGCCTGCGATATTCGCTGCGATGGCCGCGCCGATTCTCGTTGGCGAAACGCTTGGCCTTGGCTTTCGAGGCGAAGCGCTCCTTGACCTTGCCGCGCTGCTTGACGATCACGTAGCCGCCTTTGCTCATGCTGAACGGCGTCTTCAACAGCCCGAGGTGATCGAACTTGGTGCCGCGCGGATGCTTGAACGGCTCGAACCAGGTCGGATAGACGAAATTCGACATCTGCAGGCCGTCGACCAGGAAGGTGTCTTCCTCAACCGCGTCGCACATCTCGTAAGCGAATTCGCGGCCGCGCGTCCCCTCCGCCCACATGTTGGCGATCGGGTCGATCACCATCTCGAACAATTCATGCGAGGCGGTGAGACTGACCGGTTCGCCGTTCTCCAGCACCGTGCGCACGAAGACGAAGGACACCGGCTGCCCGTGCACGGTCAGGTCGTGATAGCCGTCCGTGGTACGGTCGACATCGGCGGCCTCGTCGACATAGATGAACTGCCAATCGGAAGGCTTTGCCTTTTTCGTGTTGTAGAGCTTCACCGGAAAGCCCCACACCGGGAGGAAGTGGCGGTCGTAGCATTTCTGCAGCGCGGCGGTGAGCTTGCCGAACGGCACGCCGAGCGAGAGGTGCCTGGTCTTGTTCATGCAGGCGATGCGCACCGGCCGTGTGCGCTGCACCGGCGTGCGATGAATCTTGGTCATGGCTGCCCCCGAGGCAATACAACCATAAGTGTAGGATTCTCACCGGCCTTTGTCATTGCCCAGCCTGACTACGGGGAGGCCCGCTCCTCCACCAGCGTCACGATATCGCGCGTGCGGGTGACGCCCTCCGGCCAGGCGCGGGTGAAGTCGGCGATCATGTCCTTGAACTCGGCCGCGCCGAGGGCGGCGTCGCACGCGGCCTTGTCGGCGAACTGCATAGACGGCGTAGTGCACGCCCTCCTCCACCTCGCTCCAGAAGCGCCAGGCCTTTTCGCATTTGAAGACCCGGCATGCCCACGGCAGGTGGTCGGCCGAGTACCACCGGCTCGAATTTCTCGCGCAGTTCGCGGCGCCACGGTGGCGCGGACGAGGAAATGGGCCTTGGCCATGGAATTTACTCCTGCCTTTATTGCCGTCCTGACGCCGGCCATCCATCATCCGGCGAGCCGGGAATAACCGGCCCGGCGCGGCGTTTGTATCTAGCCGAAGCCATCATAACGGGAGGAACTTCGCCATGACCAGGATGCTTGCGCTCGGCGCCGCCTTTGTCGCCCTGCCTCGCCGCCGCGGCGAGCGCGCAGACGCCGGCGACGCCGCCGCTCGGGCCCGATTTCAGCAAGATCGAGGTGAAGACCGTCGCGCTCGGCAACGACACCTATATGCTGTCGAACGGCATGAGCGGCAACGTCACCGTCGCGGTCGGCGGCGACGGCGTCATCATGGTCGACGGCCAGCACGCGCCCATGCACGACAAGCTCAAGGCGGCGATCGCCCAGCTCACGCCGCAGCCGGTCAAGTTCCTCATCAACACGCATCATCACGGCGACCACACCGGCGGCAACGGGCCCTTCGCCAAAGACGGCGTCACCGTGGTCGCGCATATCAACGTGCGCAACATGCTGGCCGCCGGCACCACCAGCAACACCACCGGGATCAAATTCCCGCCGGTGGCGCCGGAAGCGCTGCCGGCCAAGACCTATGACGCGGCGACCGGCCCGGCGCTGGAAGTCAAAGGCCGCAAGGCGGTGCTCAAGCATCCGGCCAACGCCCACACCGGCGGCGACACCTATGTTTATTTCGCCGACGCCAATGTGCTCTCGACCGGCGACACCTTTGTCAACGGCCGCTATCCCAATATCGATTACCTCAACGGCGGCAGCATCAAGGGCATGATCGCGGCGTCCGACGCCTATCTGGCGCTGGTCAATGACGACACCGACATCGTGCCCGGCCACGGCCCGCTCGCCACCAAGGCGGCGCTCACCGAGTTCCGCGCCATGCTGGTGAGCGCGCATGAGCGCATGGCCACGCTCATCAAGGAGGGCAAAAGCCTCGAGGAGGTCTACGCCGCCAAGCCGTTTGCCGATTACGACGCCAAGCTGAAGATGGGCGAGCAGCAGGCCAAGAGCTTCATGCGCGTGGTCTATATGAGCGTGAAGGCGGAGTAGCGGCGATTCGATGCGCTGTCGTGGCCGGGCTTGTCCCGGCCATCTCGCTTAGGAACGCACTCTGCCTTCCTTATCGGGATCACCGGGACAAGCCCGGTGATGACGGCCTGAAATTGTTTTACGCTCGCCGCGCCCTTCGAATTGCATCCTCAAACAGCCTTAGCCAACGCTCCGCCGCCCCTGTTCTTTGCGGCGCGGGGTACGCCGTCTTCCAACTTCCCATTCCGCCGCTCCCGGAAAGTACCGAGGGCGCGCGGGACGCCAGGGGTCCAACCGGACCCACGGGCCTCGACACCTCACGACATCGAGGCTTGTCGTCCTGCTTCGCGCTCAAGGCGCTACGCAGGAAAGTATTGCCGCAAGTCCGCCAGTCCCAAGGCGTCCCGCGCGCGGTGTTTTAGGTTTGCTCCGCGAAATCCCCCGGTGGTCGACCGCTTAGGCGGTTGACACCAACTTTCCACCGTTGAGGACCGGGCCACTTGGGCTGGAGACTTCTGACGAATCTCCAGCCGTACCGGCCGTCAGGGCCCTCGACCCGTACGCCGAACGGGCCGGGTCTTTCGCGGCTTGGACCGCCGGGCCGTGGGGGCGCATCTCCGCACGCCCACGTCATTCCCCGGCCACCGCTCCCCGCCTCTGTCTGAAGATGCTTGATCAGACACCCTCGGTATCGAGACGGGATGTCTGGAATATAGTCCTATCAGGCCGCGCTGTCAAGGCCGCGCCGGCAAGGCTCGCGCGAACCTTCAAGCCTTGGCGAACTGCTCGCCGCTCATCACCTCGACGCAGACGAAGGGCTCGGCGCCCTCCACCCAGGCGTCGTGGCCGGGCGGGATGGTGTAGGAGGCGCCCGGCGTCAGCGCCTTCTGCGTGCCGTCGTCCATGCGCACGGTGAGGCGGCCGGACACCACGTAGCCGACATGCGGGACCTGGCACGAGGCGGTGCCGACCACCGGCTTGATGCATTCCGACCAGCGCCAGCCCGGCTGCGCCTTGAGGCGGGCGAGCGTGTAGCCCGGCAGGCGCACGATCTCGACCTGCGTCTTGCTCGGCGTGCGCAACTCATCCGGCTTGTCGTGCGATTTGACCTCGAAGGCTTTGACGCTCAGTCCATCGGCCATGGGTGCACCCCTGTTGATGCCTATGTTGCATCGCCCACGGGGCGGAGTGTGCCGGAAAGCGGGGTGGAGGGATAGGTGGGTCGGTCACATAGGGCACTAGGGTCGCCCGTATTCGGGCGGACACCAATGGTCGATTTGTCAACAATGGTGCACGAGATGAAGGGGCACAGCATTTAATTCGACTATAAACTTCTATGCTCAACACTGACGACGTCCTCCTCAGGGACATAACCAAAGGCAAAAAGTTTAGTCTCTCTATTGAAAGCAGTTATACTCCAATAATTATCATCTCGATTTAGCCCTGGAGTGCGATGATTTCCGATAACCGAAGTGCCTTCGACTACTTCGAACTCTTGCGTGACGGCACTATCGCGATCCGCTTTTGCAAACATCCGAATGACACCCGGCCGCAAGGTAAGCGTCGTTGTCGAACTACCCAACGTTCTCCATTCGCTCCTGTTAATTGTCAGCTGCAGCATCATGGATATGGTCGCGTCCAGAACGTATGCTGCAGTTCCTTTTAGGTCTCCCTGTTCATATTTTTCTGGCTCTTCCTTCGTGAGCCATTCATCTTCCTTACTATACCGATATACCTCTGGCGTCAGTCGCCAAACATTCCAAAAAGTTGTGTGGTCGATGCCTTCCTTTGTCAGATCAGCATCAATTTTTGAATGATCTCGCACGATGTAACCAAACGGATCAGAAACGCGTTCTCGTATGTAGTCTGCAGATTGTGCGTAGGACGGCGCATTTACACCGAAGCTTCGAAAGAAATCTTTGGGGTCATCTTTTTCAAATTTCTTAATATTGTACAACTCTTCAAACACAACATAGAACGCGCGACGACAGCGGATAAGACACTCGTAAAACTCTTCCTTTTTGAAATGGCTTTCTGCTTGTTTAAGAAGGGTCGTTTCCTCGCGATCTGTATCAAGCAAGTCAATTAAGCTTATCGACCAAAAGTCTACACCAAAAATTTCGCTTGTACTCTCGTCAAAGAATTGACGAGCCGCCTCAAGATAAGTCTGCAGTTCCTTTTTATCAGGAAGAATTCCATCGTGCTTTGACGCAATCCTAACTCGATTTATTTCCAAAAGCTTTTTTCGGTATGGGACTTCATGCCCAATCTTATCTTTTATGGCATCAAGATACTGGTGGAACCTTGTCTGGGAACTTGTTGCGATATTTAGTTGCTCCGCAGACGCGACAAAAAACATTTCTATGGCGTCCTGCAGGATGTTAACGCATGCGTGCGAAGATATATCTGTCGCCATCCGGCCGTTGTCTATTGCAAGATGCAAGAGATATCTCGCAACAGATATCCGCCTCACAATCTCGGGTGCGATTCTTTTTTCTTGTCCAGCCTGCATGCAAAACTCACACCGGCAAATTATCGTGCTTCCGCGCCGGCATCTCGACCTTCTTCCCCCGCAGCATCGCCAGCGCCCGCGCGATGCGCTTGCGCGTCGCGTGCGGCATGATCACGTCGTCGATAGTGCCGCGCTCGGCGGCGACGAAGGGTGAGAGAAAACGCTCCGCTCGCCGCGCGAATTCTTCGGCTCACTGCAGCAATGTAAGTCCAGTGATACGCGGCTTGTCGGCTTGCCGGTAGCGGCATCGCACCTGCCGGCCGGTTGCCAACGCGGTGGAGGCCAGCATCACGTAAGAGGCGTAGACGCCGTCGAGCACGGCGTCGTCATCGGGATCGTCCGGCATGATGCCGGCGAAGACTTCGACCACCGGACCATTGTCCGGTTTGATCACCACGGTCAGCTCGCCCGAATTCGGGCCGATGCCGGTCGCGTCGATGCGCTGGACCGCGCCGGTGACTTCTGCTTGCGGAATGCCGTTCATGACTCCCCCTCTTTCAAGCTCCTGCCCATCCTGTCATTGCCGGGCTTGTCCCGGCAACCCGCTCAGGAAGGCCCCGCGCCCCTGATCGGGATCACCGGCACAAGCCCGGTGATGACGAAAGAGCCCCTCACCCGCTCGCTTCGCTCGCGACCTCTCCCCGCAAGCGGGGAGAGGTAAAGACTACACCGGCAAATTGTCGTGCTTGCGCCCCGGCATCTCGACCTGCTTGTTCCGCAGCATGGCCAGCGCCCGCGCGACGCGCTTGCGCGTCGCGTGCGGCATGATCACGTCGTCGATATAGCCGCGCTCGGCGGCGACGAAGGGTGAGAGAAAGCGCTCCTCGTATTCCTTGGTGCGCGCGGCGATCTTGTCCTTGTCGCCGATGTCGGCGCGGAAGATGATCTCGACCGCGCCCTTCGCCCCCATCACCGCGATCTGCGCCGTCGGCCAGGCATAATTGACGTCGCCGCCGACGTGCTTACTCGCCATCACGTCATAGGCGCCGCCGAAGGCCTTGCGCGTGATCACCGTGACCAGCGGCACCGTGCATTGCGAATAGGCGAACAGCAGCTTGGCGCCGTGCTTGATCAGCCCGCCATATTCCTGGTCGGTGCCGGGCAGGAAGCCGGGCACGTCGACGAAGGTGACGATGGGGATGCCGAAGGCGTCGCAGAAGCGCACAAAGCGCGCGGCCTTGCGCGAAGCGTCCGAGTCGAGCACGCCGGCCAGCACCATCGGCTGGTTGGCGACAAAGCCCACGGTGCGGCCGGCGATGCGGCCGAAGCCGGTGACGATGTTTTTCGCGTAAGCCGCCGACAGTTCGAAGAAGTCGCCCTCGTCGGCGACCTTCTGGATCACTTCCTTGATGTCGTAGGGCTTGTTGGCATTGTCGGGGATCAGGCGGTCGAGCGACTTGTCCTCGCGCTCGATGTCGTCCTGGGTCGGCCAGTCCGGCACGCCGCTCTCGTTGTTCGACGGCAGGAAGTCGATCAGCCGGCGCATCTGCAGCAGGCACTCGACGTCGTTCTCGAAGGCGCCGTCGGCGACGCCCGATTTGGTGGTGTGCACCGACGCGCCGCCGAGCTCCTCGGCGGTGACCACCTCGTTGGTCACCGTCTTCACCACGTCGGGTCCGGTGACGAACATGTAAGAGGTGTCGCGCACCATGAAGATGAAATCGGTCATGGCCGGCGAATAAACGTCGCCGCCGGCGCAGGGGCCCATGATCACGCTGATCTGCGGGATGACGCCGGAGGACAGCACGTTGCGCTTGAACACCTCGCCATAGCCGCCGAGCGCGGCGACGCCCTCCTGGATGCGGGCGCCGCCGGCGTCGAACAAACCAATGACAGGGCAACGCGCCTTCATTGCCATGTCCTGCACCTTGATGATCTTGGCCGCATGCGCCTCGCTGAGGCTTCCGCCGAACACGGTGAAGTCCTTGGAGAACAGATAGACGACGCGGCCGTTGACCGTGCCCCAGCCGGTGACCACGCCGTCGCCGGGGATCTTCTGCTTCTCCATGCCGAATTCGGCCGAGCGGTGCTCGACGAACATGTCGAATTCCTCAAACGAGCCCTTGTCGAGGAACAGTTCGATGCGCTCGCGCGCGGTCAGCTTGCCGCGTTTGTGCTGGGCCTCGATGCGCTTTTGCCCGCCGCCGAGGCGCGCCTCGGCGCGGCGCTTGTCGAGTTTGTCGAGGATGTCTTTCATGAAGCCCCTGCCCGAGTCGGCCCGGTCGATAGACGAGCAAAAGCCATACCACGGCGCAGCGGCAATCTCACTTCCCTCTCCCCTTGCGGGAGAGGGTGCCTGAGCGGAGGCGAAGCCGAGCGAAGGCGGGTGAGGGGTCGAAATCGCAGCTGGCGCTGACCCCTCACCCGGCTCGCGCTCGCTGACGCTCCGCACTCGCCACCCTCTCCCGCAAGGGAAGCGAGTATGCCTCGCCTCCTCACCATGATCGAAGGCTTGGCATCCCGCGCTATCCCTGCTTAGAAGCCCCCGCATGTCCGCCCCCGCCACAACCGCGCAGCTCATCCAGCAAGGCCTGTTCCACCACCGCCAGGGCGACCTGAAGCAGGCGATGGAGCGCTACGCCGACGTGCTGCGCACCGACCCGGAAAACGCCGACGCGCTCTATTACATCGCCGTGGTCGCCTGCCAGGAGGGGCAATTCCAGCAAGGCGCCGAGCTTGCCCGCCGCGCGCTCGCCAAGACGGCCTCGGCGCGCGCGCACAATCTGCTCGGCCGCGCGCTGGAGCAGCTCGACGAGCCGCTCGACGCCATCAAGAATTTCGACCAGGCCATCGCCCTCGACGCCAATTTCGCCGAGGCGCACTCAAACCGCGCCAATATCCTGGTGAAGGCCGGCCTGCCGGACCAGGCGCTGGTGAGCTTCGAGCGCGCGCTGGCGCTCGATGCCAATTCAATTCCGGATTTGATCAACCGCGGCGCGCTGTTGCAGGACATCGGCCGCCACGCCGAGGCATTGGCGAGCTACGACAAAGCGCTGGCGCTCACGCCCGACGACGCCGGCATTCTCATGAACCGCGCCAACGCGCTGGCCATGCTCGAGCGTTTCGCCGACGCCGAGGCGGTCTACGACGAGGTGATCAAGCGCGATCCGAAGCTGGCGCTCGCCTACGCGCACAAGGCGCTTGCCCTGAGGGAACAGGGCCGTCTCGCCGAGGCGCGCAAGCTGTTCGAGCAGGCGCTCACGCTGGCGCCGGACGATCACATGACGGCCTATGGGCTGGCGCGGCTGATGCTGACGATGGGCGACTGGAGCGCGGCGGTCTGGCCGCTGTTCGAGCGCCGCGCGTCGCTGCCGCAACCGGCTTATGCGCCGCTCGATGATCCGCGCTGGAACGGCGAGCCGCCCGGCGATTTCCGCCTGGTGCTTTTGTCGGAGCAAGGCTTGGGCGACACCATTCAGTTCGGCCGCTACGCATCGTTGCTCGCCGGGCGCGGCTATCCGGTGACGCTGCTGACGCAGCCGCTGCTGGCGCCGCTGATGCGCACATTGCCGGGCGTCGAGCGGGTCATCACCGCCGCCGACGAGCTTAAAGGCGACCCCCGCTCCGTGCGCTGGCTGCCGCTGATGTCGGTCATGCAGGCGCTGCACCTCAAACCCAACTCGATCCCCGAGCAGGTCCCCTATCTGCGCGCGGAGCCGGCGCGCGTTGCGCGCTTTGCCGAACGGCTGGGCCGCACCGGCTTAAAGGTCGGTATTTTCTGGCATGGCGAGACCGATGCGGCGCCGCTTGCCGCCTTTGCGCCGCTTGCGGAAATTCCCGGTGTGCGGCTGATCTCGCTGCAGCAGCAGGAAGCCGCCGGGCAGCTCGACGACGTTGCCTTCGGCGCGCGCATCGAGCGCCCGCTCGATGCCGACGACGCCGGGCCCGAGGCGCTGCTCGATGCCGCGGCGCTGCTGGCCAATCTCGATCTGGTGGTGAGCATCGAAAGCATGCCGGCGCAACTTGCCGGCGCGCTCGGCCGCCCGGTCTTCCTGGCGCTGCGCCACGCCGCGGACTGGCGCTGGCTCACGGGGCGCGAGGATACGCCCTGGTATCCGAGCCTGCGGCTGTTTCGCCAAGGCGCCGATCGCGATTGGCGCAGCGTTTTCGAGCGGATCGCGGCGGCGATTAAAGAAAAACTGTCACAAAGCGGCGCTTGAAGCGCCCTTCCCGGCGCACTAGCTTGGCGAAAGGGAACTTTTCCGGTTCCCGCGCATTTGCGGGGCGATACATCCAGGCAACGGGGTCAATTTCCATGAGTACGAATAAGACAACCGCCAAGCGCAACGGCTCGCCGCGTCTGCAGACACCGACCGATCTCGGCTCCAACGCCTCGCGGGACATCGCCGGCGCCATGAACGCCATATTGGCCGACACTTTCGCGCTTTATATGAAGACCAAGAATTTCCACTGGCATGTCAGCGGACCGCATTTCCGCGACTACCATCTGTTGCTCGACGAGCAGGCCGACCAGATCTTCGCCACCACCGACGTGATCGCCGAGCGCGTGCGCAAGATCGGCAAGCCGACGCTGCGCTCGATCGGCGACATCGCGCGCAAGCAGCGCCTTGCCGACAACGACGCAAACTACGTCGAGCCGCAGGACATGTTGGCGGAGTTGCGCGAGGACAATCAGCGCGTGGTCGCCTCCATGCGCGAAGCGCACGGCCTGTGCGACGAGCACGAGGACGTGGCGACCGCGAGCCTCTTGGAGACCTTCATCGACGACGCCGAAAGGCGGGTCTGGTTCCTCTACGAAGCCAGCCGCCGCGGCGGCCCCGACGGGCACTAGCGCTCAGCCGGCATCGTCCCAACTTTTCCGCCTGCGTGCTTCGCGCAACGCCGACAGGCTCGCGCGCGGCCGTTGCCGCGCGCATCGCCTCAGCGCAGATTTGTCTAGCCCTTCTTGTGGGCGTCGCGCATGCCGAAATAAATGGGCAGCGACCAGCTCGGCAGGAACAGCGGCATGGCATCGCGCATGAAGCGGTAGCTCGCCTCGTTCTTATCCATATGCTCGGCGGCGTAGCCCGGATCGACGTGCTTCATCCGCTTCTTGTGCTTGGCAACGGCCATCGCCGGCGCGAGAGCAAACGCCGTGACGACAAGCAGTAGAGTAATTTTCTTCATACCGTCCCCCTGACTCATGACTGTAGTTCTGCACGCTCGATGACCACCCTATCATCGGGCCTGCCATCAAATTTGCAATAGGCATCGCCCGGCTATCCGCACAAACCCCGCGATGAATTGGTCGAATTGCCGGCGCCGGCCGGGCCCCTCGCCGCTTCGAAGTCCGCCGGGCCCGGGAGGCTATCGTTTGAGCAAGGCCAGCACCGTCGCCGCCGCCTGCAGGTCGGCAAAATGCAAAGCGCGGCGCTCGAGCGCGGGCTCGTCGCGGCCCCATTGCTGCATCTGCCAGTCCTCATCGACATGCGCGGCGGCCCAGACCGCCTCAGCATCGATCGCGCCGCAAGCGAGCGCGAGCGCCAGCAGCGCCGAGCCGGTGAGCGTGGTGACCGAGGCGACCGCGCCCAGCCGCCATGGCTCGGCGGGAATGGCGGCGCCGGCCGCGGCGATCGCTGCGTCCGCTTGCGCCACATGCATGACGCCATGCGTCCGTTGAAAGCGCGCGCTGAGCGCGTCGGCCGCCCAGGCCAACACCGGATCCCAATGCCGCGCCTGCTGCTCGACCAAACCCGCCGGCGCCTCGGCGCGATAGCACAGCAAGTCGGAGCCGAGATATTTCGTGATCTCCGCGGTGACCGGCTGCGCCTCTCTCGTCACCGCGTCGATCACCGCGTTGGCAAGCCGCGTCAGCGGCATGCGTGCCGGATCGATCGCGGTTTCTTGCGCCGCCCATTCCGCGGCGATCGCTTCGGCCAGCGCGCGCGCCGGCGCCGCGAGCGCGTTGCGCGCCGGCGTTTTCACCGGCTTGCCGTCCAACAGCAGCGCGAACCCCTCGCCTGCTTCGCCCACCGCTGCGCTGCGATAAAAGCGCTTGCGCAACGCGGGGCCGGCGCCGCGGCGCGCCAACTCGACCGGATCGAGCGGCTGGTTCCGGAAAATATCGGCCAAAATGTCGCGCATTATTAGATTAAATCTCGCCAGGAGAGCGACGGAAAACGGGGTCTGAGGCGTTTAACTTACAACGATAGCCGGTTCCGCGGGTGCCCCGATTAGGCTCTCCCGCAGCAGGGAACAAGCTGTGTCGGATAAATGGAGATGACCGATATGCCGATGAGAAAGATTTTTGCGACGGCCGCAGCGGCGCTGCTCGCCGGCGCGTTAGTGGCAACGCCTGCTATCGCGCAGAAAGGCGCGGGTGGCGGCGGTGGCGGCGGCAACGGCGGCGGTGGTGGCGCGCCGGCCGCTAGTGGTGGCGGCGGTGGCTCATTTAAAGGCGGCGGCGGTGGCGGCGGCGCCCCAGTAGGCCGTAGCTTTAGCGGCAATCGCGGCTTTGCCGGCAACGGTTCCTATCGAGGCCACCGTGGCGGCCATCATTTCGCGCGCGGTCCCGTCTATGGCGGCTTCGGCGTCTACGGGTTTGGTGTGCCGTTCGCGTACGATTACGGCTGGGCTTACCCTGATTACCCCGTCGACGAGCCGGATTGCTACCTGCGCCGCGTGCGCGTCCACCATCATTGGGTATGGCGCCAGTACTGCGAGTGAACGCCTGTCTGTGAAAGACCTCGGCCGGCAATGCGAAAGTGTTGCCGGCCGCTTTCATTAGCAGCCGTCGGCGTCCGCGGCCGCCATCACGTTCATGTCATTGTGCGATGCAAAAGGCAGCTCTATTTCGCCCAATACGAGCGAAGTTCCGGGCCGGCCAGACCGCGCTGAAATGCCTTGTTGCCGCCGCTTTCAAGGAGCGAAAAACTGCGCTCCGGCTAGCGGTTGATGACGGCCTGCCAAGACGGAAGGATAGGTAGCGTTAAGCCACTCCAGCCAATATTATCGACTGCGGATTCGTAGCCGGATAACAAGGCCGAACCGGGGGAAGGCCAGCCAGCGGGCTGTGACGCGTCGCCATCGTTGTGAACCATGGTACGGGGCGCGTTTCCGAGGAGTGAATGAAGAATACCGACATTTCGGCGCCTGACTACTTCCACAAGGTCGTGGATTGCCAATGGGCTTGTCCGGCGCACACGCCCGTCCCTGAATATATCCGGTTGATCGCGGCGGGCCGCTACTCCGACGCCTACATGATCAACTGGCATTCCAACGTGTTTCCGGGAATTCTCGGCCGCACCTGCGACCGCCCCTGCGAGCCCGCTTGCCGCCGCGTGCGGGTGGAGAACGAGCCGGTGGCAATCTGCCGCTTGAAGCGCGTCGCCGCCGACTATAAGGACGACATCCGCGCCCGGCTGCCCAAGCCCGCGGCGAAGAAAAACGGCAAGCGCATCGCGCTGATCGGCGGCGGCCCCGCCTCGCTCACCGTCGCGCGGGACCTTGCGCCACTTGGTTATCATTGCGTGGTGTTCGATCAGGACCCGCAGGCGGGCGGCATGATCCGCTCGCAGATTCCGAAATTCCGCCTGCCCGATAGCGTCATCGACGAGGAATGCAGCTACATCCTCGACCTCGGCGTCGAATTCCGCGGCGGCACCGCCATCTCCTCGATGAAGGCGCTGCTGGCCGAAGGCTGGGACGCGATCTTCGTCGGCTCCGGCGCGCCGCGCGGCCGCGATCTCGACATTCCCGGCCGCAAAGAAGCCGCCGCCAATATCCATATCGGCATCGACTGGCTGTCGTCGGTGTCGTTCGGCCACACCAGCAAGATCGGCACGCGCGTGATCGTGCTCGGCGGCGGCAATACCGCCATGGACTGCTGCCGCTCCTCGCGAAGGCTCGGCGGCGAGGACGTGCAGGTCGTGGTGCGTTCCGGTTTCGAAGAGATGAAGGCGTCGCCTTGGGAAAAGGAAGACGCCATGCACGAGGGCATCCCGATCCACAATTACCTGGTGCCCAAGGAATTCACCCACGACAACGGCAAACTGACCGGCGTCGTGTTCGAGAAGGTCAAGGCCGAATTCGACGCCAAAGGCCGCCGCAAGCTCGTCCCCGCCGGCGAGCCGGATCAGCATTTCCCCTGCGACGACGTGCTGGTCGCGGTCGGCCAGGAGAACGCCTTTCCCTGGATCGAGCGCGACGCCGGCATCGAGTTCAACGACTGGGGTCTGCCCAAGCTAAACGAGCAGACTTTCCAATCGACCCAGCCGAAGGTCTTCTTCGGCGGCGACTCGGCCTTCGGTCCCAAGAACATCATCTGGGCCGTGGCGCACGGCCACGAGGCCGCCGTCTCCATCGACAAGATGCTCAATGGCGAGGACATCGCCGACCGGCCGCTGCCCGCGGTCGAGCTGGTCAGCCAGAAGATGGGCATCCACGAATGGTCCTACGACAACGAGATCGAACTCGATAGACGCTACAAGGTGCCGCTGCGCGACAAGGTGGTGGCGCTCAAAGACATCAAGGCCGAGGTCGAACTGGGCTTCGATGAGCAGCTGGCGCTCAAGGAATGCGGGCGCTGCCTCAACTGCGACGTCGAGACCGTTTTCACCGCATCGCTGTGCATCGAATGCGACGCCTGCGTCGACATCTGCCCGATGGATTGCATCACCTTCACCGCCAATGGCGAGGAAGCCGATTTGCGCCAGCGGCTGACCGCGCCGGCGAAAAATCTGGGCCAGGACCTCTACGTCCAGGACGGGCTGAAAACCGGCCGCGTCATGGTCAAGGACGAGGACGTCTGTCTGCATTGCAGCCTGTGCGCCGAGCGCTGCCCGACCGGCGCCTGGGACATGCAGAAATTCTTGTTGGATATGACCTACGCAGGAACTTCATGCCGACCGCCGACCCGATCAGCCGCGTAAACGATTTCGTCGTCCGCTTCGCCAACGTCAACGGCTCCGGTTCCGCGAGCGCCAACGAGATGTTTGCCCGCGCCGTGCTGCGCATGGGCGTGCCGGTGGCGCCGCGCAACATCTTCCCGTCGAACATTCAGGGCCTGCCGACCTGGTACGAGGTGCGCGTTTCGCAGGACGGCCATCTGGGCGCGCGCGGCGGCACCGACCTGATGGTGGCGATGAATCCGCAGACCTTCGACAAGGACATTGCCGGCATCGATTCCGGCGGCTACCTACTCTACGATTCCACCAAGCCGCTGCCGGCGTCCAAATTCCGCTCCGACATCACCGTCATCGGCGTGCCGCTGACCGCGATCTGCAACCGCGAATACGCCGACCCGCGCCAGCGCCAGCTGTTCAAGAACATCGTCTATATCGGCGTTTTGACCGCGCTGCTCGATATGGACGTTGCCGTGGTCGAAGCGCTTATCGGCGAGCAATACAAGGGCAAGGAAAAGCTGATCCAGCCCAATCTCCACGCGCTGCATCTGGGACGCGACTACGCCGTGCTCAATCTGCAGTGCCCGCTCGGCCTTCGCTTAAAGAAAAGCGACAAAGTCGGCGACCACATCTTCATCGAAGGCAATTCGGCGGCGGCGCTCGGCGCCGTCTACGGCGGCGCCACGGTCTGCGCCTGGTACCCGATCACGCCCTCCTCCTCGCTGGCCGACGCCTTCACCCGCCATTGCGCCAAATTGCGGGTCGACCCCGACACCAAGAAGGCGAAATACGCCATCATCCAGGCCGAGGACGAACTCGCCTCGATCGGCATCGTCATCGGCGCCGGCTGGAACGGCGGCCGCGCCTTCACCGCCACCTCCGGCCCCGGCATCTCGCTGATGCAGGAATTCATCGGGCTCGCGTATTTCGCCGAAATCCCGGCGGTGATCTTTGACGTGCAGCGCGCCGGGCCCTCGACCGGCATGCCGACGCGCACGCAGCAATGCGACATCATTTCCTGCGCCTATGCCTCGCATGGCGACACCAAGCACGTTCTGCTGTTCCCGGACGATCCGGCGGAAGCGTTCGAATTCGGCGCGCTCGCCTTCGATCTTGCCGACCGGCTGCAGACGCCGATCTTCGTCATGCTCGATCTCGACATCGGCATGAATCACCGGCTGTCGCGGCCGCTGGCCTGGGACGACGCGCGCAAATTCGACCGCGGCAAGGTGATGACCGCCGAGGAACTTGAGGCGGGCAAGGACTTCGGCCGCTATCTCGACATCGACGGCGACGGCATCGCCTACCGCACCTATCCCGGCACGCATCCGACCAAGGGCGCGTTTTTTACCCGCGGCACCTCGCGCGACCGCTACGCCAAATACACCGAGGAAGGCGCGGCTTACGCCGAGAACATGCAGCGGCTGATCCGCAAGTTCGACACCGCCAAGGACCTGGTGCCGCGCCCGCTGCAGGCCAACGCGGCAAAGCCCACCAAGTTCGGCGTCATCTATTACGGCTCTACCGCGCCGGCGATGGACGAAGCGATCCACATGATCGAGGCGCGCGGCCACATGCTCGATCGTTTGCGCGTGCGCGCCTTCCCGTTCCATTCGAGCGTCAACAGTTTTGTCGCCGACCACGACTTCGTCTTCGTGGTCGAGCAGAACCGCGACGCGCAATTGCGCTCGCTGATCGTCAACGAGGTCGGCATCGATCCGGTGCGGCTGGTGCCGGTCAATCATTACGACGGCACGCCGATCACCGCCCGCTTCATCGCCAAGGCGATCGGCGACCATCTCGACCAGTTGACGATGAAGCCGATGAAGGTGGAGTCATGACCTATCTCGCCAAGCCCAAGTTCCATCACCCCAATTTGCCGAAGAACGAATTGGGTTACACCCACCGCGACTACGAGGGCACGGTGTCGACGCTGTGCGCCGGCTGCGGCCACGACTCGATCACCGCCGCCATCATCCAGGCCTGTTTCGAGCTCGCCATCGAGCCGCATCGCGTCGCCAAGATTTCCGGCATCGGCTGCTCATCGAAGACGCCGACTTACTTCCTCGGCAATTCGCACGGCTTCAACTCGGTGCACGGGCGCATGCCTTCGGTGCTGACCGGCGCCAATCTCGCCAACAAAGACCTCATTTATCTCGGCGTGTCGGGCGACGGCGATTCAGCCTCGATCGGGCTCGGGCAGTTCGCGCATTGCCTGCGCCGCGGCGTCAACATGGTCTATATCGTGGAGAACAACGGCGTTTACGGCCTCACCAAGGGGCAGTTCTCGGCCACCGCCGACCGCGGCTCCAAGTCCAAGCGCGGCGTGATCAACACCGATAATTCCATCGACCTGGTGGCGATGGCGCTGCAGATCGGCGCCGGGTTCGTTGCCCGCTCGTTCTCCGGCGACAAGCAGCAACTGGTGCCGATCATCAAGGCGGCGATCGCGCACAAGGGCGCCGCCTTCATCGACGTGATCTCGCCTTGCGTCATGTTCAACAACCACTCCGGCTCCACCAAGAGTTTCGATTTCGTGCGCGAGCACAACGAGGCGGTGAACCGGCTCGACTATATTTCCAGCCGCATGCCGATCGAAGTCAAATACGAGCCGGGCACCGTCGAGGTGGTGGAGCAGCACGACGGCTCCAAGCTGGCGCTGCGCAAGCTCGACGCCGACTACGAGCTGCACGACCGCGCCGCCGCCCTGGGCTTCCTGCAGCACCATGCCGCCAAGGGCCAGATCGTCACCGGCCTGCTCTATGTCGACAACGAGCCGGAAGACCTGCACGCGCACCTGCGCACGGTTGACGCGCCGCTCAACCGCCTCGGCGAGAAAGACCTCTGCCCCGGCCAGGTGACGCTCGACAAGATCAACGCCAGTTTGCGGTAGTTCGTCCCCTGAACCCCCTGCCCGTCATTGCCGGGCTTGACCCGGCAATCCATGATGCATCTCCACGACTTCCACATTACGTAAGGCCCGTATGCGCGGCAGCTCATCATGGATGCCCGGGCCAAGCCCGGGCATGACGCCGAGTTCTTTGAAAGATAGGTGACAGCCATGGACCTCCGCCCGCTCGGCCGCTCCGATCTACGCATCGCGCCCATGGTGCTGGGCGGCAATGTGTTCGGCTGGAACGTCGATGAAGCCACTTCCTTCGCCTTGCTCGACGCTTTCGTCGATGCCGGCTTTAACGCCGTCGACACCGCCGACAGCTATTCGCGCTGGGTGCCCGGCCACAAAGGCGGCGAGTCGGAGACCGTCATCGGCAACTGGCTCAAGCGCAGCGGCAAGCGCGACAAGGTCGTCGTCGCCACCAAGGTCGGCAGCGACATCGGCGAAGGCCGCACCGTGCGCAAGGACTACGTGCTGCGGGCGGCCGAAGGCTGCCTGCGGCGGCTGCAGGTCGAGACTATCGATCTGTTGCAGACCCATTTCGACGAAGAGGCGACACCCGTCGAAGAGACGCTTTCGGCCTATGCGCAATTGATCGGACAAGGCAAGGTGCGCGTCATCGGCGCGTCGAATATCAGCCTGGAGCGGCTGAAGGCGTCGCTCGCCGCCAGCGAAAGGCTCGGCATCCCGCGCTACGAAACCCTGCAGCCGAACTATAATCTCTACGACCGCGTCGATTTCGAGCAGCAATATGCGCCGCTTTGCGCGCGCGAGCAGCTCGGCGTCATCACCTATTATTCGCTCGCCGGCGGTTTTCTCACCGGCAAGTACCGTTCCGCGGCGGAAGCGGCGAAAAATCCGGCGCGCGGGGGCAAGGTGAAGGGTTATTTCGGTGCCCGCGGGCTTGCCATCCTCAAGGCGCTCGACCAAGTCGCCGCCGGCCATGGCGCCACGCCGGCGCAGGTCTCGCTCGCCTGGCTCATCGCCCGCCCCGGCATCACCGCGCCGATCGTCAGCGCCACCAGCCGCGCGCAACTCGATGAGATCCTGCAGGCGCCCAAGCTGACGCTGTCGCGCGCGGACATCCAAGCACTCGACAAAGCCAGCGCTTAGGTGCGGTTGACGGCGATCACGCCGCGCGGGCGGCGTCTTTGCGGGGCTTGCCGGTCTTGCCGGGATTTAGGCTGCCGACAATGACCTGGTTGCGGCCGGCGGCCTTGGCGGCATAGAGCAGTTTGTCGGCGAGCGCCATCAGCGTCGCCGGCTCGCCGGACAAATCCTTGGCGGTGGCGACACCGATGCTGATGGTCAGCCGCGCGCCCGCCGGCGAGCGCGGATGGTAGATGTCGGCGTAGCGAACCTGCTCGATCAGCTTGTTGGCGACCGCGAGCGCTGCGGCCATGCCGTTTTCCGGCAGCATGCAGACGAATTCCTCTCCGCCATAGCGCGCGACCAGATCGCCGGGCCGCCCCACACCGTCGACCAGCAGACGCGCCACCTGGCGCAAGGCTTCATCGCCCTGCTGATGGCCGAGCTGGTCGTTATACGGTTTGAAGTGATCGACATCGATCATCAAGAGCGAGAGCGGCACTCCGGTGCGGCGGCAGCGCCGCCATTCGCGTTCCAGCGCGGCATCGAAGCGGCGGCGGTTGGCGATGCCGGTGAGCGAGTCGGTCGACAGCAGTTGCTGCAGCAACAGACTTTGCGCGAATTGCATGCGCAGGCTGCGCTGCAGCGAATTGGCGGCGACGAAGCCGAGCGCGTTGGCCAACAGCAGCCAGACCAGAGTGCGGAAGAACTGGTCGGGCGGCAACGCCGGACCGAGCGCCAAGCGCCACCATAGCGGCGCCAGCAAGGTAAAGCCGGCCGCCAGCGCCACTGCACTGACGAAGCGGATCGGCAGATAAAGGTAGATAACGAAAACAATGCCGACCATCATCGCCGGACCCATCTCGGCGACGTCAGGATGCAGCGTCACCATGACCATGCGCATCGCCATGCCGATGGCGATAGCGGCCACCATGAACGTCTCGAGCATCCGCGGCGTGCGCAGGCGCATGACGATGGTAAGGCCGACGATCGGAAATACGATAACCGTAAAGGCCGGGATCAGGGCCACTGCGCCGCTGACGCCGTGCAGATAGGCATAGACCTCGATGAGGAAATTCAAGCTGCTGGCGGCCGACACCAGACCCATCAACAGCAAAGCGCGCCGGCGGTCTTCGGGGAAGCGGTGCGCGCGATAGCCGCGCTCGCATTGCGGGTCGGCGAGACGGGCGCTCCAACGCGTCACCGCGACCGGCTGCAAATCCGGTGGCGGAGGCTCAAGGCCCGCGGGAGAAGCGCTTGCTCGCGTGTCCATCGACGATCCGAACTCGCTTCGAGATTACCCCCTATAACCGCCAGCCGTTGACAAACTCCTAGCGTGAACCGGTTCAGAAAAGCTAGATATTACCGGGACTTGAGTTCCCTGGCGGTGCAAGCTTTAAGCCGGGCGGTTCCATGGCGAAGGCAGGGGCGCCCGCGCGGCACACGGGCGCCCCTGCCCCTTCGCACGCACCAAAACTCACTTTCGTGATCAAGAGGCGGCGGCTTCCTTCTTGTCGTACCAAGGCGCCCACAGGACCCGCCCGCTTTCGAGGTAGCTCTTGAGGCTGGAGAGCACGAGCGGCCAGCCGTTGCTGATACTGGTGAAGACCTTGCTGTCTTCCGCGAAGTCGTCGTGAGTCACGGTGAGCTTCACCTGATCGCGCTGCTGCTCGAGCTCGAAGACCACGCGCGAGGGCTGCTCGGCGCTGTAGAGTTCGTCGTGCATCGGCTTGAACGTGTAGGACAGCCGGCGCGGCGGGTCGTACTCGATCACCTCGCCCTTGAGAATCAATTTTCCTTCGCGATGGAAGGCCACGGGCGAGCCGACCTTCCAGTCCGAGGTCGCGGCGTTGCCGAACCAGAATTTTCCGGTGGCTTCGGTCGAGGTCAGCGCCTTGAACACCTTGTCCGGCGTCGAGGCGATGTAGGTCACATAGATGAACACTGGCTTGTCACGCATTGCAGGTCTCCTGTCTCACTTTTTGCTAAGAACCAGCTTTCCGGTTTCGAGCAGCGATTTGACGTTGGAAAGGATGCGCGGCCAGCCGCCGGACACCGCTTCGATGAATTTCGACTGCTCGCCGTCGAGCTCCAATTCGTGGACGATGGTGAGCTTCGCCGCGCCGTCGACCGTTTCGATTTCGATGGTGCAGCGTGAATAGCCCTCGGCCTTCAGCTCCGGCTTCAATTCGTTGCGCCATTTGATGACGATGCGACGCGGCGGGTCGGCCTCGATGATTTCGCCGGCATCGGCAACGCGGCCGTCATCGAAAACGAGCCGCCAGGCGGAACCCGCCTTCCAGTCGGTCTCGTGATGCGTGCCGAACCAGCATTGCTCGGTGAATTTGCGACCGGTCAGCGCCTCCCAGACCTTTTCCGGGGTTGCGGCGATATAGGTCACGTAAACGAATCTCGGCTTACTCATCGCGTGTCTCCAATGCCCTTTTCATGTCGCTCAGCGCCTGCAAGCGGTGGCGTTCGAATTTCCCGATCCAGCGCTCGCCGATTTCGTGGATCGGCACCGGATTGAGGTAGTGCAGCTTCTCCCTGCCCCGCCGAACGGTGGCGACGAGGTTGGCCTCCTCGAGAATGGCCAGATGCTTGCTCACCGCCTGCCGCGTCATGTCGAGGCGCGCGCAAAGCTCGTTCAGCGTCTGCCCGTTGTCGGTGCGCAGCCGGTCGAGCAATTCGCGCCTGCTCGCGTCGGCCAGCGCCCTGAATACCGCGTCCATAATGACAATATGCAACCTTTTGGTTGCCTGTCAAGAGGCTCCCTGTGCGTTGATTTGCCCGGTTCCGCGCATGGAACTCGGGCCGCAAGCCGCACGTTGACCGGCGATGGCGCAACGCCCTACCCGCAAAAAAGGCATTAGCGAGCACGAAATCGAGGACGTGGAGGAGCTCTCCACGCCGCGCACGCCGGTGATCTACGAGGTCGTGCGCCGTCTCGGCGACGAAGAGATGGAGCGGCCGGCGACGTCGCTGTGGTGGTCGGGCGTCGCCGCCGGATTGTCGATCAGCTTCTCGTTGCTGGCGCAGGCCATCTTGCAAAGCCACCTGCCCGATACGCCGTGGCGGCCGCTGCTAACGGGCTTTGGCTATTGCGTCGGCTTCCTCATGGTCGTGCTCGGCCGCCAGCAACTGTTCACCGAGAGCACCATCACCGTCGTGCTGCCGGTGCTGAAAGACATCCACATCGCCAATATCTGGCGCATGCTGCGGCTATGGGTGATCGTGCTCGTAGCCAATCTTGCCGGCACGCTATTCGCCGCCGTGTTCTGCCGCTTTACGCCGGTGCTCTCCCCCGAATTGATGGACAGCATGCTGGCGATCAGCCGCGATCTGAAAACGCTCGGCTGGTGGCAGATGAGCTTCCGCGGCGTCGCCTCCGGCTTTTTGATCGCTGCCATGGTGTGGATGATCCCGAGCGCCGAAAGCGCGAAATTCGCCGTTATCACCGCGATGACCTATCTGATCGCCATCGGCGGTTTCACCCACATCGTCGCCGGCAGCATGGAGGCCAATTTGCTGGTGTTGTCGGGCGACTGGGAATGGTGGCGCATGCTGTGGCAGTTTTTCGTGCCGGCGCTGATCGGCAATATAATCGGCGGCACCGCGCTGTTTGCGCTGATCTCCTACGCGCAGGTGATGGAGGAGATTTGAAGGCTATTGATTGATGCAGCTGCCGATATAGGCGCTGGGGTTGCCGGCGGCCTGGCCGTAAACGCCGGCCTGGTGAGCGCAACGCATGGCGCGATCCTGCGAGGTCTCGGCGCCGTTTGCGCCCGAGCCGGACACGGTCGGCAAATTCGGCAGCACGCGGCCGGTTTCCGGCACCACGATCGGCGGCGGCACGGCGGCCCGCTGAGGCGGCGCAGACTTGGAGCGCGGAATGACGACGTGTTCGGGCGTGCCGCGCGGCGATTTGTACTTCGGCGGCAGCCAGGGCTCGGGCCGCTCCGGTGTCGAGCCTTTCTCCGGGACCATGATGTTGTAGGGACTGTCGTCCGACTGGGCGCGCGCCGGCAGCGCCGAGGCTAAAGCTGTCAGCACCAGGAGGGCGATCGTCGGATATCGGTAGGCCATATCCATGAGATAGGCATGCGGCGGGCCGCCGCCTACTCCTCCGGCGCCTCGACGATGGGGTCGTAACGCGTGGCGTCGAAGCCGAGCAGGTGCCACGACTGTTCCATATGCGGCGGCAGCGGCGCGCTCACATCGACGGTGCCGCCGCGCGGATGCGGCACGACGATACGGCGCGCCAGCAGATGCAGCTTGTTCTGCATGCCGCCCGGCAGTTCCCAGTTCTCGATGTTGAAGTATTTCGGATCGCCGATGATCGGGTTGCCGACATGGGCCATGTGCGCGCGCAATTGGTGGGTGCGGCCGGTGACCGGTTTCAGCGAAATCCACGCCAGCTTCTGCGCCGCCGTCTCCACCACCGCGTAATAGGTGACGGCGTGCACGGCGTCCTTCTCGCCATGCTTGGCGATGCGCATGTAGCTATCCTCTTCTACCTCCTGCTTGGCGAGATAGGTCGAGACGCGGCCTTGTTTCGGCTTGGGCACGCCGGCGACCAGCGCCCAATAGATCTTGCGCGCCGCGCGGGTGCGGAAGGTCTTGGCGAGCGCGGCGGCGGCAAAGCGCGTCTTGGCGACCAGCAGGCAGCCGGCGGTGTCCTTGTCGAGCCGGTGCACCAGGCGCGGGCGCTGGGCGTCGGGCCCAAGCCCCCGCAAAGCGCCGAGCATGCCATCGATGTGGCGCACCGTGCCGGAGCCGCCCTGCACGGCAAGCCCCATCGGCTTGTTGAGCACCAGCACGTCGGCGTCTTCGTAGAGCGTGATGCCTTTCAGGAAGGCGCGATCCTTCTGCGCTTGCGGCGCGTCGTCGCGCGGCGCCGGCGCCTCGAGCTTGAGCGGCGGGATGCGTACGGTCTGCCCCGCTTCCAGTCTGTTCTTGGGCTGCGTGCGCTTGCCGTTCACGCGCACCTCGCCTTTGCGAATGATGCGCTGGATGTGGCTGAACGACAGGCCGGGAAATCGCGCCTCGAAGAAGCGGTCGACGCGCATATTGTTTTCATCCGGCGTGACGGCGACGGTTTGCACGCCGTTTTCACCTCTCCCCGCTGGTGGGGAGAGGTCGACCGCCGGAGCGGAGCGCAAGCGGTCTGGTGAGGGGGCGTTGCCGCGGTGCGGAGCGCCTCTAAGCACCCCCTCACCCCGACCCTCTCCCCGCACGCGGGGAGACGGAGAGAAAGCGGCTTGCGCCCTTGCCTCTCCAATGCTTTGGCCCCGCCTGCTGCCGTCCACCGCCAGGCTGGCGCGGTCCCTTGCGGCCGCGGCTCATTCGGCGGCCTCGCGCGATTTACCAGCAAAGCGGGCAAGCACGTCGTCAAGCGACGCAACGGCAGGCAGCCGGATACGGAACAGGTCGGTGAGTGCGTCGCGGATTTCGCTTGCTGCGGTCAGCCGCCGCCGCTCGGTGGCGCCGCCGCAGTCGTGAATGGTGAGGACATTGTCGAGCAGTCCGTAGCGGCGGTCGACGTCCGCGCGCGCCGCCAACAGTTCGTTGCGAAAGCGCGATTTCGGATGGGTGGAGGTAAACCAGTTGCCCATCTCAAGCTCGGCGAAGGTCTGCTGGCCGAGATCGAATTCGACGAGATCGTGCCACGCGTCGCGGATCTTCACCTGCACCATCAGCGCATCGCCCTTGGCGGCGATGCGGGCCGGCTCGTGCGGGGTCGGCTGCTCGTCGCGCGAGGCGAGCCGCAAGGGCGCGGTCAGCGTGTTGCCGCCGAAACCGACGTCGGCCAGCCACTCCTCGCCGCCAAGGTCGACCAGCAGCAACAAGTGCGAGCGCGGCAAGAGCCGCCCCGGCGCGATTTGCCAGCGCGGCCAGCCGGTGAGCCAGCGCAGCTTGAAGCCGAGGGCCTCAAGCACACTGGCGAACAACACGTTCTGCTCGTAGCAATAGCCGCCGCGGCCCTCGTGCACCATTTTCCAATGCAAACTCGGCGCATCGAGCGCAACCGGCTGGCCGAGCAGCGGCGACAGGTTCTCGAAGGCGATCGCTTGCGGCTGCAGGCGGTGCAGCTCGCGCAGAGTCATCAGCGTCGGCTTGCGCTCGTCGGTGAAGCCGACGCGCTTTAGGTAGCTATCGAGATCGATGGCCGCCGTCATGGGCAGCGCCGCAAATCGCCGGCGCTCACCCGGTCCCAGCGCAATTGCAGCCGGCCGCCATGCGGGCGCAGCGACACCGGGACCGAACGTTCGCCATCGGCGCCGAAGCACAGCGCCTGGATGTGGACGGTGTCGCCGGTCTTGTACATGCGCGTGATGCGGCAGGCATCGTCGCGCCAGCGCACCGCGGTATCGGTGACGATCAGCGGGCGCGCGGCGCCGAACGACCCGCAGGCCGCAGGGTCCGCCGCCCAGCGGCCGGTGACCGGCTCCGCAGCGCGCGCCGGCGCCGCGGCAGCGGCCAGCAGCGCGACGGCTGCCAGCCATTGCAAAACTTTCATGCCCCGCCCCGCTCCTTGCGCAGCTTGGCCCAATATTCCAGCCGCTTCCTGATCTCGCGCTCGAAGCCGCGCTCCGGCGGATTGTAGAACTGCTGGCGCGGCAGCGCGTCGGGAAAATAATTCTGCCCGGAGAAGGCCTCTTCGGCGTCGTGGTCGTAGGCGTAGCCGCGGCCGTAGCCTTCCTCCTGCATGAGTTTGGTCGGCGCATTGAGGATGTGCTTGGGCGGCAACAGCGAACCCGCTTCCTTCGCCGCGCGCATGGCGGCGCCGTAGGCGGCATAGCCGGCATTGGATTTCGGCGCGGTCGCCACATAAAGCACCGCCTCGGCAATCGCCAGTTCGCCTTCGGGCGAACCAAGGAAGTCGTAGGCGTCCTTGGCGGCATTGGCGATCACCAGCGCCTGCGGATCGGCAAGGCCGATGTCTTCGATCGCCATGCGCACCACGCGGCGCGCGATGTAAAGCGGCGGCTCGCCGGCGTCGAGCATGCGGCAAAGATAATAAAGCGCGGCGTCCGGGTCGGAGCCGCGCACCGACTTGTGCAGGGCGGAGATGAGATTGTAGTGGCCGTCCTGCGCCTTGTCGTAGATCGGCGCGCGGCGCTGCACGATCGCCTGCAACTGCGCGGCGCCGAAGGTTTCGTCCTTGCGCGCGGCGCGCCAGACTTCCTCGGCCAGCGTGAGCGCAGCACGGCCGTCGCCGTCGGCCATGCGCTTGAGAGACTCGCGCGCCTCCTCATCAAGCGGCAGTTTCTTGCCCTCGATCTGTTCGGCGCGGGCGAGCAATTTCTCGATCGCCTCGGCATCGAGCGATTTGAACACCAGCACCCGCGCGCGCGAGAGCAGCGGTGCGTTGAGCTCGAAGGATGGGTTCTCCGTGGTGGCGCCGACCAGCACGATGGTGCCGTCCTCCATTACCGGCAGAAACGAATCCTGTTGCGCCCGGTTAAAACGGTGGATTTCATCGACGAACAGCAGCGTGCCCTGCCCCAGTTCGCGGCGGCGGCGGGCTTCCTCGAAGGCTTTCTTCAGATCGGCGACACCGGTGAAGATCGCCGAAATCTGCTCGAAGGCGAGGTCGGTCGCGGCCGCCAACAGCCGCGCCACCGTAGTCTTGCCGGTGCCGGGCGGGCCCCAGAACACCAGCGAGCCGAGCGAGCGCGTCGCCAGCATGCGGGTGAGCGCGCCGTCGGCGCCGAGCAGATGGTCCTGTCCGACCACCTCGTCCAATTTGGTCGGCCGCAGCCGGTCGGCGAGCGGGCGCGGCGCGTCCTTGTCGAGGCCCGCGGCGGCAAACAGCGTCGGGCCCGTTTTGACGCGTGGGCTCATGGCAGTAATTTGCGTGTCCCGGATGCGGTGCAGCGTGCAACGGTGCACCGCTGATCCGGGACCCCGGCTGTTGCCACCTTGGGTCCCGGGTCTGCAGCGCGGTACTGCGCACCGCACTGCGCCCGGGACACGAGGTAAGGCGTACGCGTCTTCATCCGTTGAACACCGCGGAAATCTGCCGACCGTTGCGGCGGATGACGATGCGCCACGTGCGGCTCGGCGTGCCGGTGGCGCGCGCGAGTTCGCGGGTCTCGCCGATCTTCTCGCCGTTCACCGACACCACGACGTCGCCGCGGCGAAAGCCGAGATTGCTGGCATAGGAGCCGTTGTCGACGTCGAGAATGACCACGCCCTGATCGGCGTTGTCGAGCTGCAGCTCGTCGGCCAGCGCCGGCGACAGATTGGCGACCTTGGCGCCGGAGAACGGCGAGCGCGAGCGGATGACGAGTTCGTCGCGCGGGGTTTCCGGCGCGGTCTCCAGCGCCACCGCCGCTGTCATTTGCCGCCCTGCCCGCAGCAGACCGAGGCTCGCCTTGCCGCCGAGCGGCTTGGTGGCGAAGCGGTAGCCGAAGGCGTTGGGATCGTCGACCGGCTGGCCGTCCACGGCGATAATCACGTCGCCGGCTTTCAGGCCGGCCTGCGCCGCCGGCCCTTTCGGCGTGACGCTGGCGACCAGCGCGCCAGCCGGGCGTTTCAGGCCCATGCTGTCGGCGATATCGGCGGTGACGCCTTGCAATTTGGCGCCGAGCCAGGGCCGCTTGACCTCGTGGCCGCCGCCTTTGGCCGAGGCCACCACCACTCGCACCATGTTGGCGGGGATGGCAAAGCCGATGCCTTGCGAGCCGCCCGAGCGCGAGAAGATCGCGGTGTTGATGCCAACCAGGCGGCCGGTCAGATCGACCAGCGCGCCGCCGGAATTGCCCGGATTGATGGCGGCGTCGGTCTGGATGAAGAACTGGTAGTCGGAAATGCCGACCTGGGTGCGCGCCAATGCCGAGACGATTCCATGCGTCACCGTCTGCCCGACGCCGAAGGGATCGCCGATGGCCAGCACGACGTCGCCGACTTGCAGCGCGTCGGAGTTGGCAAAGTCCAGCACCGGAAATTTCTCATTGGCGTCCTTGATGCGCAGCACCGCAAGATCGCTGCGCTTGTCCTTGAGCACGATTTCGGCCTCGAACTCGCGCTTGTCGGAAAGCGCCACCTTGACCTCGTCGGCGCCCTCGATCACGTGCACGTTGGTGACGATGAGGCCGGACGGATCGATAATGACGCCGGAGCCGAGCGAACGCTGCAACTGGCTGCCGCCATCGCCCGGCACGCCGAAGAAGCGGCGGAAGATCGGATCGTCGAACAGCGGGTTGCGGTTGCGCACCATGCGGGCGGCGTAGACGTTGACCACGGCAGGCGCCACGCGCTGCACCACCGGCGCATAGGACAGGCGCAGTTGTTCTTGCGTCGGTACCTTGCGCTCCTGGGCGCAAGCCGGGCCGATCAGAGACGGCGCAAGAGCCAATGCCAGCAGGCAGGCGATGGCGGAAAAACGCGGTCGGCAGTGCAGGTTGAGGGCCATATCGATTCGCTCCGGCAGTCTCAGCGATATAGGGCCTCGCCGGGGCCGATTGAAGGCGTCCGCCGGTGCCTCGGATAGCACAAATCCCGTGCCCTGCGCGGGCCGGATTTGCTGCGGCACATCATCGCCGAAAAACAAAGAGCGGCCTCGCGGCCGCCCTGAACGCATTCTGCCGCCGACGAATTCACTTACGCCGCCGCGGTCGCCTCTTCGTCGACCTTCTTCTCCTGCACCGGTCCTGAGTCCAATCCCTTGGCCTCGACGTCGCGGTCGACAAACTCGATGACGGCGTTGGCGGCGTTGTCGCCATAGCGGAAACCGGCCTTCATGACCCGCGTGTAACCGCCTTTGCGGTCTTTGTAGCGCGGGCCGATCACGTCGAACAATTTCTTGACCATGGCGGGATCGCGCATTTCCGAGACCGCCTGGCGGCGGGCGGCGAGCCCGCCTTTCTTGGCGAGCGTCACCAGCTTCTCGACGATGGGGCGCAATTCCTTGGCCTTCGGCAGCGTGGTGACGATCTGCTCGTGCTTGATGAGGCTTGCCGCCATGTTGGCGAACATGGCCGTGCGATGCGCCGAATGCCGGCCGAGTTTGCGGTGAACTTTTCCGTGACGCATCGCCTCAGTCCTTCTCTTTACTCGTCATTCCGGACGCCGCGCAGCGGCGATCCGGAATCCAGAACCAAACTCAGTGCACCCCTCTGGATTCCGGGTTCGCGCCTGCGGCGCGCCCCGGAATGACAGAGACTAGTAGTGGTCCTCGAAGCGCTTGGCCAGCTCTTCGATATTCTCCGGCGGCCAGCCCGGCACTTCCATGCCGAGATGCAGGCCCATCTGCGCCAGCACTTCCTTGATCTCGTTGAGCGACTTGCGGCCGAAGTTCGGCGTGCGCAGCATCTCGGCTTCGGTCTTCTGCACCAGGTCGCCGATGTAGACGATGTTGTCGTTCTTCAAGCAGTTGGCCGAGCGCACCGAAAGCTCGAGCTCGTCCACCTTCTTGAGGAAGGCCGGGTTAAAGGCGAGGTCCGGAATGGTCTCCGCCGCCATTTCCTTGCGCGGCTCTTCGAAGTTCACGAACACGTTGAGCTGGTCCTGCAGGATGCGCGCGCCATAGGCGACCGCGTCTTCAGGCGAAACCGCGCCGTTGGTCTCCACCGTCATGGTCAGCTTGTCGTAATCGAGGATCTGGCCCTCGCGGGTGTTCTCGACCTTGTAGGAGACCTTGCGCACCGGAGAATAAAGGCTGTCGACCGGGATCAGCCCGATCGGCGCGTCCTCCGGGCGGTTGCGCTCGGCCGGCACGTAGCCCTTGCCGGTATTGACGGTAAATTCCATGCGGATCTCGGCGCCCTCGTCCAGCGTGCAGAGCACGAGATCGGGGTTGAGCACCACCACGTCGCCGACGGTCTGGATGTCGCCGGCGGTGACCGTGCCGGGCCCCTGCTTCTTCACCACCATGCGCTTGGGCCCCTCGCCCTGCATCTTGATGGCGATGTCCTTGATGTTGAGCACGATGTCGGTGACGTCCTCGCGCACGCCGGCGATCGAGGAGAACTCGTGCAGCACGCCGTCGATGTGCACCGACTGCACCGCCGAGCCCTGCAACGAGGACAGCAGCACGCGGCGCAGCGCGTTGCCCAGCGTCACGCCGAAGCCGCGTTCGAGCGGCTCGGCGACAACGGTCGCGGTCCGCGCGGCATCGCTGCCGACAGAGACCTGGAGCTTGTTCGGCCTGATCAATTCCTGCCAATTCTTTTGGATCACGTTTTTCACCTATTGAGCCGCGCGGGTTTCGAAGCTCGCGCATCCCACCCGCCGTGTGGGGAAAAGTTCGGCGGCGGCGGACGTCTGCCACGTCCGCTCGAAAGACAACTACACGCGACGACGCTTACGCGGGCGGCAACCGTTATGCGGAATGGTGGTCACGTCGCGGATCGAAGTGATGGTGAAGCCGGCCGCCTGCAGCGAACGCAGCGCCGACTCGCGTCCCGAACCCGGCCCCGACACCTCGACCTCGAGGGTGCGCATGCCGTGCTCCTGCGCCTTCTTGGCGGCGTCTTCGGCGGCCACCTGCGCCGCATAGGGCGTCGACTTGCGCGAGCCCTTGAAGCCCATGGTCCCCGCCGACGACCAGGCGATGGTATTGCCCTGCGCGTCGGTGATGGTGATCATGGTATTGTTGAACGACGCCGCAACATGCGCGACGCCGGACGCGATGTTCTTACGTTCGCGCCGGCGGACGCGTGTGGCTTCCTTGCCCATTCTCTAGTCCTTTCGCGGGCCGCTGCCGTTGCGGCGCAGCCAATTCCCGTTATCAAGTTTTCTCTGTGGTCTTCTTCTTGCCGGCGATGGTCTTGGCCGGGCCTTTGCGGGTGCGCGCATTGGTATGCGTGCGCTGACCGCGCACCGGCAGGCCCTTGCGGTGACGCAAGCCCCGGTAGCAGCCGAGATCCATCAGCCGTTTGATGTTCAACGACACTTCGCGGCGCAGGTCGCCCTCGACCATGTAGTCGCGGTCGATCATCTCGCGGATCTGCAGCACTTCGGCGTCGGTGAGCTGCGACACCCGGCGCTCGGCCGGCAGGTTAACCTTGGTCACAATCTCGCTGGCGATCTTGGGGCCAATGCCATGGATGTACTGAAGCGCGATGACGACGCGCTTGTTGGTGGGAAGATTGACGCCCGCGATACGAGCCACGGATGGTTTCTCCTGTTATCGCCGCGCGGAACGCGTCGAATCTTTGTGTCCCTGGAAGGGCTTAGAGCAAACAATAACACGACGCCTGTCCCCGGTTTTTGGGGCCCGGCATCGCGTCAAACTCCTGAATGCGCTGCTTATTAAGGGATTTACCGCGCCTTCGTCAACCTCCGCCGCGTATTGAATTTGCGCTGTCCCGCCTTGTTTTTGGCGCGGGCGGAAGCCGGCTTGCGGCCCCTTTTTCGGCCCGCTTTTCGGCCTTTGGCGGCAGCCGCGCGGCCCCGGCGCGCCGATACCTTTTTTGCCGCCCGTTTGGCCTTGGCGGGGCGGCGCCTGCCGCCTTTGGCGGCCTTGGGCCTGCGCGGCGCGCGGTATGGCCTCTTGGCCGGGGCGGGAGCGCGGGCAGCCAGCGCGCGATCGACCGCCGCCGCCACCGCCGCGATCGGCGCCATCCCATCCACGGTCCTGAGCATGTCCCTGGCGGCGTAATAGACGGTGAGCGGGGCGGTCTGGGCCCGGTAGGCGTCAAGGCGCCCCCTCAGCACGTCCGCGTTGTCGTCGGCGCGCAACGCCTCGCCACGGGCCATCATTTCCGCCACCCGGGCCTCGATGCGCCTGATGAGGATGCCCTCGTCTACCTTCAGCTCGATGACACCGTCGAGCTTGAGGCCGCGTTCCGCCAGCAGCCGGTCGAGGGCTTGCGCCTGCGGCAGCGTGCGCGGAAAGCCGTCGAGCACGAAGCCGCGCTTGGCGTCGGGCTGGTCGATGCGGGCGGCGATGATTGCCACCACCACCTCGTCGGGCACCAGCCGCCCGGCCTCGATGACGCTCTTTGCGCGCAGGCCGACCGGGGTGCCGGCGGCGACCGCGGCGCGCAACACGTCGCCGGTGGAAAGCTGGACGATGCCGTGCTTCTTAGCGAGACGCCGCGCTTGCGTGCCCTTCCCCGCCCCCGGCGGGCCGAGCAGTATCAACCTCATTGCCGTTAGCCCCCTCGCCTCGATCACGATTCCTGCCTGAGCTGCGTGCCGACATCCATGGTCGCACAGACCACGATCAACAGCGACACCCCGCCCAGATAAAACGGCACGCCGGCATAGACGATCAGCAGCTCCGGCAACACGAATACGAACGCAAGATAGAGCGCGCCGATCATGGTGACGCGGGAGAGCACGCCGTCGAGATGACCGGCGGTCGCCTCGCCGGGCGCTACTCCCGGCACCGCGCCGCCGTGCTGCTTCAGCGTATCGCTCGCCGTTTCCGGATTAATCAAAAAGGCGGTGTAGAATAGCGTGAACAAGACGATCAGCAGGCAATAGACGACCATGAACAGCGGCCGGCCGTGCTGAAACTGGGCAAGCAGCGCGTGTGAGCCCGGTCCGAGCGCGAAGCTCAAGCCGATAATCGGCAGCGAAATGCACCAGCCGGCGAGCACGGTGGGGATGATCCCGGCATTGTTGAGCTTGAGAGCCAGCGGCGTGGTGACGGCATTGAGGCTGTGGCCGCCGAGATTGCGCGCCGCATAGTCGACCCGGATCTTCCGCCTGGCGGCTTCGACGAAGACGATCAGCGCGGTCATGCCGGCGGCCAGCAGCGCGGCAGCGAGGATGACGTCAAACGACAAATAACCCTGGCGGGCCTTCTCCCAAACGACGGCGACGTTAGCCGGCAAGTCGACCAGCAGACCGATGGCGAGAATAAGCACTAGGCCGTTGCCGAGCCCGCGCGCGGTGATCTGATGGCTCAGCCAGACCAGCAGCACGGTGCCGGCGGTGAGCGAGAACATCGTCGTCAGTTCAAACACCAGGCCGGGTTCCGCGACCAGCCCGCCCACATCCTGGATGGCGTGGGCGAGGCCGAAGCCCTGAAAGGCCGTCAGAACGATCGTCAGATAGAGCGTGTAAGCCGCGATCTTGCCGCGCCCGCGTTCGCCGGCGTCGCGTAGACCGCGCAGCCGCGACGATGCGATCGTCGCAAACTGCATCAGCACCGCCGCCGTGACATAGGGCAAAACGCCGAGCGCAAAGATTGCAACCTGACGCGCGGTGCCGGCAGACGGCAGGTCGTAGAGGCCGAACAAGATATCGCGCGAGTGGTAGCCGGAGACGCGGCTCCACGCCGCAACATCTGTGCCCGGCAGTGGAATATAGGCGCCGATGCGATAAACCAGGAGCGCGCCGAATGTAAACGCGGCGCGCCGTCCCAGTTCCGCATTCATCGCCGGGCGCCCCGCAGCTTTGATCGCTTGATCAAGCCTTCGTATTGGTGCGCCAGCAGGTAGCCCTGGATCTGCGCCACCGTGTCCATGGTCACGCTGACCACGATCAGCAGCGAGGTGCCGCCGAAATAGAACGGCACGGCGGCGTAGGAGATCAGGATTTCCGGGATCAGACAGACGATGGAGAGATAGAGCGCGCCGATCACGGTGATGCGCGAGAGCACGTAATCGATGTATTCGGCGGTGCGCTCGCCGGGGCGAATGCCGGGAATGAAGCCGCCGTGCTTCTTCAGATTATCCGCGGTCTCGGTCGGGTTGAACACGATCGCGGTGTAGAAGAAGGCGAAGAACACGATCAGCGCGATATAGAGGATGAGGAACAGCGGACGGCCGTGCCCGAGCAGCGTGGTGACGGTGGTGAGCCAGTTCGGCCCCTGCCCGGCATTGAAGTTGGCGACCGTCGTCGGCAGCAGCAGCAAGGACGAGGCAAAGATCGGCGGGATCACGCCCGAGGTGTTGAGCTTGAGCGGCAGATGCGAGGCCTGACCCTCGAACATGCGGTTGCCCACCTGCCGTTTGGGATACTGGATCAGCAGCCGGCGTTGCGCGCGCTCCATGAACACGATGAAGGCGATGACCGCCACCGCCATCAGCAGCACGGCGAGGATCAAGCCGGTCGACAGCACGCCCTGGCGGCCGAGCTCGAAGGTGCCGGCCAGCGCCGAAGGCAGTTGCGCCACGATACCCGACATGATGATGAGCGAGATGCCGTTGCCGATGCCGCGCGCGGTGATCTGCTCGCCGAGCCACATTAGGAACATGGTGCCGCCGGTGAGCGTGATGGTGGTCGAGATGCGGAAGAACCAGCCAGGGTCCGCGACCACGCTGCCGGTGCCTTCCAGCCCGATGGCGATGCCGTAGGCCTGGAACGCCGCCAGCACCACCGTGAGGTAGCGCGTGTACTGGTTCATGATCTTGCGGCCGGACTCGCCTTCCTTCTTCAAGGCTTCCAGCGTCGGCGAGACCGTCGTCATCAGCTGAATGATGATCGAGGCCGAGATGTAGGGCATGATATTGAGCGCGAAGATCGCCATGCGGTGGATGCCACCGCCGGAGAACATGTTGAACATGCCGAGGATGCCGCCGGACTGGGTATTGAAGATTTTTTCCCAGCCGGCCGGGTCGATGCCGGGCAGCGGAATATAGGTGCCGAGCCGGTACACCAGCAAAGCGCCGAGCGTGAACCAGATGCGCTTCTTGAGTTCGTCGGCCTTGGCCAGCGCCCCGAAATTAAGATTGGCCGCAAGTTGTTCTGCTGCCGAGACCATCAGTCGCTCCTTGCGCCCCGCCCTTTTCCACCCGCCGCATGCCCCCGAACGAGGCATCCTGCCGGCGCCGCGCTTCTAGATAGGCCCTCGCGCGCGAGTCCGGAAGTCACAAGGCCTGCGACGAACGTCACAGGTCGTTGACTGAAAGCTATTCGGCTTCCGGGCTCTCGGCTGCGTCCGCCTTCGGCTTGCCGCCTTTCGCCTTGCCGCCGCCTTTATCGCCGCCGCCTTTGGCCGCTTCCAGCGCCATGCGCTTGTTCTTGCCCCTCGGCACTTCGTCGATTTCCTTCGGGGCGGCGAGGATTTTCACGCTGCCGCCGGCCTTCTCGACCGCCGCGACGGCGGATTTTGAGGCGCGGTAGACCGAAAAGGCCGCTTTGCTCTTGAACTCGCCGCCGCCGAGCAGCTTCACGCCGCCTTTGGCGCGCCGCATCAGCCCGGCCTTGACCATGGCCGCGACGTCGATCGGGTTGCCGGCATCGATGAGGCCGGCATCGATCGCCGCCTGCACCTTGCCGAGATTGGTTTCGTTGAGCTTCACCGCGAACGGTGAGTTGCGGAAGCCGCGCTTGGCCAAGCGCCGGTGCAGCGGCATCTGGCCGCCCTCGAAGCCCTTGATGCGCACGCCGGAGCGCGCGGTCTGGCCCTTGCCGCCGCGGCCGCCGGTCTTGCCCATGCCGGAGCCGATGCCACGGCCGATGCGCATGCGCTTCTTGCGCGCTCCCGGTTTGTCGGCGATCTGATTGAGGTTCATGGCAAACGTCCTTTATTTCGCCGCGCCGACCACGCGCACCATGTGCTTGACCTTGCGGATCATGCCGCGCGTCGCCGGCGTATCCGGCAATTCGCGCACCCGGCCGATCTTGTTCAAGCCGAGCCCGATCAGCGTCGCGCGCTGGGAACCTTGGCGCCGCAATGGGCTGCCGGTCTGCTCGATCTTGATGGTTTTTTCCGCCATGAGCCTCACCTCTTAATCGGCTGCCGCTTCGGCTTCGCCGCCTTCGCGGCGGCGCGATTGCAGTGCCGACACCTTGATGTTGCGGCGCGCGGCGACCGAGCGCGGCGAATCCTGGAGCTTGAGCGCGGCAAAAGTGGCGCGCACCACGTTGTACGGATTGGAGGAGCCGAGCGACTTGGCGACGATATCCTGGATGCCGAGCGTCTCGAACACCGCGCGCATCGGACCGCCGGCGATGATGCCGGTGCCGGGAGGCGCCGCGCGCAGGAACACCTTGCCGGCGCCGTGGCGGCCGAGCACGTCGTGATGCAGCGTGCGGCCCTCGCGCAGCGGCACCCGGGTCAAAGCGCGCTTGGCGGCGTCGGTCGCCTTGCGGATCGCCTCCGGCACCTCGCGCGCCTTGCCGTGGCCGAAGCCGGCACGGCCCTTCTGATCGCCGACGATGACCAGCGCCGCGAAAGCGAAACGCCGGCCGCCCTTCACCACCTTGGCCACACGATTGATGTGGACCAGCTTGTCGGTGAATTCGCTGTCGCGCTCTTCGCGGCCGCCGCGGTCACGCCGCTCTCGTCGAGGTTCATGTGCCATTTACTGTCGATCCCTAAAAATTGAGGCCGCCTTCGCGCGCGGCATCGGCCAGCGCCTTGACGCGTCCGTGATAAAGGTAGCCGCCGCGGTCGAACACGACGTCCTTGATGCCCTTTTCCTTGGCGCGCTCGGCGATCAATTTGCCGACCGCCTTGGCCGCCGCGATATTGGCGCCAGTCTTGGCGCCCTCGCGCATCGACTTCTCCAGCGAAGATGCCGCCGCCACCGTTAGGCTTTTGTCGTCGTCGATCAACTGGGCATAGATGTGCTTGGACGAGCGGAACACGGTGAGCCGCGCGCGCCCGCGGGTGCCGGCCGCAAGTTTCACCTTGCGGCGCACGGTCGCCGTCCGTCGCGCGGTCCTATCGCTTAATCTCGACATCGCCTCTCGTCCTCTACTTCTTCTTGCCTTCCTTGCGGAAGATGTACTCGTTGGCGTATTTGACGCCCTTGCCCTTGTAGGGCTCCGGCCGACGGAAACCGCGCACTTCGGCGGCGACCTGCCCGACCAATTGCTTGTCGATGCCGGTGATGACGATTTCGGTCGGCTTCGGCGTCGCGATGGTGATGCCCTGCGGGATCGGAAAATTCACGTCGTGCGAATAGCCGAGCTGCAGATTGAGCTGTTTGCCTTGCACTGCGGCGCGGAAGCCGACGCCGGTGATCTCGAGCTTTTCCTCGAAGCCCTTGGTGACGCCCGACACCAGGTTCGCCACCAGCGTGCGCGAAGTGCCCCACAGCGAGCGCGCGCGCTTGCTCTGGCTGCGCGGATCGAGCGTGATGCCGCCTTTGTCCATCTTGGCGGTCACGTCGTCATGCAGGATGACCTGCAGCGCGCCCTTGGGGCCCTTCACCTTGACGGTCTGGCCTTCCACATTGGCGGTGACGCCGGACGGGATTGCGACCGCCTTGTTGCCGATCCGCGACATTAAAACACCGTGCAGAGGATTTCGCCGCCGACATTGGCGTCGCGGGCTTCGTGATCGGCCATCACGCCCTTGGGCGTCGACACAATCGCCATGCCGAGGCCGTTATTGATGCGCGGCAGCGCCTTGACCGAGGCGTAGACGCGCCGGCCGGGCTTGGAGATGCGTTCCATCTCGCGGATCACCGGCTCGCCGTCGAAATATTTCAGCTCGATCTCCAGCTCGCTGCGGCCGTCGGCATGCGCGACGCTGGCATAGCCGCGGATATAGCCTTCGGTCTTGAGCACCTCGAGCACGCGCTCGCGCTGCTTGGAGCCGGGCATGGTGACCTTGGATTTGCTGCGCATCTGCGCGTTGCGGATGCGCGCGATCAAATCGCCGATCGGATCGTTCACTGCCATCTCGATCCTCCTACCAGCTCGACTTCACGAGGCCGGGAATGAGCCCCTTGGAGCCGAGATCGCGCAGCGCGATGCGGCTTAGACGGTGCTTGCGGTAATAGGCGCGCGGACGCCCCGACAATTCGCAGCGGTTGCGGATGCGGGTCGCCGAGGAATTGCGCGGCAATTCGGCGAGCTTGAGCGCCGCCGCAAACCGCTCCTCGGTCGGCAGCTTCTTGTCGTGCGCGAGCGCCTTGAGCCGCGCCCGCCGGCCGGCAAACTTCTTGGCCATCTTGCGCCGCCTGTTGTTCTTCTCAACCGAACTCTTCTTCGCCATTCTGGTCGCTCCTACGGTTCCGCGTATGAGGAAAACGCTTAATCGCCCCTCACTGCCGGAACGGAAAGTTGAATGCGGTCAGCAAAGCGCGCGCTTCGTCGTCGTTGCGCGCGTTGGTGCAGACCGTGATGTCCATGCCCCAGGTATCGGTGACCTTGTCGAAGTCGATTTCCGGGAACACGGTATATTCCTTGATGCCGATGCTGAAGTTGCCGCGGCCGTCGAAGCTCTTCGGATTGAGCCCGCGGAAGTCGCGCACGCGCGGCAGCGCGATGTTCACCAGCCGGTCGATGAAGTCGAACATGCGCGTCTTGCGCAGCGTCACCTTGCAGCCGATGGCCTGCCCGTCGCGCAGCTTGTAGGTGGCGATCGACTTGCGCGACTTGGTGATCACCGCCTTCTGCCCGGCAATCAGCGACAAATCGGCGGCGGCGCCGTCCACCTTCTTGCGGTCGGCGACGCCCTCGCCGATGCCCATGTTGAGCACCACTTTGGTGATCGCCGGCACCTGCATGCGGTTCTTGTAGCCGAACTGCTTGGTCATCTCGGCGCGCACCACTTGCTCGTAATGCGTCTTCATGCGCGCCACGTAATCGGAGCGCTCGCGCGGCTTCTTGACCTTGGGCCCGCCATCCTTGGGCGCGCCGCCGTCTTTGGCGCCTTTCGGCGCGCCTTGCGGCTTTTGCGGCTTCTTGGCCTCGGCGTTTTCTTGCGTATCAGCCATCGATCTCGACTCCTGAGCGCTTGGCGACGCGCACTTTGCGGCGCTCATGACCCTCGCCCACGTACTTGAACCCGACGCGCGTCGGCTTGCCGTCCTTGGGGTCGGCAAGCGCCAGATTGGACAGATGGATCGTCCCCTCTTTGGAGATGATGCCGCCTTCCTGCTGCGCGCTCTGGCGCTGGTGGCGCTTGACCATGTGGATGCCGCGCACCAGCGCGCGGTCCTGCGCCGGGCGCACCTCGATCACCTCGCCGCTGCGGCCTTTGTCGCGGCCGGAGAGCACGATGACCTTGTCGCCCTTTTTGATCTTGGCGGCCATCACAGCACCTCCGGGGCGAGCGAGATGATCTTCATGTGGTTCTTGGCGCGCAATTCGCGCGGCACCGGCCCGAAGATGCGGGTGCCGACCGGCTCCATCTGCGGGGTGATCAGCACCGCCGCGTTGCGGTCGAAGCGGATGACGGAACCGTCCGGGCGCTTGATGTCCTTGCGGATGCGCACCACCACGGCCTTCATCACCTCGCCCTTCTTGACGCGGCCGCGCGGGATCGCCTCCTTCACCGAGACGACGATGACGTCGCCGATGGTGGCGTATTTGCGTTTCGAGCCGCCCAGCACCTTGATGCACATGACGCGGCGCGCGCCGGAATTGTCGGCGACGTCGAGGTTGGTTTGCATCTGGATCATGATGCGGCTCTCATTGTCTGTGCGTACATGACGCCTATTGAACTTTCTGCTTCTTCTCGCCGCGGATCACGGTCCAGCACTTGAGCTTGGAGATCGGACGCCCTTCCTCGATCCAGACCGTGTCGCCAACCGAATATTCGTTGTTCTCGTCGTGCGCGTGATATTTCTTCGAGCGCCGCACGGTCTTCTTCATCGTCGGATGGGTGAAACGCCGGTCGGTGCGCACGATCACCGTCTTGTTCGGCTTGTCGCCGACGACCACACCCTGCAGCGTACGCTTTGGCATTTCGACCTCTTATTTCTTCGACTTGGCCTTGGCGCGCGATTTCGGCTTCGCGGCGGCCTTCGGCTTGGCGGTTTTCTCGGCGGCTTTCTTGGCGGCGGGCTTCGGCGCGGCCTCGGATTTCGGCGCGGGCTCCGGCATGCCGGCGCGCTTTTGGCTTCCGATGGTCTTCAACCGCGCGATGTCGCGGCGGATGACGCGCACGCGCGAGGTATTCTCGAGCTGACCGGTGGCGCGCTGGAAGCGCAGGTTGAACTGCTCCTTCTTCAGCTTGAGCACCTCGTCGTCGATTTGGTCGAGCGTCAGCGCTCTTACGTCGGCGGCTTTCATGACCCTTACTCGGCGATGCGTTCGATGAAACGGGTTTTGACCGGCAGCTTGGCGGCGGCGAGCGCCAGCGCTTCCTTGGCGACGGCGATCGGAATGCCGTCGACCTCGAACAGAATGCGGCCGGGCTTGACGCGGCAGACCCAGACTTCGGGCGTGCCCTTGCCTTTGCCCATGCGCACTTCGATCGGCTTTTTCGACACCGGCACGTCCGGGAAGACGCGGATCCACACCCGGCCCGACCGCTTCATGAAGCGGGTGAGCGCGCGGCGCGCGGCTTCGATCTGGCGCGCGGTGACGCGCTCGGGCTCCAGAGCCTTCAGGCCATATTGGCCGAAGGCCAGCGTCGCGCCCGAGGTGGCGACGCCGTGGATGCGGCCCTTGAACGCCTTGCGGAACTTGGTGCGGATCGGTTGCAGCATGACTTCGCTCTAATCGTTCCTTTAGGCCGCGTTGTCGCGGCGCGGACGGCCTTGGTCGCCTTCGGCCAGTTTCTTGTCCTGCGCCATCGGATCGTGTTCGAGGATTTCACCCTTGAAGATCCAGACCTTGACGCCGCAGGTGCCGTAGGTGGTGAAAGCGGTGGCGACGCCGTAGTCGACGTCGGCGCGCAGCGTGTGCAGCGGCACGCGGCCTTCGCGGTACCACTCCATGCGGGCGATTTCGGCGCCGCCCAGGCGGCCGGAGCAATTGATGCGGATGCCCTCGGCGCCGAGCCGCATGGCCGACTGCACCGCGCGCTTCATGGCGCGGCGGAACGCGACGCGGCGCTCAAGCTGCTGCGAGATCGATTCGGCGACCAGCTGCGCGTCGAGCTCGGGCTTGCGGATTTCCACGATATTGATGACGACATCCGAGTCGGTGAGCTTGGCCACGACGCGGCGCAGCTTCTCGATATCGGCGCCCTTCTTGCCGATCACCACGCCCGGACGCGCCGAGTGGATGGTGACGCGGCACTTCTTGTGCGGGCGCTCGATGATGATCTTCGACACCGCCGCCTGTTTGAGCTGCTTCATCAGCTCCTTGCGGATCGCGATGTCCTCGTGCAGCAGCGTTCCGTACTCGGTCTTGCCGGAAAACCAGCGCGAGTCCCAGGTGCGGTTGATCCCGAGGCGAAGCCCGATCGGATTGACTTTTTGACCCATCCTCTAGCTCCCTTCAGGCTTTCGCTTGCGCCTGCGCCTCGACCTCACGCACCACGATGGTGAGATGGGCAAAGGGCTTGAAAATTCGTCCGACGCGGCCGCGGCCGCGCGGGGTGAAACGCTTGATCACCAGCGCTTTTCCGACATGCGCCTCGGCGACCACCAGATCGTCGACGTCGAGGTCGTGGTTGTTCTCGGCATTGGCGATCGCCGATTCCAGGCACTTGCGCACGTCCTTGGCGATGCGCTTGCGCGAGAACTCGAGGTCGGCGAGCGCGCTCGCCACCTTCTTGCCGCGGATCAACTGCGCGACCAGATTGAGCTTCTGCGGCGAGATCCGCAGCATGCGGGTCACCGCTTTGGCCTCGGTATCGGCGAGGGTCCGTTCGCGCGCGCTCTTGCCCATGACGTCGCTCTAGTCCTTTACGTTGCGCATGATCTTGTCCGAAAACCGGTTCCCACTTTTCGGGATCATGCGCGGTCCTTAGCTCGCCGCCGGCGCTGCTGGCGCAGACGCGGTAGCGTCCGCCGCGGGCGTCACCGCGCGCTTGGCCTTGCGATCGGAGGTGTGGCCGTAGAACATCCGGCCCGGCGCGAACTCGCCGAACTTGTGACCGACCATTTCCTCGGTCACCATCACCGGAATGTGCTTCTGCCCGTTATAGACACCGAAATTCAGCCCGACGAATTGCGGCAGAATGGTCGAGCGCCGGCTCCAGATCTTGATCATCTCGTGACGGCCCGAGGCGCGCGCGGCTTCCGCTTTTTTCAGCAGATAGCCGTCGACGAACGGGCCTTTCCAGACTGAACGCGTCATATCCCTGTGTCCTACTGCTGCTTCTTCTTGCGGTCGTGGCGGCTGGCGATGATGAATTTCTTGGTGCGCTTGTTCTTGCGCGTCTTTTTGCCTTTGGTCGGGAACCCCCAAGGCGTCGTCCAATGGATGCCGCCTTTGGTGCGTCCGCCGTGCGGATGGTCGACCGGGTTCATGGTGATGCCGCGGTTGTGCGGCATGCGGCCTTTCCAGCGCTGACGGCCGGCCTTGCCGATCGTCGTGTTCATGTTGTCGGGGTTCGACACCGCGCCGATGGTGGCCATGCAGCGGCCGTGCACCAAGCGCTGCTCGGTCGAATTGAGCCGCAGGATGACGTAGTCCTGATCGCGGCCGACGATCTGCGCGTAGCTGCCGGCCGAGCGCGCGATCTGCCCGCCTTTGCCGATCTTGATCTCGATGTTGTGCACGATGGTGCCGACCGGAATATTGGCGACCGGCATGGCATTGCCCGGCTTCACGTCGGCATGCTCGGCGGCGATCACTTCATCGCCAGGCGCCAGGCGCTGCGGCGCCAGGATATAGGCGAGCTCGCCGTCCCGATACTTGATCAGCGCGATGAAGCCGGTGCGGTTAGGGTCGTACTCCAGGCGCTCGACGGTTGCCGGCACGTCAAATTTGGTGCGGCGGAAATCGATCTTGCGATAGGCCTGCTTGTGGCCGCCACCGCGGAAGCGCGAGGTAATGCGGCCCTTGTTGTTGCGGCCGCCGTGCGAATGCTGACCTTCGGTCAACGCCTTCAGCGGCGCGCCCTTGTACAGCGAGGAACGCTCGATATTGACCAGCTGGCGCTGGCTCGGCGTGGTCGGGTTGTAGGTTTTTAACGCCATCGCACCGTTCCCTTACAATCCCGTGGTCACGTCGATGCGGTGACCCTCTTCCAGGGTCACGATCGCGCGTTTAACGTCGGAGCGCTGCCCGACTTTGTTCTTGAAGGTCTTGACCTTGCCGCGGCGAATGAGCGTGTTGATGGTCTTCACCTTGACGTCGAACAGCTTCTCGATCGCCTCTTTGATCTGCGGCTTGGTGGCGTCACGGCGCACCTTGAACATGACCTTGTTGTGCTCGGACGCCATAGTCGCCTTCTCGGTGATCACCGGCGACAGGATGACGTCATAGTGGCGCGGATCGCTGGTGGTCATTTGAACCGCGCCTCCAGCGCCTCGAGCGCGGCCTTGGTCAGCACTAAAGTCTTGCGCCGCATGATGTCGTAGACGTTGATGCCCTGCACCGGCAGCACGTCGATATTCGGGATATTGCGCGCGGCGCTGCGGAAGTTGCCCTCGATCTCGGCGCCGTCAATGATCAGCGCGTTGGCGAGCCCGAGCTTGCCGAACTGCTTGGCGAGCGCCTTGGTCTTGGCGTCTTTCGCGCTCGCCTTGTCGATGACGACGATGCCGCCGTCTTTGGCCTTGGCCGACAACGCATGCTTGAGCGCGAGCGCACGCACTTTCTTCGGCAGGTCGATGGCGTGGCTGCGCACCACCGGCCCGAACACCCGGCCGCCGCCGCGGAATTGCGACACGCTGGCTGGGCCGTGACGGGCCTGGCCGGTGCCCTTCTGCGCGTACATCTTCTTGCCGGTGCGGTTGATCTCGCCGCGCTCCTTGGTCTTGTGGGTTCCGCGCTGGCGCTTGGCGAGCTGCCAGTTCACGCAACGCTGCAAAATGTCGGAGCGCGGCTCGAGGCCGAAGATCGCCTCCGGCAGTTGCACGGAGCCGGCTTCTTTGCCTTCAAGGGTGGTGATTTTCATTTCCATGTCACGCGCCCTCCTTCTCGGCGGGCGCAGGCGCAGGTGCGGCTTCCGCAGCCGGCGCTTCGGCGGCGGCAGGCGCGGCTTCCGTCTCGCTCAGCCGGAACTTGCCGGGCTTGGGCGCTTCCTTCGGCAGCGATTTCTTCACGGCGTCGCGCACCAGGATCCAGCCGTTCTTGGCGCCCGGCACCGCGCCCTCGACTAGAATGAGGCCGCGCTCGACATCGGTCTGCACCACCTTGAGATTAAGCGTGGTCACGCGGTCAACACCCATATGGCCCGGCATCTTCTTGTTCTTGAAGGTCTTGCCCGGGTCCTGGCGGCCACCGGTAGAACCAATGGAGCGATGCGAAATCGACACGCCGTGCGAGGCGCGCAAACCACCGAAATTCCAGCGCTTCATGCCGCCGGCAAAACCTTTGCCGATCGAGGTGCCGCAGACATCGACGAATTGGCCGACCACAAAATGATCCGCGGTGATCTCGGCGCCGACCGGGATCAGCGCGTCCTCGCTGACGCGGAATTCGGCGAGCTTGCGCTTGGGCTCGATATTGGCCTTGCCGAAATACCCGCGGTCGGCCTTGCTCATATTGCCGGCGCGGCGCGCGCCGGCGCCGAGCTGCAGCGCGACGTAGCCGTTTTTGTCCTTGCTGCGGTGCGCGACCACCTGGCACTGCGCAAGCTGCAGGACGGTGACCGGCACGTGCTCACCGCCTTCGGTGAACACCCGGGTCATGCCCAGTTTTTGCGCTACCACTCCCGAACGCATCTTTAGTCCCTCACCCGGCCTTTAAAGCTTGATCTCGACGTCGACGCCGGCGGCGAGGTCGAGCTTCATCAGCGCGTCCACCGTTTGCGGCGTCGGATCGACGATGTCCAAGAGGCGCTTGTGGGTGCGCATCTCGAACTGTTCGCGGCTCTTCTTGTCGACGTGCGGCGAGCGGTTCACCGTGAACTTCTCGATGCGCGTCGGCAGCGGGATCGGCCCACGCACCTGCGCGCCCGTGCGCTTGGCGGTGTTGACGATCTCGCGCGTCGAGGCATCGAGGATGCGGTGATCGAACGCCTTGAGCCGGATCCTGATATTCTGGCCGTTCATTTTCGTATCTCTTTCAACTGTGTGGCCCGCTTTCGCGGGCCACGACAGCAAGGTCTTACTCGATGATGCTCGCCACCACGCCGGCGCCGACGGTGCGGCCGCCCTCGCGAATGGCGAAGCGAAGTTTCTCTTCCATGGCGATCGGCACGATCAGGTGCACTTCCATCGCCACGTTGTCGCCCGGCATCACCATTTCCGTGCCCTGCGGCAGATGCACGATGCCGGTCACGTCGGTGGTGCGGAAATAGAACTGCGGGCGGTAGTTGGTAAAGAACGGGGTGTGCCGGCCGCCTTCTTCCTTGGTGAGGATATAGGCCTCGGCCTTGAACTTGGTGTGCGGCTTGACCGAGCCGGGCTTGCACAGCACCTGGCCGCGCTCGACTTCCTCGCGCTTGGTGCCACGCAGCAGGCAGCCGACGTTGTCGCCCGCCTCGCCCTGATCGAGCAGCTTGCGGAACATCTCGACGCCGGTAACCACCGTCTTGGCGGTCGGTTTGATGCCGACAATCTCGACTTCCTCGCCGACCTTGATGACGCCGCGCTCGATGCGGCCGGTGCACACGGTGCCGCGGCCGGAGATCGAGAACACGTCTTCCACCGGCATCAGGAACGGCTGATCCTTCGGCCGCTCGGGCTGCGGGATGTAGTCGTCGACCGCCTTCATCAATTCGAGAATGGCGTCATGGCCGAGCTTGGGATCCTTGCCCTCGAGCGCCATCAGCGCCGAGCCCTTGATCACCGGGATTTTGTCGCCGGGGAAATTGTACTTGGAGAGCAGTTCGCGGACTTCCAGCTCGACCAGTTCGAGCAGTTCCGGATCGTCGACCATGTCGACCTTGTTCATGTAGACGACCAGCGCCGGCACGCCGACCTGGCGGGCGAGCAGGATGTGCTCGCGGGTCTGCGGCATAGGGCCATCGGCGGCGGAGACGACCAGGATGGCGCCGTCCATCTGCGCCGCGCCGGTGATCATGTTCTTGACGTAGTCGGCGTGGCCCGGGCAATCGACGTGCGCGTAGTGGCGCTTGTCGGTCTGGTATTCGACGTGCGCGGTCGAAATGGTGATGCCGCGCGCCTTTTCTTCCGGCGCCTTATCGATCTGATCGTAAGCGGTGAAGGTGGCGCCGCCGGTCTCGGCCAGCACCTTGGTGATCGCCGCGGTCAGCGTGGTCTTGCCGTGGTCGACGTGACCGATCGTCCCGATATTGCAATGCGGTTTGTTGCGAAGGAATTTCTCTTTGGCCATGGGACTCTCCGTTCAGATCCTTTTCAAGCGTCTTTCGCTGATTAAGCGAATTTCTTCTGCACTTCGGCCGATACGTTCGCGGGCAGCTCTGCGTAGTGGCTGAATTGCATGGTGAATGTGGCGCGCCCTTGTGACATGGAGCGCAGGTTGTTGACGTAACCGAACATGTTCATCAGCGGCACCATCGCGTTGACGACGTTGGCGTTGCCGCGCATGTCCTGACCCTGGATTTGGCCGCGCCGCGAATTGAGATCGCCGATGACGGAGCCGGTGTAGTCCTCCGGCGTCACCACTTCGACCTTCATGATCGGCTCGAGCAGGACGGGCCTTGCCCGCTGCAGCGCTTCTTTCAAGCACTGCCGCGCGCAGATCTCGAACGCGAGCGCCGACGAGTTGACGTCATGATACTTGCCGTCGATCAACGTCACCTTGAGATCGACCACCGGGAAGCCGGCGAGCACGCCGGAGCCGAGCACCGACTCCAGGCCCTTTTCGACGCCCGGGATGTATTCCTTCGGCACCGCGCCGCCGACGATGTCGTTCTCGAATTCGAACGGCGTGCCGGGCGGTGTCGGCTCGGCGATAATCTTGATCGCCGCGAATTGGCCGGAGCCGCCGGTCTGCTTCTTGTGGGTATAGTCGTGCTCGACGCGCTGGGTGATCTTCTCGCGGAACGCCACCTGCGGCGCGCCGATATTGGCGTCGACCTTGTAGGTGCGTTTCAAGATGTCGACCTTGATGTCGAGGTGCAGTTCGCCCATGCCCTTGAGAATGGTCTGGCCGCTTTCCTGATCGGTGGAAACGCGGAAGGACGGGTCCTCGGCCGCGAGCTTGGCCAGCGCGACACCGAGCTTTTCCTGATCGGCCTTCGACTTCGGCTCGATGGCGATCTCGATCACCGGATCGGGGAATTCCATCTTTTCCAGGATCACCGGCGCCTTGGGATCGCACAGCGTGTCGCCGGTGCGCACTTCCTTGAGGCCAGCCAGCGCGACGATGTCGCCGGCATAGGCTTCCTTGATGTCCTCGCGGTTGTTCGCATGCATCAACAGCATGCGGCCGATGCGCTCTTTGCGCTCCTTGGTCGAATTGATCACGCCGGTGGCGCTGGCGAGGGTGCCGGAATAAATGCGGCAGAAGGTGATGGTGCCGACAAAGGGGTCGTCCATGATCTTGAAGGCGAGCAGCGCCAGCGGGGCGGTGTCCTTCGGCTCGCGAATGACGTCTTCGCCGTTGTCGGGATTGATGCCGTGAATCGGCGGCACGTCGAGCGGGCTGGGCAGATAGTCGACCACCGCGTCGAGCAGCGGCTGTACGCCCTTGTTCTTGAACGCCGAGCCGCACAGCACCGGGAAGAAAGCGCCGGTAATTACCGCCTTGCGAATGAGCTTCTTCAGCGTCGCCTCATCCGGCATCTTGCCTTCGAGGTAGGCGGTGGCCGCGTCATCGTCGAGTTCGCAGGCCGCCTCGATCATCTTGTCGTGGTATTCCTGCGCCTGGTCGACCATGTCGGCGGGAATGTCGATGTCGTGATAATCAGCGCCGAGCGATTCATCGTTCCACACCACGCCCTTCATGCGCACCAGATCGATCAGGCCCTTGTAATTCTGCTCGGAGCCGATCGGCAGCTGGATCGCCACCGGCTTGGCGCCGAGGCGGGTCTTGATGTCGTCCATGCATTTGAAGAAGTCGGCGCCGATCTTGTCCATCTTGTTGGCGAAGACGATGCGCGGCACCTTGTATTTGTCGCCCTGACGCCAGACCGTCTCGGTCTGCGGCTCGACGCCCTGGTTGGAGTTGAGCACGACGACGGCGCCGTCGAGCACGCGCAACGACCGCTCCACCTCGATGGTGAAGTCGACGTGGCCGGGGGTGTCGATGATGTTGAGGCGCTTTTCCTTCCAGAACGCGGTGGTCGCGGCCGAGGTGATGGTGATGCCGCGCTCCTGCTCCTGCTCCATGAAATCCATGGTCGCGGCGCCTTCATGCACCTCGCCCATCTTGTGGCTCTTGCCGGTGTAGAAGAGGATCCGCTCCGTGGTCGTGGTTTTGCCGGCATCGATGTGCGCCATGATGCCGAAATTGCGGTAGTCCTCGATTTTATGGACGCGGGGCATTTGCGATCTATTCCTTGAGGTTGTTCGTCGTCACCAGCGATAATGCGAGAACGCCCGGTTGGCTTCCGCCATCTTGTGGGTGTCCTCGCGCTTCTTGACGGCGTTTCCCCTGTTGTTCGATGCATCGAGCAGTTCGGCAGAGAGCCGCTCGGTCATTGTTTTCTCGTTGCGTTCGCGCGCGGCGATGATGATCCAGCGGATGCCGAGCGCCTGACGGCGCGAGGTGCGCACTTCCACCGGCACCTGGTAGGTGGCGCCGCCAACGCGGCGACTACGCACCTCGATCGACGGCATGACGTTGTCGAGCGCCTGCTGGAACACGCCAAGCGGATTCTGCTTGGTCTTGGCCTCGATCGTCTCCAGCGCGCCATAGACGATGGTCTCCGCCACCGATTTCTTGCCGTCGTACATGATGGCGTTCATGAACTTTGAGACGACGACGTTGCCGAACTTCGGGTCCGGAATGATTTCGCGCTTTTCTGCGGCGTGACGGCGGGACATATGCGCTGATCCTTATTTCGGCCGTTTGGCGCCGTACTTCGAGCGCCGCTGCTTGCGGTTCTTGACGCCTTGGGTGTCGAGCACGCCGCGCAGGATGTGGTAGCGCACGCCGGGCAGGTCTTTGACGCGGCCGCCGCGGATCATCACCACCGAGTGTTCTTGCAGATTGTGGCCCTCGCCCGGGATGTAGCCGATCACTTCGAAACCGTTGGTCAGGCGCACTTTGGCGACCTTGCGCAGCGCCGAATTCGGCTTCTTCGG
>CAWDUB010000004.1:0-379186 GCA_963805375.1 uncultured Alphaproteobacteria bacterium | reverse complement strand
TGCTTTGTATCGAACGCTCAGCCGCCGTGCGCCTCGTCGCAGCGGCCGGCAAAATCGGCGATGCGGCCGACCACATCGGCTTCCACCAGCAGCGGGGTATGGCCCTGGTCGGCCACTTCAAGGACCTCGAGCCAAGGGCGGTGTGTCTGCATCTGCGCAACGGTGGCGGCTGAGAGAATGTCGGAATTGGCGCCGCGGATGACCATGGTCGGCACTTGCGGCAGCGCGTCGAATTCCTTCCATAGCGGCGGCAACGGCTTCTCGAAATTGACACCGTCCAGCGTTTGCGCCAGGCGCACATCGTAGGTCGGCACCAGGCGGCCCTTTTCCTCCTTGAAGGTGCGCTGCGCCGCCGTCATCCAGTCCCGCGGCCCGAGCCCGGGAAATTGCGCGTTGAACAGCCGCTCGAGGATTTCAGCACCTTCCTCGAAGGATCGCGGCTGCGGCAGTTTGCCGACATAGCCTTTGATGCGGATCAGGCCCTTCGGCTCGATCAACGGCCCGATGTCGTTGAACAGCGCGCCGGCGATCGCCGTCGGCCGTACGGCCGCAAGCAGCATTGTGAGGATGCCGCCGCGCGAGGTGCCGATGAAAATTGCCGGCATGGCATCAAGCGCCGCGACGACGGCGAGCACGTCGGCAAGCTCGACGTTGAAATTGTAATTGGCCGGATCTTTGTCGTATTCGGAGCGGCCGCGGCCGCGGTAATCGAGCGCGATGACGCGGCGCGGGCGTTCGGCGTTGTGTGCCAGCGCCGTCGCCAGCGCGTCGAAATCCTCGGCCGTGCGGGCAAGCCCAGGCAAGCAGACCACCGGGAGGGTTGCAAAAGTGCGCCGGCCATAGCAGCGCGCATGCAGCCGTAAACCGTCGGGCGCCGAAATGAATGTACTGGTGACGCTATCGGGTTGGGTCACGCCGGCCATTCAAGCCGAGGGGCGACAGCCGCGCAACCCGCGGCCAATGGGAGCGCTCACGTCTAATTGGCCCTGCCGCCGCGCCTGAGGTCGGCCTCGATGACCAGCTTGCTGCCGCCGCCGAAGCGGGCGCGATAGACCTGCATGTTCTCCATGACCCGCTGCACGTAATTTCGCGTCTCCGCAATCGGAATGCGCTCCGCCCAGTCGACCGGATCGACCTTGGGGTCGCGCGGGTCGCCATAGGCCTTGATCCACTGCTGCGCGCGACCGGGACCGGCATTGTAACCGACGAAAGTCAGCAAGTAGGAGCCGCGGTAAACATGCATGAGGTTGGACAGTTCGCCTGCGCCCATCTGCATGTTGTAGACGGGGTCCTTGAGCAGGCGGGCGCGGTCGTATTTGACCTTGAAGCGCCCGGCGGTGTCTCTCGCCGCCTCCGGCGTCACCTGCATCAGGCCCATGGCATGGGCAGGCGATACGTCCTGCTGGTTAAAGGAGCTTTCCTGGCGCGCGATTGAATAGGCCAATGCCTGCTCGATCGGCGGCGCGATCGGCTTGTAATTGGGCAAGCCGACGGTCGGATAGGCGTAATAGTCGAGCGGCAGTCCGCGCGCGTGCGCGTAGCGGCCGAGCAGCACCATGGCGCGACCGTCGCCGTGTTGCTTGGCAACGTCGGCCAGAGCGGACATGCCGGCGACGTCGGTGCCGCTGACGCCGATCTCCGCGAACATCGATGCCAACATGTCGCGTTCGTCGAGCGTATAGAGAATTTCCGCCGCGCGCACGACTTCGAGATTGCCGAGCACCTTGCGCTCTTCCGGCGTAAACGACGTCGGCCCGCGCAGGCCGAGATCGGTGAGGCCGAGCCGCGCGCGCGCCAACTGCCCGTAATAGGTCACAGTGAACTTGGCCGCTCTCTCGTAAAAAGCCTTGGCCTTGTCCTGCTCTCCCATGGCTTCGGCGGCGCGGCCTTGCCAATAGCCGGCGCGCGCCAGCGCGTGCGGATTGTCGGTGCCGTCCCTGATGTGGGCAAAATGCGCGGCGGCGGTCTTCGCATCGTGCAGAAATCGCAGGGCGATCCAGCCGGCGGTAAAATGTTTGTCGACACGCCAGTTGTCCTGCGTCGGCGGCGCCGCGTCGCGGGCGACGAGGTAGGCGGTGCGCACGTCGTGCTTGTCGAGCAGCTTGCGCACCAGCACGCGCAGCTCCAGCCACCAGCGGTTGGTATCCAGCAGCAGGTTCGAATCGTGCGGCGCCGAGAGGATCAGTTTACTGGCTTCTTCCGGCTTGTCGTGACGGCGCAGCCATTGCGCGCGCGCGAAAATGTAACCGGGATCGTGATGCAACGAGGCCGGCACCGCATCGAGCAGCGCCTTGGCGTTTTTCAAGTCCTTGATCACCCCGGTGCGCGCCCGCGCCAGCGCCAATTCGCCGCCGCCGAGGCGATGGCCTTCGCGCATCCCGGCTTCGGTATCGCTTTCGTAAAAGCGCTGCTCCATGCGCGCCTTGTGATCCTCGCGCGTGATGAGGGGCCCGAACATATCGAGCACCTTTTCCTCGACATCGGCGCTGCAGTCCTCGTTGCGCCAGGCGTAGCGCACCAGCGCCGCGGCCCCCTGGCGGTCGCCCTTGGCGAGCAGGGCGCGCGCCAGTGCGTAGCGGCCTTTCGCCGTACTCGGTTTGTTTTGGGTAAAGTAGGCGAGCACGGACGACTTATCGAGCTTGTCGTTCCACAACGCGTTTTCGGCGCGTTTGCGGAACAGCGGGATATGCGGCCAGCTCGGATTGTCATGCACGAATTTGGCGTAACGCTGAAACGACGGCGTGGTGTTGTCGCTGCGCAGCAGCACCCACTCGGCGAGCTTGCGGGCAACCGGATCGCCGATCGTTTTCTCGGCAACGTCGGCGACGGCTTCGTCGCCCTTGCGCGCGGCCGCGATCACCTGTTTGACCAGCGCGATATCGGCGGGCGGCGTCGCCTTGCTCGGCGCGATGCCCATGGGTCCCCCAACCGGACCCGGCGGCAGCTTCATGGTCACGTGGTTGGAAAACAGCGCCGCGTTCAGGTCGGCGCTGGTCGGCGCATAGGCCGAGAGCCGGTTATCGGCCTCGCTCGGGCGCCTGGGCGGCAAGGCGAGATTGAAGTCGGGATTTGCCGGTGCCGCCGTCGAAACTCTGCTGCCGGCTTCGTCGGGACGCTTGCGCGGCATTTCGACGGCCGGCGCGGTCTTGGCGCGCGCGACGGTCGTGACGGCGGGGCCGGCTTCCGCGGGGCGGCGGCGCGGCATTTCGATCGTCGGCTGCGACCTGGCCCGCGCAATGGCCGAACCTCCGGGGCCGGCTTCGGAAGGGCGCAGGTGCGGCAATGGCGCCAGGTGGGGGAGCTTCACCCGTTTTGCCGCGGTATGGATGGGCGCTCGCTTTGCCTGCTTGGGAAGCTTCTTGGGGGCGGCTTCCGCGCACAGGCTGCCGGCCGCCATAAACGCCAGCGCCAAGCCAAGCCGTTTGCGTCTCGCAGCGTCCATTCAGCCCCTTGCAACCCCTGTTCGCGATCCGGAAGGCGCCGTTTGAGGCCCGGCGGCGGGCGTGCTGTGCGCCCATTCGTTTAATGAAATGTACCCATAAAATCCCGTGAAGTACGCCCCTAAACCGCAAGACTGGCGAAAACACGGCAGGCTCGTTAACGCCTGTGGAGAGGGCTTTCATCATCGGGTGCGACCCGATATTGATGGGACCGTATAGCCCGCCCGAGGAGGCGTCGCGCCATGACCGCCAAGACGAGATTCCGAGGTTCCTTCACCGCGCTCGTCACGCCGTTCAAAAATGGCGGGCTCGACGAAAAAGCGTTCCGCGACCTCGTGGACTGGCAGATCGCCGAAGGCACCAACGGCCTGGTCCCCGTCGGCACCACCGGCGAGAGCCCGACGCTGTCGCACGACGAGCATAAGCAGGTCGTGGAGTGGTGCGTCGATCAGGTGAAGGGCAGGGTGCCGGTGGTCGCCGGCGCCGGCTCCAACTCGACCGCCGAGGCGGTCGAACTGTCGCGGCACGCGGAAAAGGCGGGCGCCGACGCGGTGCTGATCGTCACGCCCTATTACAACAAGCCGACCCAGGAAGGCCTCTACCGGCACTACAAGGCCATCAACGACGCGATCGGCATCCCGATCCTCATTTACAACATCCCGGGGCGCTCGATCGTCGACATGTCGGTCGACACCATGAAGCGGCTCTATGAGTTGAAGAACATCGCCGGCGTGAAGGACGCCACCGCCAACATGACGCGGGTGACGCAGCAGCGCGCCGTCTTGGGCGAGGATTTCAACCAGCTCTCGGGCGAAGACATCACCGCGCTCGGCTTCATGGCGCATGGCGGCCATGGCTGCATTTCGGTGACCTCGAACGTGGCGCCGCGGCTGTGCGCCGAGTTTCAGGCGGCCTGTCTGAAGGGCGACTTTGCCACCGCGCTCAAGCTGCAGGACAAGCTCTCGCCGCTGCACATCAATCTGTTCGTCGAAACCAGTCCGGCGCCGATCAAATATGCGATGTCGCTCATCGGCAAGTGCAGCAACGTGCTGCGGCTGCCGATGGTGCCGGCGACCGAGAAGGCGCAAGGCGCCGTGCGCGAAGCCATGGTGCATGCCGGCCTGATCAACTAGGCCGCGGTGCCGTGACGGGTCGTGGATTTCCGTAAATCATAGTGGGGGAAGGGTGCCATGCTTGAGGATTTCAAGAAATTTGCGCTGCGCGGCAATGTGGTCGATCTCGCCGTCGGCGTGATCATCGGCGCTGCCTTCGGCGCCATCGTCAGTTCGATGGTGGGCGATCTCATCATGCCGGTGATCGGCGCCGTCACCGGCGGCCTCGACTTTTCCAACTACTTCCTGCCGCTCTCAGCCAAGGTCACGGCGGCAAGCCTGGCCGAAGCGCAAAAGCAGGGCGCGGTCTTGGCCTGGGGGCATTTCCTTACCGTCACGCTGAACTTCATCATCATCGCTTTCGTGCTGTTCCTGATAATCCGCGCCATGACGCGAATGATGGCCAAGGAGGCGGAGAAAGTGGAGAAAACCCCGCCGCTGAGCACGCAGGAAGTGCTGCTCACCGAAATCCGCGACTTGCTGAAGGCGAAATAGCGCTGACCGGAACCATGCATGGCCGCAAAGGCTGAAGCCCGCTTTAAGGTGGTCGCCGCCAATCGCCGGGCGCGTTTCAACTATGAAATCGGGGAAACCTACGAGGCCGGCATCGTGCTCACCGGCAGCGAGGTCAAATCGTTGCGCGCCGGCAAGGCGACCATCGCCGAATCCTACGCCGACGCGCGCGCCGGCGAGATCTGGCTGATCAACGCCAATATTCCAGAATACCTGCAGGCCGCGCGTTTTAATCACCTGCCCAAGCGGCCGCGTAAATTGCTGCTGCATCAGCGCCAGATCAACAAGCTCGCCGGCGCGGTCGAGCGCGAGGGCATGACCATCGTGCCACTGCGGCTCTATTTCAACGACCGCGGACGCGCCAAGATCGAGATCGCGCTCGGCCGCGGCAAGAAGCTGCACGACAAGCGCGAGACGCTGAAGAAACGCTCCTGGGAGCGCGAGCGCGGCCGGCTGATGCGGCAGAAAGGGTAGCAACCATGCCCCGCCGTATCGGCATGCTGATCTTTCCGGGCATGACCCAACTCGACATGACCGGACCCTACGAGGTGCTGGCACGGTTGCCGGACACGACGGTGGCGCTGATCGCGCGTACGCTCGACCCGGTGACGACCGACCGCGGCATGCAGATCGTGCCGACGGTGACCTATGCGAGCTGTCCGCCGCTCGACGTGGTCATGGTGCCCGGCGGACCGGGCCAGCAAGACTTGATGGAAAACGAGCAGGCGCTTGAGTTCCTGCGCCGGCAGGCGGCGAGCGCCAAATACGTGACGTCCGTCTGCACCGGTTCACTGGTGCTGGGCGCGGCCGGTCTGCTCAAGGGCAAGCGCGCCACCAGCCACTGGGCGGCGATCGAGCATCTCAAGCCGCTCGGCGCGATTCCCGTGCGCGAAAAGGTCGTGATGGACGGCAATATCGTGACCGGGGCGGGGGTCACGTCCGGCATCGATTTCGCCTTGTCGCTCGCCCGCCTTCTCGACGGCGAAGCGATGGCGCGCGAGATCTTGCTGCAGATCGAATACGATCCGGCGCCGCCGTTCGATGGCGGTTCGCCGCAGACCGCGCGGCCGGAGACGCTGGCCACGGTGGCGAAACGGCTCGCCAAGCTTAACGAAGAGCGCCGCGTCGTTGCCGAGCGCGTCGGCCGCAAGCTTGGCACAGCGTCCTGACCCGTCGATGACGAGGGCCTGTTCTATGCGGGTCTCTTTTCAATGACATGTGACGACTTTGCAAAGCGCCGTAGCCAAATATCGGCATGTCCTACTGTCGGCAGTTGCCGTCATTTCCCTCGTCGCATTTATCATCAGCAATCTGGCGCCGCTCAATCAAAACGACTTTATGTACGCGCTCGCGCCGGCCGTTTGGGCGCAACATGGCGCGCTCTACACCGATGTGCCGTTTATCCAGGCGCCGCTGTCCATCATTTTGAATTGGCTGCTGGTCGCGGTGACCGGCAGCGTCAATATCTTTTTGCCCGGACACTGCGTGTTCAATCGTTTTTGTCGTCGCCGCCGTGCTGCTGCCGCTGCTCGACCGGTCGAAAGCCCGAAACGCTCAGATATGCGTGCTCTATGTCGCGCTCTGTCTCACCAACCTTTATGTCATCTCAAACAGCAGGGAAATGGGAAACTACGCGATTCTCGCTGCTGTGTTTGTCGGCCGCGCGTCACGGTCATCAGATGCACCCGGCCCGGCTGCCTGGCGCGGATTCGCCGGCTGTGCCGCGATCGGGCTGGCAACTTCGGCGAAACTCTATTTCGCCATCGTTTGTCCGGGCATTTTCTTATATTTCCTCCTCAATGACCGATCCGCGCGCGATCCCATCGCCATTGCGGCTTGCGGCTGCGGATTTCTGATCGGGTTCGCGCCGATCCTGTTTTTCCTGGCGCGCGACTATCAAAGCTTTTTGCGTTCGAACGTCCAGTTCCATGAACTGATGTTGCCGCTCCGCGTTCCCAGCCCCGCCGCCGGGATCTTTCGCATCGCGGTTTCATCATTGATGTTTGCGATCCTGATGTGCGATTCCGATCGGATTGGTGATTGCGAAGGCGAAGAGTGCGTGGCATCGCGGCGGCCTCGACCTGCAAAAAGTCTGCGGAGAACTGCTTTTGCTCGCCTCGGCTTTCGCCATGGCGATATCGCCCATTTATGTCTTCGAGCAATATCTGGGCCCGCTGGCCTTCCTGCTGTTGCTCTTTTCGGCCCCCTGGAATTCGGCCGACCAAGCGAGCCGCCGGCGCTATGCCCTTTTGGGCTTGGCGATGCTCTGCATTCAATTCATGGTCCTGGGCCAGTTGATCAGCCGATACGTGACGCCGGACGGCAATCTGCAGGTGGTGCAGGTCGTCAGGCACAAGACAGAGCCCGGCAGATCGTCGGCGATGGCTATCGATGTGAGCGCAAGCTCTATTCGGCGGAGCCTCTATTCCTGCTCGAGAATGACGTGAAATATCCGCCCGAACTTGCCGCTGGCCCTTTCTGGATGTTTTTGCGCGGCGAGCCCGTGGCGCGTAAAGGCAAGCAGTTCGATCTCGATGCGCATATCAAAGCGTGGAATCCCGATGTCGTGATCTGGGGCTTCTATCTCAACAGTCGCCGACCCGGCGGAAGTCGCCGTTGACCGAACCATTCGCGACTATGCTCTCGATCATGCCTTCAAGGTCGCCAAGATCGGGCAGGTCGACGGACAGGTCATCGAGCTTGGGTACCGTGCCGACTGCAGACCGTAGAAAACTTCCTCAAGACAGAAAGAGATGAGTGGAACCATGCTGCCGCCAACTCGCCTCGACCATTGCGTCATCCACGTATCCGAGTGGGAGCGCTCCAACAAGTTCTACCGTCGAGGTCATGGGCGCCGAGCTGATCGCGCGGCCGGTGGGCTTTGCCTACCGTTTCGGCGACAAGCAGCTCAATGTGCACGGCCCGGGGGTCAAGCCGGCCGAGGTGGCGCGGCTGCCGGTGCAGCCGGGCAATTCCGATCTTTGTTTCGAATGGACGGGACCGATCGCGGACGCCGTCGTGCATTTGCAGGCGCACGGCATCGCGGTCGAACGCGGCCCGTTGCAGCGCTTCGGCGCCAAGGGACCGGGCACGTCCGTCTATTTCCGCGATCCGGATGGGTCGTTGATGGAGTTTATGTCCTATGCAAACGGGGGAGGTTGAGTCATGGCCGAAGCGCCCGGCACCCATAATCCGCAATTTCTGCCACCCGACATCCCGATCCCGCAGGACGACGGCGCCGCCCGTCATCTGGCCGGCATGCGGCTTCCCGATCTGGCGCTGCCGGCAACCGATGGCGCAACCGTCAACTTGTCGAAACTCACGGGCCGCATTGTCGTCTATATCTATCCGCGCACCGGCGTGCCCGGCGTCGACGCGCCGCCGGGCTGGGACCAGATCCCCGGCGCGCGCGGCTGCACGCCGCAGTCCTGCGGCTTCCGCGATCATGCCGGCGAACTCAAGCGGCTGGGCGTCAAGCAACTCTACGGATTGTCGACGCAAGACACCGCTTACCAGCAGGAGGCGGTGAGACGCCTGCATTTGCCTTTCCCGATCCTGTCGGACGAGAAGCTGGCGTTCGCCAAGGCGCTCACGCTGCCGACTTTCACCGCTGTCGGCATGACGCTGCTCAAACGCATGGCGCTGGTGATCGACGACGGAAAAATCACCAAGGCTTTCTACCCGGTGTTCCCGCCCGACAAGAATGCCGAAGAAGTGATCGCCTGGCTCCAAGCCTCGCGCGCAAGCGACTAGGCTGCGAGTTGACACGTGCAGGCAACGGCACAGAATATGATTGAGAATCCAGACCAGGAGTGCCCATGAGGACGATCGCGCGGCGACGGGTTTTTGCTTTTGCACTTTATTGTGCGGCGGGGCTTGTCGCCGGGTGCGCGAGCGTTGGGAGTGCGGCTGCGCAGGCCCGCCTCGGCGCGGCAGCGCCCGCGTTCACGCTGACCGACTCGAACGGCGGCGTCCGCTCGCTTGCCGCCTTCAAGGGCAAGACCGTGGTGCTCGAATGGACCAACCACGAATGTCCCTTTGTCGGCAAACATTATCGCGGCAACAACATGCAGGCGTTGCAGAAGAAATGGACCGGGAAGGGCGTAGTGTGGCTTTCGATCATCTCTTCCGCGCCAGGCCGCGAAGGTTATGTCTCGCCGCAGCAGGCCAACAAGCTCACGGCCGAGCGGGGCGCCGCGCCGACCGCGGTCTTGTTTGATCCCTCCGGCAAGGTCGGGCGCGCCTATGGCGCTCGCGCGACCCCGCATATGTACGTGATCAGCGGCGAAGGACTGCTCGTCTATATGGGCGGCATTGACGACCAGCCGTCGGCGCGGCTCGAAGACCTGAAGATCGCCAGAAATTTCGTCGACCAGGCGCTAACCGAAATCGCACAGGGCAAGCCGGTGTCCGCCGGCACGTCGCGCGCCTACGGCTGTTCGGTCAAATATGCGTCGTGATCGCGCGGCTCAGGCGTCGAGATACGCCCGCAGGTCTGCGAACACCTTGCGGAACATCTCCGGCGTCAGCACGCCGGTATTAGTGTTGTAGCGCGAGCAGTGGTAGCTGGAAAATAGCGTCAGCGCGCCGAGCGCATGCTTGCCGCCATGCTTGAACGGCGCCTTTGATTTCTTTGCGCCCAGCGTCGTGACCACGCTGTCATGAGCAATGCGGCCGAGCGCGAGAATGACGCGCAGCGTTTCCATTTCCGCAATTGTGGCTTTTAGGAAATCGCGGCAGGTGGCGATCTCGAGCGTCGTCGGCTTGTTCTCCGGCGGCACGCAGCGCACCGCATTGGTGATGCGGCAGTCGATCAGTTCCAACCCGTCGTCGGGCCGCGCGTCGAATGTCCCGCGTGAAAATCCGTAGCGTCGCAAGGTCTCGTACAGCAGCACGCCGGCGTAGTCGCCGGTGAACGGCCGGCCGGTGCGGTTGGCGCCCTGTAGGCCGGGGGCCAGGCCGACGATCAGCAGCCGTGCCTCGCGCGGCCCAAAGGAGGGGACCGGCGCGTTGAACCAGGCCGGCTCGCTGGTCCGCCATTTTTTGCGGAACGCCACCAGCCGCGGGCAGCGCGGACAATCGCGTCCAGGCTTGCCCTCGGACGGCGGCACGGCCAGCGTTTGCGGCTAATCGTCGAATTCTTCGTCGTCGGCACCGGCGCCCGCACGCGCCGGCGGACGCTGCAGGAATTGCGGCGTGTGTCCGGGCTCGCGCTCGTCGCGCGGTCCACGCGGCTCGCGCGGCGCGCGTTCGGCCGGATCGCGGCCGATCTTGCCCTGCAGCGTGACGATGTCGGTGAAGATATCGGCCTGCCGGCGCAACTCGTCGGCGATCATCGGCGGCTGCGTCGAGATGGTGGAGATCACGGTGACACGCACGCCGCGCTTCTGCACGGCTTCCACCAGCGAGCGGAAGTCGCCGTCGCCGGAGAACAGCACCATGTGGTCGATGGTGCCGGCGATTTCCATGGCATCGACGGCGAGCTCGATGTCCATGTTGCCCTTGATCTTGCGCCGCCCGGTCTGGTCGACGAATTCTTTGGTTGCTTTGGTGACGACCGAATAGCCGTTGTAGTCGAGCCAGTCGATTAGCGGGCGGATCGAGGAATACTCCTGATCCTCGATCACCGCGGTGTAATAAAACGCCCGCAGCAAATAGCCGCGCGACTGGAATTCCTTCAGCAGCTTCTTGTAGTCGATGTCGAAACCCAGTGATTTGGCGGTGGCGTAAAGATTGGCCCCATCGATAAACAATGCGATTTTTTCGCCAGCTACGGTCATGGTTTGTCTCTCACTGTTCTCGCAATACAATCCGGATTTCCAGATCCCGCGCACGCCAAACGCGCGAGATGCGCGGCGGGCGCCATTGGACCGGTATTAACTAGTCTGGTTGACGGCACCTTCGATCAATTCAGCTGGTACCTATGCAATCATGCCGTGGCCGATAAAAACCGTTTCGGGCGGCCTGCTTGCGAGCGTTGCCGTAACAGAGGCTTGCGGCCAAACCAAGACAAAAAAGCTTGAACTTTCGGCCGGGCAGGGATACCTAGCGGGTAATTTCAGACCAAGTTCCATCTAAAGGAGTGGCGAGCCGATGGCCCGTGTCACCGTAGAAGATTGCATCGACAAGGTTGAAAACCGCTTCGATCTCGTCCTGTTGGCGAGTCACCGGGCGCGCATGATCTCGTCCGGATCGCAGATCACCGTCGAGCGCGACAACGACAAAAACCCCGTGGTGGCGCTGCGTGAAATCGCCGATACCACGGTCTCTCCGGGCGATTTGAAGGAAGACCTGATCCACTCCCTGCAGAAATATGTCGAGGTTGACGAACCCGAACCGGAGGTGCCGCTGATCGGCGCGGGCAGCGGTGCCGGCGTTGATTCCGACGATACCGAGGTCACCGCCGACCGCATGACCGAGGAAGAGCTGCTCAAAGGCCTGGAAGGCCTGGCGCCGCCGGAAGAAGTGCCGGAAGAGGATGCCGAGTAATCCCGCCCTCGACGCCACAAGATAAATTTTTCGTAACGGCCCGGCCTCGAACGCCGGGCCGTTGCTTTTCGGCCGCAACGGTAAGCCCTTGCGGCTGCAATAAATTGACGTGATATCTATGCTAGAAAGGGCCGATGCCGCCGGTCGCAAGCTGACCGGGCGGTTATGAGGCGTATTGATGGCGCGCACGCGCTCGGACTTGCCGCGGATGCAGAAGCAGTCGCCCACCCGGGCACCGCTCGACCAGGTCGTTGCCGCGTCCCATAAAGCGACGGCGGGCAGTTCTCCACAGGTCGTCGAAAAAGAGCCGCGCGGGCGCAAGCCGCAGATGATGCGGCAATACGACCTGATCGAACGGGTCCGCCGCTACAACCCCAACACCAACGAGCCGCTGCTCAACCGCGCCTATGTCTACGCCATGAAGGCGCATGGCGAGCAGCGGCGCGCCTCGGGCGATCCTTATTTCTCGCACCCGATCGAGGTGGCGGCGATCCTCACCGACCTCAAGCTCGACGATGCGACCATCGCCGCCGCGCTGTTGCATGACACCATCGAGGACACCGCAACCACCCGCGCCGAGATCGACAGCCTGTTCGGCAGCGACATCGGCGTGCTGGTCGAGGGCCTCACCAAGTTAAAAAAACTCGATCTGGTCACCAAGGAAGCCAAGCAGGCGGAAAACCTGCGCAAGCTATTGCTCGCCATTGCCGATGACGTGCGCGTCTTGCTGGTCAAGCTCGCCGACCGGCTGCACAACATGCGCACACTCAACTTCATGCCAGTCGAGGCGCGCAAACGCGCCGCCGAGGAGACGCTGGAAATCTATGCCCCGCTGGCCGGCCGCATGGGCATGCATGCGATGCGCGAGGAGCTCGATGACCTGGCGTTCCGCGAGCTTTATCCGGAAGCCTACGACGTGGTCAGCGGGCGGCTCGACGCGCTCGCCGAGCGCCACCACCATCTGATCGCCGAGATCGAGCAGCAGCTCACCAAGAAGCTTGCCGACCGCGGCATCCAGGCGCAGGTGCAAGGCCGGCGCAAACGCGCCTATTCGATCTGGCGCAAGATGGAGCGCAAATCGGTCGGCTTCGAGCAATTGTCCGACATCTTCGGTTTCCGCGTGATCGTGAAGTCCGTCGCCGACTGCTACCAGGCGCTCGGCATCGTGCACACCACCTGGCCGGTGGTGCCGGGGCGGTTCAAGGATTACGTCTCGACGCCGAAGGCCAACGAATACCGCTCGATCCACACCACCTTGATCGGCCCGGGCCAGCAGCGCGTCGAATTGCAGATCCGCACCACGGAGATGCACGAGATCGCCGAATACGGTATCGCCGCACACGCGCTGTACAAGGACCACGCCGGCACGCCGAGCGAAATGCTGTCGCGCGAGTCGAGCGCCTATGCCTGGCTGCGCCGCACCATCGAACTGCTGGCGGAAGGATCGAACCCAGAGGAATTCCTCGAACACACCAAGCTCGAGCTGTTCCACGATCAGGTGTTCTGCTTCACGCCCAAAGGCAAGCTGATCGCCTTGCCGCGCAAGGCAACGGCCATCGATTTCGCCTATGCGGTGCACACCGACGTCGGCAACACGGCGGTCGGCTGCCGGATCAACGGCAAGGTCGCGCCGTTGATGTCGGAAATCACCAACGGCGACGAAGTCGACATCATCACCTCGAAAGTGCAAACGGCGCCGCCGGCGGCCTGGGAGTCGATCGTGGTCACCGGCAAAGCGCGCGCCGCCATCCGGCGCGCGACGCGGGTGGCTGTGCACCAGCAATATACCGGACTCGGCCGGCGCATCGTCGAGCGTCTGTTCCAGCGCGCCAAGATCGCCTACAGCGACGAGAAGCTCACCGGCGCGCTGCCGCGGCTGGCGCGGGCATCGGTCACAGACGTGATGTCGGCGGTCGGCCGCAGCGAGTTGAAAGCCTCCGACGTCGCCCGCGCCATGTATCCCGATTACAAGGAAGAGCGCGCCGCCGCCATGGCGGTGAAACGCAAGTCGGAATCAAGCGGCTGGTTCGGCTTGAAAAAGCTTACTTCGGTGAAATTCAAGGTGCCGGATGCCGAAGGCGTCGCCATCCCGATCCGCGGCATCAACGGCGACTTGCCGGTGCGCTTTGCGCCGGACGGCGGGGCGGTGCCCGGCGACCGCATCGTCGGCATCCTCACGCCGGGGGAGGGCATCACCATCTATCCGATCCAGTCGCCGGCGCTCGGCGAATTCGAGGACAAGCCGGAACGCTGGCTCGACGTGCGTTGGGACGAGGAAGAGAACACGCCGCGCCGTTTCCCGGCGCGCATCGAGGTGCAATCGGTCAACGAGCCCGGCTCGCTGGCGCAGGTCGCCCAGGTGATCGCCGAGCACGACGGCAACATCGACAATATCCGCATGACGCGGCGCGCCCCCGATTTCACCGACGTCTTGATCGATCTCGAGGTCTACGACCTCAAGCATTTGACCGACATCATCGCGCAATTGCGGGCCAAGCCGACGGTGGCGAAGGCGGAACGGGTGAACGGTTAATTCGATGGCTGCACCGCGCCTGCGCCTCGGCGTCAATGTCGATCACGTCGCCACCATCCGCAACGCGCGCGGCGGGCGCCACCCCGATCCGGTGCGCGCCGCCAAGCTGGCGATCGCGGCAGGCTGCGACGGCATCACCGCGCATTTGCGCGAAGACCGCCGCCATATCCGCGACGACGACATCGCGCGCCTGAAGGCCGAAATCGACAAGCCGCTCAATTTCGAGATGGCGGCGACCGCGGAGATGGTCTCGATCGCGCTCGCCACCATGCCGCATGCCGTCTGTCTCGTTCCCGAGAAGCGCACCGAACGCACGACCGAAGGCGGCCTCGATGCGGTCAGGCAAAGCGCGCAGCTGAAACCGGTCATCCACGATCTCAAGCATGCCGGTATCCGCGTCTCGTTGTTTATCGGCGCCGCGGCGGCGCAGATCGAGGCCGCGGTCGACCTGGGAGCGCCGGTGATCGAAATTCACACCGGCTCCTGGTGCGACGCGCTGATCGAAGGACGCCGCGCGCAAGCCGACGCCGAGTGGCAGTCGATCCGCGCCGGCGCGCAGTTGGCCAGCAGCCTGGGCCTGGAGGTGCACGCCGGCCACGGCCTGGACTATGCGACCGCGGAAGAAATCGCCGCGCTGCCGCAGATCGTCGAGCTCAATATTGGTCACTTCCTCATCGGTGAATTGGTGTTCGAGGGCTTGGCCGACACGGTGAAATTCATGCGCGCGGCGATGGATCGCGGGCGGGCACGCGCATGATCCCGAAAAGTATATCCTCGACCCCGATCGGGGATGCATACCGGTTTCCCGCCTTCGCGAAGCCCGCTTCGGCGGGCGCAGCAAGGTCGGACAAGATCATGCGTAAACAAGAGGTGGGCGCGTCATGATCATCGGGCTCGGCTCCGACATCGTCGATGTGCGGCGCATCGCGCGCGTCATTGCGCGCCACGGCGACCGTTTCATCGACCGCATCTTCACGCCGCTTGAGCGTGCCAAGGCGGAAGGCCGCGCCAATAAGGTCGAGACTTACGCCAAGCGTTTTGCCGCCAAGGAAGCCTGCGCCAAGGCGCTCGGCACCGGTTTGCGGCGCGGCGTGTTCTGGCGCGACATGGGTGTGGTGAATATGCCGGGCGGCCGTCCCGACGATGAAACTGACCGGCGGCGCCTTCAGCCGGCTCATGGCGATTACGCCCGCCGGCAGCGAGGCAAGGATCGACTTCAGCCTCACCGACGAAGGTCCGACCGCGCAGGCGATCGTCGTCATATCCGCGGTGCCGGCAACCGGGCCTGCAACCAGCTGACGCCAAGAAGTGCAATCCAACCAACTGCTTATACGGCGCGTTGCGAGGTTCTTGATTGCGCCCCTTTGAGTGCACCCGCTACAAGTTCGCCGGGGCGCTTCGCCTAAGCGGCGGGACGAAAGGCCAATGAGCGTGACATCCGAAACAAAACGGAAAGAAGGCGGCTTTGCCGAGACAATCCGCGTTATTATTCATGCGCTGATCATCGCCTTTGTGATCCGCACCTTCTTATTTCAGCCGTTCAATATTCCTTCCGGCTCGATGAAGGCGACGCTGCTCATCGGCGATTACCTGTTCGTGTCGAAATACAGCTACGGCTATAGCCACTATTCGCTGCCGCTCTCGCCGCCGATATTCTCAGGCCGCATTCCGGACGGCTGGCTGCCGCAGCGCGGCGACGTTGTGGTATTCCGCCCGCCCGGCGATCCCGACACCGACTATATCAAGCGCATCATCGGACTGCCTGGCGACAAGATCCAGGTCATCAATGGCCAAGTCATCCTCAACGGCGTTCCGGTCAAACATGAATTGGTGGCGCCCTTTGTCGACAACGAAGAGGGCGTGCGCGCCGCGCCGGTCAAGCGCTGGAAGGAAACGCTGCCCAGCGGGGTGAGCTACTACACGCTCGATCTGGTCGACAACAGTCTTGCCGATAACACGCCGGTCTTCGACGTGCCGCCCGGACATTACTTCATGATGGGCGACAACCGCGATAATTCCACCGACAGCCGTTTTGCCCAGCCTGTCGGCATGGTCCCGTTCGAAAATATCGTCGGCAAGGCGCAAATCATCTTTTTCTCGGTGTACGAAGGCGAGCACGCTTGGGAGTTCTGGCGTTGGCCGGTCTCGGTGCGCTGGCACAGGCTGTTCACGATCATCCGATGAGCCGCAAGGCGAAGGACCGAGGCCCGCTCGAGGAGACGATCGGCTACAAATTCGCCGACAAGACGCTGCTCGAACGCGCGCTCACGCATATTTCAGCGTTGTCGGGCGGCCCGCAGAACCGCGGCGGCAGCTATCAGCGGTTGGAGTTCCTCGGCGATCACGTGCTCGGCCTGGTGATTTCCGACATGCTCTATGGCGCCTTCGCCAAGGCCAACGAGGGCGAGCTGTCGCGTCGGCTCGCCGATCTGGTGCGCAAGGAAACCTGCGCCGATGTCGGCCGCGCGATGGATCTCGGTCCGGCGCTCAAGCTCGGCAATTCCGAATCGCACGCCGGCGGGCGTCTGCGCCCGACCATCCTCGCCGATGCCTGCGAAGCGCTGGTCGGCGCGGTGTTTCTCGACGGCGGCTACAAGGCGGCGGAAAAGCTGATCGAGAAATTTTGGAAAGCGCGCATGCTCAAACCGCTGCGCCCGCTGCGCGACCCCAAGACCATGCTGCAGGAGTGGGCGCAAGCGCGCGGATTGCCGACGCCGGACTACCGCGAATTGGCGCGCACCGGCCCGCACCACAATCCCAAATTCCGCGTTGCCGTCGTGCTGCCCGACCGGCCCCCGGCCGAAGGCGTCGGCTCTTCCAAGCGCGCCGCCGAACAGTCCGCCGCCGCCGCCATGCTGGAGCGGGTGGGCGTCGCGGCCGACAAGCTTGATGCCTGACATTTCGCCCGCAACCGCGACCCGCTGCGGCTTTGTCGCGCTGATCGGCGCGCCCAATGCCGGCAAGTCGACTTTGCTCAACGCACTGGTCGGCTCGAAAGTCTCGATTGTCTCGCGCAAGGTTCAGACCACGCGCGCCTTGATCCGCGGCATCGCCGTGAGCGGGGTCACGCAACTGATCTTTGTCGACACGCCGGGAATTTTTTCGCCGCGCCGGCGGCTTGACCGCGCCATGGTGACCAGCGCCTGGAGCGGCGCCCACGAGGCCGATCTTGCCGGCGTCTTGATCGACGCGCGTAAAGGCCTGGACGAGGAAGCCGATGCCATCCTCGAACGGCTGGCCGAGGTGAAGACGAGGACGTTTCTCATTCTCAACAAAATTGACGTCGTCGCGCGCGATCGGCTTTTGGCCTTGACCAAGTCGGCAAACGACAAGGCCGCCTTCGAGGCGACGTTCATGATCTCGGCTCTGACCGGCGACGGTGTCGCCGACCTTAAATCGTGGCTGGCGGCGCAGGTCGCCCCCGGACCCTGGCTCTACCCCGCGGAGCAGATGTCCGACGCGCCGCTGCGCCAGCTGGCGGCGGAAATCACGCGCGAGAAATTATTCGAGCGGCTGCACCAGGAATTGCCCTATCACGCGACCGTCGAAACCGAAGTCTGGAAGGAGTTGCGCAAAGGCGACATTCGCATCGAGCAGACCATCTACGTGGAGCGCGAAAGCCAGCGCAAGATCGTGCTCGGCAAAGGCGGGCAGGCGATCAAGGCGATCGGGGAGGCCGCGCGCAAAGAGATCGCCTCAATCGTCGAGGCCAAGGTGCATTTGTTCCTGTTCGTCAAGGTGCGCGAGGGCTGGGGCGACGACCCGGAGCGCTACCGGGCGATGGGGCTGGAGTTTCCAAAAGAGTGATTGGCCTTCCGCTCACTCGCGCCCTGATTTTGATTGACGCTCCGACGCTCGGTCGTGTCAATTTTTATCGTTTGTTCTCAGTCTTACATTTCTTGCAATGCGCGGCGGTGCAATTTTTGACGTTGCGGGCCCAGTTGTTGGGGCCGCAGAATTCCGGACACGTGCCGGTGGGGCAGAAGCCGCTCGTCACTCTGCCGTGTTCGGCCGCATGGCTGACCAATGGCATCAAGCTCGATAGAGCAAGCAGCCCAACCGCGAGCGCCACAGTAAAAGCAAGCGCTTTCATAAACTTACCTCCCAATAATTGATGGCATAATGATGCAGATTCTGGCCTGCGGCAACGGCGAAAAAACTCAGGCCGTGCCCGGCGGCCTCGGGTCGTTCGCCAAGCGCAAGGGTCAGATGCCGCCGTGATTTCCGCCGATTCTCGGAGTATGGAAGTGCGGTTCGGCACAAACCGCGACAATAAGCATGCAATGGACCGATGAAGGCATCGTGCTCGGCGTCAAGCGCCACGGCGAGGCCAATGCCGTCCTCGAACTGATGACGCGCGCACACGGGCGCCATCTCGGGCTGGTACGCGGGGGCTTCGGCTCGCGCATGAAGCCGATCCTGCAGATCGGCAATGGCGTCAGTGCGACCTGGCGGGCGCGGCTCGACGAACATCTCGGCACTTACACCGTCGAGGGCATGAACCTGCGGGCGGCGAATTTCTTCACCGCGGCGCACGCGATCTACGGCGTCGGCCATCTCGCCGCGCTGATGCGCCTGTTGCCCGAGCGCGATCCGCATGAAACTTTATACGACACGCTGACGGCCATTCTCGACCGGCTCGAGGATGCCGGCGCCGCCGCGCCCATGGTGGCGCGCTTCGAATTGCAGCTTTTGTCCGAGCTCGGCTTCGGTCTCGATCTCGCCCAATGCGTTGCGACCGGGGACACGGCTGAACTCATTTACGTTTCACCAAAATCGGGGCGGGCGGTATCGCGCGCGGCCGGCGCGCCTTACGCCGAAAAGATGCTGCGGCTGCCGGCCTTTCTGAGCGCGGCGGACGTTATGCCCGCCGGCCGCGATGTCGCCGACGGCTTTGTGCTGACCGGGTTTTTCCTCAGCCGCTACGTGCTCGAGCCGCGTGGGCTGGCGCTCGCCGACGAGCGGGCGCATTTCGTTGCCGCGCTGACCCGCGCGCTGCCGAGCGTCGCCTAGCGCATGATCCCGAAAAGTGGGTACCGGTTTCCCGCCTTCGCGAAGCCCGTTTCGGCGGGCGAAGCAAGGTCGGACAAGATCATGCGCAACGCATAACGAAAACCGGCCCGGCTTTTGGCCGGGCCGGTCGATAGGACAGAGTTGTGGGCTATCAGTCCCCGTGGCAGATGCGAATCATCTTGCAATGCGGATGCCAGTGGTGCTTGCACACCTTCTCAAACTTGCAATGACGACGGGCATCGAACGTCACCGTGTATTCATTCGTCGCTTTGCTGATGGCTTGCGCCCCGCCTTCGGCGGCGGACGCCGCCGTCAAGCCGGTAAAGCCAACGCCAAGCGCAAAAACCGTCGCCAAGATGGTCGTCTTCATTCCCATTTCCTCCGTTGGGTCGTTGCTCTGCCGGCCCGAAATGATTCGGCCGACGCAACGACGCGCAAGACAACGCGCATCGCGGGTCTTGAGTTCGCGCACGATACGAAGAAAATCTGGAAGAAGTGATGGCCGAACCGTTCATCCCTTGTTCAGGATGAGTCGAAGCAGTAGCTATCGGGTATGAACAAACGACTGATTCCCCCCGATAAAGGCGCGGTCGAAGAGATTCCCGTGCGCGAGGCGCTGGAAGAGCGCTATCTCGCTTACGCGCTCTCCACTATCATGAATCGCGCGCTGCCGGATGCGCGCGACGGCCTAAAGCCGGTGCACCGCCGCATCCTGCACGTCATGCGCACGCTGCGGCTCGACCCCGGCGCCACCTTCAAGAAATCCGCCAAGATCGTCGGCGACGTAATGGGCAATTTCCACCCGCACGGCGACCAGGCGATCTACGACGCGCTGGTGCGCCTGGCGCAGGATTTCGCCTCGCGCTATCCGCTGGTCGACGGGCAGGGCAATTTCGGCAATATCGACGGCGATAACGCCGCCGCCTACCGCTACACCGAAGCGCGCATGACCGAGGTCGCGCGGCTTTTGCTCGACGGCATCGACGAGGACGCCGTCGAATTTCGCCCGAGCTATGACGGCACCGGCCAGGAGCCGGTGGTGCTGCCCGGCGCCTTTCCCAATCTGCTGGCCAACGGCTCGCAGGGCATCGCCGTCGGCATGGCCACCTCGATCCCGCCGCACAATGCCGCCGAATTGTGCGACGCCGCGCTATTCCTGATTAACAATCCGAAGGCGCGCAGCCGCACGTTGATGAAATACGTGCAGGGTCCGGATTTTCCGACCGGCGGCGTCATCGTCGATTCTCAAGCCGCGATCGGCGAGGCCTATACCACCGGCCGTGGTTCTTTCCGCGTGCGCGCGCGATGGAAGACGGAGGAGACTGGGCGCGGAACTTATGTCGTCGTCGTCACTCAAATTCCCTGGCTGGTGCAGAAGTCGCGCCTGGTCGAAAAGCTCGCCGAACTGATCAACGAGAAAAAGCTGCCGCTGATCGCCGACGTGCGCGATGAATTGGCCGAAGACGTGCGGCTGGTGATCGAGCCGCGCGCGCGCACGGTCGATGCCGAACTGATGATGGAGTCGCTGTTCAAGCTCACCGAGCTTGAAAGCCGCATCCCGCTCAACATGAACGTGCTCGTGAAGGGCCGCATCCCGATGGTGGTCGGCCTCGCCGAGGCCTTGCGCGAATGGCTCGACCACCGCCGCGACGTGCTGCTGCGCCGCTCCAAACATCGCGTGGCCGAGATTGATCATCGGCTGGAAGTGCTCGGCGGCTATCTCATCGCCTATCTCAACCTCGACAAGGTGATCAAGATCATCCGGCGCGAGGACGAGCCCAAGCCGGTCTTGATGAAGACCTTCAAGCTTTCCGACGTGCAGGCCGACGCCATCCTCAATATGCGCCTGCGTAACTTGCGCCGGCTTGAGGAAATGCAGATCAAGACCGAGGACAAGGCGCTGCGCGAGGAGTTGAAGGACCTCAAATCGCTGATCGGTTCGACCGACAGACAATGGAAGACCATTGCCGGTGAGATCAAAGAACTGAAAGTTAAATTCGGTCCGAAGACCGATATCGGCAAGCGCCGCACCAGCTTCGGCGAAGCGCCGGCGCACGACGAGGCGGCCATCGAAGAGGCCATGGTGGTGCGCGAGCCGATCACCGTCGTCGTCTCCGAGAAGGGCTGGATCCGCGCGCTGCGCGGCCATGTCAGCGATCTGTCCGGCGTTACCTTCAAGTCCGACGACGAACTGAAATTCGCGTTCCCGACCGAGACCACCGCCAAGATTCTCATCTTTGCCAGCAACGGCAAATTCTACACTTTGGAAGGCTCCAAGCTGCCGGGCGGGCGCGGGCACGGCGAGCCGGTGCGGCTCTATTTCGACATCGAGCAGGACGCCGAGGTGGTGGCAGCGCTGGCCTACGAGGGCAAGCGCAAGTTCCTGCTCGCGAGCCACAAGGGCAACGGCTTCGTGGTCAAGGAAGACGAAGTGCTCGGCACCACGCGCAAGGGCAAGCAGGTGCTCAACCTGAAAGCGCCTGACAAGGCCGTCGCGCTCACGCCGGTCAATGGCGAACTCGCGGCGGCGATCGGACAAAACCGCAAGATGGTGATCTTCAGCCTCGACCAAGTGCCGGAAATGGGGCGCGGACGCGGCGTGCGCCTGCAGCGCTACAAGGAAAAGGGGCTGTCCGACGTCACCACCTTCAAGGCCACGGAAGGCTTGAGCTGGGTCGACGCGGCCGGCCGTAGCTTCACGCTGGACATGAAAGAACTGAAGGACTGGCGCGGCGACCGCGCGGCCGCCGGCCGTATCGCGCCGAAGGGGTTCCCCAAGAGCAACAAGTTCGGTGGCCTGCCGGGCAACGGCAAGGCGAGCGGCGGCGAAGATTAGCTAGCTCGCCACGAACAGCAGCGAAAACTTCGACCTTTCCAACAGCGCCGCCGCGGTGTCGCCGAAGAACAGTTTTTCGCCCGGACGGCGCCCGGCGCCGACCACCACCAGATTGTGCTTGCCCTTTGCGGTTTCCTTCAAAATCGCCTCGTCGGGTGAAACGTTGTCACGGACCGCGGTGCGCAACTCGACATCATAGGTTTCCGCCAGTTTGACGATGTCCTTGAGGATCGCCTCTTCGTATTGCCGCGAGCGCCGCTTGCCGCGGCCGCCCGGCGCGACATAAAGCACGGTCAGCGGCGACTTCGCGGTGCGCGCCAATACGATGGCGACTTCGGCGGCGCGGCGCGACGTTTCGGTGCCATTGACCGGCGCCAGGATGCTCAGCTTGGCTTCCAGCGGATCTTCCAGTTGCACCTCGCGGGCATCGACCACGGCGAGCGGGCCTTCGAAACCGGCGGCGAGATTCGTTACGTCATCGTGGAATTCATTCTTGCGCGCCACCATCTTTTCCAGGCCGACGATCATCAGCCCGTAGCCCTTCTCGGCTTCGGCGGCGACCGCTTCCGCCTTGGGCTTGTTCTCGACGATGGTGGTGACGTCGAGCTTGGTTTCGGCCTTTTCCTCTTTCGGCGCGTCGGCGGCGTCCGGCTGTTCGGCGATATCCTTGATCGTCTGGCTGGTCTCCTTGGCCCTTTCTTTCTGCGCCGCGGCGGCGGCCTTGCCGGTTTTCTTGTCGGTCTTGATCTGCATCACCGTGGTCGGCATGCCGCCATGACGCGCAAGGGTACCGGCGATGCGGGTTGCAAACTTGCCATTGGCGCTTTCGTCGACCGCCAGCAGCAGCCGCTCGAGGTGCGGCACGAAGCCCTTGGCTTCCATTTCCTCGCGTTCGAGCCGCTGCTTTTCGTCCTTGCGCATCGGCAGCCGCGCCAGCGCCCAGCGCAAGGTCGGCGGCATCGCCGTAGTGGTGATCACCGCCATGGCGACGATCATCGTGAACAGATTTTGGCTCAGCGCGCCCATCGACAGCCCGATGGTGGCGACGATGACTTCAGTCGAGCCGCGCGCGTTCATGCCGGTGCCGAGCGCCAGCGACTCGGGCGCGGTGAGGCCGCCGAGCTTGCCGCCGAGGAAGGCGCCGCCGAATTTGCCGATGCTGGCGATGGCGATCAGCCCGACCGTGAGCGCCAGCAGCGCCGGATCTTTCAGGATGGTGAGATCGGCGGAAAGCCCGGCGGTGCCGAAGAACACCGGCATGAAGAAGGCGATGATCAGCCCGCGCAGCTGTTCGTCGATGTGCTTGGTCAGAATCGGCGATTCGCCGACCAGGATGCCGGCGACGAAGGCGCCCAGCACCGTGTGCACGCCGATCAGGTCGGTGATCATGGCCATGCCGCCCATGATCAGCAGAATGGCGGTGATGACCGCAAAGTCGGAGACGAAGGTGTCGTTGACCCAGCGGATGATGAAAAACACCGCGCGGCGGCCGAGCGTCAGGCTGACGGCCATGAAGGCGAGCGTGCCGAGCACGCTCTGCGCCACGCTCCAGGCGTCGACGTGGCCCTGCAGCGCCAGGCTGAAGATCACCGCGACGATCATCCAGCCGACGGTATCGTCGATGATGGCCGAGGCCAGGATCACCTGGCCGACGGTGCGGCGCATGAAGTTCATGTCGCGGATGACCGTCGCCACGATCTTCACCGAGGCGATCGACAAAGCGGTGCCGAGGAACAGCGACGTGATCAGCCGCTTGCCGGGATCGGGCAGCATCGAGTTCGGGCAGGGCTTCGCCGAGCGCGACGCCGCAGAGGAACGGGATGATTATGCCGGTGAGCGAGGCCGTCACTGAAGCCTTGCCGCTCTCGCGCACCAGCTTGAGATCGGTCTCCATGCCGGTGAGTAGCAGCAGCATCAAAATGCCGAATTGGGCAATGCCGTCGAGCATCGCCTTTTGCTCTTTCGCCGGCGGGAAGATCATGTGCTGAAGGTCGGGCGCGAGCGCGCCGAACAGCGAGGGACCGAGCATCAGGCCGGCGATGAGCTGCCCCATCACCGCCGGCTGCTTGAGCCGCAGCATCGCCTCCCCAAGCAGACGGCCGACCAGGATCAGCAGCAGCAATTGCGCGACGAACAGAAGCTCGGAAGGGCCTTTGTGGGCATCGCCCGGGGCGGCGGCAAAGGCTGCGCCCGCGGCTAGCGTGGCGCCAAACAGGCCCCAGGCGAGGGGAGCGCGGTTCACGGTCATTTCAAGCGCCCCTCTAAAATTACCCACCGGCACGGCGCCGTAAAGCGCTGGCGCTATTGGCCCGCCGAGCCGGCAATTCGATACGCCTGAGGATGATCCCCGCCACAGTTTATGAGCCTTCATAACCCGACCCAAATGCGGAAGTTCCCTCGAAGTGCAATTGCAAATCATTCGCAACTAGGGTAGAAGACAAAGCTGCGGCCATTCGGCCGCGTTGCCAATGCAAGAGGCGTCGGGGCGATGATGGCGGGAAAGATCGAGGATGGCGCTGCAAACCGAGCCGGCCGCTAGTCCCTTGGACGAGCAGCGCGACATTGCGCGATCCGGCTGGGGCTTCACGCGCAAAGGCGGCGCCGAAAAATCGCTGTCGGAAGTTTACGCCTCCATTGCCGTCCCCGCCGGCGGCTCATGGCTGCGGCGGCTGCTGGCCTTTTCCGGCCCCGGCTACATGGTGTCGGTCGGCTATATGGACCCGGGCAACTGGGCGACCGATTTAGCCGGCGGCTCGAAGTTCGGTTACACGCTGCTTTCGGTCATCATGATTTCCAATCTGATGGCCATCCTGCTGCAGGCGCTGGCCGCGCGTCTCGGCATCGCCAGCGGGCGCGATCTGGCGCAGGCCTGCCGCGACGCCTATCCTCGCTCGGTCGGCATCGCGCTGTGGGTCGTCTGCGAGCTGGCGATCATTGCCTGCGATCTTGCCGAAGTCATCGGCACCGCCATTGCGCTCAAGCTGCTGTTCGGTATTCCGCTGGTTGCCGGTGCGCTGATCACGGCGCTCGATGCCTTTCTGCTGTTGCTGCTGATGAACAGGGGCTTCCGCTTCCTGGAAGCTTTCATTGTCGCGCTGCTGATCGTGATCGCGATCTGCTTCTTGGTGCAGATCGTGCTGGCGGCGCCGCCGGTGGCCGAATTGTTCGCCGGCTTCATCCCCTCGACGCAGATCGTGACCAATCCCGCGATGCTCTACATCGCCATCGGCATCATCGGCGCCACCGTGATGCCGCATAATCTTTATCTGCATTCCTCCATCGTGCAGACACGGGGCTTCGCGCGCACCGACGAGGGCAAGCGCCACGCCATCCGCTGGGCCACCGCCAATTCAACCATCGCATTGATGCTGGCGCTGTTCGTCAACGCCGCCATCCTCATCGTCGCCGCCGCGGTGTTCCACGCCCACGGCAAGGACGTGGAGGAGATCGAGCAGGCCTATGCGCTGCTGTCGCCGCTGCTCGGGGTCGGCATCGCTTCGGTGCTGTTTGCCGTCGCGCTGCTCGCCTCGGGAATGAATTCGACAGTCACGGCCACGCTCGCCGGCCAGATCGTGATGGAGGGTTTCCTACACCTGCGCCTGCCGCATTGGATGCGGCGGCTGGTGACCCGCGCCATCGCCATCGTGCCGGTGGTGGCGGTGACGGCGCTTTACGGCGAGCAGGGCACGGCCAAGCTGTTGATCTTGAGCCAGGTGGTCCTGTCGATGCAGCTCCCGTTTGCCGTGATCCCGCTGGTGCATTTCGTCTCCGACCGCAACAAGATGGGCAATTTCGCGATTTCGCGTGGGCTCGCTGCGCTCGCCTGGGTGGTGGCCGGCATCATCGTGGTGCTGAACGTCAAGCTGCTGTTCGATACAGTGATGGGCGCCGGTTGATCGCGACCCGCGGCCGCTTAGCGGAAACGCGCGATATAATAAGCGAGATCGACGATCTGCGCGTCGGTGATCGGCGCCAGCACCTCGGCCATGGTGGCGTCATAGCCGTGCCGCGTGTTGTTCTTGTATTCGCGCAGCGTCTTGACCAGATAGTCCTCGCGCTGGTCGGCAATATGCGGAATGTTTTCGCGGCCGGATAAATCGAGATTGTGACAACTATTGCAGCGATTTTGCGTGATCAGCGCGCTACCGCGCGCCATGCGCGCGGCATCGCCGACATCGGCCGGCGGCTTTGGTGGCGGCAGCTTGGCGAGAGTGTCGGAAAACGTGCGCAAGTCGTCGTCGCTGAAGTCCTTGGTGACGTCGTTCATGATCTCGACGGCGCGCTGTTTTTCCCGAAACAAATAAAGCTGGATCAGCAGATACGGCGCCGGCTGCCCGCCGAGCGAAGGCACCTCCGCGGTCTCCGATTCGCCGTTGGCGCCGTGACAGGCAAAACAAGTCGGCGCGAGTTCTGCATAGTTCGCAGCGAACAGGGGGTGGCCGGCGGCGCACATCAGTACCACCGCCGCGGCAACGCGCGCGCTAAAGCCCGTCATCGGCATGATCGGTGGACGGCCGGGAGCGAATGCCCCCGGCCGCTGGATTTAATCACTTCTTGCCGTAGCTGATGCGATAGACGACGCCGTTCCAGTCGTCGGACAAAAGCAGCGAGCCGTCAGCCATTTGCTGAACGTCGACCGGGCGCCCGATATAATTGTTGTTGACGAGGAAGCCGGTGAGGAACACTTCCGAGGATTTCACCGTGCCGTCCTTGTTGAGGAAGTAGACGATGACGTCGCCACCGAACTTATGCGACCGGTTCCATGAACCGTGGCGCGCGAGGAAGATGGCGTTCTTGTATTTCTTCGGGAACATATTGCCGGTGTAGAAACGCAAACCGAGCCCGGCCGAGTGCGGGCCGGTCAATGCGATCGGCGGGGTGAATTCGCTGCAGCTATGGCCCCAGCCGAATTCCGGGTCTGGAAGGTTGCCCTGGTAGCAATAAGGCGAGCCGAAATGTTCGCCTGTTTTGGTGACCCGATTGAGTTCGTCCTGCGGCACGTCCTCCGACATCCAATCGCGGCCATTGTCGGAGAAATAGAGCTGCTTGTTGACAGGGTTCCAGTCGAAGCCGACCGAATTGCGCACGCCGAGGGCAACCGTTTCGCGGCCGGTGCCGTCGAGATTGATGCGGCGGATCTGGCCGTGGTCCTTGTCGTGCAGCACGTTGTTGCCCGGCTGTCCGACCGGAATGTAGAGCTTGTTGTCGGGGCCGATGGCGATGAACTTCCAGCCATGCGCCTCGTCCTTGGGCAAATCAGTGTAGATCACCGTCGGCTTCGGCGGGTTGTCGAGAACGCTTTCGACCTTGTCGATCTTGGAGATTTGCGACAGCTCGGCGATGTAGAGCGTGCCGTTGTGATAGGCGAGGCCGTTCGGGCGATAGAGGCCGGAGGCGATGGTCTTCAGTTCGGTCTTGCCGTCCTTCTTGACGATGGCGGTGACCTTGTTGCCGAAGCGGGTGCCGACGAACACCGTGCCCTTGTCGCCGACGCGCAGCGAGCGCGCATTGGCGATGCCGCTGGCATAGACCTCGATGTTGAAGCCCGCCGGCAGCTTGAGCTTGGCGGTCGGTAATTTGTCGGCCGGCGCCGGCAGCGGCGGGGCGGCGACCGGCGCCAGCTTGGCGGCGGCCTCGTTGCCCTCGGGGCGGCCGATCAGCGGCGAACCGGGCGGCAATACCGGCTTGTCGGGCGCCGCAGCGGGCGGCGCGGAAGCCGGCGGCTGTTGGGCGAACGTCGGAGCAGCGAGCAGAAGGACGCCGATCGTGCCGGCCAGCGCCAGGCCGTGCCGGACGTCGAAACGCGGAATCATTGAAGCCTCCCTGATGTGGAGGCCCTTTATCTCCGCGGCCTGATCGAGAACGGCCTGCCCGGAGCGCGCCCCCATCGCCGGCGATTGTCGATCATTTGACCCACAGGTTGCAATCGGGGGGTCTGCCCGGAACCGCTAACGCGTCACCCTTGTCCAGCCCGAGGGCATCAGGCGCTCCTGCGGCAGGAAGCGGCCCTTGTAATCCATCTTGCGCGAGCCCGGCACCCAATAGCCGAGATAGACGTAAGCCAGCCCCATGGCGTTGGCGCGTTCGATGTGGTCAAGGATCATCAGCGTGCCGAGCGAGCGGTCGGCGGCCTCCGGATCGAAGAACGAATAGACCATCGATAGCCCGTCCGAGAGCACGTCCGTGAGCGCCACCGCCAGCAATTGGCCGGCACCGCGGCCGTTGATGCCGCTATCCGGCCCACGCCGGCGGTATTCGACCAGCCGCGTATCGACATGGCTGTCCTCGATCATCATGGCGTAGTCGAGCACGGTCATGTCGGCCATGCCGCCGTCGCGGTGGCGGGTGTCGAGATAGCCGCGGAACACCGAATACTGCTCGGAGGTCGGATTGGCGTTGCGCATGTCGCCGACCACGTCTTCATTACGTTCCGCAATGCGGCGCATGTTGCGCGAAGGCTGGAAATCCGCCGCCACCACCCGCACCGAAACGCAGGCGCGGCAGGTCTCGCAGGCAGGCCGGTAGGCGATCGACTGGCTGCGGCGGAAGCCGCCATGGGTGAGCAGATCGTTGAGCTCGGAGGCGCGCTCACCGACCAGATGGGTGAACACCTTGCGTTCCTCCTGGCCGCGCAAATAGGGGCAGGGCGACGGCGCGGTCAGGTAGAATTGCGGGGTGTCGCGCGAGTGCTGAGTCACTGAGGTCGTACCGCCATCGTCATAAACGCCCTGATTCCGCTAGCATTGCGCGCCGCGCGAGCCCCGTCAAAGCCCTATTTGGCCGTTTATCCGGCCTTTGCCGCCGGCATCAGCGAGCGCAAAGCGGCCGCGCGCTGCGCGTTATTAATAACGACGGTGCCCAGTAAAATGTCATGCAGCAGCCGCCGGCGCTCGTTGAAGAAGGCGACCAGCAGGATGAAGGGCGTCAGCGCCGAGACGGAAAACCAGAACACGATGGCGTGCACCGCGCCGAGCACGAAATAGGCCGGCGCGCCGTACCAAGTGCGCATTTCCAGATCCATGGTGCGCATGCCGATGGTGGCCGAGCGCGGACCGCCGAGCGTCACCCCGAAATAAACGAGCGCCCAAATCACCGCACCCGGCGGCAGCAGCCAATAGAGCACCCAGCCAAGCCCCAGCGTAACGATGCCGAAGGCGAAGATGAACATCGCCGCCAGCACCACCGGGATAGCGATGATGACAAAATCGATGACAAAGGCGACCACGCGCCTGGCCAGCACGCCCTCGAACAACTCGGGCTGTGTGGCCGGATCGTAGGCATGGGGTTTGATGTCGATCGACATAATAGGGCCCCTGAATTCGCGCTCCGTTTGCGTCATTATAGCCGAAATGGCGAAGGAACCAGACGTGCGCAAGAGGCCGGCCGCCGGCTGGAATAGCGGCCGGACGTGCGGCATGGTTCTTTGTCGCGCCCCGGGGAGCAGGCTTTGACCGTCACCATTGCCGATATCGAAGCCGCCCGCCGCGTGATCCACGGCGCCGTGCTGCGCACGCCGATGCTGCCGGCGCCGAAACTGTCCGCGCTGACCGGCGCTGACGTCTATGTCAAATACGAAAACCTGCAGGTCACCAACTCGTTCAAGGACCGCGGCGCGCTCAACAAGTTGGCGTCGCTTGGCGAGGCCGAACGCCGCCGCGGCGTCATCGCCATGTCGGCCGGCAATCATGCCCAGGCGGTCGCCTATCACGCCGCGCGGCTTGGCATCCCGGCGACCATCGTCATGCCGGTGACGACGCCCTTCGTGAAGGTCGCGGCGACGCGCTCGCACGGCGCCGAGGTGGTGCTCGACGGCGAGACCATGACCGAGGCGCAGGCGCGCTGCGAGGCCATCTTGGCCGAGCGCGGGCTCACCCTGGTGCACCCTTACGACGACGCCCGCATCGTCGCCGGCGCGGGCACCATCGCGCTGGAAATGCTCGAGGATGTCGGCGATCTCGATTGTATCGTCGTTCCTATCGGCGGCGGCGGGCTGATTGCCGGTAACGCCATCGCGGCGCGCGCGGCCAAGCCGGCAATCGAGATTATCGGCGCGGAGGCCGCGCTGTTCCCGTCGGTCTGGAACGCGCTGCATAATGAAAGCCGGCCTTGCGGCGGCGCGACGCTCGCCGAAGGCATCGCGGTCAAGAATGTCGGCAGGCTGACTTTGCCGGTGATCCGCGAACTGGTCGCCGACGTCATTCTGGTCGACGAGGCGCAGCTCGAACGCGCGGTCAACACCTATCTTACGCTACAGAAGACCATGGCCGAAGGTGCCGGGGCTGCCGGCCTTGCCGCCATGCTCTCTCAACCTGACCGCTTTCGCGGCAAACGCGTCGGGCTGATTTTGTGCGGCGGCAATATCGACCCGCGCATCCTCGCCTCCATCATGGTGCGCGAATTGGAGCGCGAAACCCGCATCGTCTCCTTCCGCCTCACCATTCCCGACCGGCCCGGAGTCCTGGGCCCGATCGCCTCAAAGCTCGGCCAGCTCGGCGCCAACATCCTGGAGGTCGATCACCGCCGGCTGTTCCTCGACGTGCCGGCCAAGGGCGCCCGGCTCGACGTCACCATCGAGACGCGCGACGCAGCCCATGCCAAAGAAATCATGGCCGCGCTCGCCGCCGAAGGGTATCAACCGGTGCGCATCGAGACCGGCGCGGCGATGGAGTGACTACTTTGCGTTCATCGCGCGCCAGACGCGCTCGGGCGTCGCCGGCATTTCGATGTGCCTGACGCCGAATTCCGCCAGCGCGTCGATCAGCGCATTGGTCACCGCCGGCAGCGCGCCGACGCAGCCGGCTTCGCCGCAGCCCTTGACGCCCAGCGGATTGGTCTTGGTCGGCACCGGATTGCTCTCCACTTCCATGGCGCAGAGGTCGTGCGCGCGCGGCATGGCGTAATCCATGAACGAGGCGGTCACGAGTTGGCCCGAGCCGTCGAAATGGATGTCCTCCATCAGCGCCTGGCCGGCGCCCTGCGCGATGCCGCCATGCACCTGGCCGTGCAAGAGCAATGGATTGAGCACTGTGCCGAAATCGTCGACCACGTTGTAGCGCACGATTTCGACCTTGCCGGTGTCGCGGTCGACCTCCAGTTCGCAGATATGGCAGCCGTTCGGATAGTTGTTGACCGGCGCCTGATAGACCGCTGTGGCGATCAGCCCCGGCTCCATGTCCTTCGGCAGGTTGGCCTTGTCGAGGGAAGCGACGGCGATCTCCTTGATCGACAGCGTACGGTTGGTCTTCGAGGTCGAAAACACGCCTTCATCGAACTTCAGATCGCCGTCCTCGACCTTAAGCATGTGCGCGGCGATGGCGCGGGCTTTGACCACCACTTTTTCCGTCGCCATGTGGAATGCCGAGCCGGCCAGCGTCGCCGAGCGCGAGCCGCCGGTGCCTTCGCCGTAAAACACTTCGTCGGTGTCGCCCTGGATATATTGCGCCTCCTTGGGATCGAGCCCGAGCCGGTCGCAGACAAGTTGCTTGAACACCGTTTCGTGGCCCTGGCCCTGGCTGTTCGAGCCGGAGAACAGGATTACCGAGCCGGAACGGTCGAAGCGCACCTCGGCGCCCTCCGTGCTCGGCGCGCCGGCGCGCTCGATGGTGTTGGACAGGCCGAAGCCCAACAGCTTGCCGCGCTTGCGCGCCTCAGCCTTGCGCGTTTTGAGATTTTTGTGCTCGGCGAGGTCGAGCGCCAGGTCCATGTTCTTTTCGAACTCGCCGCTGTCATAGGTAAAGGTCAACCCGGTCTTGAACGGCATGGCCGAGGGCGGGACGTAGTTGCGCCGCCGCAGCTCGGCGGAGTCGATGCCCAATTCGGCCGCTGCCAATTCGACCATGCGCTCGATGACGAAAGCCGCTTCCGGGCGCCCGTTGCCGCGATAGGGCCGCATCGGGTTGGTGTTGGAAAACACGCCGGTGATGTCGACGTGCAGCGCCGGCGTGCGATAGACGCCGGCGAGCGTGCCGGCATTCATCATGAAGGCGGGCATGGCGTGCTGCAGATAGGCGCCGATGGCGGCGATAGTTTTTACCCGCAGCGCCAGGAAGTGCCCGTCTTTGTCGAGCGCGAGCTCCGCTTCGGTGACGTTGTCGCGCGCCTGCGCGTCGCTCAAGAAGGCTTCGGTACGCGTCGATATCCATTTCACCGGCCGGCCGGTGAGCTTGGAGGCCAGCATCACCAGCGGCGTCTCGTTGAAGATCGGCGACTTCATGCCGAACGAGCCGCCGGTATCGCCGGTGACGATGCGAATTTTGCTTTCCGGCACCTTGAGCACCTTGGCAAGCTCCGTGCGCGTCGGATGCGGGCGCTGCATCGGTGTGTAGACGGTGTAACGATCGGCGGCGGCGTTGTAGTCGCCGACGGCGCCGCGCGGCTCCATGGTGGCGGCGGTCACGCGATTGACCACGAAGCGGTGCTTGACCGTGCGTTCGGCGCGCGCAAAGGCGGCATCGACCGCGGCCTTGTCACCGATCAGTTCGACGAAGCAGATATTGTCGGGGCAATCCTCCCAGACGCGCGGACTGCCGGGTTTTGACGCCTCGGCGGTCGAGGTGACCGACGGCAGTTCCTCGTAATCCACGGCGATCAATTCGGCGGCGTCCATCGCCTGCGCCACCGTTTCGGCGACGACGAAGGCGACATAGTCGCCGACCCAGCGCACGCGCTCCTCCGCCAGGATCGGGTAGCGCGGTCTGTACATCGCCGAACCGTCGCGGCGCTTGAGCCCGCCGTGCGTGGGCAGGTCGCCTAAGCCTGCGGCCTTCACGTCGGCTGACGTGAGAACACAGAGTACGCCGGGCGCGGCTTTGGCGGTCGCCGTGTCGATCGATTTGATCCTCGCATGCGCGTGCGGCGAGCGCAGCACCACGCCGTGCGCCAGGCCCGCCAGTTTGATGTCGTCCACATAGCGGCCGCCGCCTTTGATCAGCCGCGGATCCTCGAAGCGCGACACGCCTTGACCGATGGCGAATTCACCCATGGAAATGTCTGCCTATCAATTTCGACGATCACCGGGCCAGTGACGAGGAGGGAAGTGTGCCCCGGGGCGTTAGCCCGCTTTCAATTTTTCCGCCACGCGCGGCGCGAAATAGGTGAGCACGCCATCGGCGCCGGCGCGCTTGAAAGCGATCAGGCTTTCGAGCATGGCGCGCTCGCCGTCGAGCCAGCCATTGCCGGCGGCGGCTTGGATCATCGCGTATTCGCCCGATACTTGGTAGGCGAAGGTCGGCATGCCGAACGCATCCTTCACCCGCCGGACGATATCGAGATAGGGAAGCCCCGGCTTGACCATGATCATGTCGGCGCCTTCCGCGATGTCGAGCGCGACCTCGCGCAAGGCCTCGTCGGAATTGCCCGGGTCCATCTGATAGGTGCGCTTGTCGCCGGTCAGCATCTTCGCCGAGCCGACCGCGTCGCGGAACGGCCCATAAAAAGCCGAGGCGTACTTCGCCGCATAGGACATGATCGACACGTCGGTGAAATTTTCCGCGTCGAGGCCTTTGCGGATGGCGCCGACGCGCCCGTCCATCATGTCGGAGGGCGCGATGATGTCGCAGCCGGCTTGCGCCTGCACGATCGCTTGGCGCACCAGTACCGCGACGGTTTCGTCATTGAGGATGACGCCCTCGCGCAACAGGCCGTCGTGGCCGTGGCTGGTGAAGGGGTCGAGCGCCACGTCGCACAGCACCCCAAGGCCGGGGACCTCGCGCTTGATGGCGCGAATCGCCCGGCAGACCAGGTTGTCAGGGTTAACGGCCTCGCTGCCGGTCTCGTCGCGCAAAGCGGGGTCGGTATAGGGGAACAGCGCGATGCAGGGGATGGTCAGCTTGGCCGCCCGCTCGGCCTCGCGCAGCGCCTGGTCGACCGAAAGCCGCTCGACCCCGGGCATGGAGGGCACCGGACCCCGGGCCTTTTGCCCGTCCATGACGAACAGAGGCCAGATCAAGTCATTGGTGGTGAGGACATTTTCCCGCACCAGCCGCCGCGCCCATTCGCTGCGGCGGTTACGGCGCAGGCGGGTGGGCAGGTCGAGCCGGTCGGCCGGGTCCACCGCCGCGCCCTCGACCGGGGTCAGGTGGGTGCGGGATTCGATCGGACGCCCGAACTTGATAGCCATACAACAGGTCTCCTGGCAGGCTCGGATGCCCCTGATTGGGGCCTGTCATAAATATTTTTTGCCGCCGGCCGCCGGAATATATGCTAGTCTGCCGTCAAATAGCAGCAGGGTATTGGGCTCAATTTTCCACCAAGTGGGGGAGCTGAGATGCAACGCTATATTCGTCACGTTTTTTGGGCCTTGCTCGCGGTCGCGCTGAGCTGGTCCACCGCCTCCTATGCCGACAAGCGGGTGGCTCTGGTCATCGGTAACGGCGCTTACAAGAGCGTCGCCAATCTGCCAAATCCTCCGAAGGACGCGCAAGCCATAGCGGCGCTTTTGCGCAATGTCGGATTCGAAGTGGTGCAGGGCACCGATTTGACGCACGCCGGCATGACCGAGACCTTGCGCAAGTTCGCGGGTGAGGCCGAAGGCGCCGACGTCGCGGTGCTCTTCTACGCCGGTCACGGGCTGCAGCTTGACGGTAAGAACTATCTCTTGCCGATCGACTCCAATCCGAAATCCGAGATTGACGTCAAACTGGGCGGGCCGATCGAGGTCGATACGATGCTCGAACAGACCATGGGCACAGCCAAGGTCAAGCTCGTGTTCCTCGATGCCTGCCGCGACAATCCATTCGTCGAGCAGATTACGCGCTCGCTGAAGACCCGTTCGCTCACCGTCAAATCCGGCATGGCCGAAATGCGATCTAGCGAAGGCACCTTGCTGGCCTTCGCAACGGCGCCCGGACAAGTCGCGCTTGACGGCACCGGCGGCCACAGCCCCTTCACCAAGGCGCTTCTCGACAATCTCGCCTCGCCGAACGAGGAGATCAGCGTTTCGCTCACCAAGGTGCGTGCGGAAGTCGCCGACCTGACGAAAAAGAAACAGTCGCCCTGGGCCAGCACCAACCTGACCGGCCTGTTCTATATGAACAAGTCGGCGAAAGCCGACACGGTTGCCAACGACGCCGGCCCCCAGCCTGCGACGGCGGCGCCGACAACGACGGCTAAGGCAGGTGACGATCCGGTCGAAATGGAATTCTGGCGCACGGTCAAGGACAGCTACAAGCCGGAAGAGCTCAATGCCTATCTGACCCGCTATCCGAACGGCGCCTTCTCGCCGATCGCGCGGGCGCGGCTGGCTTCGTTGCAGGACGCCAAGCAGAACCCGACCAACTCACGAGCGCTAACGCCGACGGCGGAACCGGCCAAGGCCGTCGATCCCGCCGTCCACACCATGGACAGCTCGCGCAAGACCGAGGAGGGACTGGGCCTCGAGCGCAAGGACCGCATCGACATTCAGCGGCGGCTGAAGGCGCTTGGTTTTGAGACCAACACCAAAGGGCGCTTTGCCGAAGACACGCGCCGCGCCATCAAGAACTGGGAGGGCGCCAGGAACTATCCGAACAGCGGCTTCCTCAATCAGTTGCAGTGGGATGCCTTGCGCGCCGAGGAAGTGCCAAAGTCGGCGCTTGCGGATAACGACGATGAAGACGCAAAGCCCTCGCGCCGTGAATCACGCCGGCACCACAGTTCGGGCGGCGGTGGTGGCGGTGGTGGCGGCGGCAGCCGAGGCGGTGGCGGTGGTCCCATCAACCCCGTTGGAATTCTTCTCGGAGGGTTCGGGCGGCGCTAAGGCTCTCGTCGGCTAAGTTTTTGACGATCCAAAACGGGCGGTTGTGGCGGTTGCGTCACGGCCGCCCGTCTTGCTAAAGCCCCACGCCGGAGGCTGGCGTGGATTTCGTCCTCAGCGAAGAGCAAAGGGCTTTTCAATCGACCGCGCGCCAGTTCGCGCGCGACGAGATGATGCCGCATGCGCGCGCCTGGGATGAGGGCGAGATATTCCCGGTCGAGACTTTGCGCAACGCGGCGGCGCTCGGCTTCGGCGGCATTTACGTCAAGGAGGACGTCGGCGGGGCGGCCCTTAGCCGCCTCGATGCCGCGCTGATCTTCGAGGAGCTGGCGCAAGGCTGCACCTCGACCGCCGCCTATATCTCGATCCACAACATGGCCGCCTGGATGATCGACGCCTTCGGCGGGGATGCGCTGCGCAAGAAATTTCTGCCCAAGCTCTGCTCGATGGCGCATTTTGCCAGCTACTGCCTGACTGAGCCGGATGCGGGCTCGGATGCTGCCAGCCTTGCGACCCGCGCCCGCCGCGACGGCGACACCTATGTGCTTGACGGCGCCAAGGCCTTCATCTCGGGCGGCGGCGTTTCCGACATTTACGTCGTGATGGCGCGCACCGGCGAAGCGGGCCCCGGCGGCATTTCCTGCATCGTGGTGGAGAAGGGCACGCCAGGCCTCACCTACGGCGGGCCGGAGAAGAAGCTCGGCTGGAAGAGCCAGCCTACCACCATGGTCAATTTCGAGAATTGCCGCGTTCCCGCCGCCAACCGTGTCGGCGCCGAAGGGCAGGGCTTTCGCATCGCCATGGCCGGGCTTGACGGCGGCCGCCTGAACATCGGCGCTTGTTCGCTCGGCGGCGCCCAATTCTGCCTCGACCGCACTGTCGGCTACATGAAGGAGCGCAAGCAGTTCGGTTCACGGCTGGCCGACTTCCAGGCGCTGCAGTTCCGCATTGCAGATTATGCCACCGAGCTGGAGGCCGCACGCTTGCTGTTGCATCGCGCGGCGGTCGCGGTCGGCGAGGGCGAGCCGGGCGCGACGCCGCTCGCCGCCAAGGCCAAACGCCTCGCCACCGATACCGGTTTCGACGTGGTCAATGGTTGCCTGCAGTTGCACGGCGGCTACGGTTATTTGCGCGATCACCCTATCGAGCGCGTCCTGCGCGATGTCCGCGTGCACCAGATCCTGGAAGGCACCAACGAGATCATGCGGCTGATCGTCAGCCGCGCTATGTTGAGCAACTAGCGTAAGGGAGGAAGGCCATGGAGCAGCTGCCGCGGCTTTATTTGACACGCGGGGAAATGATGAAGCGCGTCGCGCGCTTTAAAGACCTTAAGGGCTCCGACGGCGGATTGCCCGACAGTAAGATGCCGGGCTGCGAGCGCACACTTTACAACGTCATCGGCTTCCAGCCGCCGGAGAACGTCGGCGAGAACGCAACGTCCCCGGTCGGCGACCATGCGGCACGCATGGCCGCTATAAAGATTCGCGAGGGCTTCAACCTTGGCTACTGCAAGGCCAAGCCCGGCCACGGACCCGAGATGCACAATCACGACACGAACGAGACCTTCATCCCGATGACCGGTACCTGGCGCGCCAGTTGGGAGGATGAAAATGGCAAGGTCGACTACGTCGATCTCGGTCCATTCGACGTGGTCTCATTTCCGCCCGGCATGATCCGCCGCTTCGAGAATGTGACCAAGGGCGATCCGGACGCCGAATCGATCCTGATGTTCGTCATCGGCGGCGACGCGCCGCAGGCGGAGTTTTCCGACGAGGCGATGCAGCGGCTGGAAAAGGCCGGCGTGTGGCCGGCACCGGCGTGACGGCGCATCGAACGGGAGGTGTCTTTGTGGAGCGGTGATTTGGCGTTGACGACTGCGGCATTCTTTACTGGCGCGGCGGTTTACGTGAATATCGCCGAACAGCCGGCGCGGCTGACGCTGGACACCAAAGCGCTGCTGACCGAATGGCAGCCAAGCTATGCCCGCGGTGCGGTCATGCAGGCAGGTTTGGCCGTCATTTCTTGTGGGTTGGGCCTTTTAACCTTCCTGCTCACCTACGACTGGCGCTGGCTGCTTGGGGCCGCGCTGATCGGAGCGCCTTGGCCCTATACGATGTTCATCATCATGCCGACGAACCACATACTGAAATCCACGCCGCCGGAGCAGGCGACCGATCAGACGCGCGACCTTGTGCGGCAGTGGGGCCGCCTGCATGCCGGCCGTAGCGTGCTCGGTCTGCTGGCGGTCGCTTCTTATTTGTGGGCCATGCATTGAGACGCCGGTGAACGACGCCGATATCCTGTTCGAGCGCCGCGGCGCCGCCGGTCTCGTCACCCTCAACCGGCCGGCCGCGCTCAACGCCGTGACTCACGGCATGGTGCGGAGCTTGCGCGCTCAACTCGACGCTTGGGCCGACGATCCCGCCATCACCCGCGTGGTGGTCAAGGCCGCGGGCGAGCGTGCCTTCTCGGCCGGCGGCGATATCCGCGCGCTTTACGATCTCGGCCAGGCCGGGCGGCACGCCGAGGCGCTGCAATTCTGGCGCGACGAATATCCGCTCAATGCGCTGATTAAGAATTACCGCAAGCCTTACGTCGCGCTGATCGATGGCATCGCCATGGGCGGCGGTGTCGGCGTTTCGGTGCACGGGTCGCACCGCGTCGCCGGCGACCGCTTTTCCTTCGCCATGCCGGAAGTGGGCATCGGCTTTTTCCCCGATGTCGGTGCCACTTGGTTCCTGCCGCGCATGCCGGGCGAACTCGGCGCCTATTGTGCGCTGACCGGCGAGCGCTTTAACGCCGCCGACGGCTGCGGCGCCGGACTTGCCACGCATCGTGTTCCCTCAGCGCGTTTCGAGGCCATGCTTGATGGGCTTGCCGGCACAGTGTCGGTCGATGCGGTTCTTGCGGCGTTTGCTGAGCCGGCGGGGGAGGGGCCAATTCTTGGTCGGCGGGCCGCGATCGACCGGCTGTTTGCCGCCGATCAAGTCGAAACCATTCTCGGCGCCCTCGATGGCGAGGCGGCGTCGGGCAGCGCCGATGCGGAATGGGCGCGAAAAACCGCCACGACCATGCGGACCAAATCGCCGCTCAGCCTGAAGCTGGCGCTGGCGCAGGTGCGGCGCGGCAAGCGTTACGATTTCGAAACGTGCATGCGCGCGGAATTCCGCATAGTGTCGCGCGTCATCCACGGACATGATTTTTATGAGGGCGTGCGCGCCGTGATCGTCGATAAGGACAACAAGCCGCGCTGGCGGCCGGCGACGCTTGACGCCATCGCCGCCGCCGAAGTCGAGCGCCATTTTGCTCCCCTCGGCGCCGGCGAGTTGGTGCTGCCGTGAGGGAGCCGTTGGCGCACGAGGACGCGCAAACACTCGAACCGGTGATCGAGCCGGCCGACGAAAGCGACGTCGGCCGCTGGACGCGGCGGCTGGTGTTGTTTCTGCGCGTGATGGCCGGCGTGTCGATGCTCAAGGGCCTCTATCATTGGTCGCGGGTCTGCGGCATCGGCGTCGGGCCCAACGAGGGGTTTGAATTTCATTCCATCGCCTGGCAGACGGCGACGGTGTTCTTCGCCGTGATCGACCTGGTAGCCGCCGTCGGATTATGGCTGGCAGCGGCCTGGGGCGCGGTCATTTGGCTCACCGCAGTGGCCTCGATGCTGGCGGTCGATGTGTTTTTCCCGCAGGTGTTCGCCAACGCCCTGCTGATCGGCCTGTCGGAAGCGGCGTTGCTGGCCTTGTATCTATGGCTGGCGGTGAAAGCGGCGCAGGAGCAGCCGTCGTGAGCGGACAAAGAGAACAGTGGGGGAGGTTTGCATGGCGCGCATAGGATTCATCGGGCTCGGCAACATGGGCCTGCCGATGGCGCAGAACCTGATCAAGGCCGGCCATCAGGTCGAAGGCGTCGACGTCAATCCGGCGGCGATCGAAAAGCTCAAGGCCGCGGGCGGCGCCGGCGTTGAGTTCGCCAAGGTCGCCGCCTCGCGCGCCGATGTCGTCATCACCATGTTGCCGGCGGGCCAGCACGTGCACGACGTCTATCTCGGCGCCAACGGCATTATCGAGAACGCCAATCCCGGCACGCTGCTGATCGACTGCTCGACCATCGATGTGGAAACCGCGCGCGCGGTCGCCGCCGCGGCGGAAGCCAAGGGGCTATTGATGCTCGACGCGCCGGTGTCCGGCGGCGTCGGCGGCGCCACCGCTGCGACGCTCACCTTCATGGTCGGCGGCAGCGCCCAGGCTTTCACCCGCGCGGAGTCGATCCTACAGAAAATGGGCAAGACGATTGTGCATGCCGGCGGCGCCGGCAACGGCCAGGCGGCGAAGATCTGCAACAACATGATCCTCGGCGTATCGATGATCGCGGTGTCGGAAGCCTTCGTGCTGGCGGAAAAACTCGGCCTCGATCACCAGAAGCTGTTCGACATTTCCTCAAAGTCCTCGGGACAGTGCTGGTCGATGACGACCTATTGTCCCGTACCGGGACCGGTGCCGGCTTCGCCCGCGAACCGCGGCTATCAGGCGGGCTTCACCGCCGCCATGATGCTGAAGGATTTAAAACTGGCGCAGGACGCGGCCAAAGCGAGCGGCGCCAAGACCGCGCTCGGCGCGGATGCCGCAAAGATTTATGCGCACTATGTCGAGAGCGGGGAAGGGGCCCGAGACTTTTCCGGCATCATCCGCTTCATTCGCGACTGACATCTTGCGTCATTCCGGGACGGCCCGCAGCGCCGGACCCGGAATGCGGCGGCGACTTTGCAGCCGCGCATTTCCGTTCTGAATTCCGAGCTTTGCGCTACGCGCGCCCCGCAACGACGGAAGATGTGTGGTGAACGAAGTGTAACGCCTTTCGATTAAATTGGATGCTCAATGAACCGTTCACCCTTGCAAATAAACCTAATCTTTATTCTGTTATTTAAGCCGATTTTAGACTGCCCCTTATAGGGTGCGTCATCTGGAACGGGGAAAACAGGGCCTCGTTACCGACAACAACGTAAGACAATAACAGGGGCGTTGGACATGAAAGCCGTTGCGAAGACGGTCGATACCGCTGAACGCGATCAGCAGTTCGACCACATCAGGCCGCTCTATCACGAGGCCTTGACTCTGGTCGAGCGGTTGCACCGCCGGCTGCTCGACGTTATCAAGGACGAATTCGACCGCCGCGGCCGCGCCGATATCAACTCGGTACAGGCGCTGCTGCTCTACAATATCGGGGACAAGGAATTGACCGCGGGTGAGTTGCGCACGCGCGGCTATTACCTCGGCTCCAACGTCTCCTACAATCTCAAGAAGCTGGTCGAGATGGGTTTCCTCGACCACCAGCGCAGCCGCGTCGACCGCCGGTCGGTGCGCATCAAGCTGACCGACAAAGGCCGCGAGGTGCGCGACATCGTCGAGACGCTTTATCAGAAGCACGTGCGCACGGTGGAGCAGGTCGGCGGCATCAACGCCGACGAGTTCACCACGCTCAACAAGTCGCTGCACCGGCTGGAGCGCTTCTGGACCGACCAGATTCTCTATCGCCTGTAAGACTTAATCACCCGCGCTTGACGGGGGACTTCCTTGCCCCGGCCGAACCTCTCGGCCGGGGCTTTTTGCGTTCGGGAGCACCCTCGCAATTCCCCTGAGACCCAATATCTAGGGTTTGCGCACAGCCGGGCTCCCAATGCTTGGCCGTTTGCGGCCGATATGGTATTGCGGGATCAACCCCGGATTTTTCCAATTTCGGCGCCCGGACTTGGCTCCGCGCCAGGAGAACGTGATGTCGGCGACTTCCAAGCCCACCCCGTCCAGCGACGGGGAAAACCTATTTTCCACGTCCTTACGCGATGCCGACCCCGAAATTGCCGAGGCAATCCGATTGGAGCTTGGCCGCCAGCGCGACGAGATCGAGCTCATCGCCTCGGAGAACATCGTCTCCCGCGCCGTCCTGGAAGCCCAAGGCTCGGTGCTGACCAACAAATACGCCGAAGGGCTGCCCGGCAAACGCTATTACGGCGGCTGCCAATACGTCGATATCGCCGAACGGCTGGCGATCGAGCGGGTGACGAAGCTGTTCGGCTGCAAGTTCGCCAATGTGCAGCCGCATTCGGGCGCCTCGGCCAATGCCGAAGTATTTTTCGCGCTGATGGCGCCCGGCGACACTTTCATGGGGCTAAACCTCGCCGCCGGCGGGCATCTGTCGCACGGCTCGCCGGTCAATATTTCGGGCAAGTGGTTCAAACCGGTGCCTTACGACGTGCGCCGCGACGACCACCGCATCGACATCGATCAAGTGCGGCGGCTTGCCCATGAGCACAAGCCTAAGCTCATCATCGCCGGTGGCTCGGCCTATCCGCGCATCATCGATTTCCGCGCCTTCCGTGAGATCTGCGACGAGGTTGGCGCTTACTTGATGGTCGACATGGCGCATTTCGCCGGGCTCGTCGCCGGCGGCGCGCATCCTTCGCCGTTTCCGCACGCCCATGTGGTAGCCACCACCACGCATAAGACGCTGCGCGGCCCGCGCGGCGGCGTCATTTTGTCCGACGACGAGGAGATGGCGAAGAAGCTCAACTCGGCGGTGTTCCCCGGTATGCAGGGCGGGCCGCTGATGCATGTGATCGCCGCCAAGGCAGTTGCGTTTGGGGAAGCGCTGCGGCCGAGCTTCAAGCTCTACGCCAAGAACGTGGTGGAGAACGCCAAGGCGCTGGCCGAAACGCTCAAGTCGCACGGGCTCGATATCGTCTCCGGCGGCACCGACACGCATTTGATGCTGGTCGATCTGCGCCCCAAGCGACTGACCGGGAAAGTGGCGGAGGCAGCGCTTGGCCGCGCCCACATCACCTGCAATAAAAACGGCATCCCGTTCGACCCCGAGAAACCTTTTGTGACCTCAGGCATCCGGCTCGGCTCGCCGGCCTGCACCACGCGCGGCTTCGGTATCGCCGAATTCCGCGCCGTCGGCGACATGATCGTCGAGGTGCTCGACGTGTTGTCGCAGAAAGGCGCCGACGAGGATTCGCTGGTGGAGACCGCCGTGCGCGGCAAAGTGAAGGCATTGATTTCGCGATTTCCGATTTATCAGAGTTAAACGGGGGTAGCCGATGCGTTGCCCGAGTTGCGGAAGCCTGGATACCCAGGTGAAAGATTCGCGGCCGACCGAGGATTCGGCGGTCATCCGCCGCCGCCGCGTCTGCCTCACCTGCAACTTCCGCTTCACCACCTTCGAGCGGGTGCAGCTGCGCGAGCTTACCGTCATCAAGCGCAACGGCCGCCGCGTGCCGTTCGACCGCGACAAGTTGATGCGCTCGGTGCAGATCGCGCTGCGCAAGCGAGCGGTCGATCCGGAGCGCATCGAGCAGGAGGTCTCCAAGATCGTGCGCGAACTGGAAAGTCAGGGCGAGAGCGAAGTGTCATCGGAAGCGATCGGCGAACTGGTGATGGAGCATTTGCGCGAGCTGGACGACGTCGCCTATGTGCGGTTTGCCTCCGTGTATCGCAATTTCCGCGAGGCCAAGGACTTCCGCGCCGCGCTCGATGAATTGTCGAGCGAGGAGCGGGCCGCGGGCACTGTGCGCAAATGAGCTTGCAAGCCGAGCAAGCCCCGGCTGCGACGACGGCGGAGGATGAGCGCTTTATGGCGCTGGCGCTGACGCTCGGCCGCCGCGGTCTCGGCCAGACCTGGCCCAATCCGGCGGTCGGCGCCGTCATCGTCAAGGATGGCGTCATGGTTGCACGCGGCTGGACGCAAGCCGGCGGCCGCCCGCACGCCGAAATCGAAGCGCTGCGGCGCGCCAAAAAGGCAGCGCTTGGCGCGACGCTCTATGTGACGCTTGAGCCATGCTCGCATCACGGCAAGTCGCCACCTTGCGCCGATGCCATCATCAAGGCCGGCATCGCCCGGGTGGTCTCGGCGCTGGAAGACCCCAACCCGGAAGTGGCGGGGCGGGGCCATGCGCGCTTACGCGAAAAGGGAATCGTTGTCGACGTCGGGCTTGGCGCCGAGGAAGCGCGGCGCGCGCATGCCGGCCACATCACGCGCGTCGGCAAGGGTCGCCCCTTTGTGACGCTGAAGCTCGCGATCTCGACGGACGGCAAGGCCGGGCTCTCCGGCCGCAAGCCAGCGGCGATTACCGGCGCTGCTGCGCGCGTGCGCATGTTCCAGATGCGCGCCGAAAGCGATGCCATTCTGGTCGGCATCGGCACGGTGCTGTCCGACAATCCGCAATTGACCTGCCGGCTGCCCGGCATGGCCGAACGCTCGCCGGTGCGCGTGGTGCTGGACGCCAAATTGCAGATACCGCTTGCCACTTCGCTGGTGGCGACAGTGCGTGACACCCCGACCTGGATCTTCGGCGCGGAGAAGGCGTCGGCCATCGCCGAAGAAGTGCTGCAGCAGCGCGGCTGCAGGGTTTTTCGCGTTGCCGCGGACGACGGGCGGCTCGATCTTAATGAGGTTTTGAAAACGCTCGCCGCGGAAGGCGTCACCCGGCTGATGGTCGAGGGCGGGCCCACCGTGGCGGCGAACTTCGCTGCCGCCGATCTGGTGGACGAGGCCGTGCTGTTGCAGGGCGACAAGACGATCGGCGCGGACGGCATCGCGCCGCTGGAAGGCATGGCGCTCGATCGATTAACGGTGCAGCTCAAGTCGCGCGGACGCGAACAAGTCGGCGCCGATACTCTACAAATCTTCGAGCGGGCTTGACATGTTCACCGGCATCGTCACCGATTTGGGTGAAGTGCGCTCGGTCAAGCCGCGCGCCGATAATCTTACCCGCGTCACCATCTACACGCGTTATCCGCGCGCCGAACTGCTCGACGGCGCCTCCATCGCCTGCAACGGCGTCTGCATGACGCTGGTCGAGGCGGGCGAGGAAGACGCGCGGAGCTGGTTCGGCGTCGATGCCGCAGCCGAAACCTTGGCGCGCACCACGGTCGGGCGCTGGCATCACGGCCGTAAGGTCAATCTCGAGCGGCCGCTGAAGCTCGGCGACGAATTGGGCGGACACTTGGTCCTCGGTCATGTCGACGGGCTGGCAACGGTCGTCGAGCGCGCCGAGCTAACCGATATGGTGAACTTCGTGCTGCGGACGCCGCCCGAGCTCGGCCGTTTCATCGCGCCTAAGGGGTCGGTGACGCTCGACGGCGTCTCGCTCACCGTCAATACCGTCAAAGCCGACACCTTTTCGGTGCTGATCATCCCGCACACGCTTGCGGTCACGGCCTTCGGCGATCTGCGCGTCGGCGACGATGTCAACCTGGAAGTCGACACCATGGCGCGCTACGTCGCGCGGCTGATGGGCGCGCGCTAGTTTTCCGCGCGCCGCGGTAAAGCCGAAAACAGCGCCCTTGTTCGCCGCATTGGCGCTTGCTACCACGCGGTGAATTAGGAACCTTTGGGTATGGCCAAGAAGAAGACTACTGCGAAAAAATCGCCCGCGAAGAAAAGCAATTCGGCGCGCATGCTCGTCGTGGAGGCGCGCTTTTACGTGCATATCGCCGACGCGCTGTGGACCGGCACCAAACGCGCGCTCGACGACGCCGGCGCGCAGTATGACCGCATTACCGTGCCCGGCGCGCTGGAAATCCCCGCCGCAATCGCCATGGCGGTCGACGCGGCCAGTAAAAAGAGGAACCCCTACGACGGCGTGGTCGCGCTCGGCTGCGTCATCGAGGGCGAGACCTATCACTTTGAGGTCGTCTCCAACGAATCGGCGCGCGGGCTGATGGACCTCGCCATTGCCCGGCAGCTCCCCATCGGCAACGGCATCCTCACGGTCGATACCGAAACGCAGGCGCTGGTGCGCGCCAATCCGGAGGACGGCGACAAAGGCGGCGACGCCGCGCGCGCAGCCCTCACCATGGTTGCGCTCAAACGTTCCTTGGCGGGACGTTGATGGCGCGCGGGGCGCCCCTCAAGGACAAGGAGACGCCCAAAGCAAACCGGCGGGGGGCGGCGCGGCTCGCCGCCGTGCAGGCGCTCTATCAAATGGACCTCGCCGGCACCGGCCTGAACGAGATCCTTGGCGAATTCGAAAGCCATTGGATCGGCCGCGAGGTGGAGGGCGCGCAATATTTGCCGGCGGAGGCCGCGTTCTTTCGCGACGTTGTCACCGGCGTCGTGCGCGAGCAGCGCGCGCTCGATCCGCGGATCGACGAGGCGCTGGCGCAAGGCTGGCCGCTCAAACGCATCGAGGCCATTTTGCGCGCCGCCTTGCGCGCCGGCGCCTATGAGCTCGGCCACCGCGCCGACGTTCCGGCGCGCGTGGTGGTGAAGGAATATGCCGACGTTGCCGCCGCTTTCGTCGGCCGCGAGGAGACCGGCATGGTCAACGCGGTGCTCGACCAGCTGGCGCGCAAATTGCGCGCGGCCGAGTTCGGCGCGAAAACTCCCTCCCCCTGAAAGGGGGAGGGTTGGGGAGGGGGTCTTATTGGGAGGCTTCAAAATGACCCCCACCCGGACGGCTTCGCCGTCCGACCTCCCCCTTTTAGGGGGAGGTAAGACAGAGTAAGTCGGCGCGATGAGTTCTGATCGGCAAGATATCTCCGCCGAAGACCGGCTGATCGCGCGGTTCTTCAAGCCGCTGGCGACGCATCCAGGCGCGCTCGGACTGTCCGACGATGCGGCGCTCATCACGCCGCCGAAGGGCTGCGATCTCGTGCTCACGACCGACGCCATTATCGCCGGCGTGCATTTCTTTGCCGAGGATGCCGCGGGCGACGTCGCGCGCAAGGCACTGCGCGTGAACTTGTCCGATCTCGCGGCCAAGGGCGCGGCGCCGCTGGGTTTTCTCTTGTCGCTGGCGCTGCCCAGGGACATCGGCGAGGACTGGCTTAGCGGTTTCGCCCAAGGCCTGCACCAGGATGCCGAAGAATTTATCTGTCCGCTGCTCGGCGGCGACACCGACCGCACGCCCGGTCCGCTCGCGGTCTCAGTCGCCATGCTCGGCAGCGTGCCGGAAGGCGCCATGGTGCGCCGCGCCGGCGCGAAACCTGGCGACCGCGTCTTTGTCAGCGGCACGATCGGCGACGCCGCGCTCGGTCTTCTCTTGCGCAAAGGTGCGGCCTGGAAATTAAGCGAAGAACAGCGCCGCCATTTGACCTCCCGCTACCTGCTGCCGCAGCCGCGCAATGCGCTCGCCGACGCCGTGCGCGCGCACGCCTCGGCGGCTATGGATGTGTCGGATGGCCTAGCCGGCGACCTCGCCAAAATCTGCCGCGCCTCGCAGGCTGCGGCCACCATCGAGGTGGCGCGGGTGCCGCTCTCCGCGGCCGCCCAGGCGGTGGTGGTGAGCGATGCCGGCATGATCGAGCCAGCGCTGACCGGCGGCGACGACTATGAAATCCTCTGCGCCGTGCCGCCGGCCAAGGTAGCGAGCTTCCAGGCGGCGGCGCGGGCGGCCAAGGTGACCGTGAGCGAGATCGGCACCATCACTGCGGGCGAAGGGGCTCGTTTCCTCGGCGCCGATGGCAAGGCACTTGCCTTCAAGCGCGCCTCGTTCAGCCACTTCTAACAGCGGCCGTCATTCCGGGGCACGCGGTCAGCGCGTGAAACCGGAACCAAGGACAGCGCGGCAAAGCTTTCGGTCCGGTTCTGGATTCCGGGCTCGCGGGCTTGCGCCCGCGCCCCGGAATGACGAAGAAAATGCTATAAAGGCCAAAATCGAGGAAACGCGATGGACGACCTGACGGCCAAAAAAGCGCTGACCCAGTTGCCGCACGGGGTCAGCCCGAACTTCGAAGCGCTGCATAAACTATTTCCCACCTCGGCCTATTTGCGGGCGCGCGCGCCGCGCAACGTGCCGTTTTTCTCCTTCGAATACGGCGATACCGGCGCCGGCGCCGATGTCGGCATCGAGCACAATTGGGCGGCTTTCGACGCCATCAAGGTGGTGCCGCGCTACGGCGGCATCATCACCGTGCCGCCGACCGAGGTGGAACTGTTCGGCACCCGCTACGCGGCGCCGGTCGGCATCGCGCCGATGGGCGGTCCCTCATTGGTATGGCCGGGCGCCGATCTCATGCTGGCGAAGGCCGCGCAACGCGCCCGCGTTCCCTACACGCTCGGCGTTGCCGGCGGCGCAACCATTGAAGACGTCGCCAAAGTCGCGCCCGATGTGTTCTGGCTGCAGCTTTATCGTTTCTATCAGAACGAGCACGCCATCGGCTTCGACCTGATCAAGCGCGCGGCCGCCGCCGGCGTCAAAGCGCTGGCGCTGACGCTCGACGTACCGGTACGCACCACGCGCTCGCGCGAAAGCTATGCCGGCTTGGGCCGCGAATTCCGTCCCAATCTGCGCATGCTCGGCGAAATGGCGGTGCGGCCGAAATGGCTGATGGCGCTGCTGCGCAACGGCTATCCGCGCTTCGCCACCATTCGCCAGTACGCTGGCGCAAACAAAAGCACCAACGAGGTGATCGCCTTCGCGCGCAAGAACATGGGCGGCGTGTTTTCCTGGGAAGAGGTCGCGCGCTACCGCGACCGCTGGAAAGGGCCGATGCTGGTGAAAGGTATTTTGCACCCGGCGGACGCCGAAAAGGCGGTGTCGCTCGGCATTGAGGGCATCTGGGTATCGAATTACGGCGGCCGCCAGATCGAGGCGCTGGTGCCTTCGATCGACGTGCTGCCGGCGATCGTCGGTGCCGTCGGGCAAAAGGCCACCGTCGTGCTCGACAGCGGCATTCGCAGCGGACAGGACGTGATGCGGGCGCTGGCGCTGGGCGCCAAGGCGGCCTTTGCCGGCAAATCGTTTTTGTGGGCGCTCGGCGCGCTTGGCGATGCCGGGCCGGGGCACCTGATCGACCTCTATGTCGATGAGCTGCGCTCTTCGCTCGGCCAGATCGGCGCGCGCTCGCTGGATGAGGCGCGCGACGCGGTGGTGCGCCATCCCGGCGCCTGGCGTTTCGATCGCAATGATTTACGCTAAAATACTCGGCGGCAATGAGCGGAGCGTTAGGCAACGCAGCCCTGCGCCCACAGCAGTGGCGAATAGGCCCCATCATCGCTAATTAAGGACGGCTTTCCCGGGGCTCCTGATGTCGGCAATCGCCGAACCTTTGCTGCAGACGCACATCGATGACGGCCTGGCGCGCCGCAACGCGCTGGTGCTGGCGGTGGCGCAGGCGCTTGGCGGCGGCAACAACACCATCATCTATTCGACGGCCAGCATCGTCGGCGCGGTGCTGGCGCCCGACAAGGGCCTGGCGACGCTGCCGATCACCTGCATGGTGGTGGGCATGTGGCTCGGCACGCTGCCCGTGGGCGTGCTGGCGCGCCGCTTCGGCCGCCGCTTCGCGCTGCAGACCGGCTCGGCGTTCGGCATTTTGTCCGGGCTGATCTCCTACGCCGCGGTGATGCAAGGCATGTTCTGGCTGCTGCTGTTCGGCACCTTCTGCGGCGGGCTCTATGCCGCCTCCATGCAGTCTTACCGTTTCGCCGCCACCGACACCGCGAGTGAATCATTCCGGCCGAAAGTGGTGTCCTGGGTGCTTGCCGGTGGCTTGTTCGCGGCATTTATCGGGCCGCAACTCGTCATCTTCACCAAGGACTTGCTGCCGGCCTATATCTTCGCGGCGAGCTATCTTGGCCAAGCCGCCGTCGCGTTGATGGCGATGGTGGTGCTGACGTTTGTGAAGGTGCCGCCGGTCGCCGAAAGGCATATCGGCAACGCCCGCCCGCTGGCCGAGATCGTTCGCGCGCCGCGTTTCCTGGTCGCGGTCGCCTGCGGAGTGGCGAGTTATTCGATGATGAATTTGGTGATGACCTCGGCGCCGCTCGCCATGGTCGGCTGCGGCCATTCGGTCACCGACGCCACGCTCGGTATCCAATGGCATGTGCTGGCGATGTATGCGCCGAGCTTTATCACCGGCAATCTGATCACGCGCTTCGGCGTCGCGCGCATCACCGGCATTGGCTTGGCGCTGATCGCGCTGACGGCCGTGATTGGGATCTCCGGTATCACGGTGGCGCATTTCTGGAGTGAACTCGTGCTGCTCGGTCTCGGCTGGAATTTGGCGTTCATCGGCGCCACCACCATGGTTACGCAATGTCACCGGCCGCAGGAGCGCAACAAGGTGCAGGCGTTCAACGATTTCCTCATTTTCGGCAGTATGGCGGTGAGTTCGTTCTCCTCCGGTCAATTGCTCGCCGATTTCGGCTGGCAGACGGTCAACGTGGTGATCTTCCCGACCATTCTCGTAGCCGGGGTGCTGCTGGCCTGGCTCAATCTGCGCCGGCAAGCTGAAGCGGTGTGAATGGCGTTTCCCGTTTTGTGCTCTACCTGTTGGTGCGACTCTACTAATATCGCAAGATGAGAGCAGACGACCGGCTGGCAATTATCGTTGGTATCCTCGGCATCGTGATGCTGGCGGTGTCGCTCTACGTGGTTTTTCACGTTTAGAGGTCAGGTGGTGAGTTGACTCCTCCGGCCTCTGGTCGAAAGCATGAAGGCGGAAATACGGGCGCATACGGCGCCTTAGGCAGAAAATGCGGGCGACGGCGCTCGCCAAATTGCGATTTCGGCTGATTTCCGCGCTTTTTGCGCATCCACAAGCTCACGATCGGACCAATTCCGCGTTGCATCGACGGCGCATTTTTGGCTATATCCGCGCGCTTCCCGGTCGGGGTGAAGCGCCCTCAAAGCGGCCATCCTCGACGCTCCTGGAACCGGCGGGAGCGTTCCTTCCGCCGCCATTGCAGATCAAAGTTGAGGGCACCATGAACACATTGTGGATGATCGTCGGCTGTGGCGTGCTCGCGATCCTCTATGGCATTTTCACCACCCGTTCGGTGCTTGCGGCCGATGCCGGCAGCAAGAAAATGCAGGAAATTTCCGCCGCCGTGCGCGAGGGCGCGCAGGCCTATCTCAAGCGCCAATACACCACCATCGCCATTGTCGGCGCCGTCATTTTCGTCATCCTCGGTTTTACGCTCGGCTGGCTGGTCGCACTCGGCTTCTTGGTCGGCGCGGTGCTGTCCGGCGCCACGGGCTTCATCGGCATGAACGTCTCGGTGCGCGCGAATGTTCGCACGGCCCAAGCGGCCACCAAATCGCTTGCCGGCGGGCTCTCGCTCGCCTTTAAGGCCGGCGCCATAACCGGCATGCTGGTCGCCGGATTGGCGCTGCTCGGCGTCACGCTCTATTTCATCTTCCTCACCAGTGGTCTGCACAAAGCGGTCAACGACCGTCTTGTCATCGACGCGCTGGTCGCGCTCGGCTTCGGCGCTTCGCTGATTTCGATCTTCGCCCGGCTCGGCGGCGGCATCTTCACCAAGGGCGCCGACGTCGGCGGCGATCTGGTCGGCAAGGTAGAAGCCGGCATTCCGGAAGATGATCCGCGCAATCCGGCAACCATTGCCGACAATGTCGGCGACAATGTCGGCGATTGCGCCGGCATGGCCGCCGATTTGTTCGAGACCTACGCGGTGACCATCGTCGCCACCATGGTGCTGGCCTCGATCTTCTTTGCCACCACACCGGTGCTCGCCAATATGATGACCTATCCGCTCGCCATCGGCGGCATCTGCATCATCACCTCGATCATCGGTACTTTCTTCGTGCGGCTCGGCGCCAGCGAGTTGATCATGGGCGCACTGTACAAAGGCTTCATCGCCTCGGCGGTGCTCTCGCTCTTCGGTATCTGGTACGTCACCTATCGCCTGGTCGGCTTCGGCGCCATTCCCGGCGTCGGTTACAGCGGCATGTCGCTCTACATCTGCGCCGTCGTAGGCCTCGTGGTGACCGGGCTGATCATCTGGATCACCGAATATTATACCGGCACCAATTTCCGCCCGGTGAAGTCGATCGCGGCGGCCTCGGTCACCGGCCACGGCACCAATGTGATCCAAGGCCTTGCGATCTCCCTTGAAGCAACCGCGTTGCCGGCCATCGTCATCATCGCCGGCATTCTGGTCGCTTTCGGGCAGGCCGGTCTGTTCGGCATCGCCATCGCGGTGACCGCGATGCTGGCACTCGCCGGCATGGTGGTCGCGCTCGACGCTTTCGGTCCGGTCACCGACAATGCCGGCGGCATCGCCGAAATGGCGGGCCTGCCAAAGGCGGTGAGAAAGTTCACCGACGCGCTCGACGCCGTCGGCAACACCACCAAGGCGATCACCAAAGGCTACGCCATCGGCTCGGCCGGCCTCGGTGCGTTGGTGCTGTTTGCCGCCTATAACGAGGACCTGCAGTTCTTCACCAAGAGCGCGGCGGAGCACCCGTACTTCCAGGGCATCCACCTCGACTTCGCGCTGACCAACCCCTACGTCGTGGTCGGCCTCTTGTTCGGCGGCATGCTGCCTTATCTGTTCGGCTCCATGGGCATGACCGCGGTCGGCCGTGCCGCCGGCGCCATCGTCGAAGAAGTGCGCCGGCAGTTCCGCGAAAAGCCGGGCATCATGAAATACAAGGACAAGCCCGACTACGGCCGCGCCGTCGACATGCTCACCAGGGCCGCGATCAAGGAAATGATCGTGCCCTCGCTGTTGCCGGTGCTGTCGCCGATCGTCGTTTATTTCGTGATCTATCTAATTGCCGGCGGCGGGCCGGCCGGCAAATCGGCCGGCTTCTCCGCGGTCGGCGCCATGCTGCTCGGCGTCATCGTCACCGGGTTGTTCGTGGCCATCTCGATGACCGCGGGTGGCGGCGCTTGGGACAACGCCAAGAAATACATCGAGGACGGCCACTACGGCGGCAAGGGCTCTGAAGCGCACAAGGCCGCCGTGACCGGCGATACCGTCGGCGATCCTTACAAGGACACCGCAGGTCCCGCGGTGAACCCGATGATCAAGATCACCAACATCGTGGCGCTGTTATTGCTGGCGGCGCTGGCGCACTGAGTGAGACTTGGCACGAAAAAATAAGGGCCCGCGTCATGCGCGGGCCTTTTTTCGTCGTTTTGCTACTGGCCTAAGAACGGGTTGAAACCGACGTTCTTGAAGATGTTGCGCAGATAGCTCAACTCTTGTCCGCCGGTCGGCGTGGTCTGTGACACGAAGTCGAACACATTGCCGTCCTTCAGACCGTAATTGGCGAGCCGCGTAACTCGGCGGTCCTTGTCGAAATAGACCGCGATTACGCGTTGGTCCATGACCTCGTAGGGCATGAAGGCCGCCCTGCGCTGCGACTTCTGCGAAATGTAATAGAACGCTTCACCGCTCACGGTGGCGACGGTAGAGGGTGTGCCGAGCACGATCAGCACTTGCTCTTGGGTGGCGCCGATGGGGATTTGCTCGAGCGCGCCTTCCTGCAGCACGTAGCCGCGCTGCAGCGTTTCCTGCGTGCCGCAGGCCGCTAGCGCCAACGCGCAAACAAGCGCCAACGCCGGCATCGCTCGCACGGCTTTCTTGTATTTGCGTGTTTTCATGGCCCCCGGCAGCATCATTTCGCTTCTTGCATCGCCGGCGCCATTGACTTAAGCGCGCGCGATGATTTTTCCCCGTTTTCGCCGCAACCGGCGCTCGGCCACCATTTCCGCCCTGTATGGCATGATCGTGGCGCAGGCGCGAATGCCCTGTTTCTACCGCGAATATGGCGTCCCCGACACCATTAACGGCCGCTTTGACCTGATCGTGCTGCATCTTTCGCTGCTGCTTGATCGGCTGGCGCATGATCCCGCGTTGCGCGATCTCGGGCAGGGGATTTTCGACCTGTTTTGCCAGGATATGGACCATAATCTGCGCGAAATGGGCGTCGGCGACCTGGCCGTCCCGAAGCAGATGCGCCGTATGGGCGAGGCCTTCTATGGCCGCGCGCAAGCCTATCGGACAGCGCTCGCCGCCGGCGACGAAAAAGCGCTGGCCGAAGCCCTCAGGCGTAATATCTATGGCAAATCACCGGCCGCGACGGCGGCCGCGTCCCCGCTTGCCGGCTATATGCGCGAGGCGTTACGTGATCTTGCCGCGCAGGATGCAACGCAACTGGCAGACGGGATTTTACGCTTTCCCGATCCCATGGCGCACTTTAAGAGTGTAGATTAAGAGCTTGTTCCGATGGAAAAAACAGAAAACCCCTGGAGCGCGCCGGTGGACGTGGAGGATATCCCCGAGACCGGTCTGCATGTCGAGCTCGAAGCCCCGGCCGAAACCCGCGCGGCCGTGGCTGAGCTCGCTTCGGTGCGTGGCCTGCCGCAGTTCGCGGCTGTGTTCGATTTAACCCGTAAGGGCGCCGGCGTTCACGTCTTGGGTCAAGTCAAGGCGCGGGTCGGGCAGTCTTGTGTGGTCACGCTTGAGCCGATCGAGAGTGATGTGTCCGAGCCGATCGACCTGCAATTCGTGCCGGGAAGCGGCGATGCGGTGCCGGTCGGTCCCCGCAAACGCGAGCTTGCCGGTGATGAAGCGCCGGAGCCGATCATCGACGGCAAGATCGATTTGGGGGCATTGGCGACCGAGTTCCTCATCCTCGGCATCGATCCGTATCCGCGCAAAGCCGGCGCCGAATTTGCGCCGCCCAAGTTCGAGGACCCGGGTGAGCACCCCTTCGCGGCGCTGGCCGCCTTGAAAAACCGCATCGGCGGCGGTCAATCGTGACAACAAAGCAACCCGGCTTGTCTGCCGTGCGGCAGCGGTTATGGTCGCCCCCGTGCATCGATTTCCGATGACCGCGTTGCCGTTGCCCGCGCCAACGCTGCCCAGGTCGATCCATGGCCGATAAGGTTCGCATCGCACTCGACGCTATGGGCGGGGATCACGGGCCGTCGGTGGTCTTGCCGGGCGCCGACATCTCTCTCAGCCGTCATCCCGACAGCGAATTCATCCTGGTCGGCGATCGCGCGGTGATGGACCCACTGCTGGCGAAGCTGCCGCAACTCGCCGCCGCCGCGACCATCGTCCACACCGACGTCGCTATCCGCATGGACGACAAACCGAGCCAGGCGCTCAAGCATGGCCGTTGGAAATCCTCGATGTGGCTCGCGCTCGACGCGGTAAAAAAGGGCGAGGCGGACGTAGCGGTGTCGGCCGGCAATACCGGCGCGCTGATGGCCATGGCGCGTTTCAACCTCAAGATGATCGAAGGCATCGAGCGTCCGGCCATCGCCGCGCTGTGGCCGACGCTGAAAGGCGACGCGATCGTACTCGACCTCGGCGCCTCGATCGGCGCCGACGAGGCGCACCTGATCAATCTGGCCGGCATGGGCAGCGCCATGGCGCGCGTGCTGTTCGATATCGAGCGGCCGAGCGTCGGCCTCCTCAATATCGGGGTCGAGGAGGTCAAGGGGCTCGAGGCGGTACGCGAGGCCGGCCGCATCATGCGCGAAAGCCCCTTTTCGCATTTCAATTATTGCGGCTTTGTCGAGGGCGACGACATCGGCAAAGGCGTGGTGGACGTCGTCGTCACCGAAGGTTTCGCCGGCAATATTGCGTTGAAAGCGGCCGAGGGCACGGCGCGGCAGTTCGCGGAATATCTCAGGAGCGCGATGAACCGCACCTGGCGGGCGCGCTTGGGATACCTGCTGGCGCGGCCCGCTTTCCGCGCCTTGCGCAACAAGATGGACCCGCAAAAGTCCAACGGCGGCGTCTTCCTCGGCCTCAATGGCATCGTGATCAAAAGCCATGGCGGCGCCGACGCCGAAGGCTTCGCTTCCGCGGTCGACATCGGCTACGACATGGTGCGCTACGAATTGCTCGCCAAGATTGGAGAGTCGATGGCGCGCGAGCGGCAGGCAACGGCTTATGCTGCGGGCGGAGCGGCCTCGTGAGCCTGTTGCGTTCGGTGGTGATCGGCTGCGGCAGCTACCTTCCGGCGCGGATCTTGAGCAATGACGAACTTGCCCGATCCGTCGAGACCACCGACGAATGGATCGTGCAGCGCACCGGCATCCGCGAGCGCCATATCGCAGCGCCTGGCGAGGTGACCTCCGATCTCGCGCTTAATGCGGCGCGCGCGGCGCTCGCCAATGCCCGCGTCAGCGCCAGTTCGATCGACCTGATCGTGCTCGCTACCTCAACGCCCGACCAGACGTTTCCGGCAACGGCGGTCACCGTGCAAGCCGGGCTGGGCATCACGCATGGCGCGGCCTTCGACCTGCAGGCCGTCTGTTCGGGCTTCGTCTATGCGCTGGCGGTGGCCGACGGCATGCTCAAGGGCGGCAGTTTCAAGCGCGCGCTGGTGATCGGTGCGGAAACTTTTTCGCGCATTCTCGATTGGAGCGACCGCACCACCTGCGTGCTGTTCGGCGACGGTGCCGGCGCGTTGGTGCTGGAAGCACAGGCCCAGCCCGGCAATCGCGACGACCGCGGCATCCTCACCACCCATTTGCGCTCGGATGGGCGGCACAAAAGCAAGCTCTATGTCGACGGCGGTCCATCCTCGACCCAGACGGTCGGGCATTTGCGCATGGAGGGCCGTGAGGTCTTCAAGCACGCGGTGGCCATGATCACCGATGTGATCGACGACGCCTTCAAGGCCACCGGCTATAGCGCGCGCGATATCGATTGGTTCGTGCCGCACCAAGCCAACAAACGCATCATCGACGGTTCGGCGCATAAATTGGGCATCGCGTCCGAGAAGGTGGTGGTGACTGTCGACCGGCACGGCAATACGTCGGCGGCCTCGATCCCGCTGGCGCTTGCCGACGCCATCGCCGACCGCCGCATCAAACGCGGCAATCTGATCTTGCTGGAGGCGATGGGCGGCGGCTTTACTTGGGGTTCCGCCTTGCTACGCTGGTGAAATCAAGCCGGGCCGCAAACTGTGGGGATAAGTCGAGCAATTGGCGAGCTATTGTGTGTCAAAGCCAATTTCCACTCGGTAATAGCCGATCGCCTGCTTCGCGTGACCGGTAAAGCCTGTGTGTCCTGGGGGCCACAGTCGACGGGTTCATGACTGATTTCAACCCGTTGACCGCTTGTGGTGATCCTAATATCGTCGATAATTCAGCAGGATATCTCGCCGGGGGCAGGGCAGGCGATGACTGGTAAGACGGTGACGCGGGCGGACCTGTGTGAGGCGGTCTATCAAAAAGTGGGCCTCTCACGCACGGAATCTGCTGCGCTCGTGGAGTTGGTGCTCAAAGAGATCACCGACTGCCTTGAGCGTGGCGAAACCGTAAAACTTTCGTCGTTCGGCTCGTTTGTGGTGCGAAAAAAAGGCCAGCGTATCGGCCGCAATCCAAAGACCGGCAAAGAAGTGCCGATTTCGCCGCGCCGCGTGATGGTGTTCAAACCGTCGGCAATCCTCAAGCAGCGAATTAACGGCCACGCCGAACCCGGTGTATGATCCGGGGAAAATTCTTGTCGGCCTGATTCCCGACACGGTCATTCGCGTATAGTGACCGCTGCATAAATCCCAGTACCGCGTTTGTTCACGAACTTTGTGGAGGCCGCTTTGGACGCCAAGGCGCCGGACGCATTTCGCAGCATCAGCGAAGTGGCGGATGAGCTCGATCTGCCGCAACACGTGCTGCGTTTCTGGGAAAGCCGCTTCCGCGACATCAAGCCGATGAAGCGCGGCGGCGGACGGCGGTACTACCGTCCCGACGACATCGACTTGCTGCGCGGCATTCGCCATTTGCTTTATGGCGAAGGCTATACCATCCGAGGCGTGCAGCGAATCCTGCGTGAGGAAGGCGCAAAATTCGTGCAGGCCGTATGGCAGGAGGGTGCTTCGCAGCCCCCGCACGGCGAGGACGATGAGCTCGAATTCGCCGAGGACACGGAAGCGGCGGAAACCGAAGAGATCGAGGACGGCCAGGGTCTGCGCGGCCGGCTCAGCTCGCTGATCGGACGCGACTTGGGTGAGCGTCGGGACAAAGGCGGGGCGCGGCGCGACCCGCCGTTCAAAAGCGCCCCGGTGCCGCACATTGAGGAAACCGATCGCGCGATCCATGGCGCCGACGAACTGCCGTTACCGCCGCCGAAACCCAGCGCGCCCGCCGCTCAGCCGGCTGCCGGCGGCCGGCTAGCGCGCGACGACCTGCACAAATTGCGGACTGTGCTCGACGACCTCGCCGAATGCCGCAAGCTGATCGATGCGGCGGTGGCGCGGACCGACTAGCGCGGGACCTGGTCGGCACCTTCGCTTAGCTCGCCCAGTTTCGGCAATTCGGCCTCAGGATCGAGTTTTTCATCGGCCGGCTTCGACAGGGCCATTTCCGCGGTTGTGGCCGCGATATCGGGCTGGACGGTCGGGCGCGGCCCGGTTGCCGGTTCATCCGCCGGGGACCGCCGGGCGACAAGCAGCGGTGTTTCGGCAAAGGAGATCTTGGTGTCTGCGGGCAGCGCGATGCCGGCCGCCTCGCTGGCGCGCTTGATCGCCATGATGACGGCCGCGCGCGTGCGCACTTCGTAGCTGCGCTGCGACCGCGTCCACCAGCGAACACGTATGTTCACGTTGTTCTGGCTGAATTCCCAAGGAAGAATATCCGGCGGCGGGTCGGTCTGAACGTGCTCGACGCCTACAGTGGCCTTGAGGAAAATCTCCATCGCCCGGTCAAGATCGACTTCGAGCCCGACCGGGACGGTGATTTCGGTGCGGCGATAATCGTAGGCCGTGTGCACCGTGACCGAGCGCGTATAGATGTCGCCGTTCGGAATGATGACCAGCCGGCCGCTATAGGTTTTCACCAAAGTAGCGCGCGTTTCGACCGCCTGCACGGTGCCTTCAATATCGCCGACTTTAATCTGGTCGCCGCGGTGAAACGGCCGACGGATGAGGATGAAAAAGCCGGCAATCCAGTTCTGCAGGATGTCCTTGAACGCAAAGCCCAGCGCCACCGATCCAATGCCAAGGCTGGCAAAAATATCGACCGGCCGCATCGACGGCAGCAGAATCGTAATCACCACCAGGAAGCCAAGAAACAGCATGAACCAGAAGGCGAAGCTCGCCAGCATGCGGGCAAGGTCTTGGCGGCCGCTACGCGTGATCGAGTGGTGCAGCAGTGTCGCCACCGCCCATGCCAGCGCCACGAACAGCAGCGCCACAACGAAAGCGACGACCAAATTGGGAATAATAAGGATGAAATCGCTAAACCAAACATCGACCTGATGCCCGATCAGCGCGAAGCCGCTGCGCACTTGAAGTGTTGCGGCGGGTGGTGCTGACATTACGGGTAGCTGCTGCGCAGCCGCAGGGCCCATACATCCTCTCGCGCGCCAAAGCGTCCGCCGGACGGGAAATCGCCGTGGCCTGAGTTGAACAAAGCGAGCGGGGGACGAAAGTTCCCTGGCGAGCGCAACGGGGGATTATCGGTGCGCCGCTGCGGTCGGAGCCACAAACCGGCGGGTCGGCTATCTGAGGGGTGAAATGGTCGGGGCGGCGAGATTTGAACTCACGACCCCCTGTCCCCCAGACAGGTGCGCTAACCGGGCTGCGCCACGCCCCGACCGGAACGGCGCGGACTATAGGGATAGCTCCGCGAGGGTGCAATAACGCTCGATTTGCGGTCGTTTGAGCTTCTGCGATCGAATTAACGGATTGTGCACGGCTGTCGGACGAAATTGCCATTGTGAACTGGTTTCAGGGCACCGCTGCTCGCCGTCTGCCGAGCGGCGCGGGGGTTTGCTCATTTCGGGGCGCGGGATGGTCCAAGTCATGGCGCAAGGATTGGCGCAAGCCCAAGCGGTAAAGGCAAATCGCGACGCGCCTATCGATCTCGGCCGGCCGCCGATCGTGCGCGATGCGCCGGCGTTGTCGCCCGCCGCTCATGCCGACGAGATCACCCTCGCGGTCTATGAGGATCTGGCGGCGATCGAACAGGATTGGCGCGCCTTCGAAGCGCATGCCGACGGCACGGTTTTCCAAAACTTCGATTGGCTCGCTTGCTGGCAACGCCATATCGGCGTCCGCGACGGAACCAAACCGGCCATCGTGGTCGGCCGCGCGGCCGGACATGTTCTGTTCATTCTGCCGCTCGCGGTCCACGCCTCCCGCCTGGTGCGCGAACTGGTGTGGCTCGGTTCTGACTTGTGCGACTACAACGCGCCGCTCATCATTGCCGGGTTTTCCGAACGGATCGGCTCCGCCGGCTTCGTGCCGCTGTGGGAATCAATCGTCGCCGCGCTGCGCAGTCACCCGCGGCTCACTTGCGATTTGATCAATCTGACAAAGATGCCGAAAATGATCGGCGCCCAGGCCAACCCGATGCTGGCGCTGCCGGTGACGACAAATCCGAGCGGCGCTTATCTGACGCATCTCACCGGCGACTGGGACACCTTCTATGCGGCCAAGCGTTCGTCGGCGACGCGCCGACGCGACCGCACCAAGCGCAAGAAGTTGGGTGAACTCGGCGAAGTCAAGCTGGTCAATCCGGCGAGCGACGAAGAAACCCTCGCTGCGCTCGACACGTTGATGGCGCAGAAGGGCAGGGCCTTTGCACGTATGGGCGTTGCCAATCTCTTCGCGCGGCCGGGCCATGCGGAATTTTATCGCGCTCTGGTCACCGATGCGGCCACCCGGCATCTCGTGCATATAAGCCGGCTTGACGTCGGCGCGACCGCCGCCGCCATCAATCTCGGGCTGACCTATCGCGATTGCTACTACCACCTGCTCGCCAGCTATGACGAAGGCGAGGTGTCGCGGTTCGGGCCGGGCGCGGCGCATTTGCACGATCTGATGCGTGTGGCGATCGAGCGGGGATTTAGCATTTTCGATTTCACCATCGGCGACGAGCGCTACAAACGTGATTGGTGCGACACCGAGTTGAAGCTTTACGATTATGTGGCCGCGACCAATTGGCGGGGAGCGCTAACCGTTGCGCCGGTGCTGGCGGCCAAGGGGCTTAAACGCTGGATCAAGCAGACGCCGGTGCTGTGGAGTGCGGCGACCAAGGTCCGCGCGCTGCTCGGATCGCTGCGGCGCGGCCGGCAAGCCGGCGCTGAAGACTAGCGCGTTACCACCTGCGCCATCGGCGCGGCCCGATGCGCGAGGCGGAACGGTCCGCGCACCATCATCACCACCGCCGCGAACGCGCCGCAGGCATAGACCGCCGCGTAGGCTTCCAGGAAATGCACGATATCGAGGTGGGTGGCGATGGCGAAGGCGCCAATGCCGGTCATCGCTACGACTACGCCCACGCCAATGCGCGCCACGTCCTTGAAGTAGCCGTTGTGCACCAAAACGCTATGGCTAACCATTTTGGCGAGGTCGGTGAACAACAGCACGATCAGGATCGGGGTCACCGCCGGCGGCATGGTGGCGGCGTTGCCCAGCAGCATCGCGAAAATCCGGTCGGCGCCAATCAACAGAATGGCGCTGACAATGCCCGCCGGAAGGGCGCAGAGCGCTGCCGCCAGCACCGTCGCCCGCACCAGCGTCGGTCCGTCACGCTCGGCGAGCGCGCTGGTCTGACGCGGCACCAAGATGTCGCAGACCGCACCGAAGATCACCGAGCCGCCGCGGAACACCTTGAATGTCGTGTCGAGAATGATCGGCGGCGCGCCGAGGCCAAACAGCATTGGAATGATCAAATAGGGGTAGTTGTAGGTATAAATCTCGCTTGCCGCGTAAGTGCCGCTGCGCACCAATTCGGCGCGGTTGGCGCGCACGAATGAACGCAAATGTGCGGCCGTCCCGCCGATGTGCGGAATGAGCGCGCCGCGCCGGATCATCCGCCGGATGCTGACTGTCAGCACGCAGGCCCAAAGCGCATTGAGCGCAATGAGCATGACGATCAGCGGCAAGCCGAACAACACCGCGGCGAGACCGATAAAATAGCCGGCGCGGCGTACCGTCTCCAGCACCTCAAAGAGGACGTATTCGTCGACCGCGATGGAGATGTTGCGCAGCGCGAACCAGACGAGATTAAGCGCGATGAACAAGAAGAACAGCCCGAACTCGGCAGCCTCGCGCAGCGAATTATCCGCCTGCGTTGCCATTAACAGGAAGCAGGCGAGCGCGCCCGTGGTGACCAAAGCGGAATAAAGCACCAGGATTGCCGTGGCGTGGCCGGCGACGGCTTCGTCACGCCCGCCGCTCAGGAAACGCGCGCGCAGCCGCACGAACAAGATTTTGACGATGCCGAAGTCGATGAGCCAGAGCGAATAACCGATGGCCGCGACCAGGATGAAGATCGAGAAGCGATGCGGGCTCAAGATATGCGCGAACACGTATGTTTGCAGCAGGCCGGTAATCAATGCGGCGCCGGCGGTGCCCGCGCGCAGGAAGAAGAAGGGGCCTGAGATCATGCGCCGCTTCATGTCACGCCGCTTTCTTCTCGGCCGTCGCCAGACAATAGTCGAGCAAGGCGCGGCCGGTAGCGGCCCAGGTGAAGCGCTGTGCCCGCGCGCGGCCGGCGGCGGACAGGCGGTCGCGCAAGGCCGCGTCGCCGGCGATCGTCTGCATGTGGCGCATGATCGCGTCGCTGTCGCGGGCGTCACAATGCAAGGCCGCGTCGCCGCAGACTTCCAGCAGTGCCGGCTGCTCGCTGATAATCACCGGGCAGCCGCAGGTCATGGCTTCGAGCGGCGGCAGGCCGAAGCCCTCGTAGAATGAGGGAAACACCAGCGCCAGCGCGTTCTCATAAAGGGCGCGCAGTTCGCCATCGGACACAAAGCCGACCTGGTGGACGTCAGTTGAGTCGCTCAGATCTAGTTCGCCGAATATGCGCGGTTCCTTGGCGCCGGTGAGCACCAGCGCGGCATCGGAGAGCTTCGCCTTATGGAAGGCGGCCACCACGGATTTGATGTTCTTGTTGACCGAATCGACGCCGACCCCGAGGAAGAACCTGCGGCCGCGTAACGACAGCCTTTGCAGCACGCCAGGCTCGGCCGGCGCTGCCGTGATGTGGTCGCCACCCTCGTAGCAGACTGGAATGGTCGCCGCGTTGCCGCCATACCATTTGGCGATTTCCCGACGCGAAAAATCCGAGACCGTGACGACGAGATCGGCGCGCTGGCACAGACGCGGAATGATGAATTTGTACGCGGCGTTGAAAGAAGGCGAGAAGTTCTCCGGCAAGGCCTCAACCGTTGCGTCATGCACCACCACGATCTGGTGACGAACGGCGAGCGGTCCCAGCATGCAGAGATTGAGCAAAAGTGCGCCGCGCGCATGCAGTGGAAATTCGAATTGTTCCCAGGCGTAGCCGGAAGAAAGGCCGACCCGCCGCAGCGGAATATTCTTGAGCGGGAAATCGTGTGCCTGCTGCGGCGCCAGCAGTTCGATGCGGCCCTTGAGCGGCGCATAGTCGGCATCGAGCAGGGCATCGATCGCCTTGATGGCCTCCGCGGCAAAGCGCTGCACGCCCTGAGGCCCGCTGGGTCAGGAAGCGGCCGTTGATCGCGATGCGCGGCGCCGGCATCAGCGGCGGCGCTCCGCGCGGGCGAGCAGCCGGGCCACGTCGGCGGCGAAGGTCTTGGGCGACAGCTGCTCGGCGACGTCCTTGGCGGCGGTGGCGCCGATGCCGCGTCGCAGTTCTGCATCATCGGCCAGCCGGCGCAGCCACTGCGTGGCCTCGTCGATATCGGCGTCGGCCCACATCTGGCCGTCGGAACCGAAGACGCCGTCGGGGTCGTCGACCGGAATCAGCGAATAGGAAACCAGCGCCGAATTGCGCTTGTTCATGAAGTCGAGATTGCCCGACCAAGCGGTCGCGATCACCGGTTTGCCCAGCGCCATGGCTTGCGCCGGCACCAGACCGAAACCCTCCGAGCGATGCAGCGAGATGACAATGTCCGACGCCGCCATCAGCCCCATCATGTCGGCTTCCGGCAGCATGCCTTCGATCAGGCGAATATTGCCGGCGCCCTCGACGGCTTGTTCGAGCGCGCGCCGCGCCCAGGCGGTGGCACCGCTGGCGATCAGCTTGATCACCAGCAAGCGGTCGCGCGCGTTGCCGAAGGCACGGCGGAAGGCCGCAATCGCCGCGAGCGGGTTCTTGCGCGCAAAGGCCGAGCCGAGATGCACGACGTTGAGCACCATCAGCGCATCGCGCGGCAGCCCGAGCTTGCCGCGCATGTTCGGGGTCACCGCCATCGCCGGCAGCGGATGATGCACGACATGCACCGGCTTGTCGGTCGCCGCCGCGATGGCATCGCGGGTGAAGTTCGACGGCACCCAGATCTCGTGGACGTAGCGGAAGCTCGGCTGCCAGTCTTGCGGCAAACGCGGCAATTCCCAGGCCCAGTAGCCGATGACGCGGCGCCCCTTCACGCGGGCGCGCCCAAGCGCCCACAGCGCGTGCGGCAAGAACGGTCCGTTGTGGTGCACGATCAGGCTGCCGCCGTCCGGCTCAAGCGTACGCCGGTGCACCCCGTCGGAAAACTCGACGTGGCCGAAGGCTTGGCTCAGATCGAACGCCGTCGGCGCGAAGCCTGCCGTTTCCAGCGCGGTGTAGGCGAGCCGCGCGCCTTCGCCGATGCCGCTTGCGGTCGAAAACAGCCCGGCGATCGCGAGCGGGAAGCCGCCGCGCGGATGGGTGTCCGGCAAAGGGGCAATGAAGCGGCTGACATCGAACAGAATCTGCCGGCGCGTCGCTTGCGGCAAGGTTTGCCACAGCCTCCGCAAGGTACTGCGGCGCGAGGGCGCCTCCGCCGCCATCAGTTCAAGCGTTGACATTGGCGCGCCATCTCCCCGGCGTCATGGCTTGGTGCTTGCGCTGGTAGTTGACCGTCGCCGCCCACAGGCCCCAAATCATGCCGAGCAGCAAAAAGAAGTGGCGCCAGTGGTCGGTGTCGATGATGAAGCCCTCGAGCACTTCGCCGGTAAAGGCGGCAAACGCCGTGATGAGGTAAGGCTGCCAAGGCGTGGCGACGAATACCGAACGCAGCGCCACTGTGAACGTTGACGCCAGCAGCATGATGTAGGTCACGCCGCCGATCCAGCCGTAGACCATGAATGCTTGCAGGTAGACGTTGTGCTGTTGCAGGCCGTTCACGCGCGAGAACTCGAATGGGCCCATGCCGTTCGGATATTTGAACACCGCCGCCAGCGCCAGTTCCTGCAACTCAAAGCGTCCGCCTTGGCCCACGTCGTAGGATTGAACGAGCTGGAAGCGCTCCTTGAACATCGAGGCGACCGAGTCAAACGACAGCGCAATCGCGATGAAGGCTGCCAGCACCGCAAGGCCGATCACGGACAAGGTGAAGATCCGGAAGCGCACGCGAGAATTGGTCGTGGTGGCAAAGGCGAGGACGATCATGACTCCGGCCGACACGCCGAAGTGAAACCATGCCCCGCGCGAGAAGCACAGCAGCAGGCCGAGCAGGAGGACAAAAATAATCGCCGAATCGAGCAAAGTAGCGCGGCGCACGATCATGCGTTCGGCGACAATGAGCGCCGGCCAGATCAGGAACGGTCCGAACACGTTCGGATCCTTGAAAAAGCCTTCGGCGCGGCCGTAATGGGCAAAATGATACTCGGCGCCGGGGAAGGCATTGAAATAGCCGCAGATGCCGGCAAGCGCAACGATCACGGCGGTCAGCACGTAGGCCGAGCGCATGGTGGCGAGCCGCGTCATCGTGTTTTCGGCGAACAGGCAGGCAAAGATCAGCGCGGCAATTGCCAGATAGACCGATGTCGCCGCGTACTGGACCGCTTTTTCCTCTCCCGCGACGTTGAGGGCCGATAAGAGGCCGCCAATGTTGAAGATCAGGAGAAAAATGAACAGCAGCGCCAGCCGCCGCTCGAAATGCACGCCGGCAATCACGCAGGCGAGCGCCAGCACGATCATCAGGCCGTCATGCGGGGACGGCTCGATGAAGGCGACCGAACTCGCCAGCACGGTCACGTAGAGAACCAGCAGCAACAAACGTTCCTTGAACGTAGACGCCGCGGCTGGCGAATGAACGGCGATGTTCCCGGCGGTAATCAATACGCGTTCTCGCTCTTGAGCAGCGCGAACGGCGTGCGCGCCACGATGTAGAGGTCGAACAGCACCGACCAGTTTTCGATATAAAAGAGGTCATGCTCGACGCGGCGCTGGATCTTCTCCTCGGTGTCGGTTTCGCCGCGCCAGCCATTGATCTGCGCCCAGCCGGTGATGCCCGGCTTGACGCGGTGGCGGGCGAAATAGCCGTCTACCGCGTCGTTGTAGAGCATGGCGTGCGCCTTGGCGTTGACCGCATGCGGGCGCGGGCCGACCAGCGACAGGTTTCCTTTGAGCACGACGTTGAAGAGTTGCGGCAACTCGTCAAGGCTGGTCTTGCGGATGAAGCGGCCGACGCGGGTGACGCGCGGGTCGTCCTTGGTGACAAGTTTGTCGGCCAAGGCGTCGCTCTGGTCGGTATACATCGAGCGGAATTTGTAGACTTCGATCAAGTCGTTGTTGAAGCCGTAGCGTTTCTGCTTGAACAGGACGGGTCCGCGGCTTTCGAGCTTGATGGCGATGGCAATCACGGCCATCACCGGCAACGCGCACAGCAACATGATGCCGCCGATGATTTTATCGAACAGCCACTTCATCACGACGTCCCAATCGGCGATCGGCCGATCGAAGATGTCGAGCACCGGCATGCCGCCGATGTAGGAATAGGAACGCGGGCGGAATCGCAGCTTGTTGGTGTGTGCCGCGAGCCGAATATCGACCGGCAGCACCCACAGCTTCTTCAGCATCTGCAGGATGCGGCCTTCGGCGGTAATCGGCAGCGAAAATATGACGAGATCGACACGCGTCCGGCGGGCAAATTCGACCAGATCGCCGACCGTGCCGAGCTTGCGCTCGCCGGCGCATTCGGCGCTGCTGCGGTCGTCGCCGCGATCGTCGAACAAGCCGATGACCGCGACGCCGGCATTCGTCTGACGCCGCAAATCCTCGATGACGTGCTCGCCGTATTCGCCGCCGCCGACGATCACCGTGCGGCGGGTGAGGCGGCCTTGCCGGGTCCAATGCCGCACCAGCAGGAACAGCAGCCTGCGCCACACGATGAGCGTGACAAGCCCGCCGACGTAATAGCTGCCGAGCCAGACGCGCGAGAACAACTCGCCGGCCTTGGCAAAAAACGACGCGCCGATGACGATGAGGAACACCACCGACCAGGCCGAGGCGAGCCGCATGTATTGCTTTTCGTGACCGCGGAACGCCTGCACTTGATAAATGTCCGCCGTCTGGAAGGCGAACATCGACAACACCGCGATCGCGAAGATCGCCAGCGTATAGCGAAAGCCCAGATCTTCGTCCGACAGGCCGTAAGCGATGTAGACGGCAAAGCCGACCAGCATGATCAGCGCGAATTCGCCCATGCGCACGAAGCCGGCCAGCACGATCGGGGACATCGGGGCGGGCGCCGGCTTGGCGGCAACCGCAAGGGCTTCCGGCGATAGCGAATAGCCGAGCGAGCCGCCGCCCTTTGGCGGCGTAAAGTGGTCAACCAGCGCTGCCGCGCTCGACGCGTTTAGCGCAGGGTGGGTTTGGCTGTCGGTCATTGACGTCCATTAATAATCGGTCGTCCGCGAGCCTCGGAGCGCCGGCAGGGATTGTGCTTAATTCCCAGTAATTTGTAGGGAAAGAGTGTCAAAAAAGACTTATCGCGATATCGAAAAAAGTGTTAACGCCGCCGCATCTGCTGCGCGGTTTCAAGCGCGGCGCGATAAGCGGCGAGTATGCCGTCAACCATGTTTTGCACGGAAAATTCTGCCGCGACCCGATCGCGCAAAACCCGGGTGCGTTCCGCGGCCGCGGCTGGATCATCCAGCGTCTCGGCGATGGCGCGGGCAAGGGCCGCGGCGTTGCCCGGCGGTACCAAGGCATCCGCCAAGGGTCCGTAAATCTCAGGGATGCCGCCAACACGAGTGGCAATCAAGGTTTTGCCGCCGGCGGCGCCTTCCAGCACCACGTAAGGCAGCAATTCAAGCCGCGAAGCCACCACCATGATGCGGCCGAGCCGCAGCGCGTCATGGGCCGGCATGGCGGGCTTGAATTGAATGGCGTCTGTCAGGCGCAAACGCGCGACCTGCGCGTGGAAGGCATCGCGGTCCGGACCATCGCCGACCAGCGTCGCCGTCACATTGCGGCCACCGCGACGCAAACGCGCAATCGCGTCGATCAAGACATCGATGCCCTTGAGGCGCCGCAACTCGCCCAGAAACACCAAATCCGTGGCATCCGCGCGCGTGTTGATGGTTTCGAATTCCGCGCGTGACACGCCGTTATGGACGACGCGCACCAGCCCGTGCGGCCTGCCGATCTTGCGGCGGAACATATCGGCGCTATAGGCGCTTTCGAAAAGATACAGGTCGCCGCGCCGCATTAGATAACGCTCGGCATTCAGATAGAACATTCCGGCGAGGCTGCCATAGGAGAACAACAGACTGCCGCCGTGCGGCGTATAGGCGCGCACCGGTCGCGGATCGTTGCAGGCAAGCCGGGCATAGGCGCCGCCTTTGGCCCCGTGTCCATGCACGACATCGGGCTGGGTTTCCGCGATTCGACGCCTGATATCGGCGATCACGGCGTAGTCGCTCCATCCGATATGCCGGTCCATCGGCAAGCGCGTCAGCCCGAGCGCGAGCGCCGGCTCGAGCTTGCGCAGGGCTTCCTCGGCCCGCGCGCCACCGGTGTTGAGATCGGCAATCACGCCCACCCGATGCCCGCGCGCGACCTGCTCTTTGCTCAAATCGGTCACATGGCGGAACAGCCCGCCGACCGGCGCGCGCAGCACATGCAGGATGTTCAAGGGGGCCATCGCTCAGAACTACCGCTAATTTATAACGATAGTGTCACCGCAGCGGACAGGGATGGCGTGCGCTGCAAGCAAAGGCTGGTGTGCCGCGAACGGTATCGCCATGGTTAACGAAACCTTGCAACTAAACATGTCTTGAAAAAGGGGATTAACGCGGAAGCAACCATAATGGTGTGTGATCACCGCAGCGCCCCCGAGTAGCCCGTGCGGAGTAGAGTGATGCTGTGGTTACGTGAAGTATTGAAAATGCCGGCCGGTCTCTTTGGCAAGGTCGCTGGTCCCGCCGCGGCGCCGGTTGCCTTCAGCGGCAGCGAAATAGATTTACGCGGCCTCGGCCGCGTTCTGTGGCAAAAGCGAGCCAAAATCCTCGGCTTCACGCTGCTTGTCGCCGTTGCCGCTTTCGTTGTCGTCAATACGATCACGCCGCGCTATCGCTCGGAAGCACGGCTGCTGTTGGAGGCGCGCGACAATGTGTTCCTGCGCGCCGAGGCCGACAAGAACGCCAACGACCGCAGCGCCATGATCGATCCCGAGGCGGTCATCAGCCAGATCCAACTTGTGCTGTCGCGCGATCTCGCGCGCGAGGTGATTCAACGGGAAAAGCTCACCGCCAATCCGGAATTCGATCCGGCGGCCAGCCGCTCCGTGATCAGAACGATTCTCGGCCTGTTCGGCATCGTGCGCGATCCCAGCACCATGACGCGGGAAGAGCGCACGATGGAAACCTATTACGAGCGCCTGAACGTCTATGCGATCGAAAAATCGCGCGTGATCGTGGTCACGTTTAGTTCGGCCGATCCGGATGTCGCGGCCCGCGTCGCCAACGATATCGCCGTGACTTATCTCAGAAGACAGCAAGTGGCGAAACAGGATCAGACTCGCGCCGCCAGTGAATGGCTGGCCAGCGAGATCGACAAAATGCGCGTCAAGGTGGCGAACGCCGAAGACAAAGTCGAGCAATACCGCACCAAATCCAACCTGTATGTCGGCTCCAACAACACGTCGTTGCCCAGCCAGCAGCTGACCGAAATCAATTCGCAGATCGCGGCCGCGCGCGGACAAAAGGCCGATTTGGAGGCGCGGGCGCGCCAGTTGCGCGAGCTGATCCGGGCCGGCAAACCGATCGAATTGGCCGACATCGCCAATTCCGAAGCCATGCGCCGCTTGATCGAACAGCGCATCGCATTGCGCTCGCAGTTGGCCGAACAGTCGACCACGTTGCTGGACCGCCACCCGCGCATCAAGGAACTCAAGGCGCAGATCGCGGAAACAGATCGGCAGATTCGAGTCGAAAGCAATCGCCTGACGGGCCAGATCGACAACGACGCCAAGGTGGCCGGTGACCGGATCGAAGCGCTGACCGCCAGTCTCGACCAGGTCAAGAAACTCGCCTCCGAGAGCAACGGGCAGGACGTCGAACTGCGTGCGTTACAGCGGGAGGCCAAGACGCAGCGCGATCTGCTCAAATCCTATCTTGCCAAATACCGTGAGGCTTCCGCCCGCGACAACATCAACGCCGCGCCGCCGGAAGCCCGCATCATTTCGCGCGCAACGCCGGCGATCAAGCCGGCCTATCCGCAAAAATTGCCGACGGTGCTGCTTGCCGCTTTTGCAGCCTTCGCGCTGGCCTGTGGGTTCTATATCACGGCCGCGCTGCTGGGACCGAGTGCCGCGGCGCATACGCAGGCCTATACGCCGGAAGGGCAGGGCGTGCTGAATTTCGCGGCACCCGCTGTGACGACGCGCATGACCTCATCGCCGCCGCTCTCGCCGGCCCGATCTTTGGCGCCGCCGGTCAGCGTGGCAGCGCCGATCATGACGGTCTCCTCGCTCGATCAGGTGGTGCGTAAGTTGGAGCAATCCGGCGACGCGGGCCGCCGCGTTGCCGTCGTCGGCGCCAAACGCAATGTCGGCACCACGGCGACGGCCGTGTTGCTGGCCCGTGCTTTGGCCAAGGAATCGAGCGTGGTCCTGGTCGATTTTGCCTTCGACGCGCCGAATCTGTCGGTGATTTCCATCGATCCGATGGCACCGGGCATCGCCGAGCTGGTGAGCGGCGCGGCTTCCTTCGGCGACATCATCACGCTCGATCAGGATTCCTCCGTCCACATTGTCGCCACCGGTAACGTCGATGATCGGGCCGAACTTATCGCGTCGCCGATGCTGGTGACGGTGACCGAGGCGCTGGCGCGCAGCTATGACTACGTGGTTGTCGATATCGGCTCTGCCGCCGACGTGCCGGTGGAGCGTTTCGCGCGACTGGCGCCGCTTGCGGTGCTGGTGGCGGTGGACCCGGCCGGTGCGCCGGCCCGCGGCGCGCGCGAGCAGCTCATGCGCGCCGGTTTTGCCGATGTGGCCGTTCTGGCCGGTGCAGCCGAGTCTGCCGCGGCATAGACGACGCCGGGCGGGGTTTTCGCGGGGCAGGGCGGGGCGGCGCGCGTTGTTCGCGCGTCATCGGCGACCCAGTCCATTAAGCTTGGATTCAGCTTTGCCACGATTTCTCAATAATGGTTTGCAATACTAGGCCAGACTTCGCCCGGGAGCCTGACGCTTGGCTAATATAAAGCAAACCATCATCCGCGGCGGCCTGGAGACGCTTTATTTCAGCGGCTTGCATCACATGATGCGCCCGCTGGTCGGCGGCATCGGCGCGATTTTGACGCTGCACCACGTGCGGCCGCCGCGCACCGATGCATTCCAGCCCAATCGGTTGCTGGAAATCTCGCCGCTATTTTTGGAAAGTCTGCTGCGCAGGCTCAAGCGCGCGCGCGTCGACGTGATTTCGCTCGACGAGATGCATCGCCGTTTCGTGGCCGCAGATTTCAAGCGCCGCTTTGTCTGCATCACCATCGATGACGGCTATAAAGACATCAAGCGCTGGGCCTATCCGTTGCTGCGCAAATACCAGATGCCGTTTGCGCTTTACATTCCGACCAGTTTTCCCGACCGGCTCGGCGAATTGTGGTGGGTGGCGTTGGAACTTGTGATCGCCCGCAATAAGCGCATCGGCCTGACGATCAATGGCAAGAACCAATTCTTCGACTGCGCCACGGCGAGCGAAAAGCGCGCGGTTTACGATGCGCTCTACGGCTATTTGCGCAGCATGAAGACCGACGAGGAGGTTCGCCAGACGGTGCGCGACCTTGCCGCCTGCCATCTCGTCGACATGGCGGCACTCTGCCGCGAGCTCTGCATGAGCTGGCAGGAATTGATCGACCTTGCCGCCGACCCGCTGTGCACCATCGGCGCCCATACCGTCAATCACATGATGCTCAAGAAAGTGCCGGACGAATCCGTCGTGCGCGCGGAAATGGCGATGAGCCGCTCGGTGCTGGAATCGGCGATCGGCCAAAAGCCGGAGCATCTCGCTTATCCCGTAGGCGATCCGACTTCGGCCGGCCCGCGCGAGTTCCGCATCGCCGCCGAGCTTGGCTTTAAGACCGCGACCACCACCAGGCCGGGCGTCCTGTTCAAGGCGCACCGCGACCATCTGACCGCGTTACCGCGCATCTCGGTCAACGGCGAATTCCAGCAACAGCGCTATCTGAAAGTACTGCTGTCCGGCGCGGCGACCGCGATGTGGAACGGCTTTCGCCGCGTCGACGCCGCTTAAGGTGCGCGCGGCGCGTCCGGCCGCGCCATCCATTTGATCAGCGGCATCGCCGGCACCACCCAGCCGAGGCCGGCGACGACATAATAGATCGCCGCGACAAAGCCGTTGATATTGGTGAGCACCGACTGCGCCAGCGCCATGGCCAGCAGCCCCCAGACGATGACCAGCGCGAACAGGCCAACGGCGCCGATTAGCTTGCGGGTGCGGACAGACATCAAAGCCTTTCAATGACGGCAATTGCGGCGTCGCGCGCATGACTATATGGTCCGCGCGGTTCCCTCAAGCCAAGCATTCCATGCACGACCAGCTCTCGGTTTCGGCATCTCATGCGCGCGCGCTGCGGTACTGGCTGCTCGCCGTCGCCGCCATGATCTTTTTGACGCTGATGGTCGGCGGCGCGACGCGACTGACCGAATCGGGGCTTTCGATCGTGGAATGGAAGCCGGTCACCGGCGTGATGCCGCCGCTGTCGCAGCCGGCGTGGCAGGCCGAGTTCCAGGCTTACCAGGCAATCCCGCAATATAAAGAGCTCAACCAGGGCATGAGCCTCGACCAGTTCAAGATCATTTATTGGTGGGAGTGGACGCACCGGTTGCTGGCGCGCACGACCGGGGCGGTTTTCCTCGCGCCGTTTCTATTTTTTCTGGCGCGCGGCTGGGTTCCGCGCAATTTGCAACTGCGTCTGTGGCTCATCTTTGGTGCCGGGGCTGCGTTGGGCGCCGTCGGCTGGTGGATGGTGTCGTCGGGCCTCGCCGGCTCCGACCGCGTCAGCGTGTCGCAATACCGGCTCGCCTTTCACCTGACGCTTGCCTGCGCCATCTATGGTGCCGTGCTGTGGACAGCCCAACAGCTGACACCGCAACGGCCTATGAGCGCGCGCGGGCGGCTGCGCTTCGGCGCGTTGGCGATCGCTGGCCTAGTGCTGGTGCAAATCTATCTCGGCGCGCTGGTCGCCGGGCTCGATGCCGGCCTGGTCTACAACACCTGGCCGTTGATCGACGGCAGCTTCATCCCGGACGCTGCGAGGCTGTGGTTCATCACGCCGGCCTGGCGCAACCTGTTCGAGAACACGCTTACCGTCCAGTTTGACCACCGCATGATGGCCTATGGAATTTGGCTGCTGGCGCTGTTTCACGCCAACGACGCCTGGGACATGCGGCGGGAAACCGGCGGCGCGATTATTTTGGCAGGCCTGATCACGGTGCAGGCGGGTTTGGGCGTTGCGACACTTTTGAGTCATGCGCCACTCGAACTCGCTTTGACACATCAGGTGCTCGCCATTCTGGTGTTTACCGTTGCCGTCATGCACGCCGAACGTCTGTGGCATCGCAAGGAATATTTTGCGAGAAAAGTTATCGAGGTCGGCGCATCATGATTGACACGAAAATTCAAGACGGCATCGCCGTGCTGACGCTGACGCACGGCAAAGCCAATGCGCTCGACACCGAGTTCTGCGAAGCCATCGCCGCGCGGTTTCGCGAGCTGGCATCCTCCGACGCCCAGGCGGTTGTCGTGACCGGGCAGGGCGCAATCTTTTCCGCCGGCGTCAATCTCATCCGGCTCGGCGAAGGCGGCGGCGAGTATGTCCGCAAATTCCTGCCGGCTTTGCACCAGCTTTATGACGCGGTGTTCTTTCATCCCAAGCCCGTGGTGGCGGCGGTCAACGGTCACGCCGTCGCCGGCGGAGCCGTGCTCGCCTGTTGCGCCGACCGCCGCCTGATGGCGCGCGGCAACGGCCGCATCGGCGTCACCGAATTGCTGGTCGGGGTGCCGTTTCCGGCCCTTGCCTTTGAGATCGTGCGCTTTGCCGTGCCGCCGCGCTATCTGCCCGAGTTCACCTTGGGCGGCGCGACCTATTCGTCGGACGACGCGCTGGCGCGTGGCTGGGTCGATGAATTGGCGGAGCCCGGTGAACTTTTGGCCCATGCCATCGCGGCCGCGCAGGGCATGGCGAAATTATCGCCGCCGGCCTTCGCGCAGACCAAGGCGCAGATCCGGCAAGCCGTGAGCGAGCGCTATGGCGCGAGCGGCGCCGCAACCGACAAGGTCGCGACCGAAATCTGGTGCGCGCCGGCAACGCTTAATTACATTCGCGCCTATGTCGCGCGCACGCTTAAGAAGAGCTGATCAGGCCGCTTCCAAGCCTTGCTCAAGATCGGCGATGATGTCGGCGACATCCTCGATGCCGACCGAGAGCCGCACCACATCCGGGCCGGCGCCGGCTTCGACCTTCTGCGCGTCGGACAATTGTTTGTGCGTGGTGGACGCAGGATGGATGATGAGCGAGCGGGTATCGCCGATGTTGGCGAGGTGCGAGAACAGCTTGACGTTGGAGACGAGCTTGACGCCGGCGTCGTAGCCGCCTTTGAGCCCGAAGGTGAACACCGCGCCGCAGCCCTTCGGTGCGTATTTCTTGGCAAGCGTATTGTATTTATTGCCCTGCAGGCCCGGATAGCTCACCCAGGCCACCTCGGGCCGCTTTGACAGCCATTCGGCGACGGCCAGCGTGTTTTCGCAGTGGCGCTGCATGCGCAGTGGCAGCGTCTCGATGCCGGTGAGGATCAGGAACGCATTGAACGGCGACAGCGCCGGCCCGAGGTCGCGTAGGCCGAGCACGCGGCAGGCGATGGCGAAGGCGAAATTGCCGAAGGTCTCGTGCAGCACGATGCCGGAATATTCCGGGCGCGGCTCGCACAGCATCGGATATTTCTTGTCGCGCGACCAGTTGAAGGAGCCGGCGTCGACGATCATGCCGCCGATCGAGTTGCCGTGGCCGCCGAGGAACTTGGTGAGCGAGTGCACGACAATGTCGGCGCCGTAGTCGATCGGCTTGCACAGATAGGGCGTCGCCAGCGTGTTATCGACGATCAGCGGCACGTTCGCCTTGCGCGCGATCTTCGCCACTGCCTCGATGTCGGTGACGATGCCGCCCGGATTGGCGATCAACTCGATGAAGATCGCTTTGGTCTTCTCCGTCACCGCTTTTTCGAAAGTCTGCATGTCGTCGGGGTCGGCCCACACCACGTTCCAGCCGAAATTCTTGTAGGAATGATTGAACTGGTTGATCGACCCGCCGTAGAGCTTCCTGGAGGCGACGAAATCATCGCCCGGCGTCATCAAGGCGTGCATGACGACGACTTGTGCGGCGTGGCCTGAGGCAATGGCGAGGCCCGCGGTGCCGCCTTCGAGCGCGGCGACGCGCTCCTCCAGCACGGCGCAGGTCGGATTGCCGATGCGGGTATAAATATTGCCGAAGGCCTGCAGGCCGAACAGCGACGCCGCGTGGTCGACATCGTCGAAGACAAAGGACGTGGTCTGGTAGATCGGGGTTGCCCGCGCGCCCGTGGTCGGGTCGGGTTTGGCGCCGGCGTGAATGGAAAGCGTCGCAAACCCCGGCGTGCGTTCGGCTTTATCGTCGGCCATGGACCCGTCCTCATGTCGTGCGCCGGCCTTGATTGGCCGTTGTGGAAAGTGTGCGATTTAACGGGTCGGGCGGGCGCGGCGTCAAGGCGGCGAGGGGGCCGCTCATCCACCGCTTTTTTCGTTCTTTTGCGGACCTAATCCCATGCGCTGAACGCCTTTGCCCAAGGCGTGCGCGCGCTTGGACGACAACACGCGCGAATTGACGCCCATCCAGGAAATTTCCGACGACAGGCGCCCGTATTCGATCTTCGGACAGCGGTCCATCACCACTTTCATGCCGGCCTGTTCGGCAAGCGCTGCCGCCTTGTCGTCGCGCACCGTCAACTGCATCCAGATCACTTGCGGCCTGGGCTTGAGGGCGACCGCCTCCTGCACCACCGGCAAGGCAAATTGCGAGGCGCGAAAGACGTCGACCATGTCCACGGCTTCGGGAATGTCGGCCAATTTGCCATAGACCTTTTGCCCGAGAATCTCTTTGCCGGCCTGGCCGGGATTGACCGGGATCATGCGGTAGCCGCGCTCGAGCAGATACTTGAACGCGAAATAGCTCGGCCGGTTGTCCTTCGGCGAGATGCCGACCATGGCGATGGTCTTCACGGTGTTGAGAATGCCGCGGATATAGCTGTCGGGATAGTTGTCGTGGTTCATTGCCGGCCTTGCGGCGCGAGCAAAGCGCGCAGGCGGGCATTCTCCGCTTCAAGCTCAGCGATCTTGGCCTGCACTTGGTCGATAGCTTCTGTGATCTCGGCCTCGGTGAAACGCGTCACGATGTGTTGCGAGCAGTTGACGTCCCAGGCTTCGATCGTGAACAGGATGGCGCGCTCGGGCCGCGCCTTATAACCGGCATCGAACAGCTCTTCGACGAGCGCGGGATCGCCCTCGATCGTGCGCGCGCGGCCCCATAATTTAATGCGCTGGCGCCGTCCCGGATCGAATAAGAACAGAAAAGCGCGGTCGTTCTCGGCAAGGTTGGCAAGCGTGATGTATTGCCGGTTGCCGCGATAGTCGGCAAAGCCGAGCGTTTTCTCGTCGATGACCTTGATGAAGCCTTTCGGACCGCCTCGATGCTGCACGTAAGGCGCGCCGTCGGCGCTTGCCGTGGCCAAAAACGCGGTGTCCTGCTCGGCGATGAATTTGGCGAGTTCCGGCGTCACTTTGTCTGGAAAGCCTTCCGCGATGCGCGCCTCATAATGCTTGGCCGAGCCACGCTCGCCTTGCGCTTTTTGCACCGCAGGCGAAAAAATAACCGAAGAATTATTCATGACAGGAGGCCCGACGCTTAAAGGACCGCGAAGATAGGCGTCCAAGGCGCGCGCGGAAAGAGCAGGCCTCGATCAAGCCAGCGTGATGTCGCCGGCACGATCATTTCTTATACGTGTCGACGACTTTTTTGCAGGCGTCCGCGAGTTCGGCGTAGTGCTTGGTGAGGCAAGCGATGATGCGGCCGCCGCCGGGAAACGTGCCCGCGCAATGTTTTTCGTAATCGGCCTTGCAAGCGGTCCGTTCCGCGGCTGTGATCTCCTGCGCCATTGCGGGCGTCAGCGTAGCAATTGCGATGGCGGCGGCGAGCGTCGTGGTTCGCAGCATGGAGCCCCCTTTATTAGCGATCCTCCCATCTGGGATCGCGCTTTTCGATAAAGGCGCCGATGCCTTCCTCGGCATCGCGCGCCATCATGTTCTCGGTCATCACCTCGGTGGCATAGGCGTAGGCCTCCGCCAGCCCCATCTCGGCCTGTTTGTAGAAGGCCTGCTTGCCGATCTTGAGCACGTAGGACGACTTGGAGGCAAAGTCCTTGGCGAGGGCGAGCGCCACTTTACGTTCGTCGCCCGCCGGCACGACACGGTTGATCAGTCCGATGCGGGCGGCGTGTTCGGCCGGCACCAAATCGCCGGTCAGCAACATCTCCATGGCGTGCTTGCGCGCCACGTTACGCGACAGCGCCACCATCGGGGTCGAGCAGAACAAGCCGATATCGACGCCGGGCGTGGCGAACTTGGCGGTTGAGGAGGCAATGGCGAGATCGCAACTGGCGACCAGTTGGCAGCCGGCAGCGCTGGCGGGGCCTTGCACGGCCGCGATCACCGGCTGCGGCAGGTTGACGATCTGCTGCATCATCGCGCTGCACATCGTCATGATGTGGCGGAAATAGGCGCGCCCGCGATCGCCGTCGCTGCGGCGCGCGGTCAGCTCCTTCATGTCATGGCCGGCGCAGAAGGCCGGGCCGTGCGCCGCCAGCACCACCGCGCGGATCGTGTCATCGGCGGCAATGTCGCTCCACGCCTCGGCTAACGCCGCGATGAGCGCTTCCGAAAGGCTGTTGCGCGACGGCGGGCGATCGAGGACGACGACGGCAACCTCGCCGTCGCGCTCGCGCAGCAGCACGGGTGCGGAGGTTTCACTGGCGCGGGCTGCGGTTTTGGCGTCCATGGGCCTGAAATCCCGATTTCGGGACGATACTTAACCCGAAGAACCGCGCTGGCAAGGACGGTTGACGGGCCTGCCGTCCCGTTTATGACGAAGCGCCGGATCGCCCGGCCTTTCGAGGGAACGATGCCTACGCCAGCCATGTCGGCCGAGGAGATCGGCAAGCTTCTGGAAAAAGAGTTTCCGCAGGCCTTCTTTCCCGGTTGCGGCCACAGCATCGAACGCGTCGACTACGGCGATGTGCGCGTGCGCTGGACCTTCAACCCAGACAGCGTGCGCCCCGGGGGCACCATCTCCGGTCCCACCATGATGGAGCTTGCCGACTTTGCCATGTATGTCGCGGTTTTCTCGGTCGCCGGCCCGCAGCCGCTGGCGGTCACCACCAATCTCACCATCAATTTCCTGCGCAAACCGGCGCAAGCCGATCTCATTGCCGATGCCCGCCTGATGAAAGTCGGCAAGCGTCTGGCGGTCGGCGAGGTGGTCATCCGCTCGCTCGGCCAAGAGGAACCGGTGGCCCATGTCACATCGACCTATTCTCTGCCGGGCCAGCGGTAATTACCAACCGGTGTCTTGATACCATTCTTATATCATATTGAAAATACTTATATATTTTCGGTGTGTTGACGTTGACCGCGCTTGCCCACTCGGTTAGATAGCCGCGGCTTGGGCTTGCGACCGCCCAAATTCTCCAAGGATCGATCATGACGACGTATTCGGCCAAGCCCGCCGACATCGAGAAGAAATGGGTCACCATCGACGCGAGCGGGCTCGTGGTCGGCCGGCTTGCCTCGATCGTGGCCATGCGGCTGCGCGGCAAACACAAAGCCACCTACACCCCGCACGTCGACGACGGCGACAACGTCATCGTCATCAACGCCGCCAAGGTCGTGCTGACCGGCCGCAAACGCGACCAGAAGGTCTACCACTATCACACCGGCTTCATCGGCGGCATCAAGGAGCGCTCCGCCAAGGCGATCCTGAACGGCCGCTTCCCCGAGCGCATCGTCGAAAAGGCGGTCGAGCGCATGCTGCCGCGCGGACCGCTCGGACGCGTGCAGCTCGGAAACTTGCGCGTCTATCCGGGCCCCGAGCATCCGCATGAGGCGCAGAAGCCGGAGCCGCTCGATGTCGGTGCCATGAATTGCAAGAATATGAGGAGTGCCTGAACGTGGCCGACACCGTACAGTCGTTGGAAGGATTGGCGAGCCTCAAGCCGGCAGCGCCCGAAGCGCCGAAATACGAAAAGAAAGTCGACGCGCAAGGGCGCGCCTACGCCACGGGAAAACGTAAAAACGCGGTCGCCCGCGTGTGGATCAAGCCCGGTTCCGGCAAGATCGAGGTCAACACCAAAGCGGTGGAAGTTTTCTTTGCGCGCCCGGTGCTGCGGATGTTGATCCAGCAGCCGTTGGTTGCCGCCAATCGCAGCGGCCAATACGACATCATCTGCACGGTATCCGGCGGTGGCTTGTCCGGGCAGGCGGGCGCGGTGCGCCATGGCCTGGCCAAGGCGCTGACCTATTTCGAGCCGGATTTGCGCGGCGCGCTCAAGCGCGGTGGCTTCCTCACCCGCGATCCGCGCGTTGTCGAGCGCAAGAAGTACGGCCGCGCCAAGGCGCGCCGCTCCTTCCAGTTCTCCAAGCGCTGACGATTTAGCGCCGAATTCCACGTAAGGGCGCCCAAAGTGGGCGCCCTTTTTGCGTAAGCGGCCATTTGCCTCGACTTGCCGAAAACCCGTTTACCTCTTGGCAAGCCTATTCGGCGAGCGCGCAAGCGTTAGTAACCCCGCTCAAACCAAGGCCGGCTAATTTGCCCGCCGGGTGAGGGGTGGTGGGACCTTTCTGATGCAGCTCGACGTCCAGACATTGTCGGTGGTGACGGTTTTCGTCACGGCGCTGCTTGGCGCCTTGCTGGTCTTCGCCGGCTTGCAGAACCGCGCCATGCGCGCGCCGATGACCTGGGGCGCGGCCTATATCGTCAGCGCGCTTGGACTTGCGCTGCTCACGACGCAGGGTTCAGCCCCGGCCTGGATCTCGGTCGGTGCGGCGAATTCGCTGGTGTTGCTGGGCAACGGACTGACTTGGGCCGGCGCACGGATATTCGACAGCCGTCCGGTGCGGCCGCTGCTCGTGCTGGCGGCGCCGGTGCTGTGGCTGCTCGCCAGCGTGATCCCGGCCTTTGCCGGCGACATAAACCTGAGCGTGGTCTTCGTCTCGGCCGTCATGGCCATGCTTGCCGCCGTCACGGCGGAAGAATTCTGGCGCGGCCGCCGCGAGCCGCTGATGTCGCGTTGGCCGACGGTATGCGTGCTTTTGGCCTATTCGGCGGCGCTGTTGGCGCGCATCCCGGCGACGCTGCTATCCCCGGTGCTGGAAGGGCAGTCGTTGATGAGCGGAGTTCGTTCGCGCTGCTGGCCTTCGGCACGCTTCTGTTTACGGTCGTGCTGGCATTTCTGCTGCTCAACATGACCAAGGAGCGCACCGAACTGCACCACAAGATCGCCTCGCTGACCGATCCGTTGAGCGGCGTGCCCAACCGCCGCGCCTTCATCGATGGCGCCAATAGCCTGCTGCTGCAGCAGAGCCGCGACTACGAACCGCTGGCGGTGCTGCTATTCGACCTCGATCATTTCAAGTCGATCAACGACAAGCTCGGCCACGGCACGGGCGATACCGTGTTGCAGGTTTTCGCCTCGACCGCGGCGCGCACGCTCGGCGGTGACAATTTGTTCGGCCGCATCGGCGGCGAAGAGTTTGCCGCGGTGATTGCCGTCGGCGATCTCGGGGAGGCGAGCGCGATCGCCGACCGCGTGCGCCGCAACTTCGCCAGCGCCGCCGCGGCGCATGGCGCCGAAGGTGTCCTTCCCACCGTCAGCGTCGGCGTCACGCTCGGCTGCGACCCGCAGGTCGAGGTCAGTGCGTTGCTGGCATCCGCCGACCAGGCGCTCTATCGCGCCAAGGCGAACGGGCGCAATCGCGTGGAGTGCTCCGAGCCGGTGACGGCAAGCAACGCGCCACGGCCGGCCGTGTCAGCCGCCGACGGCGAACGGCGAAAGTGGCGTAAGGCCGCCGCCCGGGCTTGAGAATTGTCGCAATCGTTTAGGTCGAGTTTTCGCAAATCTTACATCGAAGCGCAGACGACGATGCAAACCTTTCCCCATGACTGATGTGCATTCTGCCAACGTAAAGGGCGCGCGGCACTCGCGGCATTTAAAGGCCGGGCGCGGGGATAATTTCGCATGTTGAACGATGTCAGTCCGCCGTCGCCGGCTTTGGACCTGCCGACATTGCTGTTCGTTGCCGTCGTCATCGTCGCGGTGCTCGGCCTGCTTCTGGCCATGACCTGGGTGCAGCAGCGCAGTATGCGCGCGCTCGCCTGGTGGGGATCGGCCTATATGATCGGCGCATCCTCGATGGCCATGTGGAGCGCGCCGGCACCGATGTTCAAGCTGCCGTCGGCGCTACCGGCGGCTTTGATTTTCGTCGCCTGCGGCATGATCTGGAATGGCGTGCGGCTATTCCACGGACGCCGGCTGTTGCCGGTCCCGGCATTCGCCGGCGCGGTGGCGTGGCTGCTGCTTTGCCAGCTGCCGGCGTTGGGCGAAGGCAGCAATGGACGCCTTGCCCTCGGTGTCATTGTGGTGGCGGCCTACACCTTTTTCATAGCCTTCGAGCTTTGGCGCGAGCGCCGCAAGTCGCTGCACTCGCGCACCGCCGCCGCCATCGTGCCGACGTTGAATGCGGCGATCTTTTTGATGCCGCTGGCGATGCGCGCGTTTTTTCCGAACATGTTCGGCGCCGACTGGATGATCGTATTCACCCTGGAGGCCATGATCTACATGGTCGGGACCGCCTTCATCGTGCTGCTCATGGTCAAAGACTATGACGTCAGCGTCTATCGCAACGCCGCCGGCACCGATCCCTTGACCGGTTTGTTCAATCGGCGCGCCTTCCTCGAGGGTTCGCTCAGCCTGTGCGCCCGACAGGCCAAGCGCGGTCAACCGGTCACCGTCTTGATGTTCGATCTCGACCATTTCAAATCCGTCAACGACAGCTTCGGCCACGGCACCGGCGACGACGTGCTGCGCGTGTTCGCGAAAGTCGCGAGTTCGAGCCTGCGCGCCAACGACATCCTTGGCCGGCTCGGCGGCGAGGAGTTCGCGGTGATCCTGGCCGAGCCGATGCCAATCGGACGCCTGATTGCCGAACGCATCCGCGCCGCCTTTGAGAAGGCCGGCGCCAAAATCGCGGACCTAGCGATCAACGCAACGGTGAGCGTCGGTGCCGCCACCTCGCAGGATCCGGTGACAAATATCGATGCGCTGCTGGCGCGCGCTGATGAAGCGCTTTACCGGGCCAAGCGCCATGGCCGCAATCGCCTGTATTGTGCCGCCGATGAGCCGCCAAGCGAGCCCCCCGTTGGCGTTAATGCCGCGCCCGCCGCCGAGACGGCCGCGCCGCGAGGCTTTGCAAGGCGCCGGCTGGGGCGCGCCAAGGGCCCTGATCAGGCCGCAACCTCTCGTTTACTATATCCGCGCTAGCATGCCCGAATGCTGCGCTCGCCCGATATCCGGCTGAAAGCCGACGCTCTCGCGCTTGAAGATTATGCCAAGCGCGCCGGCGCCGCTTTGGCTTGTGCGTTTTCCAGTTCCGCCGAATACGATGCGGCCTTGATCGCCGAGCGCCGTGCCGCCGGCATCTACGGACCTCGACGCCGCCGCAAACAGATGCTTGTCACGACGGCCGCGATTGCGCTCGCCCTGTCGGCACTCGTTATCTTGATCGTCTGATCGCCCCGACAAAGAGAACGGGCGCTCTTTTGACAGAGCGCCCGTCTTGTTGCGTGAGGCTTGCGAAGATCAGGCCGCGACGCTGGCCTTGGCCGTGGGGACCGCGGCGATCGTCTTCAAGATTTGCGACGCGATTTGGTAGGGGTCCCCTTGCGAGTTGGGGCGGCGATCTTCGAGATAACCTTTGTAGTCGTTCTTGACGAAACTGTGCGGCACGCGGATCGAAGCGCCGCGGTCGGCAACGCCGTAGGTGAAATCGTGGATCGCGGCGGTTTCGTGCTTGCCGGTCAGCCGCATGTGGTTGTCCGGCCCATAGACCGCGATGTGGTCCTCCTTCGCCGCGGCGAAGGCGGCCATCAGCGCCTCGAAATAGGCCTTGCCGCCGACCTCACGCAGATAGGTCGTGGAGAAGTTGGCGTGCATGCCGGAACCGTTCCAATCCGTATCGCCGAGCGGCTTGCAATGGAATTCGATATCGACGCCGTACTTCTCGGTTAGCCGCAGCATCAAATAGCGCGCCATCCACATTTCGTCGGCGGCCTTTTTGGAGCCTTTGCCGAAGATCTGGAATTCCCACTGGCCCTTGGCCACTTCGGCGTTGATGCCTTCGTGGTTGATGCCGGCATAGAGGCAGAGATCGAGATGCTCGTCGACCATTTTGCGGGCGATGTCGCCGACGTTCTTGTAGCCGACGCCGGTGTAGTAGGGCCCTTGCGGGGCCGGATAGCCGGATGACGGGAAGCCGAGCGGGCGGCCGTCTTTGTAGAAGAAGTATTCCTGCTCGTAGCCGAACCAGGCGCCGGGATCGTCGAGAATGGTGGCGCGCTTGTTCGAGGGATGCGGCGTGCCGTCTGGCATCATCACTTCGCACATCACCAGCACACCGTTGGTGCGTGCACCATCGGGATAAACCGCGACCGGCTTGAGGATGCAATCCGAACTGTGGCCTTCCGCCTGCATGGTGGAACTGCCGTCGAAGCCCCACAACGGAAGCTGCGCAAGCGCCGGAAATGAGTCGTAGTCTTTGATTTGAGTCTTGCCACGCAGATTTGGCGTCGGCGTATAGCCGTCAAGCCAAATGTACTCGAGCTTGTACTTTGTCATTGCGGTTCCTTCATTGAGCGGATGACGCGAAGAGCGCGGAAGTCTTGATCCGTGCTCAGCCGCCAACGGCGCGCCCGGCCGCTAACTGCCGAAATCTCTCAAGCATTAAATATGCCAGCGATGCTGTGTGCCCTTATGCTGGGCAGCGCCGCGCGCCGAAAATCCTGGTGGCCCGGCATTCGACGCACGGCCGAACGCAGAAAAGACGCCTGATACGCAGCAAATCGATTGCGATCCCTAGACGCAGCGATGGACGCAAACGGGGCGTTACCCGTTTGCGAAGCAATATGCCGCGCAAAGAAGCAAAAACAAGAATGCTTATAATATAGCCAGTCGCTGATTTTTAGCGGGCACATTGCATAAACGACATTCAGAATCTGCTACAGCAACATTATGTGGTGCTGACGCGTTATCTCGCGCAGCACAGAAAATGGAGCGACGAAAATGACAACGAATATTCACCACGGTTCGGCACAGATCATCCAGTTTCCTGCGAGAACTCGCGCGACGGTCGGCGGCCTTCGCGACGAGCGCAAACCCGCCGCTGAACTGATTCGCCCGCGCGCTGCCAAGGTCGCCTCCGGCGGCGCTTGGTATCACGAAGAGGCCATTCGGGACGGTGAGCGCACTCACAAGAATTAGCCACGCCTGACGGCGCTCATAATGCGCTGCAGGTCCGGGAGGAGCGTGCGATCGAGGGCCGGCGTGAAAGCGTCGGCCCTCTTTGTTTGCCGGCGAATGTGCTAGCGCGGCGTTTGGGCCGCGATGAATTACGGATCATGCCGCGCAGAAAAAAGGGCGCCCACTGCGGGCGCCCGATGAGGTGCATCGCTTGCGCGATGGTTGGGAGGAACGCTTATTCGTCAGCGCATGATCTTTTCCGAAAACCGGTTTCCCCTTTTCGCGATCATGCGCTACGCCGAATAGTACATCTCGAATTCGACCGGATGCGGGGTGTGCTCGAAGCGGATGACTTCCTGCATCTTCAGTTCGATGTATGAGTTGATGAAATCTTCGTCGAACACGCCGCCCGCGAGCAAGAACGCGCGGTCCTTGTCGAGTTCGCCGAGCGCCTGGCGCAGCGAGCCGCACACCGTCGGAATCTTCTTCAGCTCGGCCGGTGGCAGATCGTAAAGGTCTTTGTCGATTGCAGAGCCCGGATCGAGCTTGTTCTTGATGCCGTCGAGACCCGCCATCAGCATCGCCGCGAAGGCGAGATAGGGGTTGGCCATCGGATCGGGGAAGCGCACTTCGACGCGTTTGGCCTTCGGGTTGGTGGTGTAGGGAATGCGGCAGGAAGCCGAGCGGTTGCGCGCCGAGTAGGCGAGCAACACCGGCGCTTCGAAGCCCGGCACCAGACGCTTGTATGAGTTGGTGGTCGGATTGGTGAAAGCGTTGATCGCCTTGGCGTGCTTGATGATGCCGGCGATGTAGGAGAGGCACGTTTCCGACAGGTCGGCATATTTGTTGCCGGCGAATACCGGCTTGCCCGACTTCCAGATCGATTGATGGCAGTGCATGCCCGAGCCGTTGTCGCCGTAGATCGGCTTGGGCATGAAGGTCGCGGTCTTGCCGTAGATCTGCGCCACCTGCTGGATGCAATATTTGTAGATGATCAGCCGGTCGGCCATCACGGTGAGCGGCGAGAATTTCAGGCCGAGCTCGTGCTGGGCGCTTGCCACTTCGTGATGGTGCTTTTCGACGACGCAGCCCATGCGCGCCATGGCGCCGAGCATTTCCGAGCGCATATCCTGCGCTGAATCCTGCGGCGGCACCGGAAAATAGCCCTTCTTGGTGCCGACGCGATGGCCGAGATTGCCGCCTTCGTATTCGGTGTCGGAGTTGGTTGGGAACTCGATCGAGTTGAGCTTGAAGCCGGTGTTATAGGGCAGGGCCGCGTATTTGACGTCGTCGAACACGAAGAACTCGGCCTCGGGTCCGAAGAAGACGGTGTCGCCGACGCCCATGGATTTGACCATGCCTTCGGCCTTCTTGGCGATGCCGCGCGGATCGCGGTTGTAGGGCTCGCCCGTGGTCGGCTCGAGCACGTCGCAGATCAGCGACATCGTGGTCTCGGCGAAGAACGGATCGATACAGGCCGTCCCCGGATCCGGCATCAGGTTCATGTCGGACTCGTGGATCGCCTTCCAGCCGGCGATCGAGGAGCCGTCGAACATCTGGCCTTCGGCGAAAGTGTCTTCCTCGATCAGCGAGACGTCGAAGGTGACGTGCTGCCATTTTCCGCGCGGATCGGTGAAGCGGAAATCGACGTATTTGACGTCGTTATCCTTGATCATTTTCATGACATCTTTAGCGGTCGTCATGGATGGCATTCCCCCTTACGTGTTGCGTTTGCGGACAGCGGCTTAGCGCGCTGCTCAGATGGCGTCGACCCCCGATTCACCGGTCCTGATGCGGATGGCTTCCTCGATATTGGATACGAAGATTTTGCCGTCGCCGATCCGGCCGGTCTGGGCGGCGCGCCGGATCGCCTCGATCGCTTTGTCCACCATGTCGTCGCCGAGCACGACTTCGACCTTCACCTTGGGGAGGAAATCGACCACGTATTCGGCGCCGCGGTAGAGCTCGGTGTGGCCCTTTTGCCGGCCGAAGCCCTTGGCCTCGGTCACGGTAATGCCTTGCAGACCGACCTCCTGCAATGCCTCCTTCACCTCGTCGAGCTTGAAGGGCTTGATGATGGCCTCGACTTTTTTCATTACGCTTCCTTCCCCAGGCCCGTCGCATCCATCCGGAGAGCCGCGCTACCGGTTAGCAGGTCCCGTGCCAAGCCGAACAGGCGGCAATAGACGTTTGTCGGCAAATAGTTATGCAGCCAATGCGCGGCTGCAGCCCAATCTGCCTAATGTTCGGTGCCCGGCAATTAAGCATTCTGCTTAAACTTTTGCCAGCCGTCGGATAGAGGGTGCCTTGCAGGCACTAGCGGCCCGTCAGGCCGGCCAAACGCCCAAGCGCAAGCGCGCGCGGGCGTGCTAAAACGACCGAATTCATTGGGGGTGTTCGCCATGAGAGGTTTTGCGGTTGCCGGTGTTGCGCTGGCTTTGCTGGCGGTTCGGCCGGCCGGGGCGGCGGAGGGGTATGCGCTGTACACCCAGTGGGACGATACCAAGCTCGACCTGGCCGCCTGTCAGGACCATGCCGAGCGCGCGCTCCATGCCGTGGCGTTCAAGGCCGATACGGCGCGCACGAAGAATTCCGTCTATGCGCGCCGTGCCGGCGGCTACACCGCCGGCATTCGCTGTGTGGAATCCAAGCAGATGGTGATCTTTGTCATCAGCGGCCCTCAGAGCTCGCTGACGTCAAAATACCTCGATGAGATCGCCCAGAAATTCTGAACGATAGGGGCCGAATTCCGCAGTGCTTGCCGACGCCTGCGAATTTGACCTGCGCCCGCGATGCTGGTCCGCTAACCCCATGATCGAGCTGCTCACCGCGGCGGAAATGGCGCAGGCCGACCGGCTGACCATCGCCGCGGGCACGTCTGGTAGTGCGCTGATGGAGAATGCCGGCCGCGCCGTCGCCGACGCCGCCAGCGCACTGCAAGGCCGGCGCCTCGTCATCGTGGCAGGCCCCGGCAATAACGGCGGCGACGGCTTCATCGCCGCCCGCCATCTCGCCGAGCGCGGATTTTCCGTGCGGGTCAGCTTTGTCGGCGACAGGAGCCGGCTGAAAGGCGATGCCGCCAGGGCCGCCGAGCAATGGAGCGGGCCGGTCGAGGAGGCTTCGCCCGTCTCGCTTACCGATTGCGACATCATCGTCGATGCCCTGTTCGGAGCCGGCCTTGATCGCGAGGTCGAAGGGCTGCCGCGCGCCATGATCAAGGCGATGAACGCGGCAGCTACACCTGTGGTCGCAGTCGACCTGCCGAGCGGCGTCAACGGTACCACCGGCGCCGTGATGGGGGCGGCGGTCAACGCGGTGCGCACCGTGACGTTCTTCCGCCGCAAGACCGGACACGTCTTGTTGCCGGGGCGGCTGCACTGCGGCGCGACCGAGGTCGCCGATATCGGCATCCCCGACAGCGTGCTGGCCACGATCAAGCCGAAAGCCTTCGCCAATCAGCCGGCACTGTGGGGCGGCTTGTTTCCGCTTCCCACGCCGCAGGCGCACAAATACAGCCGCGGCCATGCGGTGGTGGTGTCGGGCGGACAGTCGGCCACGGGTGCGGCGCGGCTGGCGGCGCGCGGCGCCCTGCGGGCGGGGGCGGGGCTGGTGAGCATTGCCAGCCCGCGCGAAGCGCTCAGCGTCAATGCGGCGGAGAGCCTCGCTGTGATGGTGCGGCCGGTCGATGGGGCGGCCGAATTGGCGGCCTTCCTCGCCGACACGCGGCGCAACGCGATCACCCTGGGGCCGGGCGGCGGGGTCGGGCAGGCGATGCGAGAGCTGGTTCAAGCCGCCCTGGAAAGCGCGGCAGCGGCGGTCCTGGACGCGGACGCACTGACCAGCTTCGCCGGCGACTCGGCTATGCTGGCTGGTCTAATTGCCAAGCGTGATGGGCGCGACGTCGTCCTGACCCCGCACGAGGGCGAATTCGACCGATTGTTTAAAGTGATACATGAAGCTCATGTTCATGATAAACTTGAGAAAACCCGCTCAGCGGCCAAGGCGAGCAATGCCATAGTGCTTCTGAAGGGCGCCGACACGGTCGTGGCGGCGCCGGACGGCCGCGCCGCCATCGCCGCAAATGCGCCCGCCTATCTCGCCACAGCCGGTGCCGGCGACGTGCTCAGCGGCATGATCGCCGGATTGATGGCGCAAGGCATGCCGGGGTTTGAAGCGGCCAGCGCCGCGGTCTGGCTGCACGGCGAGGCCGCGAGCGAATTCGGCCCCGGTCTCATTTCGGAGGATTTACCTGAGGCGCTGCCGGCGGTTTACCGGCGGCTATATGAACGTCTTGCGGCCGGGGAAAGCGGCTGATTGCAAAACCTAAGGCCGGGGCCATTTTAGTGGCTCCCGGTGATTTGCATGATATAAGCCGCGCCGCCCTTAAGGAGGCCCGCGCCTTGCCTTTCCGGGGCTTGCTGCGTTAAGCGAAGGCCGAATTGCGGCGCGGGATCAATGTCCATCGACGGGCCCTTTGCGGGCGTGGCGGAACTGGTAGACGCGCGGGATTTAGGTTCCCGTGACGAAAGTCGTGGGGGTTCGAGTCCCTCCGCCCGCACCACGCCAAGGGCCGAATGAATGACCGGGCGCAATGCCTACCACCCATGCGCGGCGCCACGTTGAGCGTTGCAAGCAACCGAATGTGTGATCAATGCAAGTGACCCAAACGCTGTCCGAAGGCCTCAAGCGCGAATACAAGGTGGTCGTCCCCGCCGCCGAGCTCGACGCCAAGGTCAATGCGCGCCTCGACGAGTTGAAGGGCCAAGTCCGCATCAACGGCTTTCGCCCGGGCAAGGTGCCGGTCTCGCATCTCAAGCGCCTTTATGGCCGCTCCGCCATGGCCGAGGTGATCGAGACGACGGTGCGCGATGCCAATACCCAGATCGTCTCCGAGCACGGCTTCAAGCTCGCGGCCGAGCCCAAGGTCACGCTGCCGAGCGAGGAGGGGGCGATCGAACAGCTGATCGCGGGAAAGAGCGACCTCAATTACACGATGGCGCTTGAGATCGTGCCGAAGATCGAGCTCGCCAACTTCAAGGACATCAAGCTGACCAGGCTGGTGAGCGAAGTCGCCGACGCCGAAGTAGACGAGGGGCTCGCGCGCATCGTCGAACAGAACAAGCCCTATTCGCCGCGCGGCGCCGGCGAGAAAGCGGCAAAGGACGATCGCGTCATCATTTCCTTCGCCGGCACCATCGACGGCGAACCCTTCGAAGGCGGCTCAGGCGACGATGCCGCCGTGCTGATCGGCTCCAACACCTTTATCCCCGGCTTCGAGGATCAGCTCATCGGCATCGCCAGCGGCGAGACCCGCACGCTGAAAGTGAAGTTTCCGGAGCACTATCAAGCGCCGCATCTCGCCGGCAAAAATGCCGAGTTCGTGGTGACCGCAAAATCGATCGAGACGCCGGGCGCCGTCGCGCTCGATGACGATTTTGCCAAGTCACTGGGTCTGGATTCTCTCGCCAAGCTGCGCGAGGCGGTCAAGGATCGCTTGGCGCGCGAGCACGTCGGCATGTCGCGGCAGAAGATCAAGCGCGCGTTGCTCGACGAACTCGACAAGCGCCACAAGTTCGAGCCGCCGCCCTCGCTGGTGGAAGAGGAATTCGAACGGGTGTGGAAGTCGTTGCAGCAGGAAATGGAAGCCGAGAAGAAGACCTTTGCCGACGAGGACACCACCGAGGAGAAAGCCAAGGCCGAATACCGCGCCATCTCCGAACGCCGCGTACGGCTCGGTCTGGTGCTGGCGGAGATCGGCGAGAAGAACAACATCACCGTGAGCGAGGACGAATTAAACCGCGCGGTGATGGAGCACGTGCGCCAATTCCCCGGCCGGGAACAGCAGGTGTGGGACTATTACCGCAAGAACCCGCAGGCGATCGCCGCCCTGCGCGCGCCGATCTACGAGGAAAAGGTGGTCGACTTCCTGCTCGAACTTGCCGGCGTGACCGAGAAGAAGGTTTCGCGCGAAGAGCTCTACAAAGAAGACGACGAATCGGCCCCGGCCTGAGCAACCGACGGCCTTGCGCTGGCCGCCACGCGAAAATAGATACGCGGCCCACGATAAGGCTAGTCTAGCCCTCGTGATTCGCGTCCGCTCAGTCTTTTGGAGCCGAAATGAAAGACCCCGTCGATACCTACATGCAACATCTCGTTCCCATGGTGGTCGAGCAGACCAACCGCGGCGAGCGCGCCTATGACATCTATTCGCGCCTGCTCAAGGAACGGATCATCTTCATCACCGGCCCGATCGACGACGGTGTCGCCACATTGGTGGTGGCGCAGTTGCTGTTCCTGGAAGCGGAAAATCCGAAAAAAGAAGTCTCGATGTACATCAATTCGCCGGGCGGGGTGGTGACCTCCGGCATGGCGATTTATGACACCATGCAGTTCGTCCGCCCCGCGGTTTCAACGCTTTGCATTGGCCAGGCGGCCTCGATGGGCTCGCTGTTGCTCGCGGCCGGCGCCAAAGACCTGCGCTTTGCGCTGCCCAACGCCCGTATCATGATGCATCAGCCGTCCGGCGGGTTCCAAGGGCAGGCAACCGACATCATGTTGCACGCCCAGGAGATTCTAAACCTGAAAAAGCGGCTGAACGAGATTTATGTCCACCATACGGGCCAGGCGCTGAAAAAGATCGAGGACGCGCTGGAACGCGACTATTTCCTCACCGCCGAGGCGGCCAGGGATTTCGGCATCGTCGACAAGGTGATCGAGCGGCGGCCCGAAGAGCTGCTGCCCAAACCCGCCTGAGGCCGCCGGGACAGGTTCCCGTCAGATCGGCCCGTCCTGCCTGCCGCTGCGGCATTATCGTTAATAGAATCTTGATTATCACGCCGTTAGCATGCTTCGCTTACGATCTGGGGGTAGTGAGGGTGAGCGGGCCACCCGAGTTTGAGGTCCGCCGTGCTGGCCTTCCGGCGCGAAACTTGCTTCGTTCGTGGTGTCGCGTATAGGCGAGTGCCCGAAGCCTCGGCCGAGCGCGAAAAGTACGAACGCGTGTGACGGAGAATGGAATGAGCAAAGTCGGCGGCACCGATTCCAAGAACACCCTTTACTGCTCGTTCTGCGGCAAGAGCCAGCACGAAGTGCGCAAGCTCATTGCCGGACCGACCGTGTTCATCTGCGACGAATGCGTCGAACTGTGCATGGATATCATCCGCGAGGAGAACAAGTCCTCGCTGGTGAAGTCCCGCGATGGGATTCCGACTCCCAAAGAGATACGGAAAGTTCTCGACGACTACGTGATCGGCCAGGACCACGCCAAGAAGGTGCTCTCGGTCGCCGTCCATAACCACTACAAGCGGCTTAACCATCAGACCAAGCACAACGACGTCGAGCTGGCGAAATCGAACATTCTGCTGATCGGGCCGACCGGCTCGGGCAAGACGCTGCTGGCGCAGACGCTGGCGCGCATTCTCGACGTGCCGTTTACCATGGCCGACGCCACCACGCTCACCGAGGCCGGCTATGTCGGCGAGGACGTCGAGAACATCATCCTCAAGCTGCTGCAGTCGGCCGACTACAACGTCGAGCGGGCGCAGCGCGGCATCGTCTACATCGACGAGATCGACAAGATTTCGCGCAAGTCCGACAACCCCTCGATCACGCGCGACGTGTCGGGCGAGGGCGTGCAGCAGGCCCTGTTGAAGATCATGGAAGGCACCATCGCCTCGGTGCCTCCGCAGGGTGGCCGCAAGCACCCGCAGCAGGAATTCCTGCAAGTCGACACCACCAACATCCTGTTCGTCTGCGGCGGTGCCTTCGCCGGGCTGGAGAAGATCATCTCGGCGCGCGGCCGCGCCACCTCGATCGGCTTCGGCGCCAAGGTGGTTGCGCCCGAGGACCGCAAGCAGGGCGAAATCTTCCGCGAGGTCGAGCCGGAGGACCTGCTCAAATACGGTCTGATCCCGGAATTCGTCGGCCGCCTGCCGGTGGTCGCCACGCTCGAGGACCTCGACGAAGCCTCGCTCAAGAAGATTCTGGTCGAGCCGAAGAACGCGCTGGTCAAGCAATACCAGCGGCTGTTCGAAATGGAGTCGATCGATCTGACGCTGGCCGAGGAAGCGCTCGGCGCCATCGCCCGCAAGGCCATCGACCGCAAGACCGGCGCGCGCGGCCTGCGCTCCATCATGGAGGGCATCCTGCTCGACACCATGTTCGACCTGCCCAGCCTGGAGGGGGTCGAGGAGGTGGTGATCTCGCGGGAAGTCGTCGAGGGCACCGCGCGCCCGCTCTACATCTATGCCGACCGCAGCGACCGCACGGCGGAGCAGGGCAGCGCGAGCGCCTGATATGTTCGCCAGCCGGTTGCCGGACTTGCCTGTCCGAATCGCGCTATCGACGTCGTTAATCGCGTTTGCCGCCCCCGCTTTGCCAGCGAAAGCGGGCCTGACTTGAACACATTGCAGCGTCACCATACGTATAGCGTCGTAAGCGAACTGGCGTACGATAGATCGTAGATTCTGTGTGGGTTAAGGGGTCGCCGGGCGATCCGGCTGATCCTCTCGCCCATCCTACTGGCACTGTTTTTGCGATGCCGCTTAAGCGGGTCGCGCAAACAGGGGCACAACAAAAAGGGAAATTCTCATGACCAACAAACCACGACCCCAGCTGCAACCCGGCGAAACCCGGGCCTATCCCGTTCTGCCGCTGCGCGACATCGTGGTGTTCCCGCACATGATCGTCCCGCTCTTTGTCGGCCGCGAAAAGTCGATCAAGGCGCTGGAAGAGGTCATGCGCTCCGACACCTTCATCCTGCTGGCCACGCAGAAGAATGCCTCCGACGACGATCCGGCGACCGACGCGATCTTCGAGGTCGGCACGCTGGCCAGCGTTCTGCAGCTGCTCAAGCTGCCCGACGGCACCGTCAAGGTGCTGGTCGAGGGCGCCGAGCGCGCGAAGGTGCTCAAATACACCGACCGCAGCGACTACTTCGAAGCCGACGCCACCGTTCTTGCCGACGATACCGGCGAGCGTGTCGAGGCCGAAGCCATGGCGCGTTCGGTGATCACCGAATTCGAAAACTATGTGAAGCTCAACAAGAAGGTGTCGCCCGAGGTGATCGGCGTGATCCAGCAGATCGAGGATTACGCCAAACTCGCCGATACCGTGGCCTCGCATCTCGCCGTCAAGATTCCGGACAAGCAGGACATCCTGGAGACGCCGGTCGTCACCGAGCGCCTCGAAAAGGTGCTCGGCCTGATGGAGAGCGAGATCTCCGTGCTGCAGGTGGAAAAGCGCATCCGCACCCGCGTCAAGCGGCAGATGGAGAAGACGCAGCGCGAGTACTACCTCAATGAGCAGATGAAGGCGATCCAGAAGGAGCTCGGCGACGAGGAAGGCAAAGACGAGCTTCAGGAACTGGAAGAGAAGATCAAGAAGACCAAGCTCTCCAAGGAAGCCCGCGAGAAGGCGACGCACGAGTTAAAGAAGCTGCGGCAGATGTCGCCGATGTCGGCGGAAGCCACCGTCGTGCGCAACTACCTCGACTGGCTGTTGTCGATTCCGTGGAACAAGAAGAGCAAGGTCAAGAAGGATCTCGTCGGCGCCGAGAAGATTCTCGACGCGGATCACTATGGCCTGGAGAAGGTCAAGGAACGCATCGTCGAGTATCTCGCCGTGCAGCAGCGCGCCAACAAGCTGACCGGCCCGATCCTCTGCCTGGTCGGCCCCCCGGGCGTCGGCAAGACCTCGCTCGGCAAGTCGATAGCGCGAGCGACCGGCCGCGAGTTCGTGCGCGTGTCGCTTGGCGGCGTGCGTGACGAGGCCGAAATCCGCGGCCACCGGCGCACCTATATCGGCTCGATGCCCGGCAAGGTCATCCAGTCGATGCGCAAGGCCAAGACCTCGAACCCGCTGTTCCTGCTCGACGAGGTCGACAAGATGGGCGCCGATTTCCGCGGCGATCCGTCTTCGGCTCTGCTCGAGGTGCTCGACCCTGAACAGAACCACACCTTCAACGACCACTATCTCGAGGTCGACTACGATCTGTCCAACGTGATGTTCATCACCACGGCGAACACGCTCAATATCCCGCCGCCGCTGATGGACCGCATGGAGATCATCCGCATCGCCGGCTACACCGAGGATGAAAAGGTCGAGATCGCGCGCAAACACTTGATCCCGCACGCGATCGCCAAGCACGGCCTCGATGCCAAGGAATGGTCGATCGACGACGAGGCGCTGCTGACGCTGATCCGCCGCTACACGCGGGAAGCCGGCGTGCGCAACCTCGAGCGCGAGCTCTCGACCCTGGTCCGCAAGGCGGTGAAGGAGTTGATGACCTCAAAGAAGAAGGCCATCACGGTCACCGCGACGAGCCTGGGCGATTATCTCGGCGTGCCGAAGTTCCGCTACGGCGAGGTCGAGGCCGAGGATCTGGTCGGCATGGTCACCGGGCTCGCCTGGACCGATGTGGGCGGAGAGCTGCTCACCATCGAAGGCGTGATGATGCCCGGCAAAGGCAAGATGACCGTCACCGGTAACCTGCGTGACGTGATGAAGGAGTCGATCTCGGCGGCGGCCTCTTATGTCCGCTCGCGCGCGGTCGCCTTCGGCATCGAGCCGCCGCTGTTCGACAAGCGCGACATCCACGTGCACGTGCCGGAAGGCGCGACGCCCAAGGATGGACCGTCTGCCGGCGTCGCCATGGTCACCGCCATCGTCTCGGTGATGACCGGTATCCCGGTGCGCCGCGACGTCGCCATGACCGGTGAGATCACGCTGCGTGGCCGTGTGCTGCCGATCGGCGGCTTGAAGGAAAAGCTGCTCGCCGCCTCGCGCGGCGGCATGAAGACCGTGCTGATCCCGGAAGAGAACGCCAAGGATTTGGTGGAAATTTCCGAGACCATCAAGAAGGGCCTGGAGATCATTCCGGTCAGCCGCATGGACGAAGTGCTGGCGCGCGCGCTGGTGCGCAAGCCCGAGCCGATCGAATGGGATGAAGCGAGCGCCAAGCTCGCCGCCGAAGCCGCCGCCGCCGAGCAGGTGCCGGAGGACGACGGCTCCGGGCTGACGGCGCACTAAAGCCTCGTCCGCTTACGAGAAATGCAAAGCGGCGCCGAAAGGCGCCGTTTTTGCGTTCTGGTGGATAACGCCTCGAACGGGCAAAGCTTGCCTCGCCACGGCCGATGGCGATAAACGGGCGGGGAAGGGCGGTTAGCTCAGTTGGTAGAGCGCCTGCTTTACACGCAGGATGTCGGCGGTTCGAGTCCGTCACCGCCCACCAACCTTCGCTGCGAAGCAGCGCAGGTTGTCCGCCGCAGCTTTAGCGAAGGCGGGCTGTGTTCCGTTCGGGCGAAGGCGGGCCTATGAAATTACTTCCCAACAAAAAAACGCAGGCGCGAAGCTCACGCTCCGCGCCTGCTGCAATTTCTCCGGAGGATCCGGCTTAAATCGCCGTCAGATCGATTCTTTCAATTCCTTGGAGGCGCGGAAAGCGACCTTCTTGCTGGCCTTGATTTGAATCTGTTCGCCGGTTGCCGGATTGCGGCCCATGCGGGCGGCGCGTTTGCGCACCTGAAGAATGCCCAGGCCGCCGATGCGGATGCGTTCACCCTTTTTCAAATGCTTGACGATGTTGCCGACCAGATCGCCGAGCACGGTTTCGGCCTGTTTCTTCGACATCTCGTGGCTTTCGGCCAGCGCGGCAGCGAGATGCTTCAATGTGACAGTAGTTGGTGTTGGTGCTTTTCCAGGTGCCATTGCCATCTAAAGGACCCTCCTCGTGAATCCACTGGTTTGGCGAAGCGCCAAACACGTCGCCCGCATAGACGATTCGGGGGCGGTCTGACCATCAATTCTTCGCGAAAAATAAGGCTTTTTCGCAATTTTGGTTGGGTAATCGGCCTTTACCTTGACTATAGGTTAGGGCGCCTATAACTCGATTTGACGCCCGCGGGGGCGTAGCTCAGTTGGTTAGAGCGCTGCCCTGTCACGGCAGAGGCCGCGGGTTCGAGTCCCGTCGCTCCCGCCATTTTATCAATGACTTAGCAATGGTGGCGGGCGGCAAAACCGGCGTCATCAGGGCATGAAAGTTGCGCCGTGAGTACCTCCCAGCCGGCCGTCCAGGCGCTGTTTTTCGACGTCTTCGGTACCCTGATGGACTGGCGCACATCGGTCGCCCGTGAGGCCGAGGCCATCCTCGATACGCTCGGTTACCGGCTCGACTGGCTGGCTTTTGCCGACGCCTGGCGGGCCGAATACCAGCCCGGGATGGAGGAGGTGCGGGCAGGGCGCCTTCCGTTTTCCAAGCTCGACGTGTTGCACCGGCACAATCTCGTGCGCGTCGCGCCGCGCTTCGGCTTGCAGCAACTGTCCGACGAAGTGCTCGACGATTTGACCATGGTCTGGCATCGGCTCGACGCTTGGCCCGACGTGTCCGCCGCAATGAAGCGGCTCAAGCGCAAGTTCAAGATCGCGCCGTGCTCGAACGGCAACATTTCGCTGATGGTCGATCTCGCCCGCCGCAACGATATTCCCTGGGACGCGATCCTCGGCTCGGAGATCGCCGGCGACTTCAAGCCGAAGCCGCGTGTTTATCTCGCCGCCTGCGAGGCGCTCGATCTCGCCCCGGCGCAATGCATGATGGTGGCAGCCCATACCCGCGATCTCGTGGCCGCGGCGAAGCTCGGCTTGCGTACCGGACACATCGCGCGCGTCAATGAATACGGACCGAACACCGGCGAGCCCGGACCGACGGCGCCGGTCGATTATGCGGCGAAGGATTTAAGCGACTTGGCCGATCAACTCGGCGTGTAAGCTTCAGCCTCTGTAGATCGGCGCCGGCTGCTCGAAGAAGCTCGCCAGGATGTGATAGACCGTCAAATAATTCTTCTGGTGGAAGCTCGAATGGGAGATGCCGGGCATCACCGCGAACTGCTTGTCGGGGTTCGGCAGCTTGGCGAAGAAGGCGTTGAGATCCTCGAACGAGGCGATGCCGTCCCATTGCCCGCGCATGATCAGCGTCGGCACGGTGATCTTTTCCGGATTCACCACCGGCAATTTCGAGCACATGTCGACATACGTGCCGGTCGGCACCGAATTGTCGAGCTTGAGAATGGCGTCGGCGAAGGCTTCGATGACCTTTTCCTCGGCGGTGCCGGGATGGTCGCGGTTGAAGATCGAATAGACAAAGGCCCGGTCGATCGGCCGGCGGTTCTTAACGCTGAATTCGGGCAGCCGTTTGCGGCGCTGTTCAAGCGTCGGCGAGCCTTCGCCGGTCCACACCATGGCATCGAGGGCAAGCCTCGCCACCATCTCGGGATGCCGCTCGGCAAACATCGCGGCACGCAGCGCGCCCGATGAAATGCCGTAGACCAGCAGCGGGCGCTTGCCCCGCAGCTTCTGGATATAGAGCGCGGCCGCATAGCAATCGTCGGCGCCCTGCGAAATCGGGGCGTTGTTGTCGCGGTCCTTGGTCGAGCGGCCATAGCCTTCCATGTCGACCGACCAGCAGTCGAAGCCGCGCCCGGCGAAATAATCCATGGCCGAGGAATTGGGCCGCCCCGGCACCTGTAAATCGAAGGTCGGCTGCGCGGCCATCGAGGAACCGTGCACCCAGAGAATGGTGCCAAGGCTTTTTGCCGGATCGCCGGCGCATTTCTCCCACAGGAACAGCTTCACGCCGCCGTCCTTGGTCGCCCAGTGCTCCTCGCCTTTGATGGCAGGCTTCGTCATGTCTTGCATTACGCACCTTTGGCAGTGTTGAGGTGAAGGCTATTTGATCAGCGCGATGTGGTTGGCCTTGATGACGCCCGCCCATTTCGTGATCTGCGCCTCCATGAAGGCCTTGAATTCCGGCTGCGTCATCGTGATTGGAATGGCGCCTTGTCTTTCCCATGCCGTCTTGATGTCGGGCCGCGACAGGATCTTGGTGATCTCCCGGTTGAGTAGATCGACGATCGGCTGTGGTGTGCCCGCCGGCGCCATAAAACCGACCCACAGGGTAGCGCTGAAGCCTTTTACGCCGGCTTCGTCAAGCGTGGGCACGTCGGGCAGGATCGACGAGCGCTTCAAGCCGCTGGTCGCGAGCGCGCGCACGCGCCCGGATTGAATGATCGGCGCCATAGTCGGGACGCTGTCGAACAGCAACTGGATTTGTCCGCCGATGATGTCGTTGCGGGCACCGGTCGAACCTTTATAGGGCACGTGCACGATGTCGATGCCGGTGAGGTTTTTTAAGAGCTCGGCCGCCATATGATAGTTCGAGCCGGGACCCGATGAGCCGTAATTCAGCGTGCCCGGCTTTGCCCGCGCCAGCGCCAGCAGTTCGGTCATATTTTTCGCCGGCACCGAGGGGTGCACCACCAGCACCAGGTCGCTGTCGATCAGCGGCGCGATCGGCACCAGATCGCGCATGAGCCTGTAGGATTTCCGCGTGAACAGCGTTTCGTTGACGGTCTGCGTGCCCGACACCATCAACAGCGTGTAGCCGTCGGGCGCAGCGCTGGCGACCAGCTGGGTGCCGATGGTGGTGCCGGCGCCGGGCCGATTCTCGACCACGAAGGGTTGGTGCAGCGCTTTTTGCAATTCCTCGGCGACGCTGCGCGAATAAAGATCGGTCGGCCCACCGGCGCCGAAAGGAGCGATGATCTTGACCGTATGGGTCGGATAATCGGCGGCGGCCACCGGCCCGGCCGAGATTGCTGCCGCGAGCGCCAGTAAACCGACAACGTGTCGCAGGATCGCCATCCGTCGTCGTCCTTCCAATCGGCGGTTCTGCACCGAGCGGCGACTATCGATGCGGCTTTGCGCGGCTGTCAATTATGACGCCGGCTTTCGGCCCTTGCGCGGCAAGGCCGCCGAATAGCGGCTTGCCACAATTTGTGCACTGCGCTAAGCCTCGAACGCTCCCGTCCTTTAAGCCCATTCCAAGCAAGCAAAGGCTTTTTTGTGCGGGGCTACGGCGCCGTTTGGGGCCGCCGGGCAGTCCGGGGCGGGCGTATTTCCGGGGTCGTCGGGGCCATACGCTTGAGGTCGCCATGAGCGCATTGCTGAACGACTACCTGCCGCTCGTCGTTTTTGTCGGGGTTGCGCTGGTGATCGGGCTGGCGCTGCTGATCGCGCCATTCATGGTCGCCTATAGCGCCCCGGACCCGGAAAAGCTCTCCGCCTACGAGTGCGGCTTCAACGCCTTCGACGATGCGCGCATGAAGTTCGACGTGCGTTTCTATCTGGTCGCTATCCTGTTCATCATTTTCGACCTGGAGGTGAGCTTCTTGTTCCCCTGGGCAGTCGCGTTTCGTGAGGTCGGGCTCTACGGCTTCTGGTCGATGATGTTGTTCCTTGGCGTTCTCACCATCGGCTTCATATATGAGTGGAAGAAGGGGGCGCTTGAATGGGATTGATGGCCCCATGAGCCTGGTCGCACCTGCAGCCACCGGCATCCTCGACCCGCGCACCGGCAAGCCCGCCGGTGCCGATGACGCCTTTTTCAAGGACGTCAACGCCGAACTCTCCGACAAAGGCTTTCTGGTCACCGCCGCCGACGACCTGATCACCTGGGCGCGCACCGGCTCGCTGATGTGGATGACGTTTGGCCTGGCGTGCTGCGCGGTCGAGATGATGCAGATGTCGATGCCGCGCTACGACGCCGAGCGCTTCGGCTTTGCCCCGCGCGCCTCGCCGCGCCAATCCGACGTGATGATCGTCGCCGGCACTTTGACCAACAAAATGGCGCCGGCGCTGCGCAAGGTCTACGACCAGATGCCGGAGCCGCGCTACGTGATCTCCATGGGCTCCTGCGCCAACGGCGGCGGCTACTATCACTATTCCTACTCGGTGGTGCGCGGCTGCGACCGCATCGTGCCGGTGGACATCTACGTGCCTGGCTGTCCGCCGACCGCCGAGGCGCTGCTATACGGCGTCATGCTGCTGCAGAAGAAGATCCGCCGCACCGGCACGATCGAACGTTGAGCGGGAGCGGACAATGGACCCAGTGCTCGAAGTCTTGGGGCACACGATCAAGAGTGAGTTGGGCGATACCGTCACCGGATATGAGATCGTCCGCAGCGAACTCACCGTCACCGTCAAAGCCGCCGAGATCGTGAAGGCCGCGCGCTTTTTACGCGATGACCGCGCCTGCCAGTTCATCTGCCTGATCGACATCACGGCGGTGGACTGGCCGAGCCGCGAGCAGCGCTTCGACGTCGTCTATCATTTGCTCTCGCCGCAATTAAACCTGCGCCTGCGCGTGAAGATCATGACCGATGAGGCGACGCCGGTTGCTTCGCTGTTCGACGTCTATCGCGGCGCCGACTGGTTCGAGCGCGAGACCTACGACCTCTACGGCGTCTTGTTCACCGGCCATCCGGACATGCGGCGCATTCTCACCGACTACGGCTTCGAGGGCCATCCGTTGCGCAAGGATTTCCCGCTCACCGGCTTTGTCGAGGTGCGCTACGACGACGAGGAAAAGCGCGTGCGCTACGACAAGGTGGCGCTGGCGCAGGAATTCCGCACCTTCGATTTCCTCTCGCCTTGGGAGGGCACCGATTACACGCTGCCGGGCGACGAAAAAGCAAAGCGATCGTGACATGAAGCCGACTTTGCAGCCCGGTCTCAAGCATTCGTTCTCCTACGTGGTGCCGGAGAATAAGACCGTGCCGTTCACTTTTCCGGAATCGCCGATCATCGCCGGCATGCCGAAGGTCTTCGCCACCGGCTTTATGATCGTGCTGATGGAATGGGCATGCGCCGACCTCATAGCGCCGCACCTTGACGCCGGCGAGGGCAGCGTTGGCGCGCACGTCGATGTCTCGCATCTGGCGGCGACGCCGCCCGGCATGACCGTCACCGTCGATGTCGAATGCATCGAGGTGAAAGGCCGCAAGCTCGCGTTCAAGGTCAGCGCCCACGACGGCATGGACTTGATCGGGGAGGGCCGTCACGAGCGCGTCGTCGTGGCGTGGGATCGCTTCAATGCCAAGGTCGCCGACAAGGCAAGAGCCGCTGGCGAGCTGGTGAGCTGATGGCCGAAACCGACGTCCGCAACTTCACCATCAATTTTGGGCCGCAGCATCCGGCCGCGCACGGCGTGCTGCGCCTGGTGCTGGAGCTCGACGGCGAAATCGTCGAGCGCGTCGACCCGCATATCGGCCTGCTGCATCGCGGCACCGAAAAGCTGATCGAGGCCAAGACCTATCTGCAGGCCGTGCCTTATTTCGACCGGCTCGATTACGTCGCGCCGATGAATCAGGAGCACGCCTTCTGCCTCGCGGTAGAAAAGCTGCTCGGCATCGCCGTGCCGAGGCGGGCGCAGTTGATCCGCGTGCTCTACTCCGAGATCGGACGCATTCTCTCGCACCTGCTCAACGTCACCACCCAGGCGATGGATGTCGGCGCGTTGACCCCGCCGCTGTGGGGCTTCGAGGAGCGCGAGAAGCTAATGGTGTTTTACGAGCGCGCTTCGGGCAGCCGCATGCATGCGGCCTATTTCCGCCCCGGCGGTGTGCACGAGGATCTGCCGCCCAAGCTGATCGACGACATCGGCGCCTTCTGCGATCCGTTCCTGAAAGTCGTCGACGATCTCGACGCGCTGCTTACCGGCAACCGCATCTTCAAGCAGCGCAACGTCGACATCGCCGTGGTCAAGCTGGAAGACGCCTGGAATTGGGGCTTCTCCGGCGTGATGGTGCGCGGCTCGGGCGCGGCCTGGGATCTGCGCCGGTCGCAGCCTTATGAATGCTATTCGGAAATGGAATTCGATATTCCGGTCGGTAAGAACGGCGACTGTTTCGACCGCTATCTCATCCGCATGGAAGAGATGCGCCAGTCGGCCCGTATCATGAAGCAATGCGTGCAAAAGCTGCGCGCGCCGGACGGCAAGGGGCCGATCACCGTCGTCGACAACAAGATCGTGCCGCCCAAGCGCGGCGAGATGAAGCGCTCCATGGAAGCGCTCATCCATCACTTCAAGCTTTACACCGAGGGCTACCACGTTCCGGAAGGCGAGGTGTATGCCGCGGTCGAGGCGCCCAAGGGCGAGTTCGGCGTCTACCTGGTCAGCGACGGCACCAACAAGCCGTACAAGTGCAAGATCCGCGCACCCGGCTTTGCGCATTTGAGTGCCATGGATTTCCTTTGCCGTGGCCACATGCTGGCGGATGTCTCCGCCATTCTCGGTTCCATCGATATCGTGTTCGGCGAGGTGGACCGATGAGCGTGCGCCGTCTCGCCCCGCCGGACATCCAGCCGAAGCAATTTGCCTTTAGCAAAGAGAACCTGGAGTGGGCGCAAAAGCAGGTCGCTAAGTATCCGGAGGGACGTCAGCAGTCGGCGATCATTCCGCTGCTGTGGCGCGCGCAGGAGCAGGCCGGCGGCTGGCTGCCTGAGGTCGCCATCCGCCACGTCGCCGACTTCCTCGGCATGGCGCATATCCGCGCGCTGGAGGTCGCCACCTTCTACACCATGTTCAATTTGTCGCCGGTCGGCAAATTCCACGTGCAGTTCTGCGGCACCACGCCGTGCAGGCTGCGCGGCGCCGACGCCATCGAGGACGTCTGCCGCATCCGCATCGGCGAGCAGGGCCGGGTCACGGCCGACGGCAAGTTTTCCTGGGTCGAGGTCGAGTGCCTGGGCGCCTGTGTCAACGCGCCGATGGTGCAGATCAACGCCGACTATTACGAAGATCTGACGCAGGACAGTTTCATGGCGGTTCTGGACGCGTTGGCCGCCGGCAAGACGCCCGCGCCCGGCCCGCAGATGGACCGGCAATTGTCGGCGCCGGTTGGCGGCGACACCACGCTGATCGACCCCTCGATTTACGGCAGGCGCCGTAAGCCGGCCGATAAAGAGACCTCGGAGCCAAAAAGCGGCACAGCAAAAAATCCCGGCGCCTCCGGCGCCCCGCCTAAACCGAATTGAACGCGCAAAGACCGACCAATGCTCGCTGACAGGGATCGCATCTTTCTCAACCTCTACGGCCGCCACGACTGGGGCCTTAAAGGCGCGCGCGCGCGTGGCGCCTGGGACGGCACCAAGGCGATCCTGGAAAAAGGCCGCGACGATATCGTCAACGAGGTGAAGAGTTCCGGCTTGCGCGGCCGCGGCGGCGCGGGTTTTCCGACCGGCCTGAAATGGTCGTTCATGCCGAAGAAGTCGGACGGCCGGCCGCATTATCTGGTGGTCAACGCCGACGAATCAGAACCCGGCACCTGCAAAGATCGCGAGATCATGCGGCACGATCCGCATCTGTTGATCGAGGGCTGCCTGATCGCCGCCTGCGCCATGGGGGTCAATACCGGCTACATTTATATCCGCGGCGAATTCATTCGCGAGCGTGAGCGTTTGCAGGCGGCCATCGACGAGGCCTATGACGTCAAACTGATCGGCAAGAATAATGTGCACGGCTGGGATTTCGATCTGGTCCTGCATCATGGCGCCGGCGCCTATATCTGCGGCGAGGAAACCGCGCTGCTGGAAAGCCTGGAAGGCAAAAAGGGTCAGCCGCGCCTGAAGCCGCCGTTCCCGGCCAATGTCGGGCTCTACGGCTGTCCGACCACCGTGAACAACGTGGAGTTGATTGCGCAGGTGCCCGACATCATGCGGCGGGGCGCGGCGTGGTTTGCCGGTATCGGCCGGCCCAACAATACCGGCACCAAGCTGTTCTGCATTTCCGGCCACGTCGAGCGCCCGTGCAACGTCGAAGAAGCCATGGGCATTCCGCTGCGCGAATTGCTCGACAAACACGCCGGCGGCGTGCGCGGCGGCTGGGACAACATGCTGGCGGTTATTCCCGGCGGCTCGTCGATGCCGCTGGTGCCGGCCGGTCCCGGCTGGGCCGACTCGCTGCTGATGGATTTCGACGGCTGCCGTGACAAGAAATCCGCGCTCGGCACCGCCGCTGTGATCGTGATGGACAAATCGACCGATATCGTGCGGGCGATGACGCGCATCTCCTATTTCTACAAGCACGAAAGCTGCGGCCAGTGCACTCCCTGCCGCGAAGGCATGGGCTGGATGTGGCGCGTGCTCACCCGCATGTCGGAGGGCCGCGCGCAGAAGCGTGAGATCGACATGCTGATGGAGGTCACCACCCAGATCGAGGGGCACACCATCTGCGCTTTTGGCGACGGCGCCGCCTGGCCGGTGCAAGGACTGCTGCGGCATTTCCGTCCCGAAATCGAGCGGCGCATCGACGAATATTCGCGCAACGCCGACCAATATACCGGCATGCGCGACCCGCGCCCGCTCGACGCGCAAGCGGCGGAGTAATGGCGATGACGCAGGCCCGCCATCTCGCGCAGTTCAACATCGCGCGTATCCGTTATCCGCTCGATGATCCGCGCATGGCCGAATTCGTTGCCAATGTCGCCCGCATCAACGCGCTGGCCGAGCAGATCGAAGGCTTTGTCTGGCGCCTGCAAGACGACAGCGGCAATGCCATGGGTATGCGGGTCTACGACGACCCGCGTATGCTGCCGAATCTGACTGTGTGGGATGGCCCGCAGGCGCTGGAGCGTTTTGTGTGGCGCACAGTGCACAGCCGCTTCTATGGCCGCCGCGAGGAATGGTTTGAGCCGCTTGAGACGCCGCTGGTGATGTGGTGGGTGGCGGCGGGGGTGTTTCCGACCATCGCAGACGGCGTGGCGAGGCTCGATCATCTGAAAGCGCATGGCCCGGACGATCATGCCTTCGGCTGGGAGCAATTGGCGGAAGCCGCGCTTTGGAAGACGCAACGCGGCATCAAGATAGGCGCCACATCACTAGCGGCCACGGCCGCCGGATAATGGGGAGCGGGCAACCGATGGAGCCGAACGATGACGTTCGAAAACGCGCACCAGCGATGCCGCAATTGCCGGTTCTGGTGGCCGACGGCGGAAGGAACCGACCATGAGCATACCCGCGACCATGCGATCTTCGGCCAATGCCGGCGGCTTGCGCCGCGGCCGCAGATTGCCGATCTGCCCGATCACGGCCGCCGCCACCCGGTCTGGCCGACCACCAAACGCGACGATTGGTGCGGCGAGCATCAGCATATTCAACAATAACGACAGCGCAGGCTTAAACGGACTGAAGACGCGGCAAACATGACTAAGCTCATTGTCGACGGCAAAGAGATCGACGTTCCGCCGGAGTACACGCTGCTGCAGGCTTGCGAAGCCGCCGGCGCGGAAATCCCGCGCTTCTGCTTCCACGAGCGGCTGTCGATCGCCGGCAATTGCCGCATGTGCCTGATCGAAGTCGTCGGCGTGCCGAAGCCGCAAGCCTCCTGCGCCATGGCCGTCAAGGACCTGGCGCCCAATAAAGACGGCACGCCGAAGGTGCTCAATACCCGCACACCCATGGTGCGCAAGGCGCGCGAAGGCGTGATGGAGTTCCTGCTGATCAATCATCCGCTCGATTGCCCGATCTGCGACCAAGGCGGCGAGTGCGATCTGCAGGACCAGGCCATGGCCTATGGCGTGGACGCCTCGCGCTACGCCGAGAACAAGCGCGCGGTCGAGGAGAAATATATCGGCCCGCTGGTCAAGACGATCATGACGCGCTGCATCCACTGCACGCGCTGCATCCGCTTCGCCAGCGAAGTTGCCGGCGTGCCCGAGCTCGGCGCCATCGGCCGCGGCGAGGACATGGAGATCACGACCTATCTCGAACAGGCGATGACCTCGGAGCTGCAGAGCAACGTGGTCGATCTCTGCCCCGTCGGGGCGCTCACCTCGAAGCCTTATGCTTTCGCGGCGCGTCCTTGGGAGCTCAACAAGACGCAGTCGATCGACGTGATGGATGCGCTCGGCTCGGCGATACGCATCGACACCCGCGGACGCGAGGTGATGCGCATCCTGCCGCGCACCAACGATGACGTGAACGAGGAATGGATTTCCGACAAAGCCCGCCATGTGGTTGACGGCCTGCGCACCCAGCGGCTCGACCAGCCTTACATTCGGGCCAATGGCCGCCTGCGGTCGGCAACCTGGACCGAGGCTTTCGCGACCATCGCCGAAAAAATCAGGGTGACGAAGAGCGCACGCATCGGCGGTATCGTCGGCGATCTGGCCGGCGTAGAAGAGATGTACGCGCTCAAGGACCTGCTGACGCGCCTCGGCAGCAAGAATATCGACGCCCGTCAGGACGGCAGCGCGCTCGATCCGGCTTGGGGCCGGGCCGCTTATCTATTCAATGCGACCATTGCCGGCATCGAGCGAGCCGACGCGTTGCTGATCGTCGGCTCAAACCCGCGGCGCGAGGCGGCGGTGCTCAACGCCCGCATCCGCAAGCGCTGGCGCGCGCGTAATTTCCCGGTCGGGCTGATCGGCGAGAAGGCCGACCTGACTTACAGCTACGACTATGTGGGCGCCGGCGCGGATACGCTGGCCAATCTTGCCGATAGCCGTTTTGCCAATGCGCTGAAGGGCGCGACGCACCCGCTCGTCCTGCTCGGCGCCGGCGCGCTGGCGCGCAGCGACGGCGCCGCGATTGCATCGCTTGCCGCCAAGGCGGCGCTCGATTTCGGCGCCGTTAAAGACGACTGGAACGGCTTTAGTGTGTTGCATAGCGCGGCGTCGCGCGTGGGTGCGCTCGATCTCGCCATCGTGCCGGGTGACGGCGGTGTCAACGCCGAACAAATGGCTAAGGGTGGCGTCGATGTCTTGTTCCTGCTCGGCGCCGACGAGATCGACATCGCGCCGGGACCGTTTGTTGTTTACATCGGCACCCACGGCGACCGCGGCGCGCACCGCGCCGACGTGATCCTGCCCGGCGCCGCCTATCCGGAAAAATCGGCGATGTACGTCAACACCGAAGGCCGCGTGCAGATGTCGACCCGTGCCGCGTTTCCGCCCGGCGATGCGCGCGAGGACTGGGCGATTTTGCGCGCGCTCTCCGGCGCGCTCCGCCGCAGGCTGCCCTATGACTCGCTCGACCAGCTACGGCGGAACATGATGGCCTATCACCCGCAATTCATGCGCCTCGATCAGATCGCCGCCGGCGAGCGCGGCGATATCGCCAAGCTCGCCAAGCTCGGCGGCACGCCGGACAAGGCGCCGCTGCGATCCTCGGTGTCCGACTTCTACCTCACCAATCCGATTGCGCGCGCCTCCGCCGTCATGGCGGAGTGTTCGGCGCTCGCCAACGCAGCTGCCAAGACGGCGGCGGAGTAGGGCGATGCAGCAATTCCTCTTCACTTACGTCTGGCCGCTGATCATCATGGTGGCGGAGTTGGTGCTGCTGCTGGTGCTGCTGCTGATCGCCATCGCCTACGTGCTGCTGGCCGACCGCAAGATCTGGGCCGCCGTGCAGATCAGGCGCGGGCCCAACGTGGTCGGACCCTGGGGCCTGTTTCAATCCTTTGCCGATCTGTTGAAGTTCGTGCTCAAGGAGCCGGTGATTCCGGCCGGCGCCAATAAAGGCGTGTTCCTTCTGGCGCCGCTGGTCACCTGCGTGCTGGCGCTCGCCGCCTGGGCCGTGGTGCCGGTCAACGCCGGCTGGGTGATCGCCAACATCAATGTCGGCATCCTGTACATCTTCGCCATCTCCTCGCTGATGGTCTACGGCGTGATCATGGCGGGCTGGGCGTCGAATTCGAAGTACCCGTTTTTGGCGGCGCTGCGCTCGGCGGCGCAGATGGTGTCCTACGAGGTTTCCATCGGCTTTGTCTTCATCACCGTGCTGTTGTGCGCCGGTTCGCTGAACCTGTCGAAGATCGTCGAGGCGCAGGATAGTTCCCTTGGTCTGTTCGGCTGGTACTGGCTGCCGCTGTTCCCGATGTTCATCGTGTTCTTCGTTTCGGCGCTGGCCGAGACCAACCGGCCGCCGTTCGACCTGGTGGAAGCAGAATCCGAACTGGTTGCCGGCTTCATGGTCGAATACGGCTCCACGCCCTACATGATGTTCATGCTCGGCGAATACGTCGCCATCGGCACCATGTGCGCCATGGGTACCATATTGTTCCTCGGCGGCTGGCTGTCGCCGATCCCGTTCCCGCCGTTCACCTGGATACCCGGCGTGATCTGGTTCACGCTCAAGGCGCTGTTGTTCTTCTTTATGTTCGCCATGGTCAAAGCCATGGTGCCGCGCTACCGCTACGACCAGCTGATGCGGCTCGGCTGGAAGGTGTTCCTGCCGTTGTCCCTGGCCATGGTGGCGATCGTCGCCGCCGTGCTCCAGTTTGCCGGTCCGGCGTCACAATGAGGCTGCCATGAGGCTCGATGCCGCCGCCAAGGCGCTGTTCCTGAAGGAGTTCGTGACCGGCTTCGCGCTGGCCATGCGCTATTTCTTTCAGGCCAAGGCGACCATCAATTATCCGTTCGAAAAGAACCCGATCTCGCCGCGCTTCCGCGGCGAGCACGCGCTGCGCCGCTATCCGAACGGCGAGGAGCGCTGCATCGCCTGCAAGCTGTGCGAGGCGATCTGTCCGGCGCAGGCGATCACCATCGAGGCCGGCCCGCGGCGCAACGACGGCACCCGCCGCACCACGCGTTACGACATCGACATGGTCAAATGCATCTATTGCGGACTGTGCCAGGAGGCCTGCCCGGTCGACGCCATCGTCGAGGGACCGAATTTCGAATTCGCCACCGAGACGCGCGAGGAGCTTTACTACGACAAGGAAAAGCTGCTCGCCAATGGCGACCGCTGGGAACGCGAGATCGCCAAGAATCTGGCGCTCGACGCGCCGTACCGGTGAGCCGCGATGATCGTCGCCGCCTTGTTCTTCTATCTCTTTGCCGGGGTGTGCATCGCCAGCGCCGTCATGGTGATCGCCGCGAAGAATCCCGTGCACTCGGTGCTCTTCCTCATCCTCGCCTTCGTCAACGCCGCCGGACTGTTCGTCATGATGGGCGCCGAATTCCTCGCCATGATCCTGGTGGTGGTCTATGTCGGCGCGGTTGCGGTGCTGTTTTTGTTCGTGGTGATGATGCTCGACGTCGATTTCGCCGAGCTGAAGCAGGGCGCGCTGCAGTATCTGCCGGTTGGCGCGCTGATCGGCGGCATTTTCCTTGCCGAGTTGCTGTTCGTGGTCGGCGCCTGGGCGATCGGACCCGGCATTGCGCAGGCCATCACCGCGCCGATTCCGGCGATCGACAAGATTTCGAACACGGAGGCGATCGGCCTCGTGCTCTACACCCGCTATGTCTATTTCTTCGAGGCGGCCGGCCTGATCCTGCTGGTCGCCATGATCGGCGCCATCGTGCTGACGCTGCGCCACAAAGTGCGCGTGCGCCGCCAGGATATTGCGACCCAAGTCGCGCGCACGCCGGCAATGTCGATTGAGATTCGCCAAGTGCGACCCGGCGAGGGCCTGGGAGGGGCGCCATGACCATCGGTCTCGGGCATTATCTCTCGGTCGCCGCCATCCTGTTCACGCTGGGGATTTTCGGCATCTTCCTCAACCGCAAGAACGTGATCGTCATTCTGATGTCGATCGAATTGATCCTGCTGGCGGTCAACATCAACCTGGTCGCGTTTTCCACCCATCTCGGCGACATCGTCGGCCAGATCTACGCGCTGCTGGTGCTCACCGTGGCCGCCGCCGAAGCCGCCATTGGCCTGGCGATCCTCGTGGTCTTTTACCGCAACAAGGGTTCGATCGCGGTCGAAGACATCAATCTGATGAAGGGCTGAAAAACTTAATGTTCCAGGCCATCGTATTTCTGCCCTTGCTCGGAGCCATCATCGGCGCGGTGATCGCGCTCGCCGGCGCGCGCGCGCGTTTCCCGGGCGAGGGGCCGCCGCCGCCCAGCGCCGATGACCACGATTCGCACGCCGGGGCGTCGGCCGCGCATGGGCGCGGGGCTGGCGTCAGGCATTCTCATGACGAGCATGGCGGGCCGGCCGCGGCCGGCTCCCGCACCGTCGAGCTGATCACGACGACGCTGCTGATGATCTCGATGATCCTGTCATGGATCGCCTTCGTGCAAGTCGGCTTCGGCCATCAGGATGTGCGGGTGCCGATCTTCACCTGGATGACGTCGGGAAATCTGACGGTCGACTGGTCGCTGCGCGTCGACACGTTGACCGCAGTGATGCTGGTCGTGGTCAACACGGTGTCGTCGCTCGTGCACCTTTATTCCATCGGTTATATGAACGAGGACCCGTACCGCCCGCGCTTCTTTGCTTACCTGTCGATGTTCACCTTCGCCATGCTGATGCTGGTGACGGCGGACAACCTGGTTCAGCTGTTCTTCGGCTGGGAAGGGGTGGGGCTCGCGAGCTATCTGCTGATCGGCTTCTGGTATCACAAGCCGGAAGCCAACGCCGCCGCCATCAAGGCCTTTGTCGTCAACCGCGTCGGCGATTTCGGCTTCGCGCTCGGCATCTTCGCCGTCTTCGCCATGGTCGGCGCCGTCGATTTCGACACGGTGTTCGCACAGGCGCCGACGCTCACTGGCAAGACCATTACGCTGTTTCACTGGCATCCCGACGCGCTGACGCTCATCTGCCTGCTGTTGTTCATGGGCGCGATGGGCAAATCCGCGCAGTTCCTGCTGCACACCTGGCTGCCCGACGCCATGGAAGGCCCGACGCCGGTCTCCGCCTTGATCCACGCCGCCACCATGGTGACCGCCGGCGTGTTCATGGTGGCGCGGCTGTCGCCGCTGTTCGAGTTGGCGCCCGACGCGCAGAGCTTCGTCGTCTTCATCGGCGCCACCACGGCGCTTTTTGCCGCCACCATCGGCCTGGTGCAGAACGACATCAAACGCATCGTCGCCTATTCGACCTGTTCGCAGCTCGGCTACATGTTCGTGGCTATGGGCGTGGGCGCTTATTCGGTCGGCATGTTTCATTTGTTCACGCATGCCTTCTTCAAAGCGCTGTTGTTCCTCGGCTCCGGCTCGGTGATCACGGCGATGCATCACGAGCAGGACATCCGGCACATGGGGGCGCTCAAGGAGCGCATTCCTTATACCTACGTCGTGATGATCATCGGCACGCTGGCGCTCACCGGCTTCCCGCTCACCGCCGGCTATTTTTCCAAGGACGCCATCATCGAAGCGGCTTTCGTTTCGCATAGTCCGATGGCGTTCTACGGCTATCTCTGCACGGTCGGCGCGGCGCTGCTGACGTCGTTTTATTCTTGGCGGCTGATCTTCAAGACGTTCCACGGCGAGCCGCACGACCGGCACCACTGGCGCGACGCCCATGAGAGCCCGATGGTTATGCTGATCCCGCTCGGCGTGCTGGCGTTCGGCTCGATTTTCGCCGGCCTGCCGTTCAAGGAGATCTTCGCCGGGCACGGCGTCGAAGGGTTCTTTCGCGAGTCGCTGACCTTCGCCAAGAGCAACACGGTGCTCGAGGATATGCACCATGTCTCGCTCTCGATCGGCGTCCTGCCGACCGTGATGATGGCCGTCGGCTTCGTCATCGCCTGGTACTTCTACATCCGCCGTCCCGACATTCCGGTCGAACTCGCGCGCACGCACGGCGTGCTGTACCGCTTCCTGCTCAACAAGTGGTATTTCGACGAACTTTACGACCTGATCTTCGTGCGCCCGGTCAAGTGGCTCGGGCGCAGCCTATGGAAGGGCGGCGACGGCTGGCTGATCGACGGTTTCGGCCCGGATGGCGTTTCCGCCCGCGTTCTCGATGTAACGCGCAACGTCATGCGCCTGCAGACCGGCTATCTCTATCACTACGCCTTCGCCATGCTGATCGGCGCGGCGGCCTTCATCACCTGGTTCATGTTCGCGCTGCGCTAGCGCACGGGAAAAGCAATGAATTGGCCGATCCTTTCCGTCGTGACCTTCCTGCCGCTGGTCGGCGCGCTGTTCATCATGCTGGTGCGCGGCAGCGACCGCATCGCCAGCGGCACCGCGCGCTGGGTGGCGCTGTGGACCACACTGGTGACCTTTGCCATCTCGCTGGTAATGGTGGGGCGCTTCGATCCGAGCTCGCCGGAATTCCAGTTCGTCGAGAAATATCCATGGCTGGGCGTCGCCAATTATCACATGGGTGTCGACGGCATTTCGTTGCCCTTTGTCATCCTCACCACTGGGTTGATGCCGCTCTGCATCCTGGCGAGCTGGACCGCGATCCAGAAGCGCGTGAAGGAATACATGATCGCGTTTCTGATCCTGGAAACGCTGATGATCGGCACCTTCTCGGCGCTCGATCTGGTGCTGTTCTATCTGTTCTTCGAAGGCGGCCTGATCCCGATGTTCCTGATCATCGGCGTGTGGGGCGGCCAGCGCCGGGTCTATGCCAGCTTCAAGTTCTTCCTCTATACGCTCGCCGGTTCGGTGCTGATGCTACTCGCCATCATGGCGATGTACTGGGAGGCGGGCACCACCGATATCGTCGTGCTGCTGCGCCACGGTTTCCCGCTAGGCTTGCAGAAATGGGCCTGGCTCGCATTCTTCGCCTCGTTCGCGGTCAAATTGCCGATGTGGCCGGTGCACACTTGGTTGCCTGACGCGCATGTCGAAGCGCCGACCGCGGGCTCGGTCATTCTCGCCGCCATCTTGTTGAAGATGGGCGGTTACGGTTTCTTGCGGTTTTCGCTGCCGATGTTCCCGGCCGCCAGCCATGATTTCGCGCCGCTGATCTTCACGCTCTCCGTCGTCGCCATCATCTACACCTCGCTGGTGGCGTTGATGCAGGAGGACGTGAAAAAGCTGATCGCTTATTCCTCGGTTGCCCACATGGGCTTCGTCACCATGGGGCTTTTTGCGGCGACCGCGCAGGGCATCGCCGGCGGCATCTTCCAGATGATCTCGCATGGCATCGTCTCCGGTGCGCTGTTCCTCTGCGTCGGCGTGGTCTACGACCGCATGCACACCCGCGAGATCGCCTTCTATGGCGGGCTGGTCAACCGCATGCCGCTTTATGCCGCGGTGTTCATGGTGTTCACGCTGGCCAATGTCGGCCTTCCGGGCACGTCGGGTTTTATCGGCGAGTTCCTGGCGCTGATCGGCACCTTCAAGGTCAACACCGGCGTGGCGTTCCTCGCGACCATCGGCGTCATCTTGTCGGCGTGCTACGCGTTGTGGCTTTACCGCAAGATGATTTTCGGCAATTTGAAGCCGGCGCTTGCGGGCATCAAGGACATCGGCTGGCGTAAATCGCTGATCTTTGCGCCGCTGGTCGCGCTCACCATCCTGTTCGGCTTTGCGCCCAAGCCGGTGCTCGACATGTCGGCGGCTTCGGTCACCCAGCTGCTCGATAAGTACAATCGCGGGGTCGCGGCTGCCAAAGCGGCGGAGGCCGTCAAGACCGGCGCGGTTTCCATCGGTCTGGAACGGGCGCAAATATTCCCGACGAGCACCGCGCAATGAACGACGTCACGCATATTTCGGCGCTGCTGCCGATCTTGCCGGAAATCGTGCTGGCGCTCGGCGCCATGCTGATGTTGATGCTCGGCGTCATCTATGGAGAAAGAAGCGGCGACGTCGTCAACGGGCTTTGCCTGGGCGTGCTGTTGCTGGCGGCGATTTTGCTGCTGACGCTGCCGGCGGGCCGCTACGCGCTGTTCGGCGGCAGCTTTGTGGTCGACGAATACGCGCGCTTCCTCAAGGTGCTGACGCTGATCGGGACGGGCGGCGCGCTTATTCTGTCACGCGACTTTTTCACCGCCGAAAATCTGCAGAAATTCGAATACGGCCCGCTGGTGCTGTTGTCGACGCTCGGCATGCTGCTGCTGATTTCGGCGGCCGATCTGATCGCGCTTTATCTCGGCCTGGAGTTGATGTCGCTGGCGCTTTACGTGGTGGCGGCGTCCGACCGCGACAATCTGCGTTCGACCGAGGCGGGGTTGAAATATTTTGTGCTCGGCGCGCTGTCGTCGGGCATGCTGCTGTACGGCGCCTCGCTGATCTACGGCTTCACCGGCACGGTAAGCTTTGCCGGCATCGCCAAGGCGGCGGGACAGGGCCCCGGCATCGGGCTGATCTTCGGTCTGGTATTCCTGTTTGTCGGCTTCTGCTTCAAGATTTCGGCGGTGCCGTTCCACATGTGGACGCCCGACGTCTATGAGGGCGCGCCGACGCCGGTGACGGCCTTTTTTGCCGCCGCGCCCAAGGTTGCCGGTGTCGCCATCTTTGTGCGCGCCACCGTGGTGGCGTTCCCCGGCATCACCCACGAATGGCAGCAGATCGTGGTGTTTGTTTCCATCGCCTCGATGGCGCTCGGCGCCTTCGCCGCCATCGGCCAGCGCAATATCAAACGGCTGATGGCCTATTCCTCGATCGGCCACATGGGGTTCGCGCTGGTCGGCCTCGCCGCCGGGACGGCGGAGGGCGTGCAGGGCGTGCTGGTCTACATGTCGATCTATGTCGCCATGACGCTCGGCACCTTCGCGGTGATCCTGAGCATGCGGCGCGACGGCAAATATGTGGAAACCATAGCCGACCTTGCCGGCCTCTCGCGCACCCACCCCACCATGGCGTTTTTTCTCGCCATGCTGCTGTTCTCGCTCGCCGGCATCCCGCCGCTCGCCGGGTTCTTCGCCAAGTTCTATGTCTTCCTCGCCGCCATTAAGGCCGGGCTCTATCCGCTGGCGGTGATCGGCGTGCTTACCAGCGTGGTCGGCGCCTATTACTATCTGGCGATCGTCAAGCTCATGTATTTCGACGAGCCGGCGGCCAGCTTCCAGCGCATGCCGATGCTGCTGCGCTTGGTGCTCGGCGTGGCCGGGCTGATCAACATCCTGTTCTTTGCCTATCCGGCGCCGCTTCTTGGCGCAGCGACGGTGGCGGCCAAGTCGCTATTCTGATGCGCGCGTGCGCGCGCCTCGTGCGTGATCCCGAAAAGTGGAAATCGGTTTTCGGATAAGATCACGCACCAGGAAAATGAGATGAACCGCGAAGCCACGGACCTGGCGGGGGTCCGGCACATAACCTACGAGACGCTCGGCTCGACCAACGCCGAGGCGCTGGCGCGTGCGCGCGCCGGTGAGCGCGGGCCGCTGTGGATCACCGCCAAGACGCAGACCGCGGGCCGCGGCCGCCGCGGCAATACCTGGGTGTCCGAGCCAGGCAATCTCTACGCCACGCTGCTGCTGAGCGAGCCGTCGCCGCCGGCGGTGGCACCGCAATTGTCGTTTGTGGCGGCGCTGGCGTTGCATGACGCGGTCGCGCAATGCGCGCCACGGCTGGGTCCGTTGCTCAAGGTCAAATGGCCGAACGATCTGCTGCTGGGAGCCGATAAGCTCGCCGGTATCCTGATCGAAGGTGAGAACGTGCCGCGCTTCGCGGTGGCGATCGGCTTCGGCGCCAATTGCGCCAGCCATCCGCCCGACACCGACTACCCGGCGACCGATCTGTTGCAGGCCGGCGCGATCGTGAAGCCCGAGGCCCTGTTTGCCGCGCTCGCCGACGCGACGCAACGGCGGCTGGCGCAATGGCAAAGCGGCGACGGCTTTGCCACAATCCGCGCCGACTGGCTCAAACGCGCCGCCGGCCTCGGCGAAACTATCCGCGTACGCCTGCCGGAGCGTGAGTTAAGCGGCCGCTTTCACGGCCTCGACGAGGCGGGGCGCCTGTTGGTCGAGCAGCCAAGCGGCATCGCCACCGTCACCGCCGGCGAAGTGTTCCGGCTCGGGGGGGCCTGACCATGGCGCAGCAGCAGCAGGAACTGGTGTTTGCGCCGCTCGGCGGCGTTGGCGAGATCGGCATGAACCTGTCGATCTACGGCATCGGGCCGGAAGGCCGCCGCAGCTGGCTCGCGGTCGACCTCGGCGTGTCGTTTGCCTCGGAAGACCAGTTGCCGGGCGTCGACCTGATTTTCCCCGACATCCGTTATCTGGTGGCGGAGCGCAAAAATATCGCCGGCCTGGTGCTCACCCACGCGCACGAAGACCATTTCGGCGCCGTGCTGGAGCTGTGGCCGCGGCTGAAAGTGCCGATCTTTGCCACGCCGTTCACCGCCGCGCTGTTGGAAGCCAAGCGGGCAAGCGAACCGGGCGCGCCGGAAATTCCGATCACTATTGTGCCGCGCGGCGGCCGCTTCAAGGCCGGGGTATTCGACATCGAGCTCGTTACGATGGCGCATTCGATCCCGGAATCGAACGCGCTGATCATCCGCACGCCGGTCGGCAACGTGCTGCATACCGGCGACTGGAAGCTTGATCCGACACCGATCCTGGGCGACGCCACCGACGAAAAGAAGCTGCGTGCGCTGGGTGAGGAGGGCTGCCTCGCTCTAATCGGGGATTCCACCAATGCGGTGCGCGAGGGGCGTTCGCCGTCGGAAGCCGACGTCGGCAAAACCATTGCCGAACTGGTGAAGACGGCGCGCGGCCGGGTGGCGGTGACCACCTTCGCCTCCAATGTCGGCCGGCTGCGCTCGGTGGCGGCGGCGGCGGCGGCGGCGGGCCGCGAGCTGGTCGTCGTCGGCCGCGCCATGGATCGCATCATCCAGGTGGCGCGCGAGACCGGCTATTGGGACGACATGCCGGACGCGCGTCCGGTCGACGCCTATGGCTATCTGCCGCCCAACAAGGTCGTCGCGCTCTGCACCGGCAGCCAGGGCGAGCCGCGCGCGGCGCTGGCGCGCATCGCCGAGGACCAGCACCCGGACGTTACGTTTTCCCGCGGCGACCGCGTGATCTACTCCGCGCGCACCATCCCGGGCAACGAAAAGGCGGTCGGCCGCGTGATCAACGGGCTGATCGACCAGGGCATCGAGGTGATCACCGACCGCACCCACCTGGTGCATGTTTCCGGCCATCCGCGCCGTGCCGAGCTGGAAGACCTGATCTCCTGGGTAAAGCCGAAGATTCTCGTGCCGGTGCACGGCGAGGCATTGCATCTTTCCGAGCACGCCGCGCTCGCGCGCAAATGCGGGGTCAAGCAGGTGATCCAGATTCGCAACGGCGACCTGCTGCGGCTTGCGCCCGACGCGCGCGTCATCGACGAGGTGCCGGCCGGGCGGCTCTACAAAGACGGCGCGCTGATCGTGGAGGCCGACGCCCGCACCGTCGCCGACCGGCGACGCTTGAGTTTTGCCGGCGCCGTGTCGGTCGCGCTCGCCGTCACCGACAAGGGCGTGCTGGCCGCCGACCCTGAAGTGGACTTGATCGGCATCCCCGAGCGCGACCGCGCCGGCGGTCTGCTGTACGAAGCGGTCCACGACGCGGTGATCGAGACGTTTGAATCCCTGCCGCGCAAACGCCGCGGCGATCCCGACGCGGTCGCCGAAGCCGTGCGCCGCGCGGTGCGGGCGGCCGTCGCCCAGCGCTGGGGCAAAAAGCCGATGTGCCATGTGCACGTCTTGGCGGTATGATACTTGCTGCTTTTCCCGGGCGCAGCGCGACACGAAGCGGTGCGCTGCAGACCCGGGATCGCGATGAAAAGAAGTGTGAGGGTCCCGGCTCTGCGGTGCACCGCTAACGCGCTGCACCGCGTCCGGGACAAGAGGGAAATGCAAATGATCGGCCGTCTCAATCACGTCGCCATCGCCGTGCGCGATATCGCCAAGGCCTCGGCGGTCTACCGCGACACCCTCGGCGCCGAGGTTTCCGCCAAGGTGCCGCAACCCGAGCACGGCGTTTCCACCGTGTTCATCACGCTGCCCAACACCAAGATCGAATTGCTGGAGCCGCTCGGCGAAGGCTCGCCGATCGCCAAATTCCTCGACAAGAATCCGGACGGCGGCATCCATCACGTTTGCTACGAAGTGCCCGACATCCGCGCGGCGCGCGAGCAGCTGAAAGCGCAAGGCGCGCGCGTGCTCGGCGACGGCGAGCCGAAGATCGGCGCCCACGGCAAGCCGGTGCTGTTCCTGCATCCGAAAGATTTTTGCGGCACCTTGGTCGAGCTTGAGCAAGAATAACCGCCAATGAGTATCACCACCTTCCTCGCCATCTATTTCATCATCTGGTGGGTGGTGCTGTTTGCCGTGCTGCCCTGGGGCGTGCACAGCCAGGCGGAAAGCGGCGAGGTGACGCCGGGCACCGATCCGGGCGCCCCGGCGGCGCATCTGGTCTGGCGCAAGCTTTTGTGGACGACCGTGATCGCCACGGTAGTGTTTGCTTTTTTTTACGGGCTCTACAGCTACGATCTGCTGCCGCTCGAATTTCTGAAAGAAATATCCAATCCGCCGCATCGCTAATTCGGCGCGAACAATCACAAAATGCACGAAAAAAAGAGCAGGGCACGTTTGCCCTGCTCGTCGTATGTCGTTGTCCTTATCCTCGATCTTTTGTTTTGTTATTTGAACGAGACGGCGGCGAACTTCCGCGCCAAGGACTCACTTCCTCCCAAGACTTGGACCGCACGCTGGAGCCGGTCTTGCTGCCGGTATTTCCATCAACACGGTACCGTATAACTAGCGCATAAACGTCACGCTGTCATCATATTTCATCGCATGCGTGACCGATAATGGCCGCTGCGTACATTACGTTGACGCCAACTCGTATTGCGCTGCGGGAGCATTCACTACGCTGCCGAAGCAATTGGCATGCGGCAAACATGTGCAATTGCGGAGGGCAAAATAGGGGTGTCCTGGCGGGAACTCGCAACAAAATCCCGCAATACGCGTAATTTATTAGCAAGGTCATCGGCACCAAATGGACGCGGGCCGGCCGATGCACAGCGACGCAACGTTCTCGGTGGCGTGGGCTCTACGCCTTGTGTTTTCCGGCCATATCCGCTTTCACTCGGGGCCGATTTCCGAATCCTGAAAAACCCATGCGCCTGTCCCGTTATTTCCTGCCGATCCTGCGCGAGCCGCCGCGCGAGGCCGAGATCGTCTCGCACCGGCTGATGCTGCGCGCCGGCATGATGCGGCAGGAGGCGGCCGGCATCTATGCTTTCCTGCCGCTCGGCTTGCGGGTCTTGCAGAAGATCTGCGCCATCGTGCGCGAGGAGCAGGACCGCTCCGGCGCCATCGAACTCTTGATGCCGACCATCCAGTCCGCCGATCTGTGGCGCGAGAGCGGACGCTACGAGGCCTATGGCAAGGAGATGCTGCGCATCAAGGATCGCCACGAGCGCGACATGCTGTACGGGCCGACCAACGAGGAGATGATCACCGAAATCTTCCGCGCCTATGTGCGCTCGTACAAGGACCTGCCGCTCAATCTCTATCACATCCAGTGGAAATTCCGCGACGAGGTGCGCCCGCGTTTCGGCCTCATGCGCGGCCGCGAATTCCTCATGAAGGACGCCTATTCATTCGACGTCGATCAGGCCGGCGCGCAGCATAGCTACAACAAAATGTTCGTCGCCTACTTGCGTACCTTCGCGCGCCTGGGGTTGAAGTCGATACCGATGCGCGCTGAGTTCGGGGCCGATCGGCGGCAACCTGTCGCATGAATTCATCATCCTCGCTTCGACCGGCGAGTCGGAAGTGTTCTGCCACAAGGATTATCTCGACTTCGAGGTGCCCGGCGCGGATGTGAATTTCAACGACGCCGCAGGGTTGCAGCAGATCGTCGACAAATGGACCTCGCAATACGCCGCTACGTCCGACATGCACGACGCGGCGGTTTTCGCGAAAATCCCAACCGACAAGCAGGTATCCGCGCGCGGCATCGAGGTGGGCCACATCTTCTATTTCGGCACCAAATATTCCGAGCCGATGAAGGCGGTGGTCGCAACCGGCGAGGGCGGCGAGGTGCCGGTGCATAGCGGCTCCTACGGCATCGGTCCAAGCCGGCTGGTCGCCGCCATCATCGAAGCCTCGCATGACGAAGCGGGTATCATCTGGCCGGAGCCGGTGGCGCCGTTCAAGGTCGCCATCCTCAATCTTAAGCAGGGCGCCGCCGACACCGATGCCGCTTGCGAGCAGCTTTATCGCGATCTCACGGGCAAAGGCGTCGACGTGCTTTATGATGATCGCGACGAGCGGGCAGGGGGAAAATTTGCCACGGCAGACCTGATCGGTATTCCCTGGCAGGTATTGGTCGGTCCCAAGGGTCTCGCCGAAGGCAAGGTCGAGATCAAGAAGCGCGCCGACGGCAGCCGCGAGATGATGAGCCCGGCGGCGGCGCTCGATTTGCTGGCACGCTAGTTGTCATTCCGGGGCGCGGGCAATCCAGTGGACACACCGCGCGACCTCTCCCTGGCTCTGGATTCCGGGTCCGGCGCTGGCGCGCCGTCCCGGAATGACAAACATCAATAAACCTGTGCGCGCACAGGGGTTTTCGCCCACACAACCGCCCGAATCGTGTGAAAATCGAGAGTCCGGAACCAGTCATCGATGAGCGAACCCACAGGGACGCGGCCCTTCTCTCCGTTCGAGTGGATGCTGTCGCTGCGCTACTTGCGGGCGCGGCGCAAGGAAGGATTCATCTCGGTCATTGCCGGGTTCTCCTTCCTCGGCATCATGCTCGGCGTCGCCACCTTGATCATCGTGATGGCGGTGATGAACGGCTTCCGCAAGGAGCTGCTCGACAAGATCCTCGGCCTCAACGGCCATCTCTTGATCCAGCCCTTGGAAAAGCCGCTGACCGACTGGCAGGAGGTGGCCGCGCGCATCGCCAAGGTGCCCGGCATTCGTCTTGCCGCGCCGATTGTCGAGGGCCAGGCGCTGGCATCCTCGCCGTTTAATTCGGGCGGCGTGCTCATCCGCGGCATTCGCCTGGCCGATCTGGAGAAACTTCCCTCCGTCGCCAAGAACATCAAGCAGGGCACGCTCGCCGGCTTCGACCAGGGGCAGGGCGTGGCGATCGGACGGCGCCTTGCCGACCAGCTATCGCTGCGCTCCGGCGACAACATCACGCTGGTGGCGCCGCGCGGCGCGGTAACGCCGATGGGCACCATGCCGCGCATCAAGGTCTATAAGGTGGCGGCGGTGTTCGAGATCGGCATGTCGGAGTACGATTCCGCCTTCGTCTTCATGCCGCTGACGGAAGCGCAGGCCTATTTCAATCGCGCCGGCGACGTCACGGCCATCGAGGTCTATACCGATAATCCCGATCGCGTCGACAGTTACCGCAAGGCGGTGACGGAGGCCGCGCAACGGCCGATCTTCATGATCGACTGGCGCCAGCGCAACGCCACCTTCTTCAATGCGCTGCAGGTCGAGCGCAACGTGATGTTTCTGATCCTGACGCTGATCGTGCTGGTGGCGGCGCTGAACATCGTGTCGGGGCTGATCATGCTGGTGAAGGACAAGGGGCAGGACATCGCCATCCTGCGCACCATGGGCGCGACGCAAGGCGCCATCATGCGCGTGTTCCTGATTACCGGTTCCGCGATTGGGGTGGTCGGAACGCTCGTCGGGTTTTTGTTTGGCGTGGTGGTCTGTCTCAACATCGAAAACATCCGCCAGTTTCTCTCCTGGCTGACCAATACCGAATTGTTCTCGCCCGAGCTTTATTTCCTCTCGCACCTGCCCGCCGACATGGATAGCGCCGAGACCACCGCGGTGGTCGTCATGGCGCTGGCGCTTTCGTTGCTCGCCACGCTCTATCCGTCCTGGCGCGCGGCCCGCCTCGATCCGGTGGAGGCGCTGCGTTATGAGTGAGACCATGGTCGAGACGCGCGCCGAGGTGACGCAGGAAGAGCAGGAGGCGCCCATCCTGTTCCTGCACGGGGTCGAGCGCCATTACCGGCAGGGCGACGCGACGCTCAACGTGCTCACCAGCGTGGACCTGGCAATCTGGCCCGGCCAATCGGTGGCGCTGGTGGCGCCCTCGGGAGCCGGCAAATCGACGCTCCTGCACATCGCCGGCCTGCTCGAACACCCCGACCACGGCGAAGTCTATATCGATGGCCGCGCCACCGCCGCGTTGCCCGATCACGAGCGCACCCGCATTCGCCGCAATGAGATCGGCTTCGTCTATCAATCGCATCATTTGCTGCCGGAATTCACCGCGCTGGAGAACGTGCTGCTGCCGCAGATGATCCGCGGCCTCACGCGCCGCGAGGCGAACAAGCGCGCCATCGAATTGCTCAGCTATCTCGGCTTGGGCGAGCGGCTGATCCATCGTCCGGCGGAACTGTCCGGGGGCGAACAGCAGCGGGTGGCCATCGCCCGCGCGGTTGCCAATGCGCCGCGGATCCTGCTGGCGGACGAGCCGACCGGAAACCTTGACGTGCACACCGCCGACCATGTGTTTGCGGCTTTGACCCAACTGGTGCGCGCCTCGCGCCTCGCCACCATCATCGCCACCCACAACATGGAGCTCGCTGGCCGCATGGACCGGCGGGTGACACTGCGGGAGGGGCGGGTGGTGGAGCTAGAGTAGCAGCTACATCGCTGTAGCTAATTGATATATTTATAGAAAAATGACTTTTCGCGCGAAATTCTTTTGCAGTTGACTTTAGAACATACCATGAACTATGTTCTCTCTCCGTTCCGGGAGTGAATTATGGTCAAAGCCCTCATCCAAGAAGCCGCCGCCCTCGCGTCGCTATCGCTGTTCATCGGCATGATCGCCATCTGGTCGCAGGTGCTGGGAAATCTGTAAGCCGTCCCCGCGTGTGCCCCGCGTATCCGCGCTTCGTCTTGGCCGTTCCCCAACCGGCCGGACGCTGCGCGGAATGGCGCGCTTGCGAAAAGCGGGCATAGACCGCGCCGGTGCGCCGTAGACGGTGGACTTGGCCGCGGACTGTCCGCAGTCTGCGGGCAGACCAAGGAATCAGCCGTGGCCGACCTCGACTTCGTGCACTTGCACGTGCACTCGAACTATTCGCTGCTGGAAGGCGCCATTCCGCTCGCGCGCCTCGCCGAGCTTGCCAAGGCCGATAAGCAGGCAGCGCTGGCGCTCACCGACACCGACAACATGTTCGGTGTGCTGGAATTCTCCGAAAAGCTTTCCGGCGCCGGCATCCAGCCGATCGTCGGCTGCGCGCTGGCGATCGATTTCGGCGATACCGATCACGGCGCCCGCAATGGCAACGCCGTGGCGGAACGCTCGCGCATCGTGCTCCTGGCCGCGCGCGAAGAAGGCTATCGCAGCCTGATGCGGCTTTCCTCACGCGCCTTCCTCGACACGCCGCCGCACGAGCCGCCGCGCCTCAAGCTCGACTGGCTCGAAGGGCAAACCGACGGGATCATTGCGCTGACCGGCGGGCCGGGCGGTCCGCTCGATTCGGCTATCGCGGCCGGGCAAAGCCACCTCGCGGTGACCCGGCTTGCAGCGCTCGCGCGCCTGTTCGGCGACCGCCTCTATATCGAATTGCAGCGCCACGGCACGGCCAACGAGCGCCTGACCGAACCGGTGCTGATCGATTTGGCCTTCAGCCAATCGCTGCCTTTGGTCGCGACCAACGAGCCCTATTTCGCCACCGCCGCCGATTATGAGGCGCATGACGCCCTGGTCTGCATCGCCGAAGGGCGCTTGCTGGCCGAGCCCGACCGCCGGCATCTGACCGCCGAGCACCGTTTCAAGACCCGCGCCGAAATGGTCGAGCTGTTTGCCGATCTGCCGGAGGCACTCGCTTCGACCGTCGAGATCGCCGAGCGCTGCGCATTCCGCCCGCGCACCCACGATCCGATCCTGCCGCGCTTTTCAACGGGCGAGGGCGGCAGCGCGGTCGATGAGGCGACCGAACTGCGCAAGCGCGCCGAAGAAGGGCTGACGCGCCGCTTGGCGAGCGCCGGCGTTGCGCCCGGCCATACCGCCGATGAATACCGCGAGCGGCTGGATTTCGAATTGGGCGTCATCGCCGGCATGAAATATCCCGGCTATTTCCTCATCGTCGCCGATTTCATCCAGCACGCGAAAATGAAAGGTATCCCGGTCGGACCCGGCCGCGGCTCGGGCGCCGGCTCGCTGGTGTCCTACGCGCTCACCATCACCGACCTCGATCCGATCCGCTTCGGGCTGCTGTTCGAGCGCTTTTTGAACCCCGAGCGTGTGTCGATGCCGGACTTCGACATCGACTTCTGCCAGGACCGCCGCGGCGAGGTGCTCGATTATGTGCAGGGGCGCTACGGCCGCGATCAGGTGGCGCAGATCATCACCTTCGGCACGCTGCAGGCGCGCGGCGTTCTGCGCGACGTCGGCCGTGTGCTGCAGATGCCCTATGGGCAGGTCGACAAGCTCTGCAAGCTGGTGCCGCAGAACCCGGCCAATCCGGTGACGCTCGCCCGCGCCATCGAGGACGAGCCGCGGCTGCAGGCCGAGCGCGACGGTGATCCGGTGGTCAAGCGCGCCTTCGACATCGCCCGCAAGCTCGAAGGACTGACGCGCCACGCCTCCACCCACGCCGCCGGCATCGTCATCGGCGACCGGCCGCTCACCGAACTGGTGCCGCTTTATCGCGATCCGAAATCCGACATGCCTGTCACCCAGTTCAACATGAAATGGGTGGAGCAGGCCGGTCTCGTCAAATTCGACTTCCTCGGCCTCAAGACGCTGACGGTGCTGCAGACAGCGGTTGCGCTGGTGAAACGGCGCGGCATCGACATCGACCTGACCAACATTCCGCTCGACGATAAGCCAACTTACGACTTGCTGGCGCGCGCCGAAGCGGTCGGGGTGTTCCAACTGGAAAGCGCCGGCATGCGGCGCGCGCTGCTCGACATGCGGCCCGACCGCTTCGAGGACATCATCGCGCTGGTCGCGCTCTACCGCCCCGGTCCGATGGCCAATATCCCGACTTACTGCGCCCGCAAGCACGAGATGGAGAAGCCCGACTACATCCATCCCAAGCTGGAGCCGATCCTGAAGGAGACCTTCGGCGTCATCATCTACCAGGAACAGGTGATGCAGGCCGCGCAAATCCTCGCCGGCTTCTCGCTCGGCGACGCCGATCTGTTGCGCCGCGCCATGGGCAAGAAGATCAGGAAGGAGATGCAGGCGCAGCGCCGGCGCTTCGTCGAAGGCGCGGTCGAGCGCGGCGTCGAACGCTCGCAAGCCGATGCCATTTTCGATCTGCTCGAGCGCTTCGCCGAATACGGCTTCAACAAGAGCCACGCGGCGGCTTATGCTTTGGTAGCCTACCAGACCGCCTACATGAAGGCGAATTATCCGGTCGAGTTCATGGCGGCGTCGATGACGCTGGACATGGGCAATACCGACAAGCTCGCGGAATTCCGCGCCGAAGCCGAGCGGCTTGGGCTCAAGGTCGACCCGCCCTCGATCAACCGATCGAGCCTCGCTTTCGAGGTCGACGGCGACACCATCATCTACGCGCTGGCCGCGCTGAAAGGCGTCGGCCGGCAGGCGGTGGAGGCGATCATCGCCGCGCGCGGCGAGCGCGCCTTTGCCGATCTTGCCGACTTTGCCGCGCGCATCAACCCGCGCGCCATCAACAAGCGCGTGCTGGAAAGCCTCACCGCCGCCGGGGCCTTCGACGAATTCGAAGCCAACCGCGCGCGCGTGTTCATGACCGTCGATCAGGTGTTGGCGCGCGCCCAACGCGCGCATGAAACCGCCGCCGTCGGGCAGAACGAATTATTCGGCGGCGGTGGCCAGCGCGAGCCATTGCCGTTGCCGCCGTTGGAGCCGTGGCTGCCGGCCGAGCGCCTCAAGCGCGAATACGAGGCGGTCGGTTTTTTCCTGTCCGGCCATCCGCTCGACGACTATGCCGCCGTGCTCAAGAAGCTGCGCGTGCAGCCCTGGGCGGAATTTGCCCGCGCGGTCAAGAACGGCGCCACCGCCGGCCGCGTCGCCGGCACCGTCGTGTCGCGGCAAGAGCGGCGCACGCGAACCGGCAGCAAGATGGGCATCATCGGGCTGTCCGACGCCACCGGCCATTACGAGGCGGTGATTTTCTCTGAAGGTTTGGCCGAGCATCGCGACCTGCTCGAGCCGGGCACCGCGGTGCTGCTGTTCCTGTCGGCGGAAGTGCAGGGCGACGATGTGCGCGCCCGCATCCAGTCGGTCGAACCGCTCGATGCCGCCGCCGCCAATCTGCAGCAGGGCCTGCGCGTGTTCCTGCGCGACGACAGACCGATCGAGGGGCTGGCCAAGCGGCTGGAGCCGATTGCGCGCTCCGCGGCGGCGAACGGCGACGGCGAGGTGAGCGTGGTGTTGATGCTGGCGCGCGGCACCGAGGTCGAGGTGAAGTTGCCCGGTCGTTTCAAGGTCTCGCCGCAGGTCGCCGGTGCCATCAAGGCGGTGCCGGGCGTCGTGCAAGTCGAGGCACTGTAGCCGAGCTATCCCTTTCGCGCGTATTCTAGATTTGTAATTGGCTCAAAACATTCCGTTCGGCGCAGCTGCAATCGACATTGAAAAATCTCATCGCCCATCGCCTTGATGCATGGCGCGCGGCCCTCGATTTCTGTACACCGCATCATCCCAATACCAGGAGGATCGAGCGGTTTTCGTATTGCCCATGATCGTCAATGGGTGCCATTGGCCGGTTCGCCGCCGATCGGCGCGCCGCGGTCGCAGCTTGCATCGCCGAAATCGTCCCTATATAAGCCCCCGCATCACTCACGCGGACGGCAGGCTTTAGGCCCCGACAATGGGTCAAAAAGGCCATCCGGTGGCCCTTCGAGGGCTCACATGCGTCCGCGGCGGATCAACCGGAGAAGACTATGGCGCTTCCTGACTTCAGCATGCGTCAGCTTTTGGAAGCTGGCGTCCATTTCGGCCATCAGGCCCATCGCTGGAACCCGAAGATGGGCAGTTACATCTTCGGCACCCGCAACAATATTCACATCATCGATCTCGCGCAGAGCGTTCCGATGCTGCATCGCGCGCTGCAGGCGGTGAGCGACACCGTCGCCAAAGGCGGCCGCATCCTGTTTGTCGGCACCAAGCGGCAGGCGCAGGATTCCATCGCCGCCGCCGCCAAGCAGTCGGCGCAGTATTACGTCAACTCGCGCTGGCTCGGCGGCACGCTGACCAATTGGAAGACGATATCGGCCTCGATCTCGCGCCTGCGCAAGCTCGATGAGATGCTCAATTCCGGCGAATCCGGCGGCTATACCAAGAAAGAGCGTCTGACCATGCAGCGCGAGCGCGACAGGCTCGACCGCTCGCTCGGCGGCATCAAGGACATGGGTGGCGTGCCGGACTTGTTGTTTGTGATCGACACCAACAAAGAAGACATCGCCATCAAGGAGGCGCGCCGGCTCAATATTCCGGTCGCGGCCATCGTCGACACCAATTCCGATCCGGCCGGCATCACCTATGTCGTTCCCGGCAACGACGACGCCAGTCGCGCCGTTACCCTTTATTGCGATTTGATCGCGAAAGCCGCGATCGACGGCATTTCGCGCGCGCAAGGCGAGATGGGTGTCGATGTGGGCGCAGCGGAAAAGCCGATCGTGGAACCCGTGCCGACCGCGCCGGCGCTTGCCGACCTCGGCTTCGAGCCACTGCCCGGTCCGCGCGGGGTGGCCGACGACCTCAAGAAACTGCCCGGCATTTCGCCCGCGATCGAAAAGCAGCTCAACGATCTCGGTATTTTCCATTACTCGCAGATCGCCGAGCTCAATGAGAAGGCGGCACATAACGTCGGCGAGGAAGTGGGCTTGCCCGGACGCGTCGAGGGCTGGATCAGCAAGGCCAAGGAACTGACGGCGGAAGCTGAGTAAAGCTCCGTCATGGCCGGGTTTTTCCCGATCATCCGCGTCTTTCATTTGGCAGTGCCGCGAAGGCGGGGATGCCCGGCACAAGACCGGCCAAGACCAATCGAGGAAAGTTAAATGGCGAATATCACTGCCCAGATGGTCAAGGAACTGCGCGAGTCCACCGGCGCCGGCATGATGGACTGCAAAGGCGCGCTTACCGAGACCGATGGCGACATGCAGGCCGCGATCGACTGGCTGCGCAAGAAAGGCCTGTCGAAGGCGGCGAAGAAAGCCGGCCGCGTCGCCGCCGAAGGTCTGATCGGCGTCAAGGTGCAAGACGGCAATGCCGTCGTGGTCGAAGTCAATTCGGAAACCGACTTTGTCGGGCGCAACGACTTGTTCCAGGGCCTGGTGATGATGATCGCCGATGTCGCGCTTACCGCCGGCACCGACGTGGACAAGATCAAAGCCGCCAAGGTCGGCGCCATCACCGTCGCCGACGCCATCACCGACACCGTCGCCAAGGTTGGCGAGCATATGACGCTGCGCCGCGCCGCGTCGCTGGCGGTCAAGCAGGGCGTAATCGGCAGCTACGTACATAATTCGGTCAGCGAAGGGCTCGGCAAGATTGGTGTGCTCGTGGCCCTCGAGTTCGAGCGGCAAGGCTGACGAACTGGCGTCGCTCGGACGTTTGCTGGCGATGCATATAGCAGCCTCCAATCCGCAAGCGGTCGATGCGTCGGGGCTCGATCCGGCCGCGGTCGCCCGCGAGAAGGACGTGCTCGCCGATAAATTCCGGCAGCAAGGCAAGCCGGAAAACGTCATCGATAAGATCGTCGAGTCGGGCCTCAAGACCTTCTACAAGGAGGTCACGCTGCTCGAGCAACCTTATGTGCACGACGACAAGAAGAACGTTGCGCAGGCGTTGAAGGAAGCCGAGGGTAAAGTCGGTGGAGCGATCAAGATCGCCGGTTTCGTACGCTACGCGCTCGGCGAAGGAATCGAGAAGCAGGAAACCGACTTCGCCGCCGAGGTTGCGGCCGCCGCGGGTCAGAGCTGACCGCAACTGGGTCGCGCCCTCTGTCGGCGGTGAGTGGGGGATGAGATGGCCAAACCGCTCTTTCGGCGCGTCATCGTCAAACTGTCCGGTGAAGCCTTGAGCGGCGGGCAGGGCTCCGGCATCGATCAGAAGACGGTCGAACGGATCGCCGCCGACCTGGTGGCTTCCGCGAAACTCGGCACCGAGCTTGGTGTCGTCGTCGGTGGCGGCAATATCTTCCGCGGTGTCGAAGTGTCGGAGCGCGGCGTGCCGCGCACCGTGGGCGACACCATGGGCATGCTGGCGACCGTGATGAACTGCCTGGTGCTGGAGGCGGCGATCGAGCGGGCCGGCCGCGAGGCACGCACGCTGTCGGCGCTCGCCATGCCGGCGGTTTGCGAAACCTATAACCGCAAGCGGGCCGCCAAGAATCTCAGCAAGGGCCGGATCGTGCTGCTGGGCGCCGGGACCGGCAATCCGTTCTTTACCACCGACACTACGGCGGTGCTGCGGGCCGCGGAGCTTGATTGCAATGCCGTGCTCAAGGCCACCAATGTGGACGGTGTCTACAGCGCCGATCCCAAGAAGGACCCAAAAGCCAAGCGTTATGAGCGCATCGCCCATCAGGAGGCGATCGAGAAAGACTTGCGGGTGATGGATTCCACCGCCTTCGCGCTTGCCCGGGAAAACCGGATGCCTATCATCGTCTTTTCGATCGCCGAAAAAGGGGCGATCGAAACCGTTCTGCGCGGTAAGGCGCGTGCGACGGTCGTCGGTTAGTGCATGATTCCGCAAAGACGAAATCCGGCCCGTATCAAGAAACGACGGCGTCGTGTTCGGGGGATCGCCCATGGCAAGTGAAACGCACGATATCAACGAAGTGAAACGCCGCATGCAGGGCGCCAGTGGCGTGCTCAAGACCGAATTGTCGGGCCTGCGCACCGGGCGCGCGTCGGCCCATCTGCTCGATCCGGTGATGGTCGACGCCTATGGCTCGCAAATGCCGCTCAACCAGGTTGCAACTGTTAGCGTACCGGAATCGCGCCTGATTTCCGTCAATGTCTGGGACCGTTCGCTCATCCACGCGGTGGAAAAGGCGATCGTTAATTCCAATCTCGGGCTTTCGCCTGCGACCGAAGGGCAGGTTATCCGTTTGCGTATCCCTGAACTCAATGAGGAGCGGCGCAAGGAGCTGGTCAAGGTCGCGCACAAATATGCCGAGGCAGCGCGAGTGGCGGTGCGCCACGTGCGCCGCGACGCCATGGACGTGATCAAGAAACTGGAGAAGGACCACGGTATCAGTAAAGACGACCACGATCGCTTTTCCACCGATATTCAGAAAGCGACCGATGCCGGCATTGCCGAAATCGATCACATGCTGGCGGCCAAGGAAAAGGAGATCCTCACGGTCTGAGGTCGATTGATGCCCGAGACGCAAGCGCCGCAAGAGGCCGGACCGCCGTTCGACACGGTGCCGCGTCATGTCGCCATCATCATGGATGGCAACGGCCGCTGGGCGGCGGCGCGCGGCCTGCCGCGCGGGGAAGGTCATCGCCGCGGCGTCGAGGCATTGCGGCGCACAATCCGCGCCGCCGGCGAGATGGGTATCAAGTTCATCACCATCTTCTCTTTTAGCGCGGAAAACTGGACGCGTCCGGCGAACGAAATCGGAGAGCTGATGGGCCTGTTGCGCCGTTTCGTGCGCAACGATCTAGCCGAGCTGCACAAGAGCAATGTACGCGTGCGCATCATCGGCGAGCGCGAAGGGCTCGAAGACGATATCGGCAGGTTGTTGGCGGAAGCGGAAGAACTCACGAAATCAAACGACGGACTTACGCTGGTCGTCGCCTTTAATTACGGTGCGCGTCAGGAGATGACCCGTGCAGCGCGCCGCTTGGCGCAACAGGTCGAGCAGGGCCTGATCAAGCCGGCCGACATCACCATGGCGCGTCTCGCCGGCGTTCTGGACGCGCCGGATATTCCAGAACCCGATCTCGTGATCCGCACCAGCGGCGAGCAGCGGCTGTCGAATTTTTTGCTCTGGCAGTCCGCCTATAGCGAACTCGTGTTTGTGCCGACCTATTGGCCCGATTTCGACCGTGCGGTGCTGGAGGCGGCGATCCGCGAATACCAGCAGCGTGAACGGCGCTTCGGCGGCCTGGTCGCCAAGACCGGATCCTGATCCCGTGGCCAAACCCGCCCCGGCTGACGGCGCAAGTGGCAGCTCTTTCCGGAACAATCTCTCACTCCGCATCGGCTCGGCCTTGGTCTTGGCACCGCTGGCCTTGCTGGCGGCCTATGCCGGTGGCTGGGCCTTTGCGATTTTTTGGGGCGTCGCCAGCATCGCCGTGCTGTGGGAGTGGATCAGGTTGGTCGCCGGTCCGGGGCACAGACTGATGTTTACCTCCTGCGCCAGCGCGATCGCGGTTGCCGATCTGGTGGTCTGGCGTTCGCGCCCGCTGGTGGCGGTCTTTGTCGTCGGTCTTGGCGCACTTGCCGCCACGATTTTTGCGCCGGACGGCCGGCGGTTATGGATCACTGCCGGCATTGGTTATGCCGGGGCTATGCTGCTGGCGCCGATGCTGCTACGGGGTGACGATGCGTATGGGTTTTTCGTGATGGTGTTGTTGTTCGCGGTGGTATGGACGACTGACATCCTCGGCTACTTCGCCGGGCGCGCCTTTGGCGGACCGAAGCTGTGGCCGGCCATCAGCCCGAAGAAAACCTGGAGCGGCGCGATTGCCGGGGGACTCGGCGCGACGATCGTCGGCGTTGCAGTCGCGGCTTTTGCGGGATCGTTCAACACGGTCACGATCGCGGTCATCGCCTTGCTGTTGTCGGTGGCGGCGCAGCTCGGCGATTTGCTGGAATCCTGGGTCAAACGAAAATTCGGCGCCAAGGATGCGAGCGGCATCATCCCCGGACACGGCGGTGTGATGGACCGGCTCGACGGTTTCTGGGCAGCCGCATTTGCCGGTTGCGTGATCGGATTGTCGCGCGGCGGCTTCGACGGCGCCGCGCGCGGCCTGTTGATATGGTGACGGCATGACCGCGATTCGCGTAGCGCCGGTAAAAGCGCGCACGGCCGCGGCGGCGCGCAGCATCACCATCCTCGGCGCCACCGGGTCGGTCGGCTTGAGCACCGTCGACCTGATCAAGCGCAACCCCGACAAATATCGCGTCGAGGCCGTCGCCTCGGGCCGCAATGCCGCGGCCCTTGCCGAGGTCGCGCGCGCGGTCGGCGCGCGTCTTGCCGTAATCGCCGATCCTTCGGCGTTAGCCGCGTTGAAGGACGCGCTGGCCGGCACCGATATTGAAGTCGCCGCGGGCGAGGCGGCGCTGCTCGAGGCCGCGCAGCGTCCGGCCGATTGGACGATGGCGGCGATCAGCGGTGCGGTGGGCTTGAAGCCGACGCTGGCGGCGATCGAACGGGGCGCGACGGTGGCGCTTGCCAACAAGGAGTGCCTGGTTTGCGCCGGCGCATTGTTCATGCGCGCTGCGGCCAAAACCGGCGCCACGGTGTTGCCGGTTGATTCCGAGCACAATGCGGTCTTCCAGGCGCTCGGCGCCGGCAACCGCGCCGACGTCAAGAAAGTGATCCTGACCGCATCCGGTGGGCCGTTCCGCACTTGGTCGGCGCAGGCGATCCGCGCGGCGACGCTCGAGCAGGCACTGCGCCATCCAAATTGGTCGATGGGGCCGAAGATCACCGTCGATTCGGCGACCATGATGAACAAGGGTCTGGAACTGGTCGAAGCCCATCATTTGTTTTCGCTGCCGCCGCAAGAACTCGAGGTGGTGGTGCATCCGCAATCGGTGATCCATGGCATGGTCGAGTTCCGCGACGGTTCGGTGGTCGCCCAACTCGGCTCACCCGACATGCGCATTCCGATCGCGCACTGCCTGGCCTGGCCACGCCGAATCGACGGCCCTGCGGCACGGCTCGATCTTGCCAAAGTGCGCGAATTGACCTTCGAGGCGCCAGATCTGGAGCGGTTTCCTGCCTTGGCGCTTGCCTGGCGTGCCCTTGAGGCGGGCGGTGGCGCGACAACGGTGCTCAATGCCGCCAACGAGGTCGCGGTGGGTGAATTTATCGCCGGCCGCATCGGTTTTGCAGCCATCGCCGCGCTGGTGGAAGTGACCCTGGAGGCGGCCGATAGTCGGGAACTCTTGGCGGAACCGGCCGAAATCGATGCCGCTCTCGGTATTGACCATGTTACAAGAAGTCTGGCGCGGGACCTCTTGCCCGAAATTGCCGCAAAGGCATTCTAGTAAGCTTTTTGCGGCAAGACTTTTTACGAAAAGCCGTGGGACGCCTGAACCGGGGACGAGGGTGTAATGCTTTTGGATATGATGTCGGGGTTGAGCGCGTTCGGCGGCGGACTTGCCGGCTACATTGTTCCGTTTCTGTTCGTCCTGACGATAGTCGTGTTCTTTCATGAACTTGGTCATTTCCTGGTGGCCCGCTGGTGCGGGATCAAGGTGTTGGCCTTCTCAATCGGCTTCGGGCCCGAAATCGTCGGCTTCTACGACCGCTATGGTACGCGCTGGAAAATCGCCGCCGTACCGCTCGGCGGCTATGTGAAGTTCTTCGGCGACGACAACGCGGCCAGCGTGCCTGATCAAGCCGCCGCCGCAGCGATGTCCGAGGACGAGAAAAAAGACAGCTTCATGTTCCAACCGGCGGGCGCCCGGTCCGCCGTCGTGGCTGCCGGCCCGATCGCCAATTTCATCCTCGCGATCCTTATATTTGCCGGCATTTTCATGATCGTCGGCAAGCAAACGACGAGCGCGCGGGTCGACACCGTACAACCGGAGAGCGCGGCGGCAACCGCCGGTTTCAAGCCGGGCGATGTCGTGGAGTCGATCAACGGGCAGCAGATTGAAAACTTCTCCGATATGCAGCGGATCGTCAGCATCAGGGCCGGCGAACCACTGACGATCACGGTCGAGCGCGGCGGCGTGCCGGTGTTGCTGAAGGCGACGCCTCAGCTCAAGGAGATCAAGGATCGCTTTGGCAACGTCCACCGGCTTGGCGTGCTCGGCATCAGCCGCTCGATGGCGCCCGGAGATATAAAGACGCAGAAAATGGGGCCGCTTACAGCGCTTGTGGCCGGGGCACAGGAAACTTGGTTTGTCGTCGACCGCACGTTGTCTTACATCGGCGGAGTCTTTACCGGCCGCGAAGCGGCCGATCAGCTCGGTGGTCCTATCCGCATCGCGCAGGTTTCCGGCGAGGTGGCGACAGCCGGTTTTGTTGCACTCATCCATTTGACGGCGGTGCTTTCAGTGTCCATTGGGCTCTTGAACTTGTTCCCGATTCCGCTGCTCGATGGCGGTCACCTTTTGTTCTATGCAATTGAGGCGGTTCGCGGCCGACCGTTGTCCGAGCGCGCGCAGGAGGTTGGTTTTCGAATCGGGTTGGCGATCGTTGTGATGTTGATGATTTTTGCAACCTTTAATGACATCCTCCACCTCGCAACGTCATGACCGTTGCCTTCGAGCAACGTTCTGACGCTTAAGGGGAAAATGGACGGAAGGTCGTTTGCAGTGCCTTCAAAACGCTGTAAAAAGCTCACTAAAGTCAGCCCACGAACCTGCCGAATCCTTCGCGGGGGCGGCCCAACGGAAGAAAAAGGCTCATAGCGCATGGGACTTATTGCGCGGGTGGCCCGCGGGCTGGCCCTTTGTTGTCTGGTGCTCGGCGGGCTGATTGTCGGCGCGGCTGGCTTGGCATGCGTGACGATTGCGTCCGCAGGTGTCGCGGCCGCCCAGAATCAAAATTCAATCGTGGTGGAGGGCAACCGGCGCGTCGAGGCGGGAACCATCCGATCCTATTTCAGACCGGGCCCGAGCGGTCATATCGGTCCGACCGAGATCAACGAAGCCTACCAGGCTCTCTACGCCACCGGTCTGTTCGAAGACGTGACGATCAATCCTGTCGGCGGCCGCATCGTGGTTCGGGTCGTCGAAAATCGAGTCATCAATCAGGTCGCTTTCGAGGGCAACAAAAAGGCCAAGGACGAGCAACTCAAGGTCGAGGTGCAGTCAAAGCCGCGCGGCACGTTGTCGAAACCGACCGTGCAAGCCGACGTGCAGCGCATCATCGAAATCTATCATCGCAGCGGCCGCTTCGATGTGACGGTCGTACCGAAGATCATCGATTTGCCGAATAACCGGGTCAATCTGGTTTTCGAGATAACCGAAGGGCAAAAGACCGGCGTCGAGGAAATCCGCTTCGTCGGCGCGCATGCGTTCTCGACCAACCGCCTCAAGCGCGTCATCAAAACCAACGTCACAAATTGGCTGAGCTTCCTTCAAACAACCGACATCTACGATCCCGACCGGGTCGAAGCCGACCGCGATCTGCTGCGCCGCTATTATCTTAAGTACGGCTATGCCGATGTCCGCATCGTGTCGGCGGTCGGCGAGTACGATCCGGCGAAAAAAGGCTTCATCATTACCTTCACGATCGATGAAGGCAGTCGGTACCATGTCGGCACCGTCGACATAGTGTCGAATGTGCACGCAATCGATTCAGGCTCGCTACGCGATTCGCTCAGGCTCAGCGCCGGCAGCGTCTACAACGCCGATTTGGTCGAGAAGACCGTCGAAGCGATGACTATCGAGGCGGCTAAGCGCGGCTTTGCCTTCGCCGCCGTGCGGCCGCGCGGTGACCGCAACTTCCAGACCAAGACTATCAATCTCGTCTTCGTGGTTGAGGAGGGCCCGCGCGCTTATATCGAGCGGATCAATATCCGCGGTAATACCCGCACCCGCGACTATGTAATCCGACGGGAATTCGATATCGGCGAAGGCGACGCCTATAACCGCGCGCTGATCGATCGGGCGGAGCGGCGCCTGAAGAACCTGAATTTCTTCAAAACGGTCAAGATCACCAACGAGCCGGGGTCGGCGCCGGATCGCGTCGTTATCGACGTGAACGTGGAGGAGAAACCGACCGGCGAATTCTCCATCTCCGGCGGATATTCGACTTCGGACGGGTTCATCTCCGAAGTCAGCGTCGCCGACCGTAACCTTATGGGCCGCGGCCAGTTCGCGAAGGCGTCGGTGAGCTATGGCCAACGCACTCGAGGCTTCGATCTGTCGTTCGTCGAGCCCTACCTGTTCGGCTATCGGATGGCCGGCGGCATCGACCTTTTTGCCCGGCAGAACTTGGCGTCATCTTATGTGTCGTACGACTCACAAACGATCGGCGTGAACTTTCGCCTCGGATTTGCGCTGACCGAGGAAATTGCGCTGCAGCCGCATTATTCGATTTATCAGCAGAAGATCGATCTGCCGGATGTTCTCAATAACTGCCAATATTCGAGCAGGACACCGGGCAATGGCGGCCCCGGTGTGAATCCGACCGACGAAGCCAATGGATTGGACACGATCGTCAACGTGCCAAGCGGCTGTTACGCCGACGGCGAAAGTTCGCTTCCTGTCCGCATGGAACTGGCCAACGGACCGGTGCTGGTTTCTCTCGTCGGCTATTCGCTGAGCTACAACACGCTCGACAGTAACACGTCGCCGACGAGCGGCATTTTCGCAAAATTGAGTCAGGATTTCGCTGGCGTCGGCGGCGACGTCAATTTCATTCGTACGACTGTCGATGCACGCACCTATTACGAAGTGATTTCGGACGTCGTCGGGCTGTTCAGGGTGCAAGGCGGTCACGTCACCGGCTGGGGCGACAAGAGCCTGCGCATGCTGGATCACTTCCAGATGGGATCAAATCTGGTGCGCGGCTTCCAGCCGTCTGGCTTCGGCCCGCGCGACTTGACGTCCGGCACCACCAATGACGCGCTTGGCGGGACTCTGTATTGGGGTGCGAGCCTCGAAGTGCAGACGCCGCTTTATTTCCTTCCCAAGGAGGTCGGCATTAAAGTCGGCGCCTTCGTCGACGCAGGCTCGCTGTGGGACTATCGGGGTCCGACCACGTGGAATGTAACCGGCGAAACGCTCACCGTCGCCGACAGCAGTGCAGTTCGCTCGTCGGCGGGCATCAGCTTTATCTGGGATTCGCCGCTCGGTCCGCTGCGCTTCGATTTAGCCTACCCGCTTACGAAGGAAAGCTACGACCGCACGCAAATCTTCAAATTCAGCGGCGGCACCAAGTTTTGACCTTGGCCGCGGTTTGAAACGTTACCGATTTGGTCTGCACGAGTCAGACGCGAGCGGCATGAACGAGCCGGTATTTTTGAGACGCACCCGCGGTCTCAGCCTTGGCGAGATCGCGAACTTGACAGGCGCCGACCGCCCAACGGCGTCCGCGCGTATGATTTTTGACGTCGCGCCGCTCGACCGGGCGGGTCCTCGCGACATTAGTTTTTTTGAACACAACCGCTTTGGCGACGTGGCGGCTGCCACGCAAGCTGCAGCCTGCTTGACGACTGCGGCATTGGCGCCAGGACTGCCGCGGCACGTTCTGGCGCTGATCGTGAGGGATCCCTTTCGGAGCTTCGTTGCGGTGGCCCGCGCATTGTTTCCGCATGCGCAGCGGCCATCGTCACTCTATCCGGCTGACGAAATGGCGGGCGCCCAAGTGCATGCGACCGCCCGGCTGGAAAACGGCGTGACCGTCGAGCCCGGGGTGGTCATCGGCGCGCGGGCCGAGATCGGCGCCGGCAGCGTGATCGGCGCCAATGCCGTGATCGAGCCGGAAGTACGGATTGGGCGCGACTGTTCGATCGGCGCCGGCGTTACGATCAGCAACGCCCTCATCGGCGACCGCGTCATCGTCCATGCCGGCTGCCGCATCGGTCAAGACGGCTTTGGCTTCATGATGGAAGGACAGCGTCATCTCAAGGTACCGCAAGTCGGGCGTGTCATCATTCAGGATGACGTGGAAATTGGCGCCAACACGACCGTCGACCGCGGCGCCATCCGCGACACCGTGATCGGCGAGGGCACCAAGATCGACAACCTTGTGCAGGTGGGCCACAATGCCAATATCGGCCGGCATTGCATCCTGGTCGCGCAAACGGGTATTTCGGGGTCCTCGACGCTGGAAGATTTCGTGGTGCTAGGGGCGCGTGTCGGCTTGAGCGACAATGTGACCGTGGGCGAGGGAGCACAGCTAGCGGCCGGCAGTAATAGTCACGCTAACGTGCCGGCCGGCGCGCGCTGGGGCGGCACGCCGGCCAAACCGGTGAAGCTGTGGTTCCGTGAGGTTACGGCGCTTGCCAGGCTTGGGCGAAAAGGCGGCGCCAAATCGCCTGCGGAAGACTAAAGGCCGTTGCCATGGATGAAGTGGTCAGCAAGGTTGAGGCGGCCGATATTGCGGCGATTCTCAAAATGTTGCCGCACCGTTACCCGTTTCTCATGGTGGACCGGGTAACCGACATCCGCGGCGATGAATTCGGCATCGGCATCAAGAATGTCACCTTCAACGAGCCGCATTTCCAGGGCCACTTTCCCGACAATCCGGTGTTTCCCGGCGTGCTGCTGATCGAGGGCATGGCGCAGACTGCCGGCGTACTCTGCCTGGCGACCACCGGATTTCGGCAACGCGCGGTATATTTCCTCACCATCGACAAAGCGAAATTCCGCAAGCCGGTGGTGCCGGGCGACACCGTCGAGTACCACATGACGCGCACCGCGCGGCGCAAAATGATGTGGTGGTATCGTGGCCTGGCCAAAGTGGCTGGCCAGATCGTAGCCGAGGCCGAAGTCGGCGCCGTGATATCCGACGCATGAACGCGCCGCGGATCGATGCCTCGGCGCGGATCGAGGCCGGGGCGCAAATCGGGCACGACGTTTCGATCGGTCCCTATTGCACCATCGGGCCGCATGTGACGGTCGGCGACGGCTGCCGGCTGCTGGCCCATGTCAATCTGACCGGGCACACCTCCATCGGCGCACGCACGGTTATCCATCCCTTCGCCTCGCTCGGCTCGCCGCCGCAATCGGTGCACTATCATGGCGGGGCGACACGCCTTGTCGTCGGCGCGGACTGCGACATCCGCGAAAACGTCACCATGAACACCGGCACCGAGGATGGCGGCGGCATCACCGAAGTCGGTGACCGCTGCTTCCTGATGGTCGGCGCCCATGTCGCACATGACTGCAAGGTTGGCAGCAATGTGACCTTCTCGAACAATGTTCTGCTCGCCGGTCACGTCACCGTCGGCGATCACGTGTTGTTCGGGGGCGGCGCGGCGGTGCGCCAGTTCGTGCGCATCGGTGAAGGCGCGCTGATCGTCGGATTGAGCGGCGCGCGCGCCGACGTCATTCCCTGGGGCGCCGTGCACGGCCCGTTCGCGCAATTGGTCGGTCTCAATGTGATCGGAATGCGCCGCCGCGGAATTGCCAAAGCGGACGTTCAGCGCTATCGCGCCGCCTATCGAACGCTTTTTTTCGGCGAGGGGGAATTCCGCGCCCGGCTTGAGCGCGTTGCCGCCGACTACGCCGGCGATCCGTTGGTTGCGAAGATGATCGATTTCATTCGTGCCGGAAAGCGGCCATTGACCATGGGCGGCAGGCGTTTCGAGGCCGATGAGGACGCATGACCGCCGCGCCGGCCGTGAACCAGCAAAGCCCGCTCGCGCTTATTTGCGGCGGCGGTAGCCTGCCTCTGGCGGTAGCGGATTTCGTCTCCGGGCGCGGCCGCAAGGTCTTGTTGTTTCCGCTGCGCGGATTTGCCGACCCTGGCGATTTTTCCGGACGCCTGCATGAATGGGTTCACTTGGGGCAGTTCGGCAGATTTTATCGTGCCGCGCAGGCCGCCGGCTGCCGCGACGTGGTTTTTATTGGCTCGATTGTACGGCCATCGCTGCGGCAAATCCGGCCTGATTTGCGAACGCTGATGGCGATGCCGCGCATCATCGCGGCGTTTCGCGGCGGCGACAACCACTTGCTGAGCGGCGTCGGCCGCCTGATCGAAGAATACGGGTTTCGCTTCCTCGGTGCGCACGAAGTTGCGCCGGAAATTCTGGTGCCCGAAGGAACGCTCGGCCGCTTCCAGCCGCAGGACCGCGAACGCGACGATGTTGCGGTGGGGCTCGATTATTTGCGTGCGTCCGGCCGGTTCGATGTCGGCCAAGCCGTGGTTGTGGCTGGACGCCATGTGCTGGCTGTCGAGGCGATCGAAGGCACCGATGCGATGCTCGCGCGCGTCGCGGAATTGCGCGCCAATGGCCGGCTGCGGGCGCCCGCCGGCACCGGCGTACTGGTGAAGGCGCCCAAGCCCGGTCAGGACCGGCGCTTCGATCTTCCGTCAATCGGGCCGCTGACGGCTGAAGGCGTCGTTCGCGCCGGACTTGCCGGCATGGCCGTGGTGGCCGGCACAACTATCATCGCCGAGCCCGATAAACTGGTTCACGCCGCTGACCGCGGTAATATTTTCGTCGTTGGCGTGCCAGCAGAGCCTGCGCGATGAGCCCGCATATTTTTCTGGTCGCCGGCGAGGAATCGGGCGACCAGCTCGGCGCCGCGCTGATGGCCGCCATCAGGCGGCGTGCGCCTGCGGCGCGTTTTTCGGGCGTTGGCGGGCTGCAAATGGCAGCCGCCGGCATGCCGAGCCTGTTCCCGCTCGGCGAGCTCGCCATCATCGGCTTCGGCGCCATCGTCACGAACTTGCCGAACATCCTGCACCGTATACGCCAAACCGCTGATGCGGCCGTAGCGGCCAGGCCCGACATTTTGGTCATTATCGACAGTCCCGAATTCACCCACCGTGTGGCGCGGCGCGTGCGCGCTCGCGCGCCGGGAATTCGCGTTGTCGATTACGTCTGCCCCTCGGTATGGGCATGGCGGCCCGGCCGCGCGCGCGCCATGAAACATTACGTCGATCATGTGATGGCGCTGCTGCCGTTTGAGCCGAAAGTGATGCGAGATCTGGGCGGTCCGCCTTGCACCTATGTCGGCCATCCGTTGATGGAGCATCTGTCCGATTTGCGGCCGAATGCCGTAGAGGCCGATCGCCGGCTCGCAGAGCCGCCGCGGCTTTTGGTATTGCCCGGGAGCCGCGGCAAGGAAATTCGCCGGATGGCGCCGATTTTCGGCAACGCCGTCGCGTTGGTGGCGGACCAGGTGGGCGCGCTGGACGTCGTGGTGCCGGCGGTGCCGCGCCTCGCCGACGGGGTTCGGGCAGCGGTCGCGGACTGGCGCGTTCCGGCGCGGGTGGTGGTCGATGCGAACGAAAAGCACCAAGCATTCCGCACTGCCCGCGTAGCATTGGCCAAATCGGGGACATCGACGCTCGAACTTGCCTTGGCTGGTGTCCCCATGATCACCGCCTACAAGGTCTCCCTGGCGGAGGAGGCGGTCGGCCGCGCGCTGATCAAGATCGACACCGTCATTCTTGCCAATGTCGTGCTGGGTGAGATGCTGATCCCCGAATATCTGCAAGCCGCCTGCAGGCCGGCCCGGCTTGCCGCCGCCTTGGTGCCGCTATTTCGCGATGGCCCGGAGCGCCGCCGCCAGATCGAGGCGTTCGGCCGGCTCGATGCCATTATGGAGATCGGCGCGACGGACCCGAGCGATCGCGCCGCCGCCGTGGTGCTGGATTGCGCGGGCGGGATTAACCAGCCGGTGCGCGAAACTGTGGCGTCTGTCATGCCAAGGGCGTAGCTTGTCGCTCCCGGCCAAACGGCTATAGACCATGGCAGAAACCCCGGATTCTCGACTTTGAGCATCGCCCCCCGCGCCGCCATCACTGCCGTCCACGGCTACCTGCCGCCGGACCTGCTGACCAATGCGGAACTCGCGCGCATGGTGGACACAAGCGATGCCTGGATTACTGAGCGCACCGGCATCAAGGAGCGCCATATCCTCAAGGGCGAGGGGCTTGGCACCTCGCATATGGCCGCGGAAGCGGTGCGCGGCCTGCTGGCCAAGACCGGCACAAAGCCGGGCGACGTCGATCTTTTGATCTGCGCCACCACCACGCCGGACATGCAGTTTCCGTCCACCGCCAACATGATTTGCGACATGGTGGGCATCAAAGACATCGGCTCGTTCGACGTGCAGGCGGCCTGCTCGGGCTTTCTCTATTCGCTCACCATCGCCGCGCAATTCATCGCCACCGGCTTTGCCCGCAAGGTGGTGGTGGTGGGCGCCGACAAGATGTCGTCGATCATCGACTACACCGACCGCGCCACCTGTGTGCTGTTCGGCGACGCCGCCGGCGCCGTCCTGCTTGAGCCGGACCCCAACGGCTACGGCATCATGGACTCGCTGATCCGCTCCGACGGCTCCGGCATGATCCATCTCTATCAAACCGCCGGCGGTAGCCGCATGCCGCCGACGCTGGAGACCGTCGAAAAGCGGCTGCATTACGTGCATCAGGAAGGCGCCGCGGTTTACAAATTCGCCATCGCCAAGATGGCCGAAGTCGCGCGCGAGGTCATGGCGCGCAACAATCTGCGCGCCGACATGATCGACTGGCTGGTGCCGCACCAAGCCAACAAGCGCATCATCGAATCGACCGCCGAGCGGATGGGCCTGCCGATGGAGCGGGTGATGGTGACGATCCACAAATACGGCAACACCACCAACGCCACCATCCCGCTCTGCCTTTGGGACTACGAACCGAAATTAAAGCGTGGCGACAAGATGCTGCTCGCCGCTTTCGGCGGCGGCTTCACCTGGGCGGGCATCTATACGCAATGGGCTTATGACGGCGCCGGCGCGCCCAAGCTCAACGAAAAGAACGCGCCGACAAACGGAAAAGGCGGCTAAGCAGCCGCCCCGTTTTCCGTTAATTTTCCGAGACGTTACTTCCGCCGTGAAATCGGCACGTAATCGCGCTTGGTGGCGCCGGTATAAAGCTGGCGCGGGCGGCCGATCTTCTGCTTCGGGTCCTCGATCATTTCTTTCCACTGCGCGATCCAGCCGACCGTGCGCGCCACCGCAAACAGGACGGTAAACATGGTGGTGGGGAAGCCCATCGCTTTGAGCGTGATGCCCGAATAGAAGTCGATGTTGGGATAGAGCTTCTTCTCGACAAAATAGTCGTCGTGCAGCGCGATCTTTTCCAGCTCCATGGCGACATCGAGCAGCGGATCGTCCTTGATGCCGAGTTCGGTCAAGACTTCGTGGCAGGTCTTCTGCATGATCTTGGCGCGCGGGTCGTAGTTCTTATAGACGCGGTGGCCGAAGCCCATGAGCCGATAGGGATCGTTCTTGTCCTTCGCGCGCTTGATGAATTCAGGAATACGCTCGACGGTCCCGATTTCGCGCAACATGTTGAGCGCGGCTTCGTTGGCGCCGCCATGCGCGGGCCCCCATAGGCAGGCGCAGCCGGCGGCAATGCAGGCGAACGGATTGGCGCCCGAGGAGCCGGCAAGCCGCACCGTCGAGGTCGAGGCGTTCTGCTCATGGTCGGCATGCAGGATGAAGATGCGGTCCATGGCGCGCGCCAGCACCGGGTTGGGTTTGTACTCTTCCGCCGGCACCGCGTAGCACATGCGTAGAAAATTGGTCGAATAGTCGAGCTCGTTTTTCGGATAGATGAACGGCTGGCCGACGGAATATTTGTAGGCCATGGCGGCGAGCGTCGGCACTTTGGCGATCATGCGCAGCGAGGCCACCATGCGCTGATACGGATCGGCGATATCCGTTGAGTCGTGATAGAATGCCGACAAGGCGCCGATCGACCCGGTCATGATCGCCATCGGATGCGCGTCACGCCGGAATCCTTGGAAGAACCGGCTCATCTGCTCATGCACCATGGTGTGGCGCGTGACGCGGTAATCAAAGTCGGCTTTCTGCGCGGCCGTCGGCAGTTCGCCGTAGAGCAGCAGATAGCAGGTTTCGAGAAAATCGCCGTGCTCGGCGAGCTGCTCGATCGGGTAGCCGCGGTACATCAGGATGCCGGCATCGCCGTCGATATAGGTGATTTTGGACTCGCAACTCGCTGTCGATGTGAAGCCCGGATCGTAGGTGAACATCCCGCTCTCGTTGTAGAGCTTGGAGATGTCCATCACTTCGGGGCCAACGGTCCCTTTATAGATCGGGAAATCCCAATTGCCGTTGCCGACAGTCAACGTGCCGGCTTTGCCCTTGGTGTCCGTTTTGGCGTCCATGGTCGAGCCCTCGATTTGGCAGCGAGCGGTGCGCGTCAAGAAAGTTTAGGCCGAGGAAGGCGGGACGCCGGCTTTGGCATGCCGGTGTCCAGTCACTTTTCGGGTTACTCCATCCAAGTGTGCACTGCAAGATACTGCGCTGCAAGATAGAGCAACGTGCAATTCTGCCCGCTAAATGGGCATAGCTCGCGCCGACCGCCAGTGGAGAATATCTAAGCCGCAGGACGCGCGGCCGCCTGATCGCGCAAGCGCGCCAGGCTCTCATCGCGGCCGAGGACGGCCAGCACGTCGAAAATCGGCGGCGAGGTCGCCCGTCCCGTGAGCGCGGCCCGCAGCGGTTGCGCCACCTGGCCTAGCTTCACGCCCGCGCGTTCGGCAAATGCGCGCACGACGGTTTCGACCGTCGCCGCGCTCCAGTCCGCCACACGTTCCAGCTCCGGCAACAGGCTGGCTATGGTGGCGGCGGCCTCGGTTGTGAGCAGCGCCTTGGCCGGCTCGTTCAGCTCGAGCGGACGGCTGGCCCAGAGGAAGCGCGAGGCGTCGAACAGCTCGATCAGCGTCTTGGCGCGCTCCTTCAAGCCCGGCATGGCGGCGATCAGCTTGGCGCGCAAGGCCGGGGTCATTTGGCTGGCAAGCTCCTGACCGCCGGCGATGTGCGGCAAGAGCTGCTCCAGCATGGCCATCAACCCGGCGTCATTGGTCGCCCGGATGTAATGCCCGTTGAGGCTTTCCAGCTTGGCAAAATCGAAACGCGCCGGCGAGCGGCCGATGGCGGGCAAATCGAAAGCTGCGATCATCTCCTCGGTGCTGAAAATCTCCTGATCGCCATGCGCCCAACCGAGACGCACCAGATAGTTGCGCATCGCCGCCGGCAGATAGCCCATGGCGCGGTAGGCGTCGACGCCGAGCGCACCATGGCGCTTGGACAGCTTGGAGCCGTCCGGCCCGTGGATCAGCGGGATATGCGCCATCGCCGGCACCGCCCAGCCGAGCGCCTCGTAGATGTTCTTTTGCCGCGCGCCATTGGTCAGGTGATCGTCGCCGCGGATGATGTGGGTGATGGCCATGTCGTGGTCGTCCACCACCACGGCCAGCATGTAAGTCGGCGTGCCGTCGGCGCGCAGCAGCACGAGGTCGTCGAGATCGGTGTTCTGCCAGACCACGCGGCCTTGCACCTGATCCTCGATCACGGTTTCGCCGGTGAGGGGAACCTTGAGCCGGATCACCGGCTTGACGCCGGGCGGCGCCTCCGCGGGGTCGCGATCGCGCCAACGTCCATCATAAAGTTTGGCGCGGCCCTCGCGGCGGGCAGCCTCGCGCATCGTCGCGAGTTCCTCCGGGCTTGCGTAGCAGCGATAGGCCTTGCCGGCGGCGAGCAGTTGCTCGGCGATCTGCCGGTGGCGGGCAGCGCGCGTCGACTGGAATACGATCTCGCCATCCCAGGAAAGCCCCAGCCAGGTGAGGCCGTCGATGATGGCCGCGATAGCTGCTGCGGTCGAGCGCTCCCGGTCGGTATCCTCGATACGCAGCAGCATCTTGCCGTGGCGGCCGCGCGCATAGAGCCAGTTGAACAGCGCAGTGCGGCCGCCGCCGATATGGAGGAAGCCGGTGGGGGACGGCGCAAAGCGGGTGACGACGGTGTCGCTCATCGCCGGGCCTGTACCACAATTGCCGGGAAAGGTGTCAGCGCAATTGACATTGAGCCGATCGCCGCGTCATGGCATAGGCCGCCTTAACGTGCCGGCTGCACGCCGCATCAAAGGGTTTGACTTGAATTCGAGGAAGCATGGCAAGCGACGTTAAGGCAAGCGACAATCCAACGGCGGCGGAGGCCGGGCGCGACTTTATCCGCGACATCGTTGCCGCCGATCTCGAATCGGGGCAAGTCAAAAACGTCGTCACCCGCTTTCCGCCCGAGCCAAATGGCTATCTCCATATCGGCCATGCCAAGTCGATCTGCCTCAATTTCGGGGTGGCGCAGGAGTTCGGCGGCCGCTGCCATTTGCGTTTCGACGATACCAACCCGGCCAAGGAAGAGCAGGAATATATCGACGCCATCGAGCGCGACGTGCGCTGGCTCGGCTTCGATTGGGGCAAGCACCTTTATCACGCCTCCGATTATTTCGAGCAGCTTTACGGCTGGGCCGAGGACCTGATTCGCGGCGGCAAGGCCTATGTCGACGACCAGACCCATGAGCAGATAAGGGTCAACCGCGGCACGCTGACCGAGCCCGGCACGAATAGCCCGTTCCGCGACCGCGCGGTCGAAGAGAACCTCGATCTTTTCCGCCGCATGCACGCCGGCGAATTTGAAAACGGCAAACGGGTACTGCGCGCCAAAATCGACATGGCTTCGGGCAACATAAATTTACGCGATCCGGTGCTCTACCGGATTTTGCACGCGCCCCATCCGCGCACCGGCACCGCCTGGAAAATCTATCCAAGCTACGATTTCGCGCACGGCCAGTCGGATGCCATCGAAGGCGTCACCCACTCGATTTGCACGCTCGAATTCGAGGATCATCGGCCGCTTTACGACTGGTTCATCGCCAATCTCAACGTACCGTCGCGCCCGCATCAGTACGAGTTCGCGCGGCTGAACTTGAGCTACACGGTGTTGTCCAAGCGCGTGCTGACCTTGCTGGTCCGCGACGGCCACGTAAAAGGCTGGGACGATCCGCGCATGCCGACGCTGGCTGGCCTGCGCCGGCGCGGCGTGCCGCCTGCGGCGATCCGCGATTTCATCAAGCGCATCGGGGTGGCCAAGGCAAACAGCCTGGTGGATGCCGGCATGTTCGAATTCTCCGTGCGCGAGGCGCTCAACAAAACCGCGCTGCGCCGCATGGCGGTATTGCGCCCGCTCAAGGTCGTGATCGAGAATTTTCCGGAAGGGCAGAGCGTAGACCTCGACGCTGTCAATCACCCGGACGATCCGGCGGCGGGCTCGCGCAAGCTTGAATTCTCGCGCGAACTCTATATCGAGCGGGAAGACTTCATGGAGGACCCGCCGAAGAAGTTCTTCCGCCTGTCGCCGGGCAAGGAAGTGCGTTTGCGCTACGCGTTTTTCGTCACCTGCCGCGAGGTTATCAAGAACGCCGCCGGCGAGGTGATGGAGCTGCGTTGCACGTACGATCCGGCGACCAAAGGCGGCAACGCGCCGGACGGGCGCAAGGTAAAAGCGACCATTCATTGGGTATCGGCCGTCGATGCCGTTGCTGCCGAGGTGCGGCTCTACAATCCGCTGTTCCTGACGACCGATCCGAGCGGCGGCGAGAACTTTGCCGCCGACCTCAACCCGAATTCGCTGGAAGTTGTCGAGGCGCGGCTTGAGCCGGCACTGCGCGACGCCACAATCGAGCACCCGGTGCAGTTCGAGCGCCAGGGTTATTTCTGCCTCGACCCCGATGCCACAAAGCAGCGCCTGGTTTTCAACCGCACCGTCGGCCTGCGCGACACATTTGCCAAGGACCTGGCCAAGGAAAAGGCGGCCGGCTGACCGTCGGCTGTTAAAGAACGTTCACAACTGTTCTCCTAGCCACAACCGCTAGCTGCCGTAGCATAGCCCCACGCGCAGGCGCGTTGGCGCGGGGATGCCATGGCAGGATCCGAGCAGAGCCGGTCGCGGGCCAAGGCCTGGGCGGCAGGGACGGCGCGCCGCCGCGCCGGACTGCTGCTGCCGGCCGGTGCGGAAACCGCCTTAGGCCGGCTGCGCAAGCTGTTGTCGGAATGGGCGCTGGCTGAAATCGCGCCCGGCCGCTTGATGCCGTGGCTGCCGGTGGGGTTCGGCGGCGGCATCATCGGCTATTTCGGCACTGACGGCGAACCGGCCTGGTGGGCGGCGACGGCCCTGGTCGTAGCAAGCGTCGTGGTGGCGTTCGCGGCGCGCCGGCGGCCGCTCGGCTTTGCGCTGGCGCTCGGCTTTGCCGCCATCGCCGCCGGCTTTGCCACGGCGACGCTCAAGACCGCGCGCATCGCGCATCCGGTCCTGCAAATCCCGTCCGCCAGCGTGCAACTCACCGGCTTTGTCGAAGTGCGCGAAGAACGCGAGCGCAGCGACCGCGTCGTCGTGCGCGTACACAGTATGCAAGGCCGGCGGCTGAGCGAACAGCCGGACCGCGTGCGCGTTGCGGTGCGCAAGGGCACGGCGCCCGATGTCGGCAGCTTCGTCGCGCTCAAGGCGCATCTATCACCGCCGCTGACGCCGCTGCGGCCGGGCGGTTACGACTTCGCCCGTGACATGTATTTTCAGGGCATCGGCGCCTCCGGCTTTGCCCTCGGCCGCATCAGCGTCGTCCCGGCGCCCGTCAGTCCCAGTCTGCGGCTGCGCTTTGCCGCGCGCGTCGACCGGCTTCGCGAGGCGATCAATAACCGCATCCACGCCGTGCTGCCGGGTGATCGCGGCTCGATTGCCTCGGCGCTGATCACCGGCAAGCGCAATGCGATTTCGGCGCCGGTCAGCGACGCCTTCTACATTTCGAGCTTGGCGCACGTGCTGGCGATCTCCGGCTATCACATGGCGGTGGTGGCGGGCATCGTGTTCTTTTTCATCCGCGCCGGCCTGGCGCTGATCCCATCGCTCGCCAGCCGCTACCAAATCAAGAAATGGGCCGCCGCCGGCGCGCTGTTCACGGCCGCTTTCTATCTGGTGCTGTCGGGCGCCAGCATCTCGACGCAACGCGCCTTCATCATGATCGCGATCCTGTTGGTCGGAGTCATGGTCGACCGCCCGACGCTGACCTTTCGCACGATATCGGTTGCAGCCTTCGGCGTCTTGCTGCTCACGCCGGAAGCGATCGTGCATCCGAGCTTCCAGATGTCGTTTGCCGCGACGCTGGCGCTGATCGCGGGCTACCAATACGGCCTGCCGTGGCGCGCCAAACCCGACACTTCGCTCGGCGCGCGCGCGGCGCTCTGGGGCGGGCGCGAAATCGCCGGCTTGATCGCGGTCTCGCTGCTCGCCGGCTTCGCCACCACGCCTTACGCCGCCTACCATTTTCATCGTGTGGCGCCTTATGGCGTGCTCGCCAATCTGCTCGCCATGCCGGTGGTCTCCGTCTGGGTGATGCCGATGGGCATCCTCGGCGTGCTGACGCTGCCGTTCGGTTTCGATGCCATATTCTGGCAGCTGATGGGGCAGGGCATCGACTGGATGATCACGGTGGTGCTCTGGGTCACCAGCCTGCCGGGTGCGGTCGGGCATATCCGCGCCTTTGGCAGCGGGCCACTGCTGCTCGGTACCGCCGGGCTATTGCTCCTGTGTCTGCTGCGCACGCCGTTGCGCTTGAGCGGGGCAGTGCTGGCCATCGTCGCTTCGATTTGGGCGGTGACGACGCCGCGCCCCGACGTGCTGGTCTCCGCCGACGGGCAGACCGTGGCGCTGCGCGGCCGCGACGGACGGCTTTCGGTGCTGCATGCGCGCCGCGACACCTTCGCGCTCAAGGAGTGGCTGAAAGCGGACGGCGACGGCCGCGCCGCGGACGACGCGAGCCTGCACAACGGCGTCCGGTGCGATTCTGTTGGTTGCATTGGGCGCCTTAAGGACGGCCGCCTGGTGTCGATGGCGTTGTCGGCGGAAGCCTTTGCCGAGGACTGCGCGCGCGCCGCGGTGGTGGTCAGCCCGCGCGAGGGACCGCCCGCCTGCGCCGCGAGGCTGATCGATCGCGATCTATGGCGTCGCCACGGCGCCATCGCTTTGCGCTGGAGCGGCAATCATTTCGAACAGTTCGCCGGGCGACCGGAGGGCTATGACCGTCCCTGGGCGCGCTTGCCGAGCCAACGTGCAGCGACACCGGTGGCGGCGCCCGACGCAACGCCGCGGGTGCAGGATCTGGAGGCGGGGGATTAGGCGCTAATACCTGCGGAACAGCCCGACCAGCTTGCCTTGGATGCGCACGCGGTTGGGCGGCAGGATGCGCACCTCGTAGGATGGATTGGCCGGCTCGAGCGCAATCGAAGCGCCGCGGCGGCGGAAGCGTTTTAGGGTGGCTTCCTCATCGTCGATTAGCGCCACCACAATGTCCCCGGTATCGGCGCCTTCCGACTTGCGGATTAGCGCGATGTCGCCGTCGAGAATGCCGGCCTCGATCATCGAATTGCCGCGCACTTCCAGCGCGAAATGCTCGCCGGCCGACAGCAAATCGGGCGGCATGTTGATGACGTGGCTGCGCGTCTGGATCGCCTCGATCGGGGTGCCGGCAGCGATGCGGCCCATCACCGGCACCGCGATCGGACGCGTATTATCCATTTCGGCGTCGTCCCCGGACACCGCGCGTACGCGGCCGAGGTCGCCCTCGATCACGCTGGGGGTGAAACCGCGCGAGCGGCTGCCGAGGCCATGGCCGACCGAATCGGGAAGCTTGATGACTTCGATGGCGCGCGCCCGGTTCGGCAGCCGGCGAATGAAACCGCGCTCCTCCAGCGCCGTAATCAGCCGATGAATGCCGGATTTGGAGCGTAAATCGAGCGCATCCTTCATCTCGTCGAAGGAGGGTGGGACCCCGGTTTCGGTGAGGCGCTCGTGGACAAAGCGCAGGAGCTCTAATTGCTTGCGGGTCAGCATCTTTCCTCCCCCGTCCAGACCGGCCCCAGAGGGCTCCCCGGTCAGAAACAAATCATGAACGAACACTATCTGTTCGATATGTGTTCCGCAACCATTTAATTTGGGGTGAAAAAAGCGAAAGGCCGCTAAAGGCCTAGCTTAAGGATGACACAGCGTGAACCGGCTGGCGCCGCGGGCGCGTGCGGGGGGCGAATCACCAGGCAGTCGGCTTTGGCGAGCGGCGCCATCAGGGAGCTGTCCTGGGCCGGTAGCGGGGTCGCTACGGGGCCTTCAGGGCCGTGGGAAAGGGTCGCACGCAGATAATCGGCCCTTTCATCGTTCTCCGGCAGGTCACGGCCCAGCGCCGCCTCCTCGGGCGCGGGCCCGGCATCGCCGCGGCCGGACAAACGCCTGATCAGCGGCACCAGGAACAGGAAGGCGCAGACATACGAGGAAACCGGGTTCCCCGGCACGCCGAGCACCTGCATGCCGCCCAGCCTGCCGTGCATCATCGGACGGCCGGGGCGTAGCGCCACCCGCCAGAACGACAGATCGAGTCCTTCGGCGCGCAGCGCCCGCTGCACCAGATCGTGCTCGCCGACCGAAGCGCCGCCGCTGGTCACGAGGATGTCGGCGCCCCATTCGCGCGCCCGCCGGACCGCAGCGGCAATCTCCTCGACTTGGTCCTTGGCGATGCCGAGATCGTTGACGTGCGCACCTTCACTTTCCGCCAGGGCGATAAGCGCAAAGCCGTTGGAATAGACGATCTCGCCGGCCGCCGGTGTGGCGCCAGGCGCCACCAGTTCGTCGCCGGTGCCGAGCACCGCTACTTTCGGCCGGCGGTGGACGCTGACGGTCGGGTGGTTCATGGCTGCCGCCAGCATCAGGTCGCGCCCAGTCAAGCGCCGGCCTTTTTCGAGCAGGACCTGTCCTTGCCTGAAGTCGATGCCTTGCGCACGAACATTGCGGCCCTTGGCGGTCGGCTTCTGGATGGTGACCGCGTCAGCTTCGCGCGCGGTCAGTTCTTGGATCACGACGGTGTCGCTGCCGGCCGGCATGACGCCGCCGGTGAAGATGCGCGCGGCCTGTCCGGCCTTCACCTCGCGGTCGAAGGGGTGGCCGGCCGCGACTTCGCCAATCAGCTTGAGCGTGACCGGGGCCTGCGCGACATCGGCCGAACGCACCGCGTAGCCGTCCATGGCCGAGACCGCGTCCGGGGGCTGGGTGCGCAGTGCCGTCAGCTCGCGCGTGAGCACGCGACCGAGCGCGGCATTGAGCGGCACGTCCTCGGCCGGCAAGGCGGCGGCATCGGCCAGCACGCGTTGCAGCGCTTCGGCGACCGGCATCAAAGACAAAGCTCACTCCTCCGCGCGGTAGTCGCCCGACTTGCCGCCGCGCTTTTCCAAAAGGCGAATGCCTTCAATGCGCATGCCGCGCTCGACCGCCTTGACCATGTCGTAAATGGTGAGACAGGCAATCGAGACCGCAGTGAGCGCCTCCATCTCGACGCCGGTCTGGCCGGTGACTTTCACCGTCGCGTGCACCAGAAAGCCGGGCAACGAATGTTCCGGGTTGATCTCGACCTCGACCTTGGTGATCGGCAGCGGATGACACAGCGGGATCAGCCCGTGCGTGCGTTTGGCCGCCATGATGCCGGCGAGGCGGGCGGCGCCCAGCACATCGCCTTTCATGGCATTGCCGGCGAGCACCAGATCGAGCGTTTCGCGCCGCATGATCACGCGGCCTTCCGCCACCGCCACGCGCTCGGTCGCGCTCTTGGCGGAGACGTCGACCATGCGCGCCTGGCCACGCTGGTCGATATGGGTCAGCTCGCCGTTTGAAAGGAGCGGCTTTGCTTTTTTCCGCTTGGGCGGAGCAGGGGCCTTTTTACGCCGCGCGCCGCGTTTGGTGCCGCGCGCCATGGCTCACTCCACGGCCGCGTTGCGCGATTGCCGCGTCAACAGGGCGCGGGTCGCCGCGGCGACGTCGCGCTGACGCATTAGGCTTTCCCCGACCAAAAAGGCGGAAACCCCGATACGCGCCAGCCGCGCCAAATCGGCGGGCGTATTCACGCCGCTCTCGGCGACGATGATGCACTCGCCGGGAATTTTCGGCGCCAGCCGCTCGGTCACCGCCAAGGACGTCTCGAACGTCCGCAGATCGCGGTTGTTGATACCGATCAGCCTTGTATTAAGCTGCAAGGCGCGTTCAAGCTCTTCTTCCTGGTGAACTTCAACCAAAACGTCCATATCGCGGGCAAAGGCTGCATCCTCGATTTCTTCCGCTGCCTTGTCGTCGACCGCCGCCATGATGATCAGGATGCAATCGGCACCGAGCGCGCGCGATTCCACCACCTGATAGGGCTCGTAAATGAAATCCTTGCGCAGCACGGGCAGGTTGGTCGCAGCGCGCGCCTGCCCGAGGAATTCCGGCTTGCCCTGGAACGAGGGTCCGTCGGTCAGCACCGAAAGACAGGTGGCGCCGCCCGCCGCATAGGCTTTGGCCAATGCCGGCGGATCGAAGTCGGCCCGGATCAGGCCCTTCGAGGGGCTCGCCTTCTTGATCTCGGCAATGAGCGCGAAATCGCCATGTTTAAGCCGCCGCTCGATGGCGCTGACAAAGCCGCGTGGCGCCGGCGCTGCTTTTGCCAGGTTCTCGAGCTCGAATTGCGTGCGCTCGAGCTTGGCCGCCGCGATCTCCTCGCGCTTATAGGCTTCGATCTTGGCGAGGATATCCATGAGCTATTCGTCCGCCGCGTTGGAGACCGCAATCAGGCGGTCGAGGCGGCCTTCAGCCTCACCGCTGCTGAGTGATTTCGCCGCCAATGCCGCGCCTTCTTTCAAGTCTTTCGCCTTGCCGGCAACGATCAAGGCGGCGGCGGCATTGATGACCGCCACGTCGCGCAACGGACCTTTTTTGCCCTTGAGGACGTCGAGCAGCGCCTTGGCGTTCTCGTCGGCATCGCCGCCGCGCAGCGTTTCCGGCTTGGCGCGTTCGATTCCGGCGTCCTCCGGGGCGATTTCGAAGCTGCGGATCTTGCCGTTTTCCAGCGCGGCAACGCTGGTCGGCCCGGAAATGGTGATCTCGTCGAGACCGTCGGAGCCGTGCACCACCCAGATCGACTCGGCGCCGAGATTTTTCAACACCTGCGCCATCGGCTCGATCCATTGTTTGGAAAAGACGCCGATCATCTGCCGTTTCACGCCCGCCGGATTGGACAGCGGACCAAGCAGATTGAAGATGGTGCGGGTGCCGAGCTCGACGCGGGTCGGGCCGACGTTTTTCATCGCCGGATGATGCGCCGGCGCGAACATGAAGCCAATGCCGGCTTGCGCGATGCAGCGGCCGACTTGTTGCGCATTGAGATCGATCTTGACGCCGAGCGCCGCCAGCACGTCGGCGGCGCCCGATTTCGACGAAAGCGCCCTGTTGCCGTGCTTGGCCACCGGCACGCCGCATCCTGCGACGATGAGGGCGGCGCAGGTCGAGATGTTGAACGAACCGGAGGCATCGCCCCCGGTGCCGACCACGTCGATGGCGTCGGGCGGCGCTTTCACGCCCAGCATTTTGGCGCGCATGGTAGTGACCGCGCCGGTGATCTCATCGACGGTTTCCCCGCGCACGCGCAAGGCCATCAGCAGCGCGCCCATCTGCGAGGGCGTGGCTTCCCCCGACATCATGCGGTCGAATGCGGAAGCCGCCTCCTCGCGCGTCAAGCTGGCGCCGGTCGCGACCTTGGCAATGAGCGCTTTGAATTCGTCGGCCATGGCGGGCTTTCAACCGACCGCGTGCATCGGCGCGGATGCGCGCGCGGCGCTCGTGCTCCGGCCGGTTTTGCCATTCCAGGCGGCGGCAAGCTCGAGAAAATTCTTCAACAGCAAATGGCCGTGTTCGGAGGCGATGCTTTCGGGATGAAACTGCACGCCATGCACAGGCAGGTTTTTGTGCGCCAGGCCCATCACCAGGCCGTCGGCGGTCTCCGCCGTGACGGTGAGCTCAGCCGGCAGCGTTTTGCGATCGACAACCAGCGAGTGATAGCGCGTCGCTTGAAACGGTCCATTGATGCCGCGAAAGACGCCTGAACCGTTATGATGGATTTCCGACATCTTGCCGTGCACGGGCGCGGCGCGCACCACCGCGCCGCCGAAAGCTTGTCCGACGGCCTGATGGCCGAGGCAGACGCCGAGGATCGGAATAGTGGGCGCGGCTTTGGCAACAAGATCGAGGCAGATGCCGGCCTCGTTCGGCGTGCAGGGGCCGGGCGAGAGCACGATGGCGTCGGGCGCGCCGGCGATCACCTCGGCGCTCGAAATCTTGTCGTTGCGATGCACGACGACATCGGCGCCCAGTCCGCCCAGATAGTGGACCAGGTTGAAGGTGAAACTGTCGTAATTGTCGATCAGAACGATCATGTTTGCTCGCCCGCTCAGGGTCTTACGGCGAGGCCGGAGGGGGGTCAAGCAGGCCTTGATTTCGATCGTTAATCGGGTAGCCGCGGCATCATCTGCTGCAAGCGCTTGTTGATCTCTTCGTCGGAGACCGGGGCCGCGCGGCTGATGGAGTTGGCATTTTCGCCGATATGCACGAGCTTTGGCACCAACAGGACGATAAGGAGCAGCAGCCACTGCGCCAACAGAAACGGGATGACCGCGCGCACGAAAGGGCGAAATGGCGCGGGGTTCTTGGCGACGCCGCGCACCATCATCAAGGCATAGCCGAATGGCGGCAGCAGATAACTCGATTGCAAGGTAAGCAGCACCAGCACCGAAACCCAGCGCACGTCGGCGACGCGGATCAGCAGCGGCGGCAGCACGATGGGCACGATGACGAAGATGATCTCGAAGGCGTCGAGCACGAAGGCACAGAGGCCGATGACGGCGAGCACGGCCGCAACCGCCAAGATGTCGTTGCCCGGAATGGCGGCGACCAGATTGTTGACCAGGCGGTCGGTGCCGAGCAGCCGAAGCACCAAGGTGAAGGTCGTCGCCGCGATCAGCAGCGTGAATAAAGCGCCGGTGATGGCGATGGCGTCGCCCAGCAGTTCGCGCAGCACGGCGCCGGGCAGCCTGCCGGTCAGCAGACCGGCACAGAGCAAAGTGAAGGCGCCGACGGCGGCGGCTTCGACCGCGAAGAAATATCCAAGCGCGACGCCGCCGAGCAGCGCCAGCAGTCCCACCAATGCGATAACCGCCAAGACGGCTTGCGCGGGCTTTAGCTTTTCACGCGCGGCCGCCGCAATCGGCTGGCCGCGGCCGGCCCGCCAGGCAAGCGCCAGACACAGCAGCAGAAATATCCCGGCCGGCACCAAGGCGGCGTGGAAAATATCCGCGGTGTTGACGATGCGGTCGGAGCGGCCCGTCGCCGTCACCGCAAATGTATGCGCGCTCAACATGGCGTCGCTGAGCAAAATGAGCACCAGTGACGGCGGCACCAGCACGCCAAGCGTGCTGGCAACCGCAATGACGGCGTCGCGGGTTGCCGGCGGCACGGCCTCGGCCGTCAGCCGCGGCGCCACCACGCGCGAGAGGCCGAGTACGCTGGCGCCGACCGAGCCGTTCATCGGGCCAAGCAGCGCGCCCAGCATCATGCCGGACATCAATGGCGCCGAGGCGCGTTTGGGCAGCACGGCGATGCCGCTGCGAAAGAGCGCTTCCGCCACCGGCAACCGGCCGAGCAACAAGCCCATGGTGACGTAAAGCGGCAAAGCTTGCAGCAGATCGTTGTCGAACAAATTGACCAATCGCCCGGGCAGCGCCCACAGCAAGGAGAAGGGAATCGTGCCGCTGGCGACGCCGATCATGGCGCCAAGCGTGGCCGCCGTTATCAAAATAAAAGCGGCCGGCAGGCCGGTCGCAATGATGCCGACGCCGACCAGGATCAACAGCGCAAACCCGCTCCATTCCATCAGGCGTCATCCGATGGGGCGGGGCGAAAAATATCGATGAGGGCTTGCGCGATGACGAGGATGGTCATGACCCACAGCGCGGCCTTGAGGATGAAATAGCCAAAGTTGTTGGTGTCGGGAAACCGTTCCAGGCCCAACGCTGCCGGGACGACGAAGCTCTTGCCGGCAATCAGCACGAAAAGCGCCCACGGCAGCAGCCCGATGGCGGCGCCGATCCGCTTGAGCCGGTCGCGGGTCCGCGCCGAATAGCGCTGCGCCAACGTATCGGCGGCAAGGTGAGTGCCGGCGCGGGTCGCCGCGGTAACGCTGACCGCCACATAAAGCGCAAAAATAATCTGGGCGAGATCGTTGGCCTCGCGCGAGTAGGCGCGCAGCAGGTCGCGCAGCGGCCATTGCAGAAAAAGCAGGACGACGAGCGGCAGCGCTAGCCATTGCGTCGTAGCGATGCAAAACGAGACCGCCCGGTCGAGCCGGCTGACGATGCGCGCGATCATGGCTTCGCGGACCCCAAATCCCCGGCGCCACTGTACAGCAAATTTTGCCCAGCCTGCTTAGTGCTTATGGATAGGATCGATCCACGCGACCGCTTCCGGCTTTTCGACCGGCTCGATATCGAGGTTGACCACCACCGCCTCGTTGTCGGAGCGAACGAGCACGCATTCCAGCACTTCGTCGCGGCTGGCGTTGATCTCCTGATGCGGTACGTAAGGCGGGATATAAATAAAATCCCCCGGGCTTGCTTCGGCGACGAATTCGAGGTGCTCGCCCCAGCGCATGCGCGCTTTGCCGCGCACCACATAGATCACGCTCTCCAGCGCGCCATGGTGGTGGGCGCCGGTCTTGGCATTGGGGTGGATGTGGACGGTGCCGGCCCAGATTTTCTGCGCGCCGACACGGGCCGCGTTGATCGCCGCCTTGCGGTCCATGCCCGGCGTCTGTGCGGTGTTGGGATCGAGCGAATTCCCGGGGATCACCCGCACGCCATCATGCTTCCACTTTGGTTCATGATCGTGACTCATGACTGGCTCCTACTGCCCGCGTTTGGCGGCGCTGGCGAAACGGCGGGCTTCCTCGGCGGCGCGAAACAAGGCCTTCGCCTTGTTGATGCATTCGTCCTGTTCGTAGTCCGGATCGGAATCGGCGACGATGCCGGCGCCGGCCTGCACGTACATGGTGCCGTTTTTGACCAGCGCGGTGCGCAAAACGATGCAGGTGTCCATCTCGCCGGCGGCGGAGAAATAGCCGACGGCGCCGGCGTAGAGCCCGCGTTTCTCCTTCTCCAACTCGTCGATGATCTGCATGGCGCGCACTTTCGGCGCCCCGGAGACGGTGCCGGCCGGAAAGCCGGCGGCCAGCGCGTCGAGCGCGTCGCGGTTGGGGCTCAGCTTGCCCTCGACGTTCGACACGATGTGCATGACGTGGCTGTAGCGCTCGACGAAGAACTGATCGGTGACGGTAACGGTGCCGATACGGGCGACGCGGCCGACGTCGTTGCGCCCGAGGTCGAGCAGCATCAGGTGCTCGGCGCGCTCCTTCTGGTCGGCCAGCAGTTCCTCCTCCAGCGCCTTGTCCTCGTGCGGCGACAGACCGCGCGGACGGGTGCCGGCGATCGGGCGGATGGTCACGACATCGCCTGCGACCTTGACCAGAATCTCGGGACTGGAGCCGGCAACCGCGAAGCCGCCGAAATCGAGGAAGTAGAGATACGGCGACGGATTGGTCCGCCGCAGCGCGCGATAAAGCGAGAAAGGCGGCAGCGAAAACGGCGCCTCGAAGCGTTGCGCCAGCACGATCTGGAAGGCGTCGCCCGCGGCAATATAGTCTTTGGCCTTAAGCACCATCGCCTTGAAGTCGTCAGGCGACGTGTTCGATTTCACCGGCACGTCGATGGGCCCGTCGTCGAGTTCGGCGAGCGACTTATCGAGCGGCCGGTCGAGGCTTTCGACAATGGCGGCAATGCGGTCGACCGCGCGCGCCAACGCCGTCTTGGCGTCGAGGCCTTTTTCCGGGCGCACCGGCGTCACTACCGTGATGGAATCTTTCACCGCGTCGAACACCACGATGATGGTCGGACGCACCAGCACCGCGTCGGGAATGCCGATCGGATCGGGATTGGGCGGCGGCAATTCCTCCATCTGCCGCACCATGTCGTAGCCGAGATAGCCGAACACGCCGGCCGCCATTGGCGGCAGGTTATCGGGCAGCGCGATGCGGCTTTCCGAGATTAGCCGGCGCAGCGCCTGCAGCGGCGGTTCGGGGCAGGGGGAGAAACTGTCGGGTACGCTACGCGCGTTGGCGTTGACTTCGGCGCCGGCGCCGTTGGCGCGCCAGATCAAATCGGGCTCGATGCCGATGATGGAATGGCGGCCGCGCGTGTCGCCGCCTTCCACCGACTCCAGCAGAAAGCTCATCGGTTTGCCGCCGGCGAGTTTCAGATAGGCTGAGACCGGCGTCTCCAGATCGGCGACCAACGTTGTCCAGACCACCTGCGCCTGCCCGCGGCCGTAGCATTCGGCGAATGCGGTTTGCGAGGGCTCGATCTGCATGGGGTTAGTTGCTGGCGCCGCCGCCGATGATCTGCTGCAGCGCGGCCTGGTTGAGCGTGATGCCGAAGTCTCTTTCCAGCCGCGCGATATAGGAGCCGACGACGTCATCGGCCAAGGAATTCTTCAGCGTCGCCGCAATCGCCTTGCCTTGCTCGGAATTAGGATCGAGCTTGGGATCGACGACGTCGGTCACGCGGAACACGAAGCGTTCCGTTTCCTTGCTGCCCTCGGCGCTGGCGGCTTCGCCTTTCGCCGTGCGGAAAGCGGCTTCCACGACTTTCGGCGGCACGAAGCCGGCGGGCTTGCGGCGCTGCAGGTCGGAGGCCGTCTGCACCTGCAACGAATTTTCGTTCGCAAGCTGCGCCAGCGTGCTGCCGGCCTTGAGCTTGCCCAGAATGTCGTCGGTTTTGGCTTTGAGCCGCTTGGCGATCTCGTCATTGCGCCAGCTGGTTTCGACCTGGCCTTTGACCTCCTCGAGTGTGCGGTCGCGCGCCGGCGTGATGCCGGTGACGTCGTACCAGAGGTAGCCGCCGGACGGCAGTTGCAACGGTTCATTGTCGACGCCGACGTCGCTGGCAAAGGCGGCTGCCACCACATCCGGTGACCGCGGCAGGTCGGGGACCGGCTGGCCGTTTAGCCCGCGGCCGGAGCGGTCGACCGCATCGATGACCCGGGTCTTGATGTCGAGTTTTTTTGCGGCTTCGGCAAGCGTGGAGCCGGCGGCGCGCTCGTCCTCGAATTTATCGCGCAGGTCGCCGATCTTTGCCCTGGCGCGTTCCTCGGCGATTTCGCGTTTGATCTTGGTGGCCACGTCCTCGTAGCTCTGCTGCGTGCCGGGATTGATCTTGCCGACCTGCACGATCACCGTTCCGAAGCGGCCGCTGATCGGCTGGCTGACCTCGCCCGACTTGATCGAGAAAGCGGCATCGGCGACGGCTGGATCGATAATGTCCGTTTTTTTCACCATGCCGAGGTCGGTGTCGCTGTCTTTCAAGCCGCGCTCCTTGGCGAGATCGGCAAAAGACAGACCTTTGGTGATCCGCTCGTGCGCCGCAGCAGCTTCTTCCGGTTTTTGAAACACAATCTGGCGCACTTCACGCTGTTCCGGCGTGCCGTAGTCGCCTTTGTGCGCGTCGTAGAATTGCTTGCTATCGGCATCGGAGACCGCCTCCGGCTTGGCAATGTCGGCCGGCGCCAACGGCATCAAGGTAATCTTGCGGTATTCAGGCGCGCGAAAGAGAACCTTGCGCTCGTCGAAATATTTCTGCAGATCGGCTTGCGTGGGCGCGGGAATATCGCCGGCCTGCGCGGGACCGAACGGCAGGTATTCGATCGTGCGCTTCTCGTTTTGATATTGGTCCAATGCCGTCATGGCGATCGCCGGCACTTGTAGATCGCCGCCCACACTGTCGGCAATCTGCCGGCGCAGCAGCAGATTGCGCTGCTCATCGACAAAGCGGGCCTCGGTATAGCCGGCCTGCCGGATGACCTCCTCGAAAATCCGGCGGTCGAATTTGCCGGTCGGGCCGCGAAAATTCGGATCGTTGGTGATGCGGCGGATGATGTCGTCGTTTGTCACGCCCAGGCGCAACGCCTTGGCTTGCTCATCGAGCGTGGTTTCGGCGATCAAATCGCGCAGCACTTGCTGGTCGAGGCCAAGCGCCCGCGCCTGGTCGGGTGTGATCGCGCGGCCAAGCCGCCGCCCGTACTGCCGCAGTCGGTCGTTGTAGAACTCGCGAAATTGCTCGATTGAGATTTCGGTCTTGCCGATCTTGACCGCCGAACTGAGGCCGAAGCCGCGGAAGATGTCGCCGATGCCCCAGATCGCGAAGCTGATGATCAGGCCGCCCATGACGACAGCCATGACGGCCTTGCCGAGCCAGGTCGAGGAGGCTTTGTGGATACCGCGGAGCATGCGTGCGCTTCTTCGTAAAGCCGTTGCTGATGATGCGATGACGGGTGGCCGCGCCCTTTTAAGCCCCGGGCCAACTCCTTGCAACTCAAGAGGGATCGGTCATGCGGCTAGGCGCACTGGCGCCCGCAGAGCGGGTCTGATAACCGCACCCGGATCAAGGACTTCATGATGGCAGCCGCTAGCATTCGCGCCTTGCGCCCCTTGGTGGCGGGCAATTGGAAGATGAACGGGCTTGCCATCTCGGAAGGCGAGCTCACCAAGATCGTCAACGGCGCGGCCGTTGTAGCCGCCGCGGCCGACCTGATGATCTGCCCGCCGGCAACCTTGATTGCTGGTTTTGCCGCGGCCGCCCACGGCTCAGGCGTAGCGATCGGCGGTCAGGATTGCCACGCCGAGCGTTCCGGCGCCCATACCGGGGATATTGCGGCCGAGATGCTGGCCGATGCCGGGGCGCGCGCTGTCATCGTCGGCCATTCCGAGCGGCGTGCCGATCATCACGAAACCGATGCGCAAGTCCGCGCCAAGGCGCTGGCTGCCTGGCGCGCCGGCTTGACGGCAATCGTCTGCATCGGCGAGCAACGCGGCGAGCGTGAGGCCGGACGCACGCTCGATGTCGTCGGCCGCCAGCTTGACGGATCGCTGCCGGATGCTGCGTCCGCGGCCAATCTGGTGGTGGCCTACGAGCCGGTTTGGGCGATTGGAACGGGGCTCACGCCGACGCCGGCCGATATCGGCGAGGTGCACGGCTTCATCCGCAAGCGGCTGGGAGAGAGGTTCGGCGGCGAAGCCGGTGGTATCCGTATTCTCTATGGCGGCTCGGTCACGCCGGCGAATGCCACGACGCTGCTGGCCGCCGCCGAGGTGAATGGCGCGCTGGTCGGCGGCGCCAGCCTGAAAGCGGCCGATTTTCTCGCGATTGCGGCGGTCTACGGCTAGCGCATGGCGGGCGAATGAAGGTCGGAAAGGACCATGCGCCTTAAAACCGGCAAGGGTGGAAAAGCCGCGCATGATCGTGTAGAGACCGCCGCAAATTCCTATATCACCGGCATGGCGCCGCCTGGGGCAGCCCGGACCGGTGCGTTTGAGCGGATTTTTGGTGCATGCAGCAAGTCGTTATCGTCATTCACCTGATGCTGGTGCTCGCCTTGATCGGCGCGGTGCTGCTGCAGCGGTCGGAGGGCGGCGGCCTCGGCATAGGCGGCGGCGGCGGCTTTATGACCAGCCGCGGCACCGCCAACGTGCTCACCCGCGCTACCGCGATCCTCGCCGGCCTGTTCTTCGTCACCAGCCTGGTGCTGTCGATCCTCGCCGGCTTCAACCGCAAGCCGACCACCATCCTGGATGGCAGCCCCGGCGCCCCCGCGCAAACCGTGCCGGGAGCCCCGAGCGTTCCGACGCCAAATGCTCCCGGACCTGGCGGCGGCGGTGGCGGCGGGCTGCTCAACAAACTCCAGCAGGGCGCGCCGGCGGCCCCCGCGGCGCCCAGCGGGCCGGCGGTGCCGCAGTCAAAGTGAGGGTTCAGGAAGGGCCGGGGGAAACCGGCCCTTCGGCTTTTTGCAGATCGGCGTTAATCGGATGGCCGTGCCTATGCTGAGAGAAAAGATCAAAATATTGGGTCAGCGGGTTCGGGGAACCGGCGTTTTCCACTCCGGCCACAGGCGCAAGGCTCGTTTGCGCTTTTCGCGCTCGTCGAATCGATTCGGGAGGGCTAAAGCTTAGGTCCCATGGCGCGGTATATTTTCATCACCGGCGGCGTGGTCTCCTCACTCGGCAAGGGTCTCGCTTCCGCGGCGCTCGGTGCGCTGCTGCAGGCGCGTGGCTACAAAGTGCGCCTGCGCAAGCTCGACCCCTATATCAACGTCGATCCCGGCACCATGTCGCCCTATCAGCATGGCGAGGTGTTCGTTACCGACGACGGTGCCGAGACCGATCTCGACCTCGGCCATTACGAGCGCTTCACCGGCCGTCCGGCGACGCGGCAGGACAACATCACCACGGGCCGCATCTACCAGGACATCCTCACCAAGGAGCGGCGCGGCGACTATCTCGGCGCCACCATCCAGGTCATTCCGCACGTCACCAACGCCATCAAGGATTTCGTCCGCGAGGGCAACGACGACTTCGATTTCGTGCTGTGCGAGATCGGCGGCACCGTCGGCGATATCGAGGGCCTGCCGTTTTTCGAAGCGATCCGGCAATTGGGCAATGAACTGCCGCGCAACCATGCGGTCTATATCCATCTCACGCTTTTGCCGTTCATCCCGAGCGCGGGCGAGTTGAAGACCAAGCCGACGCAGCATTCGGTCAAGGAATTGCGCTCGATCGGCATCCAGCCCGACATCCTTTTGTGCCGCACCGACCGGCCGATCCCGGAGAGCGAGCGGCGCAAGCTCGCGCTGTTCTGCAATGTGCGCGAACACGCCGTGGTCGAAGCGCGCGACGTCGATAATATCTACGCCGTGCCGGAGGCTTATTCCGCGCAAGGGCTCGACAGCGAGGTGCTTGCCGCCTTCGGCATCGAAAACTCGGCGCCGGCGGAACTCGAACGCTGGCAATTGATCAACGAGCGCATTCGCAATCCGGAAGGCGACGTCACCATCGCCATCGTCGGCAAATATACCGGTCTGAAGGATGCCTACAAATCGCTGATCGAGGCACTCTCGCATGGCGGCATCGCCAACAAAGTGAAGGTCAATCTTGACTGGATCGAAGCCGACGTTTTCGAGAATGAGGACCCGGCGCCGTTTCTCGAGCAGGTCAACGGCATCCTGGTGCCCGGCGGCTTCGGCCAGCGCGGCGCCGAAGGAAAAATCCGCGCGGCGCAATTCGCGCGCGAGCGCAACGTACCCTATTTCGGCATCTGCTTCGGCATGCAGATGGCGGTGCTGGAGGCGGCGCGAAATCTGTGCGGCATCGAGGAGGCGAACTCCACCGAATTCGGGCCGACGAGTGAGCCGGTGGTCGGCCTGATGACCGAATGGGTCAAAGGCAACGAATTGCAGAAGCGTGCAAGCAACGGCGATCTTGGCGGCACCATGCGGCTCGGCGCCTATCCGGCGGTGCTGACGCGCGGCACCCGTGTCGCCGGCATTTACGGCAAGCCGGAAATCTCCGAGCGCCACCGCCACCGCTACGAAGTCAACACCGGCTACAAGGGCCGGCTCGAGCAGCGCGGCATGCGTTTTTCCGGCATGTCGCCGGACGGCATCTTGCCGGAGATCATCGAATACGAAGACCACCCCTGGTTCATCGGCGTGCAATTCCATCCGGAGTTGAAATCGCGGCCGTTCGAGCCGCACCCGCTGTTTGCCTCTTTTATCGGCGCGGCGGTGGAGCGCAGCCGGTTGGTGTAATTTCGATATGCCGCGATTACGCGGACGTCGCGCGAGTTAATGCAGGTTTTCAGTCGCGATTGCGTTTGACGCGCTGATATTATTTCTCTTAGCACGGCGATTATCTCGTCACTGCTTTTGTTAGCAGAGAAGATATTTGCGTTCGCGGCGAGATCGCGGTCGATTTATGGCGCAACGTGCTCACAATCCAACTCCGAGGAATTCAGAAATGCGCCACCTATTGACTGCCGCCGCCGTGATCGCGGTCGGCGGGTTTTTCGCTCTGACGCCGGCTCGCGCGGAGATGCTTTACTATCAAGGCGGCCCCGTCGCGCAGAGCGGCATGTGCCAAATCTCCACCGACGGCGACCAGCGCTACGGCTATTGGGCGCCATGCCCGAATCAGCCAGTGCACCTGCAAAAACGCGGCAAGAAGGTGAAGTCGTAACAAGAAAGTCCGGACTGCCGCACTCGCCCCCACTTGAAAGCGGCAGATTGGACGTTGATCGGCCGCGGGCGCGCGATTCGTTAATCGCGCGAGCCGCGGCCGGTTTTGTTTTGCCCGGCGATTGCGGCATCATGGGCGGCCAGAACCCGGTTATTTGCAATAGGCCCATTTATGGCGCGCGGCCTCGATCACATCGTCCATGCGGTGCGCGATCTCGATGCGGCCGCCGCGCTCTATCGCGGCCTTGGTTTTACCGTCGGTGCCCGCAATCGACACTCGCGCGTCTGGGGCACGCTGAATCACATCGTGCAATTGCCGGGGACGTATATCGAACTCCTTGGTCTTGGCGACACCAGCGGCACTCTTCCGCATTCCGGCCGCTATTTTTCGTTTGGCGCATTCAATCGCGATTTTCTAACGCGCGGTGAGGGGCTTTCGATGCTGGCACTTGAGGGCGCCGGTGTGCCCGACGCCGAAGCATTTCGTGAGGCGGGTATCGGCGATTTCGAACCTTATGACTTTGAGCGCCAGGGCAAGCGGCCCGACGGCGCGGTGATCAAGCTCGCTTTCACTCTGGCTTTTGCGTTGATCCCACAAGCGCCCGAAACCGGCTTCTTTACGTGCCAACAGCACCACCCAGAAAATTTCTGGGATCCGGCATTTCAGAAACACGCCAACGGCGCGACAAGCGTCGCTGGCGTGGTCTTTGTGGCGGAGGAGCCCGAGCAACTTCGCGGCTTTATGGAGATATTCTCCGGCGCCGCCGCGGCAACAGCCAAAGGCGGTTTCGTCATCATGACGCCGCGCGGGGCAATCGAGGCCGCGACGCCCGCCGCTTTTGTACAGCGCTTCGGCGTTACTCCGCCGGACGTCGCGCGCGGCCCGCGGCTGGCGGCGGTCCGTTTTGCCACGGCGGATGCGAGCCTGCTGCAAAACGCACCGGAGTTCGCCGGCATGGCCGGTCTTTATGCCGGAAACGGCGCTGTGATCGGCCGCGAGGATGCCATGGGCGCCGTGCTGGTATTCGAACCGTCCCGTTGACCGGACCGCCTTGCCGCTTCATGGTCGCGCCCGCGAGGGCAGATTGTGAACCAGAAACCCAATTCAACTGTCACTATCGGCGCCGTGCGCTTCGGCAATTCATTGCCGCTGGCGCTGATCGCCGGACCTTGCGCGCTGGAAAGCCGGGCGCACGCTTTGGAAATGGCGAGCGCGCTGAAGGAGATTGCGGCGCGTGTCGGCATCGGCCTCGTCTACAAAACGTCGTTCGACAAGGCCAACCGCACCTCGGCAAAATCCGTGCGCGGCATCGGGCTTGAGCAGGCGCTGCCGATCTTTGCCGAAATCCGCGACCGATTGAAAGTCCCGGTGCTCACCGACGTGCACGAGGCGGCGCAATGCGCGCGCGCGGCGCAAGCGGCGGACGTGCTGCAGATCCCCGCGTTCCTCTGCCGGCAGACCGACCTGCTGACCGCCGCCGCGAACACCGGCAAGACCGTGAACGTGAAGAAGGGGCAGTTTCTGGCGCCCTGGGACATGCGCAATGTGGTGGAAAAAATTACCGGCGCCGGCAACAAGAACGTGCTGGTGACCGAGCGCGGCGTCTCCTTCGGCTACAACACGCTGGTTTCCGACATGCGCGCGCTGCCGATCCTCAGGGAAACAATCGGCGCGCCGGTGATATTCGACGCCACGCATTCGGTACAGCAGCCGGGCGGGCAGGGCGACAAATCCGGCGGCGAGCGGCAATTCGTGTCGGTGCTGGCGCGCGCGGCGGTGGCGGTCGGCGTCGCCGGCGTTTTCATCGAGACCCACCAGGATCCCGACAAGGCGCCGTCGGATGGTCCCAACATGATGCCGCTCAAGGATATGGAGCCGCTTCTACGCACCCTCGTTGAATTCGACCGGCTGGCGAAACGCTAAACCGGGAGACGCCCGCCCGCGCATGATCCGGAAAAGTGGAAACCGGCTTTCGCAAAAGATCATACGCACAAGAAAAGACTAATGAACCGCACGCTCAATCTTCTGGCGCTCGTCGTCTTTGCCAGTGCGCTGTTCATGCGCGCGACCGACCCGGTGATCCCGCAGATCGCGACCGGGTTCAATATCGAGCCGGCGACCGCAGCGCTGTTGTCGACCGCCTTCACCTTGCCCTACGCGCTGGTGCAGCCGTTGCTCGGCGCGCTGGCCGACATGTTCAGCAAGGCGCGGCTGACGCTTCTATGCCTGCTCATCCTGACCGCGGCGTCGGTGGTGTGCGGGCTGGCGCCGAACTTTGAAGTCCTTACGGGCGCGCGCATGGTCGCCGGGCTCGCCGCCGGCGGCGTGGTGCCGATTTCGTTCGCACTGGTCGGTGACAAGATCCCGGTGGCCGAACGTCAGGTGGCGATGGGGCGTCTGTTGTTTGCGATCATGACCGGAAACCTTTTGGGCGCGACCTGCGCCGGCGTGGTCGGCGACCTGATCGGCTGGCGCGGTGTTTTTTTCGCGACCGCGCTGTTCGGCGCCATCGCGCTTGTCGCCGCCGTCTTCGGCTTCCGCGGCCAGAGCGAGGCGCCCGGTCGCTTCGATTTCAGTGCGATTGTGCCGAATTACCGTGCGATCTTCGAGAATCCGCTAGCCAAAATCTGCTTCGGCGCTGTGTTTTTCGAAGCCGTGTTCATGTACGGCATCTTCCCCTACATCGCGACCATGCTGCATCAGGCCGGCGAGACCAGCGCCTCGATCGCCGGCATCGTCATCGCCGGCTTCGGCATCGGCGGGGCGCTCTATAGCGTGCTGGTCTCGCAGTTGCTCGGGCGGCTGGGCGAAACCCGTATGATGCGGCTGGGCGGCGTCACCATGGGCTTCTGCTTGGTGGTCATTGCGGCGCGCCTACCTTGGCCTGCGGAATTTGCCAATTTCGCGCTGCTCGGCTTCGGCTTCTACATGCTGCACGCGGTCATCCAGATCTACGCCAGCGAGCTGGCGCCGGCAGCGCGCGGTTCGGCCATGGCGCTACATTCGTTTTTCTTCTTTCTCGGCCAGGCCGCGGGGCCGGTCGTCTACGGCGCCGGGCTTTCCACCATCGGTCTTGGCCCGGTACTGATTTTCGGCGCGGCGGTACTGGTCGCGGTCGGCTTCGTCTGCGGGCACTTCCTGCGGCGCCCGGCGAGTACCTAGCCGCGGCCCCGATACGGCGCGACGCCGGGGTCCGGCAGCCAGACCCCCTTGGGCAGTTTTCCGGTCTGCCAGAACACGTCGATCGGCATGCCGCCGCGCGGATACCAGTAGCCGCCGATGCGCAGATATTTCGGCTTGAGTAACGCGACGAGGCGCTTGCCGATGGCAACGGTGCAGCCCTCGTGGAAGGCGCCGTGGTTGCGGTAACTCGTCAAATAAAGCTTGAGCGATTTCGACTCGACCAGGAAGCGTCCCGGCACATAGTCGATCACCAGATGGGCAAAATCCGGCTGGCCGGTTATCGGGCAGAGGGTGGTGAATTCCGGCGCGGTGAAGCGGGCGACGTAATCCGTGTCCGGGTGCGGATTGGCTACGCGGTCGAGCACCGCCTTGTCGGGCGAAGCGGGGATGGGCGCCGGGCGCCCGAGCTGCAGCGGCTTTCTGGCCATACGCCTGCAATGCCCGGCAGGACAGGGCATGACAAGGGGGTTGTTCATCCTGTAGAAGCCCCGCATTCCTCTCTGCCGGGAAGCTCATGACCGCCATCACCGACATTATCGGCCGCGAAATCCTCGACAGCCGCGGCAATCCGACCGTCGAAGTCGACGTGGTGCTGGAGGACGGTTCGAAAGGCCGTGCCGCGGTGCCCTCGGGCGCTTCCACGGGAGCGCACGAAGCCGTGGAACTGCGCGACGGCGACAAGGCCCGCTACGGCGGCAAAGGCGTGCGCAAGGCGGTCGACGCCGTCAACGGCGAGATTTTCGATGCGCTCGGCGGCATGGACGCCGAGGCGCAGGCCAAGATCGACGAAACGCTGATCGCGCTCGACGGCACCCCCAACAAGGCCCGGCTCGGCGCCAACGCTGTCCTCGGCGTGTCGCTGGCGGTGGCCAAGGCCGCGGCCGTCGCCAAAAGCGAACCGCTTTATCGCTATGTCGGCGGCACCGCCGCGCGCACTTTGCCGGTGCCGATGATGAACATCGTCAATGGCGGCATGCATGCCGACAATCCGATCGACTTCCAGGAATTCATGATCATGCCGGTCGGCGCGCCGAGCTTTGCCGAGGCGCTGCGTGCCGGCTCGGAGATTTTCCACACCTTGCGCGGACAACTAAAAAGCGCCGGCCTCAACACCAATGTCGGCGACGAAGGCGGCTTTGCGCCGAACCTGAAGTCGGCGGAAGCCGCGCTCGATTTCGTCATGCAGGCAATCGAGAAGGCCGGCTACAAAGCGGGCGGCGACGTCATGCTGGCGCTCGATCCGGCGGCCAGCGAGTTCTACAAAGACGGCGCTTACGTCTATGCCGGGGAGGGCAAGACCCGCTCGCCGCAGCAGCAAGCCGACTATCTCGCCAGCCTGATCGCCAAATACCCGATCGTCTCGATCGAAGACGGCATGGCCGAGGACGATTTCGCAGGCTGGAAGATCGTCACCGATCTGATCGGCGGCAAATGTCAATTGGTCGGCGATGATATTTTCGTCACCAACGTGGCCCGCCTTTCCGACGGCATCAAACGCGGGATCGCCAATTCCATCCTGATCAAGGTCAATCAGGTCGGCACGCTGACCGAGACGCTCGCCGCCATCGAGGTGGCGCACAAAGCCGGCTACACCGCGGTGATGTCGCACCGCTCGGGCGAGACCGAGGATTCAACCATCGCCGACCTCGCCGTCGCCACCAATTGCGGGCAGATCAAGACCGGTTCGCTCGCCCGCTCCGACCGCACCGCGAAATACAATCAACTGCTGCGCATCGAGGAGGAACTCGGCGCGCAGGCGAAATATGCCGGTCGCGAAGTGCTGAAAGCGCGCCGTTGACGGCATTGGCGGCCGCTTGCATTCGGGCGTAGAAATGCCGCAAGTTCCGCTAAAATGGCGTCTGCGAGATTAGAATGGATCAAGCAACCTCTCCATCGACTTACGACCGCCGCCGCGCGGCCGAGCGCCTGGCCGATTTTGTCGCGCAATCGGTCGAGGCGGCGCGCGCCGTGGAGAAGCCGTTCTATCATCTCGAATTCGACCGCGTGTTTCCCGAAGACGTCTACGCGCAAATTTTGGCGCTGAAGCCGGAGGCGACCGACTACCGGCCGATGCATGGGCGCAGCAAGGGTCACGATCTGACCGACGGCACCCATACGCGGGTGAAGATCGATCTGTTCCCGGAATACATCCGCAACTTGCCGCCGGCAAAGCGCGCGCTGTGGGACGTGGTCGGGCGTGCGCTTTGCGCCGACAAAGTGCGCCAGGCTTTCATCCGCCGACTGGCGCCTGGATTGTCGAAGCGTTTCGGCGCCGACTTCGCCAAGGTCGGCATGTATCCGATCCCGATTTTGACCCGCGACATCCCCGGTTATCTGATCACGCCGCACACCGATACGCGCTGGAAGGGCATCACCGTGCAGCTTTATCTGCCCGCGGACGACGCCAACACCGATATCGGCACCATCTTTCATGAAAAGCTCGCCGACGGCTCGCTGCCCAAAAAAACGAAAATGCGGTTCGCGCCGAACACCGGCTATGCCTTTGCGGTCGGCGAGGACACCTGGCATTCCGCCGATCCGGTGCATGACCGCGTCAAGAGCCGCGATTCGATTCTGCTGACGTATTTCGTCGATCAGGGGCTTTTGAAGGTGCTGCGCAACCGCGGCAAGCGCATCGGGAACTTCGTGCTCAACGAGATCAGGCAGCGGGTTTAAGGGCTGCCGCCCCGGCCGATCGAGCGGCAGCAAGCGCAAGTCGGGACGACGGGAATTACCCCATTAAAACCGCCTTAACGCGATTCCAGCATGGTCGAGGGCTATGGTCATCCATCGCCGCCGCCGCACCATCCTGAGCGTGCTCGCGCTTTACACGTTCGCGGCGCTGTTCATCGGCTATTTTGCGGCCAATGCCTTCAGCGGCAACCACGGCCTGCGCGCGCAAGCCGACCTCGACAAGCAGATGGCGAGCATGCAGGCCGAACTCGGCCGGTTGAAGGCCGAGCGCGCGCTGTGGGAGAAACGGGTATCGCTTTTGCGTTCCGACAAGATCGACCCGGATATGCTGGACGAACGCGCCCGCGCGCTCCTGGGCTACGCCGACCCCCGCGACCTTACATTGTTGCTGAATCCGCGCTAGCGGCGAACTTTTTTACCGCCGGCGACCCTACTTATCCCGCTAAATATTCCGTCGACTTTGTCGCAATCCCCAGCGGCGGCCTCGTGCTTTCGCCCCCGGACGATTTAAGCTATTGGGGTCGCTGAGGCTTACCCGACGCCCAGTTTGCCCCGGAAATATTCCCATGGCGCTTGCCGAGAAAGCTCCGAGTTTTGAAGCCCAGCAAACAGCTGCGGAAGCGGCGGCGGCTGCCGAATTCAGCAAAGAGCAGGAGCTTTCAGCCTACCGCACCATGCTGACTATCCGCCGCTTTGAGGAGAAGGCGGGCCAGATGTACGGCATGGGGCTGATCGGCGGTTTCTGCCATCTTTACATCGGCCAGGAAGCCGTCGTGGTCGGTATGCAGATGGCGCTTAAGGCCGGCGACGAAGTGATCACCGGCTACCGCGACCACGGCCACATGATCGCTTGCGGCATGGACCCCAAGGGCGTGATGGCGGAATTGACCGGCCGCGCCCACGGCTACTCCAAGGGCAAAGGCGGCTCCATGCACATGTTCAGTGTGGAGAAGGGCTTCTACGGCGGCCACGGCATTGTCGGCGCGCCGGTGCCGATCGGAACCGGCTTAGCCTTCGCCAATCACTATCGCGGCAACGATCACGTCTGCATCACCTATTTCGGCGACGGCGCCTCCAACCAGGGTCAGGTCTACGAAAGCTTCAACATGGCCGAGCTATGGAAGCTGCCGGTGGTCTATGTGATCGAGAACAATCGCTACGCCATGGGTACGGCGATCACGCGCTCCTCGGCGACGACGGACCTTTCCAAACGCGGCCTCTCCTTCAACATTCCGGGCGAGCAGGTCGACGGCATGGACGTGCGCGCGGTCAACGCCGCCGGCGCCAAGGCCATCGAATGGTGCCGTGCCGGCAAGGGGCCGTACATTTTGGAAATGCTCACCTACCGCTATCGCGGCCACTCGATGTCGGATCCGGCGAAATATAGAACGCGCGAGGAGGTCGACGAGGTGCGCTCGCACCACGATCCGATCGACATGGCGCGGGCGCGCATTTTGGAGAAGAAATTCGCCAAAGAAGACGAGTTGAAAAAGGTCGACGGCGAAGTGCGCGATCTCATCAACGCGGCGTCGGAGTTTGCCACCCACGATCCGGAGCCGGACGCGTCCGAGCTCTATACCGACGTTTATCGATAAAAAGCGCGCGGCTCGAACCAGTAGTAGTATCGCCCATGCCGACCAATGTGCTGATGCCCGCGCTGTCGCCCACGATGGAGAAGGGCAATCTCGCCAAGTGGCTGAAGAAGGAGGGCGACGCGGTCAAGTCCGGCGATGTGATCGCGGAGATCGAGACCGACAAGGCGACCATGGAGGTCGAGGCGGCCGACGAAGGCACGCTCGGCAAGATTCTGATCCCCGAAGGCACCGCCGACGTGGCGGTGAATACACCGATCGCCGTGATCCTCAATGACGGCGAAGACGCTTCGGCCATCAAGGACGGCAAACCCGCGCCGCAACAAAAGCCCGCCGCATCGGCGCCGCCGGCGCAATCCGAAAAGAGCGAAGCGAAGGCCCCGGCCGCGCCCGTTGCCAAGCCGCCGAAAGCGCCGCAGGCGCCCGAAGTCAAAGCCGCCGCCGATCCCGACATCCCTGAAGGCACCGAGATGGTGGCCATGACCATGCGCGAAGCGCTGCGCGACGCCATGGCCGAGGAAATGCGCCGCGACAAGGACGTGTTCGTGATGGGCGAGGAGGTCGCGGAATATCAGGGCGCCTACAAGGTCACGCAAGGCCTGCTGCAGGAGTTCGGGGCAAAACGTGTGATCGACACGCCGATCACCGAGCACGGCTTTGCCGGCCTCGGCGTCGGCGCCGCGCTCGCCGGTTTGAAGCCGATCGTCGAATTCATGACCTGGAATTTTGCCATGCAGGCGATGGACCAATTGGTCAATTCGGCGGCGAAGACGCTCTATATGTCCGGCGGGCAGATGGGCTGCTCGATCGTGTTCCGCGGGCCGAATGGCGCCGCCGCGCGCGTCGCCGCCCAGCACAGCCAGGACTATTCCTCGTGGTTTTCTCACGTGCCGGGCTTCAAGGTGATCGCGCCGTCGACCGCCGCCGACGCCAAAGGTCTTCTTAAAGCCGCGATCCGCGATCCCAATCCGGTGGTCTTCCTGGAAAACGAAATCCTCTACGGCCACTCCTCGCCGGTGCCCAAGCTCGATGACTTTGTGTTGCCGATCGGCAAGGCCAAGATCGCGCGACCCGGCAATGACGTCACGATCGTTGCCTGGTCGATGGGCATGTCTTATGCGCTGAAGGCCGCGGAGGAACTTAGCAGCGCCGGCATCGACGCCGAGGTGATCGACCTGCGTACGCTAAAGCCAATGGATATCGAGACCGTCATTGCCTCGGTGCAGAAGACCGGCCGCTGCGTGACCGTAGAGGAGGGCTGGGCGCAGTCCGGCGTCGGTGCGGAGATCGCGGCGCGACTGATGGAAAAGGCCTTCGATCACCTCGACGCGCCGGTCACGCGCGTCACCGGCAAAGACGTGCCGATGCCCTATGCGGCGAACTTGGAAAAACTGGCGCTGCCTTCGGTCGCCGAAGTGGTCGAGGCGGCCAAAGCCGTCAGCTACCGGTAGCGCCAAGCGATGCCCACCAACATCCTCATGCCGGCGCTGTCGCCCACGATGGAAAAGGGCAACCTCGCCAAATGGCTGAAGAAGGAGGGCGACAAGGTCAGGACCGGCGACGTCATCGCCGAAATCGAGACCGACAAGGCGACCATGGAATACGAGGCGATCGAGGACGGCACGCTGGCCAAGATCGTGGTGCCGGAAGGCACGCAGGACGTCGCGGTGAATGCGGTCATTGCCGTGCTGGCGGGCGAGGGCGAGGACGTGAAGGCGGCGGCAGCTGGCGCGGCCCAGAGCGCGCCAACTGCCACAGCACCCGAAAAGAAAGCCGAGGCAGTTACCCCCTCACCCCAGCCCTCTCCCCAGCGGGGAGAGGGAGCAGGCAGTGCCGCGCCGCAGGCTCAGAGCCCTTCACCTCTTCCCAGTGGCGAGAGGCCGCCCGCCGAAGCGGAGCGAAGGCGGGCGGGTGAGGGGTCTCCTGCTTCTCATGGAAACCGCGTCTTCTCCTCGCCTTTGGCCCGTCGTTTAGCGAAGGAAGCCAACATCGATCTCGCCCGCGTGTCCGGTTCCGGGCCGCACGGGCGCGTGATTGCGCGCGATATCGAAGCGGCAAAATCCGGCAAGGGCCTGCGCGCACCGGGCGTGGCAGCGGCCGCAGGCGCGCCTGCGATTGCCCCGTCAATGTCGGACCAGCAGATCCGCGCGCTCTACGAGGAAGGCTCCTACGATTTCGTGCCGCATGACGGCATGCGCAGGACCATTGCGCAACGGCTGACCGCCTCGGTGCAGAGCATCCCGCATTTCTACGAGACCATGGACTGCGACGTCGGCAAGCTCACCGCCGCGCGCGAGGAGATCAACGCCACCGCACCCAAGGACAAAGACGGCAAGCCGGCCTACAAGCTTTCCGTCAACGACTTCGTCATCAAGGCGCTGGCGCTGGCGCTGCAGCGCGTGCCCGACGCCAACGCGTCATGGACCGAAGCCGGCATGCTCAAGCACAAGCATTCCGACATTGGCGTTGCGGTGGCGCTGCCCGGCGGGCTGATCACGCCGATCGTGCGCAACGCCGAAGCAAAATCGCTCTCCGCCATCTCCAACGAGATGCGCGACCTCGCCGCCCGCGCGCGCGGGCGCAAGCTCAAACCGCACGAATACCAGGGCGGCACCAGTTCGGTGTCGAACTTGGGCATGTACGGCATCAAGGACTTCACCGCGGTGATCAATCCGCCACAGTCGACCATCCTGGCGGTCGGCACGGCTGAGGAGCGCGCGGTGGTGCGCAACGGCCAACTCGCCGTCGCCACCATCATGAGCGTGACGCTGTCCTGCGATCATCGCGCCGTCGACGGTGCGCTTGGCGCCGAGCTGATCGTGGCGTTCAAGACGCTAATCGAGAACCCGGTGATGATGGTTGTCTGAACGGCGGGAGCGGCCATGAGCGATCGCGAGAGCAGGGTCCGCACCGCAGTCATCGTCTATTTTCCGATGTTCATCGCGACGCTTTCGCTTGTTACTTCGATCTACAACGGCTATCTCAACAGCCGATTTGTCGATTTCATCCAGCACAATCTTGCGCGCGCCGAATCGCTGCGTACATGCAAGGAGATCCTCGAAGCTCACGCGCAGATCGAATTGCGCGCGAAGATCCTCAGCCAAATCGGCCAGCGCCCGAACGGCGCGGCTGAACTCACGGCGGCACGCAATGATGCCGATACGGCGTTGATCAAATATGTTTCACTGGCGACCTATCTCGCCAACCTGCGCCCCGAGGCGCGTGAGCGCTACACGCGGCTGTCGCTGGCCTTAGAGAATATCCTCAATGAGGCTCCCAAGCTTGCCGAAGCCGAAGTGCGAAAGCGGCTCGACCAGACCGAACAGATGTTCAGCAGTATGAATGACGATTGCGTCAAGATCGTAAGGCAGTAACAGCAACGGCTTCTCACGCCGGCTTGAGCCCGCGCTTCTTGAACACCGCTTGGGCTTCCGGCGACTTCAAGAACTTGATCAGCGCCTTCGCCGCATTTGCTTCTTTGGTGTCCGGACTGGTACCCGCCGAATAGTGCGTGACGTTGTTCAGATCGCCGGGCGGCGGACCGACGACATCGACGCCATCGACCGACATCACCTCCGGCTCCTGTTAAATCGCCAGTTCGGCCTCGCCGCTGACGACGAGTTTGGCCGCGTTTCCGCTCGGCGGCGGGTGATGTGTTTTGGCTTTCATCGCGTCGGCGATGCCCATGCGGTCGAGCGTCTTGGCGAAAAACACCCCGCTGGCGCCGCCGGCCGCCGGATTGGAATAGGCGATGGCTTTCGCCGCCAGCAGCGTCTTCTTGTAGGCGTCCGCAGTCGAGATGTCCGGTTTCGGCGAACCCTTTTTCACCACCACGGCCATACTGGAACTGGCGAAGCTCTCCTCCGAGCCGGGGGAGACCTTGTTCTCTTTGCTGAGCGCATCGAGGCTCTGTTTGGTGAGAATATAGAGATCGGCATTCTCGCCGGCGCGCACCCGCTTGACCAAGATGGCCGCGGTCGCCCAACTGATGTTGAGTTTGCTGCCGGTCGCCTTCTCGAATTGCGGCGTCAATTCCTCGAGTGCGGCCTGCACGCCGATGGTGCTGAATACCTTTAGTTCGGCGGCGCCTGCGGCAGCCGCGAACGCAAACGACAGCAATGTAGCGGCCGCGATGCGGCCCAGGGCCTTCACCATGACATTTCCCCCAAGTTAAACTGCGACGTTCTTGTGATTGCCGACAATTAGATTCCCGTCCGGGCTTGCCGACAATAGGGGTGGCGACTTGATCGGCGCTGGCCCATATGGGACACGGATGGCATAAACTTCGACCGGGGAGATGCGTGTGGCCGATACGAATTTCGACGTCCTCATCATCGGTTCCGGCCCCGGCGGCTACGTCGCCGCCATCCGCGCGGCGCAGCTCGGCTTCAAGACGGCGATCGTCGAGCGCGACTATCTCGGCGGCATCTGCCTCAACTGGGGCTGCATTCCGACCAAGGCGCTGCTGCGTTCGGCGGAAGTGTTCCATTACATGCAGCACGCCAAGGACTACGGCCTGAAGGCCGACAATGTCGGCTTCGATCCAGCTGCGGTCGTCAGGCGCTCGCGCGCGGTGTCGAAGCGCCTCAATGACGGCGTCGGCTTCCTCATGAAAAAGAACAAGGTCACCGTGATTTGGGGCGAGGCGGCAATCGACGCGCCCGGCAAGGTGACGGTGAAAGCGTCAAAGAGCGAGGCGCCGAAAGGCGCGCTTGCGCCCGGCGCCTATCAGGCCAAGCACATCATTATCGCCACCGGCGCGCGGCCGCGCGTGCTGCCGGGGCTGGAGCCGGACAAGAAGCTGATCTGGACCTATTTCGAGGCCATGGTGCCGGATCGCATTCCGAAGTCGCTGCTGGTGGTCGGCTCCGGCGCCATCGGCATCGAGTTCGCCTCGTTCTTCCGTACGCTCGGCTCGGAGGTGACGGTGGTCGAGGTGTTGCCGGAGATTTTGCCGGTCGAGGACCAGGAGATCCAAACCTTCGCGCGCAAGAGCTTCGAGAAGCAGGGCATCAAGATCCACACCGGCGCCAAGGTGACCAAGCTCGACAAGCGATACAACAGCGTCGCCGCCACCATTGAGGAGGGCGGCAAGTCGCAGACGCTGGAGTTCGAGCGCGTCATCTCCGCCGTCGGCGTCGTCGGCAATATCGAGAACCTCGGGCTGGAAAAGCTCGGCGTCAAGACCGAGCGCGGTATCATCGTGGTCAACTCCTTCAACAAGACCAGCGTGCCGGGCATCTATGCTATCGGCGACGTCTCCGGGGCGCCGATGCTGGCGCACAAGGCCGAGCATGAGGGTGTCGTCTGCGTCGAGGCGATCAAGGGGCTCAATCCGCACCCGATGAACAGATTGATGATCCCCGGCTGCACCTATTGCTCGCCGCAGGTCGCTTCCGTCGGCTTGACCGAGCAGGCGGCCAAGGAGAAAAAGCTCGACATCCGCGTCGGCCGCTTTCCCTTCATCGGCAACGGCAAGGCGATCGCGCTTGGCGAGGATCAGGGGCTGGTAAAGGTCATCTTCGACAAAAAGACCGGGCAATTGCTCGGCGCCCATATGGTCGGCGCCGAGGTGACCGAATTGATCCAGGGCTACGTCGTCGCCATGAATCTAGAGACCACCGAGGAAGAATTGATGCATACCATCTTCCCGCACCCGACGCTGTCGGAGATGATGAAGGAAGCGGTACTGGACGCCTACGGGCGGGTGCTCAATTTCTAGTTTTCGCCGTTTGCGCCGCGTGTGATTTCATCCATTGGCGCCAGAATGCGCCGGCGATATTGCAATAGTCGTCGGTCCAAGTGCGCAATGTCCTGTCGGGCGCGGTCAGGACCCAGGTTTTGTTGTCGGCCAGAACCCCGATATCGTCGGGCGCGGCCGCCGCAATCGCGACCTGCGACGGCGTAATAAAATTGTTGGGATCATTGGCATCGTCGGGATTGGTCCAAAGCCAGGTCTTGAGGTCATTGGCGGCGGCGATGCCGACCACCACGCTCGTCAGCTCGAGATAGCGGTTGGATATATGCATCATCACCACGCCGTGCGGCGCCAGCTTCGATTTGTAGATACCCATCGCTTCGCGAGTTGCCAGGTGGACCGGGATCGCGTCCGATGAATATGCGTCGATAACGATAAGATCGTAGGCGTGGTCGGGCTCGCGCGCGAGCGTCAGGCGCGCGTCGCCAAGGACGATGGGGAGATTGGGTGCACAGGACGAGATGAATGTAAATCGTTTCGGATCGCGGGCGATATCGATCACTTTCTGGTCGATTTCAAAGAAACGCCACGCCTCGCCCGGTTTGCTGTAGCAAGCAAGCGAGCCTGCACCCAGTCCGACCACGGCAACGCGCAAGGGGGCGCCTTCGCGCCTGCGCACCGCCTCGATCACCTGCGCCATGGCGGAATTCTCATGATAATAAACGAGCGGCTTGGGATGACCTGTTACGGGCTTGCCGTCGTCGGTCAGCAGGCGCTCCGCGCCGTGAATAGTGGTGCCGTGCTGGAGGACGCGGAATTTGCGGTCGGGAGTTTCGTAAATCTGGCTGACGCCGAAAAAGCTGCGCACCGTTTCGCTACGCCCTTCGTCGGTTGGATAAAGATGGATCACCGCCAGGGCCAGCGCGACGGCAAGCGCCGATTTGAGCGGGTCGCGCATGAACACAATCGACAGGACGATCAGCGCCAGGACCAGCCTATGCACCTGCGGCGCCATATCGCCCGTCAATCGCAACCCGAAAAACGCCGGCAGGATTAGCGCGAGCCCAATGATGACGGCGATCGGCCATAACCAGCGCCGGCTTTTGTGCCAAAAATCCACCGCGCGCGGCCACGTCATGAAAGCGGGAAGCAGCGTGTGGGTTTCTATTGGCCGGCATAGGACAGCCAACACGGCCAGGATCGGATATTCGGCCACCCACGAAAACACGTGCGGTGCCAGCAGGCCGGCAAACAGTCCGCCCACCATGCCGCCGAAGGAAAGCGATAGATAGAAGGTCGTGAGATGCGCAGCCGCCGGTCTGCTGCGCGCAAGTTCGCCGTGACAAGCCATCGCGATCACGAAGAAGGCCAGCAGATGGCCGACCAACTTGGGGAGAAGGAGAATATTTTCGTTGAACAGCAGCAGCGCAACGACACCGGCAACGGCGAAGGGCTGCAAACGCAGGATCAGGCTATGCGAAAATGGCGGCTGCCGGGCAAACACCAGCACCCAGGTCAGCAGGTAGATCGCGAGCGGTGCCACCCACAACAACGGCGCTGCCGCGACGTCGGTCGAAATGTGCGCAGTGACGGCGACCAGCAGCCCGGACGGTACGGCGGAGACGAAGACCCAGCGCCCGATCGTGAGCCAATTGGACTTCGCCGCCGCTGAATTTTCCACATGTGCGGTCGCGATGTCGGGCGGCGACCGCAGCAGCAAACAACCGCAAGCTATGATCAGCGCCGCCAGCAGCGCAAAGCCAGCGCTCCACATGCGGTCCTGCATCGGCAATGTAAAAGCCGGCTCCAGCAGGATCGGATAGGACAACAACCCGATGAAGCTTCCGATATTGGACGCGGCATAAAGAAAATAAGGGTCGCTGCCGCTGATATGGCCAGTACGAACAAACCACGCCTGCAGCAGTGGGTTGTTGGCGGCGAGCGCAAAGAACGGCAACCCGATTGAAATCGTGAACAGGCCCAGCAACCAGAATTCTGTCCCTGATGCCGGCGGTGCGCCCCAGCCTTTTGCGATCGCCAGCGGCAGTGTGAGCGCGGCTGCACAGAGCAGCGCCACATGCACAGCAATCGATATCAGCCGGTGGCGCGCGCGCATCAGCACATGGGCGTAGGCGTAACCCGCCAGCAACATCGACTGGAAGAAAACCATGGCAACCGACCAGACCGCGGGCGAGCCGCCAAGCTGCGGCAGTACTATGCGCGTGAACATCGGCTGCACGCCGAACAGCAGTAGCGCGCTCAGGAACACCGCCGCCGTGTAAGTACCGAGCACGCCGGCGCTGGCGCGCGCATGCTCTCGGTCGGCTGTTGTCAAAATCATTCGAATCGAGCCGCTGGCGGGGGCGCACACAGTCGCGCGCCAGTCTATAATTGATTCTTAACCGGGCCGGGGCCCGCACCCGTTGACGTAGGGGGACAAACAAATGGGCGTTCTTGTTTGGATCATCATCGGCCTGATCGCCGGCTGGCTGGCGACGCAGATTCTCGGCGGCCGTGGCGGGCTGCTATATAACCTCGCAGTCGGGCTGGTCGGCGCTATCGTCGGCGGGCTGATCTTTTCCAGCCTGCACATCATTCCGGAAGGCTTTGTCGGCGCGCTGGTCAGCGCTACCGTCGGCGCCGTGGTGTTTCTGCTGATCTGGCGGGGGATCAGGCGAGCTTGAACCCTTATTTGTCGTCCGGGCCTCGCTATTGCTCGTCCGGGACGACAGCTATGCCGCGGTCGCCTTGCGGGGGCCCGCCCGCAGCCGTAAGTAAGGCCATGGCCGTCGTCCTCGACCTGACAAACCCGCGCCCGCGCCATCCGGAAAAGGCGCACCGGCCCGATTCCCCGCGAGCCGCAAAGCCCGACTGGATCCGCGTCAAGGCGCCGGTGTCGGAAGGCTTCTTCGCGACACAGGCGATCATGCGCGAGAACGGCCTCGTCACCGTATGCGAGGAGGCGGGCTGCCCGAACATCGGCGAGTGCTGGGAGAAGAAGCACGCGACTTTCATGATCATGGGCGACACCTGCACGCGCGCCTGCGCCTTCTGCAACGTGAAGACGGGGCTGCCCGGCGCCCTCGATGCCAATGAACCGGCGCATGTCGGAGAAGCGACCGCCAAGCTGGGCTTGGCCCACATCGTCGTCACCTCGGTCGACCGTGACGATCTCGCCGACGGCGGCGCGCGGCATTTCGCCGACACCATCCGCGCTATTCGGCGTGCCTGCCCGGCGACCACCATCGAAGTGCTGACGCCGGATTTCCTGCGCAAGGAGGGCGCGCTAGAAACCGTGGTCGAGGCCAAGCCCGATGTGTTCAACCACAATCTCGAAACCGTCCCGTCGCTCTATCTGACGGTGCGTCCGGGCGCGCGCTATTTCCATTCGCTGCGGCTGTTGCAGCGGGTGAAGGAACTCGATGCATCAATGTTCACCAAGTCGGGCATCATGGTGGGTCTGGGCGAAGATCGTAACGAGGTGTTGCAGGTCATGGACGATCTGCGTTCGGCCGACGTCGAATTCCTCACCGTCGGGCAATATTTGCAGCCGACCCGCAAGCACCACGAGGTCATGCGCTTCGTGCCGCCCGACGAGTTCAAGGCGTTGGAAACGATCGCCTATAGCAAGGGTTTCCTGATGGTGTCGGCCTCGCCGCTGACGCGTTCCTCGCATCACGCCGGCGAGGACTTCGCGCGCCTGAAGGCGGCGCGCGCCTCAACGCTCCCCTGACGGGGGAGAACACCGTGCCGTCTTTCTCCACCACGCGCCGCGTCCAGCACAGCGCTTCCGACATGTTCGACCTGGTGGCGGACGTCGAGAAATATCCCGACTTCGTGCCGTTGTGCGACGACATGCGCGTGCGCAGCCGCACCGAGAAAGACGAGGGCATCACGGTGATGGTGGCGGCGATGACCGTCGCCTACAAACTGATCCGCCAGACCTTCACCAGTCGCGCCACGCTCGACAGACCCAACCTGAAAATTCTGGTGGAATATCTCGACGGGCCGTTCCGCCGCATGCAGAACCGCTGGTCCTTCCATCCAGCCAGCGAGCGATCCTGCGAGGTGGAGTTTTTCATCGACTATGAATTCAAGAGCCGCACTTTGGCGCTGCTGATGGGCGCCATGTTCGATACCGTTTTCCGCCGCATGGCCGCCGCCTTCATCGAGCGCGCCGATGAGGTTTACGGGCGCAAGAGCGCGTGACGGCGCGGGCCTGCACCCGCGCCGTCTGCCGCACGTCAATAACTTATCGCTTGGTGACGATCACTTGCAGATATTCGCCGGGCACCACCATGGTGCCGTCGGTGGCTTTGTTGAGCCGCACGATCAAAGCGTGCAGATCGTTGTGCAGTTGGGTTTGCTTGGCCGCATCGAGCGCAGCGAAGGCTTTCAGCATCGGACCGTAATAGGTTTTGAACAAATCGAGGAAGTGTTGGGGTGAGCGGTAGCGGAACATGAAGTTGCGCGGCTCACCTTTGATGACAGACGCAGCGGACCCGAACATTTCTTTGAGACGCGCATGCGTGCCCCATAGCGCGGGCGATTTGGCGCCGGCCGGCGGCGGCAGGTGCTTGCCGATGGTTTTGAACATCTGGCCGATGAAGCCTTCCGGCGTCCAGTTGGCGAGGCCGATCTGCCCGCCCGATTTGCAGACGCGCAGCATTTCGGCGGCAGCTTTGTCCTGGTTGGGCGTGAACATGACGCCAAAGGTCGAGACGACAGCGTCGAAACTGTTGTCGGCAAAGGGCAGCGCCTCGGCATCGGCCTCCTGGAATTCAACGCTGAGGCCATCGGCGGCGGCGCGCGCGCGGCCGCGCGCGAGCAGGCTCGGTACGTAGTCGGTCGAAAGCACCTCGCACCAGCGCCGCGCGGCAGCCAGCGTCACATTGCCGTTGCCGGCGGCAACATCGAGCACTTGCTGCCCGGAGCGCAGGTCAAGCGCTTCGCACAACTCCTCGCCGACGATCTGCAGTGTGGTGCCGATGATGGCGTAATCGCCCGACGACCAGGCAGCATGCTGGCGCGTTTTGAGCGCGGCAAGGTCGGGTGCTGGCGCGGGGCTGCTGGGGGCTTGGACGGCAACGTTCATCGTCATTCTCCCTTTGTGCAGCGCCGCAAGGATTTGCGGCGCTTTGCGGTCGGGCGAGAATGGCCATCCCCTCGGCCGGGGTCCTTGAGAGCGGCTTGATTTTCGGACGAGAAACCCGCCATTTTTGCGGTGGTGGCAGCCGCTGCGGGTCGGCGGCCTTCGCGTCAGGCAGCCGCTAGCATTTCCATGAGCATCGCCAACGCCTGCAGCACCGATTTTTCCCGCACTTCGGCGCGGCCGATATCGCCATAGCGAATTTCGCGATGGGTGAGGGCGCCGTTGCGCGAAGCGGCGGCGAAATGCACCAGCCCGACCGGCTTGTCGGCGCTGCCGCCGCCGGGGCCGGCGATGCCGGTAATGGCAACCACGATATCAGCTTCGGCCTTGCCGAGAGCCCCGCGCGCCATGGCCTCAGCGGTCTGGCGGCTGACCGCGCCATAATCGCGCAACGTTGCGGCCGACACGCCAAGCATCTGCTGCTTGGCCTCATTGCTGTAGGTGACGAAGCCGCGATCCACGACATCGGACGAGCCGGCGATGTCGGTGAGCGCGCCGGCGACCAGCCCGCCGGTGCAGGATTCCGCCGTCGCGACCTTCAAGCCTCGCGCGCGGCAGGCCTCGATCACGGCGGTCGCCGCGGCGCGCAGCTCCTCGTGCGTCACGGACCCCAAGGCAGCCGTACCGTGGCGGTCGCGTAAGCGACGATGCCTTCGCCGCGGCCGGTGAAGCCGAGCTTCTCGCTGGTGGTCGCCTTGACCGCCACGCGGCCGGTGTCGATGCCGGCGAGGCGGGCAATGGCCGCGCGCATGGCGTCGCGGTGCGGGCCGATGCGCGGCGCCTCGCAGACGATGTTGATGTCGATATGAGCAACGCGGCCACCGCGCTTGGCGAGGCGCTCGAGCGCGAACACGAGGAAACGGTCGGAAGAGGCGCCGCGCCAGCGTACATCGCTCGGCGGAAAATGCACGCCGATGTCGCCGTCGGCGAGCGCGCCGAGGATGGCGTCAGTCAAGGCGTGCAGCACCACGTCGGCGTCGGAATGGCCGGTCAGCGCCTGACTGTGGGGAATGCGAACGCCGCCGAGGGTGACATGATCGCCGGGGCCGAAGGCGTGCACGTCGATGCCGCTGCCGGTGCGCACGTCGCCAAGCTGCGCGAATTGCGCCGAGACCTGCATCGCTTCGGCGCGGGCGAAGTCGCCAGCTTCGGTGATCTTGATGTTGCCGGTCTCGCCGGCAAACACGCTCACTTTTATGCCGGCCCACTCGGCGAGCGCGGCATCATCGGTGAAATCCTCGCGGCCGCTGGCGGCAGCTCGGCGATGAGCGTCGAGCAACGCGGCATAGGCGAAAGCCTGCGGCGTCTGCACTAACCGCAGCGAGTTGCGGTCGATTGTGCCGCCGACGATACCGGCGGCGTCGACGGTCTTGACGGTGTCGCTGACCGGCAAAGCGGGGATCGCGGCGCCGGTCTTTTCCGCGGCGGAGATCGCGCGCGCTATCAAAACGCTGCTGGCGAAGGGGCGCGCCGCGTCGTGCACCAACACAATGTCCGGTTGGAGCTTGGCGAGCGCTTCCAGGCCGGCGCGCACGGAGGCCTGGCGTGTGGCGCCGCCGAAGACTGCCGGCAGGGTCTCGATGCCACTGGACGAGGCTTGGAACATCGTCACGTCGTCGCGGTGAATAACCGGTTGGACGGCGCCGACCTTGGGGTGTTCCACGAACGCCAAAAGGCTGCGGCGGACCATTGGCGCGCCACCGATCGGCCGGAATTGCTTGGGCATGTCGGCGCCCGCACGCACGCCCCGCCCAGCCGCCACGATCACTGCTGCAATGCCCGCCATGCCCGTTCCACGCCCGATTTCGCCTTGGATTAGCGCGTTCTAGGCCTTACGGGGAAGTATTCACGCCGGCTGCATAGCACTTAACGATGAACATCTTTTTGCACTGCAGCACTTGCGCCCCCTAAATCAATATGGCTAAACTCTGAGCATCATAAGAGGCCGCCTAAATGGTAGGCAGTCAATCCTTGCGAGGCGAAATCAACCAGTTTCGTGGTCAACCGCTCGGAATCGGCCCGTTGACCGTGCCGAACCGTGTGTTTTTGGCGCCAATGTCCGGAATTACCGACGCGCCTTTCCGGCGGCTGGCCGAGGCGCTCGGCGCCGGTCTGGTCGTTTCGGAAATGACCGCCTGCGCCGCGCTGGTCGAAGGCCAGCGCGAGGCACAGGTGCGCAGCGAAGGGACAGGCGTTGCGATCCATGTCGTGCAGCTCGCCGGCTGCGAGGCGCGCTGGATGGCGGAAGGCGCCCGCATTGCCGAAGCGCAAGGTGCCGACATCATCGATATCAATATGGGCTGTCCGTCGAAACAGGTGACTAACGGGACCGCCGGCTCCGCGCTGATGCGGGATCTCGATCACGCGCTGCATTTGATCGAGGCGACGATTGCCGCCGTCCGCGTGCCTGTGACACTGAAAATGCGGCTCGGCTGGGATGCATCCAGCATCAACGCGCCCGAACTTGCGCGCCGTGCGGAAAATGCCGGCGTGCAGATGATCACAGTCCATGGCCGCACGCGCTGCCAGTTCTACAGCGGCGATGCCGACTGGGCCGCCGTCCGCGCGGTCAAGCAAAGCGTGCGCGTTCCGCTCGTCGTCAATGGCGACATCCGCTCGTTCGAAGATGCCTCACGCGCGCTCGAAGCTTCCGGCGCCGATGCGGTGATGGTCGGCCGCGCGGCGCAGGGGCGGCCGTGGTTTCCGGGCCAGCTAGCCCGCTACCTCGAAACCGGCAGGCGCGAGGCCGCGCCGCACCTAGCCGAGCAACACGGGCTTATCGACACGCTTTACGATGAGATGCTTGCGCATCACGGTCTGAGAATCGGCATCCGTCACGCCCGCAAACATCTCGGCTGGGCGCTCGATTGCGCGGCGAACGACGCAGGCGTTACGGCCGACGCGCTCAAACACCACCGCACCCGCGTGCTCACCGCCGAAAAGCCCGCCGAGGCGCGGCGCCTGCTGGCCGATGCCTTTGACGATTTCGCTTGGAGAGCTGCCGCATGAGCCGCGCCCAAGCCACCTCAAAAGCCGTTTCCGCCTCCGTCAATTCGCCGGCCGATGCCGTGCTGCACGCGCTGCCGCATCCGGTCGTGACGGTGTCGCCCGACGGCAAGATCGCCGACGCCAACGTCGCCGCCGAGCAGTTTTTCGAGTCGTCGATTCCCGTGCTGCGCCGGCACATGCTGCGCGATCTGGTGCCGTTCGGCTCGCCGCTATTGACGCTGATCGAGCAGGTGCGGCTGCGCGGCGCTGCTGTCAACGAATACAAAGTGGATCTGGCGACCCCGCGCAATCCCGGCGAACGGCTGGTCGATCTGCATGTCGCTCCGCTGCCGGAATACCCCGACCATGTCGTGGTGATGCTGCAGGAGCGCACCATCGCCGACAAGATGGACCGCCAACTCACGCATCGCGGCGCCGCCCGCTCGGTGATCGCGCTGGCCGCCATGTTGGCGCACGAGATCAAAAACCCGCTGTCCGGCATTCGCGGCGCCGCTCAACTGCTCGAGCAATCGGCCGGCGACGACGACCGATCGCTCACCCGGCTGATCTGCGAGGAAACCGACCGCATCGTCAAATTGGTCGACCGCATGGAGGTGTTCGCCGACGAACGGCCGGTGGAACGCGAGCCGGTCAATATCCACGTCGTGCTCGACCACGTGAAGCGCCTGGCGCAGTCGGGCTTCGGCCGGCACATCAGGTTCCTCGAGGAGTACGATCCCTCGCTGCCGCCGATTTACGCTAATCGCGACCAACTCATTCAGGTCTTCCTCAATCTGGTGAAGAACGCCGCCGAAGCTGTCGGCGAAGCGGCCAGCGACGGTGAAATTCAGCTCACCACCGCCTTCCGCCCCGGGGTGCGCCTGTCCGTGCCGGGCAGCACGGCGCGGGTGTCGCTGCCGCTCGAATTCTGCGTCAAGGACAACGGGCCGGGGGTGCCGGAAGACCTGATGCCGCATTTATTCGACCCGTTCGTCACCACCAAGCGCAGCGGCAGTGGCCTGGGACTTGCATTGGTTGCCAAGATCGTGGGCGACCACGGCGGCATCATCGAGTGTGAATCGCAGCCGCGCCGCACGATCTTCCGCGTGCTGATGCCGATCTATAGCGGCACTGACGCGTCGGCCGACGATCCGACGCCGGTTGTTGAGCCCGTGAGGTAGGACGATGCCGACGGGGAGCATTTTGGTTGCCGATGACGATGCTGCGATCCGCACCGTCCTCAATCAGGCGCTATCGCGCGCCGGATACGAGGTGCGCTCGACCGGCAATGCCGCCACCCTTTGGCGCTGGGTCAGCCAAGGCGACGGCGACCTCGTCATCACCGACGTGGTAATGCCCGATGAAAACGCCTTCGATCTGATACCGCGTATCCGCAAGGCCCGCCCCGACCTGCCGATCATCGTCATGAGCGCGCAGAACACGTTCATGACCGCGATCCGCGCCTCCGAACGGGGAGCCTACGAATATCTGCCGAAGCCATTCGACTTGAAGGAATTGATCGCCATTGTCGGCCGGGCGATGTCGGAGCCCAAGGATCAGAGGCCGGCCGGCCCCAAGCCGGAAGAATTCGACAGCATCCCGCTGGTCGGCCGCTCGCCGGCCATGCAGGAAATCTACCGCGTGCTGGCGCGCCTGATGCAGACCGATTTGACGGTCATGATCACCGGCGAATCCGGCACCGGCAAGGAATTGGTCGCGCGCGCGTTGCACGACTATGGCAAGCGCCGAACCGGCACCTTTGTCGCCATCAACATGGCGGCGATCCCGCGCGACCTGATCGAATCCGAATTGTTCGGGCACGAGAAGGGAGCCTTCACCGGCGCCAATACGCGCAGCGCCGGACGCTTCGAGCAAGCCGAGGGCGGCACGCTGTTCCTCGACGAAATCGGCGACATGCCGATGGAAGCGCAAACGCGGCTGCTGCGCGTGCTGCAGCAGGGCGAATACACCACGGTCGGCGGCCGCACGCCGATCAAAAGCGATGTGCGCATCATCGCCGCCAGCAACAAGGACCTGCGCACGCTGATCCAGCAGGGGCTGTTCCGCGAGGATCTGTTCTTCCGCCTCAATGTCGTGCCGTTGCGGCTGCCGCCGTTGCGCGAGCGTATCGAGGACGTTCCCGACCTGATCCGGCATTTCTTCGCGCACGCCCAGCGCGAAGGGCTGCCGCCGAAACAGATCGATGCGGCCGGCATCGAGCGGCTCAAGCGTCACCGTTGGCCCGGCAATGTGCGCGAGCTGGAAAATCTGGCGCGCCGCCTGGCGGCGCTCTATCCGCAGGAAACCATCACGGCGGCGGTGATCGATGCGGAATTGGCGCAGCCGACAATGCCGGTGGGCGGCGAGGAGCCGCGGGCGGAGGAGAGTCTCAGCGCCGCCGTCGAGCGCCACTTGAGCGGTTATTTCGCCGGCTTCGAGGATGGGCTGCCGCCGGCCGGCCTCTATCACCGTATCTTGCGCGAAATCGAGTACCCCCTGTTGACGGCGGCTTTGGCCGCCACGCGCGGCAACCAAATCCGCGCCGCCGACCTCCTTGGCGTCAATCGCAACACATTGCGTAAGAAAATCCGCGACCTCGACATCCAGGTCTTCCGCAGCGGCAACTGATCAGCCCCGAAGCGCCGCGCTTTAGTCGCAATTCGGCAACATTGTTGTATAAAAGCATCAGTGCCGGGGAGGGCATGCTAAGCTCCCGTGGCATGCCCACTTTTTTGGGGCCGCCGGGCTCCGCAGTCTCCTGCCGGGGGTAAATGAGCGCCGAACAGACTGCAACCGCAGACACCGCGCTCGCCAACCCGCCTGCTCAGCAGGCGGAAACCGGAGCCCTTGGCCCGATTGCGGTCGGGCTCGCGCTGCTCTCGGCATTCGTCACATTCGTCGTTCTCGCCGACCTGACGCCGATTTTGCCCACCCATAAGGTGGTGGTTTCCCTGCTGTTGGCGAACGCGTTGACGGTGCTGCTTTTGCTCGGCGTCATCGTGCGGCAGGTGTGGCAGGTCGTGCACGCCCGCCGCACCGGCCGCGCCGCCGCGCGCCTGCACGTACGCATCGTCGGCTTGTTTTCCATCATCGCCGCCGTGCCGGCTATCCTGGTCGCGATCGTCGCCAGCGTAACGCTCGATCGCGGACTCGACCGGCTGTTCTCGTCGCGCACCCATGCCGCCATCCAAAATTCGCTGATCGTCGCGGAGGCCTATCTGCGCGATCACGCGCAGATCGTACGCGCCGACACCATTCTGATGGCCTTGGACATCTCGCGCGGAAAATCGGTTTTCGAGCAGGACACTGCGAAATTGCAGCAGTTCCTCACGTTTCAGGCCTCGCTCAGAGGGCTCTCCGCAGCGATCGTGCTCGACAAAAACCTGAACGTCGTTGCGCGCGCCGATCTCAAGACCAACCAGACCTTCGCCATGCCGCCGCGCGACGCGCTTCCCCGCATCAGCGACAAGGACCCGCAAATCGTCCTGCTGCCGGACACCAATTACGTGGCCTCGGTCATCAAATTGCGCGGCTACGACGATAATTATCTGTACGTGACACGGCTGCTCGATCCGCGCGTGGTGCCGCAATTGCAGGCGACCCGCCAAAGCGCCGTCGAATATGCCGCTATCGAGCAGCGGCGCCTTGGCGTGCAGGTCGCCTTCGCATTGATGTACACGGTTATTGCGCTCACCGTGTTGCTGTCGGCGGTTTGGATCGGGTTTAATTTCGCCAACCGTCTGGTGGCGCCAATCAGGCGGCTGATCGGCGCCGCCAATGTCGTGTCGACCGGCAACCTCTATGTGCGGGTGCCGATCCATAAATCGGAAGGCGATCTCGGACATCTCGGCGAGACCTTCAATCGCATGACCCAGGAATTGCGCACGCAGCGCGACGACATCATGCGTGCGCGTGACATCATCGACAGCCGCCGCCGTTTCACCGAGGCGGTGCTGGCGGGCGCCAGCGCCGGCGTTATCGGCGTCGACGGCCAAGGCCACGTGAGCATCCTCAACCGTTCGGCGGAAAAATTGATCGGCAGCACGGAAGCCGAAGCGCTCGGCAAACCGTTGGCGCAGGTGTTTCCGGAACTTGCCGATATCATGGCGGAAGCAAAGTCAGGCGCCCATCCGCAAGACCAGGTGACCATCAGCCGCAACGGCCGTGAGCGCAACCTGTCGGTGCGCATCACCAGCGAACAGTCCGGCGAATCCGGGCACGGCTACGTCGTCACGATCGACGACATTACCGAATTGGTAGCCGCGCAGCGCACCTCGGCCTGGGCTGATGTCGCCCGCCGCATCGCGCACGAGATCAAGAACCCGCTGACGCCAATCCAGCTGTCGGCCGAACGGCTGCGCCGCAAATACCGCGCCATGATCGGCGAGGACGACGGCGGCGTGTTCGAGCAATGCACCTCCACGATCGTGCGTCAGGTCGACGACATCAGACGGATGGTCGACGAATTCTCGCGTTTCGCGCGCATGCCGAAGCCCACGATCGCCGACGAAGATGTGGCCGATACGGTGCGCCAGACCGTGTTCCTGATGCGTGTCGGGAACGCGGAAATCGATATCGACGCCGACATCGCCGAAGACCCCATGCCGGCGCGGTTCGACCGCCGGCTGATCGCGCAGGCGCTGACCAACATCATCAAGAACGGCACTGAAGCCATTGCCGCTGTGCCATCGGGCGAACTCGGCAAGGGCTCGATCCGCGTATTCGCGGCGCGTGACGGCGAGGACGTCGTCATCGACGTCGTCGATAACGGCATCGGGCTGCCGAAGGAAAACCGCAGCCGGCTGCTCGAACCTTATGTCACCACCCGCGACAAAGGAACGGGCCTAGGTCTCGCCATCGTCGGCCGTATTCTGGAGGATCACGACGGCGGCATCGAACTGCGTGATGCTTCCGATAAGATACCCGGGCAGCGCGGGGCCTGGGTGCGGGCGCGCTTTCCCGCCGCCGGCCCCGCTACATCACCCGAAAGCGAAAAACCCAAGTTCCTGAACGAGCGCGCGCATGTCAGCTGATATCCTGATTGTCGACGACGAAGCGGATATCCGCGATCTGGTCGCTGGAATCCTGGAGGACGAAGGCTACCAAACGCGCACCGCACGCAACAGCGACGATGCCCTTGCGGCCGTCGTGTCGCGCCGGCCGAATCTGGTTTTTCTCGACATTTGGCTGCAAGGCAGCAAGCTCGACGGTCTGCAGTTGCTCGATGCCGTCAAACAAGAGCATCCCGACCTGCCGGTGGTGATGATATCCGGCCACGGTAACATCGAGACCGCGGTCGCCGCCATCAAGCACGGCGCTTACGATTTCATCGAAAAACCATTCAAGGCCGACAGGCTGGTGCTGGTGGCCGAGCGTGCGCTCGAAACTTCGCGGCTCAAGCGCGAGGTCAAGCAGCTCAAGCAACTGGCGCCGACGCTGGCCACCGTGGTCGGACGCTCCATGGTCATCGCCCAATTGCGCCAAAGCGTCGAGCGGGTGGCACCGACCAACAGCCGCATATTGATCGTCGGGCCCTCCGGCTCGGGCAAGGAACTCGCCGCGCGCACGATCCATCAACTGTCGGCGCGCGCCAGCGGTCCGTTCATCGTGATCAATGCCGCGGCGATCACGCCCGACCGCATGGAGACCGAATTATTCGGAGTCGATCATTCCAATGGCGCAGAGGGCCGTAAGTCAGGCGCCTTGGAAGACGCACATGGCGGCACGCTGTTCATCGACGATATCGCCGATCTGCCGCGCGAGACGCAAAGCAAAATACTGCGCGTGCTGGTCGACCAGACATTCCAGCGCGTCGGCGGCAGCGCCAAGATATCGGTCGATGTGCGCATCGTATCGTCGACCACGCGCAATCTCGAAATGGAAATTGCGGAAGGCCGTTTCCGTGAAGACCTCTATCACCGGCTTTCGGTAGTGCCGATCCGCGTGCCGTCGCTTTCCGAGCGGCGCGAAGACATTCCCGATCTGGTCGACTATTTCATGGACCAAATTTCGCTGGCCACCGGCCTGCCGAAACGCCGCATCGGCGAGGACGCCATGGCGGTGCTGCAATCGCATAGCTGGCCGGGCAATGTCCGCCAGCTGCGCAACAATATCGAGCGGTTGATGATCCTGGCCGGCGGCCATCCCGACGCCGTGCTCGATGCTTCCATGCTGCCGCCCGACGTTGGCTCGATGGTGCCGAATATGCCGAACGGCAATGGCGGCGAGCATCTCATGGGCCTGCCGTTGCGCGACGCGCGCGAAGTGTTCGAGCGCGAATATCTGGTGGCGCAGATCAGCCGCTTCGGCGGCAATATTTCGCGCACCGCCGAGTTTGTCGGCATGGAGCGCTCGGCGCTGCACCGCAAGCTCAAGGCGCTGGGGATCGGCTAGCGCATGATCCCGAATAGCGGGAGCCGGTTTTCGGATCAGATCATGCGCAAGGAGTAAGCGCCTTCCATGTCGCGTATCGTCTATGTCAACGGCCGCTATCTGCCACCGGCGCAGGCCAAAGTGTCGGTCGAGGACCGCGCCTATCAATTTGCCGACGGGGTCTACGAAGTCTGCGAGGTGCGGGCAGGGCGGCTGATCGACGAGCGCCGGCATATGGCGCGCCTCGACCGCTCGTTGAGTGAACTGCGCATCCCGCGGCCGATGTCGCCGGCTGCGCTTTCGATCGTGTTGCGCGAGACGGTGCGGCGCAACCGGGTGCATGACGGTATCGTCTACGTGCAGGTCAGCCGCGGCGTCGCCCGGCGGGACTTTGTATTTCCGCCCGCAAGCACCAAGCCCGCGCTGGTGGTGAGCGCGCGCGGAAACGATCTTGCGCGGCTCGAGCAACTGGCGGCCGACGGCATCGCGGTCATCACCGTGCCCGATATGCGCTGGAGCCGCGTCGACATCAAATCGGTGGCATTGCTGCCGAACGTGCTGGCCAAGCAAACCGCACGCGAAAGCGGCGCGCGCGAGGCCTGGCTGGTCGATGAGGACGGCCGCGTTACCGAAGGCGCGTCGTCAAATGCTTGGATCGTCGGCCGCGACGGCAAGCTCATCACCCATCCGTTGGGCCGCGATATCTTGCCCGGCATCACGCGGTCGGTGGTCGTCGACGTGCTCAAGGCGCAAGGGATAGCCTTCGAAGAGCGCCCCTTCACGGTGGAGGAGGCCTATGCGGCGCGCGAGGCCTTCATCACCTCGGCCAGCCAGATCGTGCTGCCGGTGGTTTCCATCGACGGCCGGCCGGTCGGTAACGGCGCCCCCGGCTTGATCGCGACGGGCTTGCGCCGCGACTATCACCGCTACGCCGAAATCGGCTGATTTTTGGCGCCGCAAAGCGGAGAGAGTCCTAAGTATATCAGGGCCTTGGTAGGGGAATGCCGAACTTGTGCTTGCACCGGCGAAGCGCCTGCCATCTAATAGCGGTCCCTGAGCCTTGAACCGCTTTTGCGTGGGGCAAAGCGGCGTGCAGGCACACCCTGCGGAGGACTTGGGCAACGAAGGTCTCGCGCGAAAGACGCGAGCAAAAAATGGAACACGGCAATGGCAGCCGAACGTACGCAAAACCTGCAAGACACGTTTCTCAATCATGTCCGCAAAAGCAAAATCCCGCTCACCATTTTTCTGATTAACGGGGTGAAATTGCAGGGCGTGGTCACCTGGTTCGATAATTTCTGCGTTTTGTTGCGGCGGGACGGGCACTCCCAGCTGGTCTACAAACACGCGATTTCAACCGTCATGCCGGGTCATCCGATCCAGCTGTTCGAAGGCGGCGACGAAGCACCTGCCGGGGACAAAGCCTAGTGCACGATCCCGGACAACACTGGGTGACTGTCTAGTTGGAACCGCGCCGGCGTGACACGCGTGCCGATCGCCTTATCCCGACGTTGGGCGCCGAGACCGGCCGCGCCATTGTCATCGAGCCATGGCTGAAAGCGGCCGCCGCGCGGGCAGGGCCTGTTCGCTCGCCCGCGCAAACGCGCACGCCGGACGCGCGCCTGGCCGAAGCCGTGGGCCTGGCGCGCGCCATCAATCTCAACGTGGTGCAGGCCGGGCTGGTGACGCTCGGCGCCATCCGCCCGGCCACTTACATCGGCAAAGGCAAGGTCGAAGAATTTGCCGGACTGGTCAAAAGCCTCTCCGCATCGGTCGTGGTGATGGATTGTCCGGTTTCACCGGTGCAACAGCGCAATCTCGAACTGGCCTGGGGCGCCAAGGTGCTCGACCGCACCGGATTGATCCTGGAAATATTCGGCCGGCGCGCGCGCACGCGGGAAGGGGCGCTGCAAGTCGAGCACGCCCATCTCAACTACCAGAAAAGCCGGCTGGTGCGATCGTGGACGCATTTGGAGCGCCAGCGCGGCGGCTTCGGCTTTCTCGGCGGTCCCGGCGAGACGCAGCTCGAAGCCGATCGCCGTGTCATCGAGGAGCGCATCGCTCGCATCGAGGACGAACTCGACAAGGTCAAACGCACCCGTAAGCTGCACCGCGAGGCGCGCAAGCGCGTGCCTTATCCGATCGTGGCGCTGGTCGGCTATACCAACGCCGGCAAATCGACGCTGTTCAACCGCATGACCGCGGCGAGCGTGGCGTCGGCCGACATGCTGTTTGCAACGCTCGATCCGACGTTGCGCGCGGTCAATCTGCCGCACGGCAGCCGCGTCATCCTGTCGGATACGGTCGGGTTCATTTCCGACCTGCCGACCATGCTGGTGGCGGCCTTCCGCGCCACGCTGGAGGAGGTCATCGAGGCCGACGTCATCTTGCATGTGCGCGACGTGGCGCATGAGGATTCAAGCGCGCAGTCGCATGACGTCGCGACCGTACTCAGCGAACTCGGCATCGCCGCCGCCGATCCCCGCCTGATCGAGGTCTGGAACAAGATCGATTTGCTCGACGCGCCGGCACGCGCGCAGCTGTTCAATACCGCCGAGCGGCAAAACGGGCAGGGCCGCCCGGTCCCCGTATCAGCGTTGAGCGGCGAAGGGATCGAGCATCTGGTCGCCGCCATCGAGGCGCGGCTCGCGGAGCGGCGGCAGACGCTTGAGCTTTCGCTCGATCCTGCCGACGGCGCCGGCTTGAGCTGGCTCTACCGGCATTCCGAAGTACTGGGTAAGGATATGCGCGATGACGGTCGTTTGGCGGTGACGGTGCGCGCCGATGCCGACAAGGCGGCGCGGGTGCGGGCGAAGTTCGGCGTGTGACGCGCTAGGACCTTTCCGCAGCCTTCGCTTCGTCCCACAGCGCATCCATCTCCGCTAGCGTAGCGTCTTGCGGTTTTTTTCCGCGCGCGGCCAGAGCCTGCTCGATCGACGCGAAGCGCCGCTCGAATTTGAGGTTGGTCGCGCGCAGAATGCCCTCCGGGTCGGCGCCGAGATGGCGGGCGAGATTGACGAGGGCGAACAACAGATCGCCGACCTCGGCGGCGATGTCCGCGTTGTCGCCGCTGTCAAGCTCGGCTTCGATTTCATCGGCCTCTTCGCGGATCTTGGCGAGCACGGCGCGCGGATCGTTCCAGTCGAAGCCGACGCGGCCGGCCTTTTGCTGCAGCTTCAACGCCCGGGTTAACGCGGGCAGGGCAAGCGGGACGCCGGCGAGCGCGCCTGAAGGCGCGGCCTCGCCGCGCTCGGCCCTCTCCTCGGCCTTAATACGCTCCCATAGGCCTTTGACCGCTTCAGCGGTGAGGCCTTCGGTGTCGGCGAACACATGCGGATGGCGGCGGATGAGCTTGGTGGTAATGCCATCGACCACGTCGCCAAAATCGAAGGCGCCTTGCTCTTTTGGCAGCTCTTGGGCCATGCGTGCGTGGAACACGACCTGGAGCAGAAGATCGCCCAGTTCGTCCTTGAGGCCGCCAAGATCGCCGCGCGCGATGGCGTCGGCGACCTCGTAGGCTTCCTCCAGCGTATAGGGCGCGATGGTGCGGAAAGTCTGTTCGAGGTCCCAGGGGCAGCCCGAGCCCGGCGTGCGTAGCGCCGCCATGATCTCGATGAGCCGGGCAATATCGCGAGAGGGCTTCAAGGTGTTAACGCGCTTGCGGGACGAAGGCGCCGACCGTAGCAAAGGCCGCCCGAGGTCGCGACCGCCGACGCATGATTCGCATAAGACATATTATGGAATATCTCGGAATGTCCGGAAGTGCCGGTATCACGGGCTTAATTGATCGCCGTGCCGATGGAAGCCCGGCAATGCCGGCCGTCCACAGGTCATTATCGCTACTGTCGAGCGTTTTAGACTGTGTGCTGGTGTGCCAATTCGCCGACGATGTGTCCGATGCGACCAACCGCGTGGGATAAAGACGACAGCTGATTTTCGATAGCGTGCAGGCGAGCGTCTTGATCTTTGTCGAGCATCGGATTGCGGGCTTCCACCGCGCCGATAGGCGCGCCGCAGCGCGCGCATTGTACGAACAGAAGCTTGTGGTGAATGCCTGTGATCGGGCCTTCCTGAAGCTCGAAGGTACCATTCTGACAATGCGGACAAACGGATGCGGCCATGGCTTTCCTCCTGGGTTGACCGGTGCGTCGGGCCGGTGCGCGATACCGCTATCTTAAGACCCTTAGGAATCCATCTAATTTAATTCACAATTTTACCGGCTGGGCGCGCTCAGCCGGCGGTAAAATGCATGCCGTCATAGGCCGGCTCTACATTGGGCGGCAGACTGGCACGCAGCGCCGCGTAATCCATGTCGCTGTGCAGATTGGTGAGGATCGCCCGTTTCGGTTTGATGCGCGCGATCCAGGCCAAGGCCTCGTCGAGATTGAAATGGCTCGGATGCGGCGTCTTGCGTAGCGCGTCCACGATCCAGACGTCGAGTCCGGCCATGGCCGCGATGCTGTCCGGCGGCAGCGCCTTGATGTCGGCCGAGTAGGCAACGTTGCCGAAGCGGAAGCCGAGCGAGGCAATATCGCCATGCTCCTGCAGCACCGGCAGCGCCTCGATGGCGCCACCCTCTCCTGCGATTGCGACTCTCTCTCCCGGCGTTAACCGGTGCGCACTCAGGATCGCCGGGTAGCCACTGCCCGGCGCCTGCGCGAAGCAATAGTCGAAGCGCACGCGCATGATCTGTGAGGTCTGCTCGTCCATATAGACGCCGATACGACGGCGTTTGTGGACGAATAGCGGGCGCAAGTCGTCGATGCCGTGGGTGTGGTCGGCGTGCTCGTGGGTGATCAGCACGCCGTCGAGCCAGTCCACTTCGGCTTCGAGCAGTTGCGCGCGCAAATCCGGCGTGCAGTCGACCAGAACGCGCGTGACCGTGCCCGGTCCTTGCGTACGTTCAACCAATAATGCGCAGCGGCGGCGGCGGTTCTTTGGATTGTTGGGATCGCAGGCGCCCCAGCCCAGCGCCACGCGCGGCACGCCCATGGACGAGCCGCAGCCGAGGATCGTAAACGTCAGGCTCATGCGGCGTCCGCCAAGGTCCGTGGAACCTTGTTGAAGAGACGGAAAAAATTCTCCGTGGTCTGCCGCGCGATGTCGTCGGCAGAAACGCCGCGCGTATCGGCCAGCACCTTGGCTGTTTCCACCACATAAGCCGGCTCGTTGCGCTTTCCCCGATACGGCAAGGGCGCGAGATAAGGCGCATCGGTTTCCACCATGATGCGCTCGGCCGGCAAGTCCTTGGCGATCGCGCGCAAGTCGTCGGAGCGCTTGAAGGTGAGAATGCCGGTGAACGAGATGTGTAGGCCCAGGTCGATCGCGCGCCGGGCCAGAACGCGTCCGCCGGTGAAGCAATGCAGCACGGCCGGGAAGGCGCCCTTCCCTGTTTCCTCGGTCAGAAGCGCGGCCATGTCGGCATCGCAGTCGCGCGAATGGATGACCAAAGGCAGACCGGTTTCGCGTGCGGCGGCAATGTGCTGGCGCAAGCTTTTTGCCTGCTGCTCGCGCGGCGAGTTGTCATAATGATAGTCGAGACCGGCCTCGCCGATTGCCACCACTTTCGGGTGTTCGGCGATTGTCCTCAGCGTCTTGGCATCGACCTCGGGCTCTTCTTGCGCGTTATGCGGATGGGTTCCGACCGAGCAAAAGACCTCCGGGAATTTCTCGGCAATGGCAAGGACCTGCGCGTGCTTCGTCACCCGCGTTGAGATCGTCACCATGCGCCCGACGCCGGCGACGCGTGCCCGCGCGACCACGGCGTCGAGCTCGCTGGCGAAATCGGGAAAATCGAGATGGCAGTGGCTGTCGACCAGCATCGTCACGCCACCGCTTCGGGCTCGACATAGCGCGGGAATACCGGCGCCGGTGGCGGCAAGGCGCTGCCCGCCGCAATGCGTTTCTTGCCGCCGAGCTCGGCGAAAGACCGCTCCGCGGCGGGAACCGCAAGGAGATCGAGCATCTTCGCTGCCGAGCCCGGCACAAACGGCTGCGCCAGGATCGCCACGCAACGCACCACTTCGGCCGTAACGTAGAGCACCGTCCCCTGCCGCTTCGGATCGGTCTTGGCCAGCGCCCAGGGCGCCTCAGAGGCGAAATAGCGGTTGGCGTCGGCCACCACCGCCCAGACCGCGTTGAGCACCTGGTGCAATTGCTGCGTCGCCATCGCCTCGCGCGCCTTGCCGATCATGCCGTCGGCGGCGGCGAGAATGGTCTTGTCGGTGTCGCTGAAGGTCCCCGGCGCCGGCAATTTTCCGCCGAATTGCTTGGCCACCATGGTGAGCGAGCGCTGAGCCAGATTGCCGAGATCGTTGGCCAAATCGGCATTGATGCGGTTGACGATCGCCTCGTGGCTGTAATTGCCGTCCTGCCCGAACGGCACCTCGCGCAGAAAGAAATAACGGAGCGGATCGACGCCGTAGGCGTCGGCCAGCGCGAAGGGGTCGATGACATTGCCGACCGACTTCGACATCTTCTCCCCACGATTGAACAGGAAGCCGTGCGAGAAGATGCGCTGCGGCACTTCGAGCCCGGCCGACATCAGGAAAGCTGGCCAATAGACCGCGTGGAAGCGCACGATGTCCTTGCCGATGACGTGCAGCGCCGCCGGCCAGTAGCGCTTGAACGGCTCGCTGCCGGTGTCGGGAAAGCCAACACCGGTGATGTAATTGGTGAGCGCGTCGACCCACACATACATCACGTGGCCGTCGGCGCCGGGCACGCGCACGCCCCAGTCGAAGGTGGTGCGCGAGATCGACAAATCCTGCAGGCCGCCCCGCACGAAACTCGCGACTTCGTTCAGTCGCTCTTTCGGCAGCACGTAATTCGGACGCTCGAATAGTTTGAGCAACTTGTCCTGATAGGCCGAGAGCTTGAAGAAATAGCTCGCCTCCTCCACCCATTCGACCGGCGTCCCGGTCTTCGACGACACGCGCACCTTCTGCTCGTTGAGATGCGTTTCGTCCTCGGCGTAATAGGCCTCGTCGCGCACCGAATACCAGCCGGCGTATTTGCCGAGATAGATGTCGCCGTTCTGCTCCATGCGCTGCCAGATCGCTTCCGAGGAGCGGTGGTGGCGCGCTTCAGTGGTGTGGATGAAGTCGTCGTTCGAACACTCCAGGCGTTTCACCATCGCTTCGAACAGCGGCACATTACGGTCGAGCAATTGCCGGGGCGTCATCCCCTCCTTCGCCGCGGTCTGCTGGATCTTCTGACCGTGTTCGTCCGTACCGGTGAGGAAATAGACGTCGTAGCCGTCGAGCCGCATAAAGCGCGCGATGGCGTCAGTCGCGATCGCCTCATAGGCGTGGCCGATATGCGGCGGACCGTTCGGGTAAGAGATCGCGGTGGTGATGTAGAAGGGTGTCTTGGCCGGCATTTTTGACGTTTTGAAAGGCACAAATGCCGGAATTTGTCCGGCCATGACGAGTCAAAGACTAGGTAACAACCGCGGGCGGCCTGGGCAAGCGAGCCCCTTTGGGCTCTCGTGCGGCCGGTGCCCTTATGCCACATACAGGGCGAAGGAGTTGCTTCGATGACCGCCCTGCACCGCTGGCTGCTGGCACTTCTCCTGACCGCCCTAGCGGTGGTCGTCTGCTATCTTTGGATCGACCGGCCGCTGGCTTTGCTGGCGCACGCCCATAGCCTCCACCGAACGGTTTTCGCGCGCCTTACTCAAATTCCCGAGCCGCTCAATCCGATTGCGGTTGCGGCATTCGTGGCCTTCGGACTTTGGGTGCTCTCCGGGCGGGTGCTGCCGAAAGCTGCCGTGGCCGGCGTTTTGTGCAGCATCAGCCTGATCGTCGCCGATGCCACCAAAAACCTGCTGAAATTCGTCTTTGGCAGGCTGTGGCCGGATACGTGGGTGGCGAACAATCCCTCTTTCATCCACGACAGCGCTTATGGCTTCTACTTTTTCCACGGCGGCCGCGGCTACGCATCCTTCCCGTCAGGCCACACGGCGGTGACTTGCGCGGTGATCGCGGTGCTTTGGATTTTGTATCCGAGGCTGCGGCCGCTTTATGCGCTTGCCGTCCTGGCGGTCGCCGTCGGTCTGATCGGCGCCAATTTTCATTTCCTCGGCGATGTTATTGCCGGCGGTTTCGTCGGCACCTCGACCGGCTGGATGACGGTCGCGCTCTGGCAGGCGCGGCGCGGCGCGTCGAATTCAGATTGATCAAAACGAGCCGGCACCGCAAAGCGCGCAACCAGGCGCGCGATGGCTATTGGCTGTTGAGGGCCAAGCGATCTGGGGCCCGCGGATGCGCACGTACGATCGAGGCCGGCGGCGCGTCGCTATGCGCGACAACGATCAGGCGGTCGATGTCGCCCTTAAGATACGCCTGCAGAAAGGCGTTGTAGTTCTTGAACGACACACAGCCGAACGACTGCCCGCTACGGCCGAGCATGTAGGTGTGGGCGAGCATGCCGTCGCGGCCGAACATCTTGTCCTCGTCATGCGGATTAAGCCGGATGGCGCGCACGCCGTGGAAAATCCGTTCACGCAGCGAAAGATCATAGACATTCGGCGGCGTCGGCCCGCGGTTTCTCTGGCTGACATAGCGCGGATTATCGCGCCGGTGGCCGAGCCCCGAATGCGCCTCCAGCTTCTGCCCGTTGGGCATGTAAACGGTGGCGGCCGCGATATCGTAAACCGCGGTGCGCCTGTCGGGCTCGCGCGGCGCCGCAGGCTTCGGCGGCTCCAGCGAGGCAACGCGCTGTTCGGTCGCTGGCTGCGGTTTCGTCGCGACAGCCACCGGTGTCCTCTCCGCGGCCCCACCGATCGAGGCCGTCGTAAATTCATCAGCCGGCGCCTGCGCACGGGACAACGGCCGTGCGCGCGGCAGTGGGGCGCTGTTCGCTAACATCTGCGGACGTCGCAAAGGCAGCGGCAGCGAGGCGGTGAGCGCTGGCATTGGCGTTGCAGCCGGCGTCAGCGCGGCAAGCTGGGTCCGCGCCGGCGCGGCGCCGACGAATTGGCGCACGTAGGCCGGACCGGCAACCAGAGCCGAACCGGAGAACGTTTCCGCCCCGGCCGAGGTCGGGTACGGGTTCAACAGGGCAACCGGCATCGCAAGGCTCGGCGACAGCCTGGCGTGCGTCGCACCATTGCCGGAAATAACGATAGCCACCAGGCAGACGGCAGTCACTGCGACCAGGCCGAATGCACCGGAAGCCGCCACTGCCCCGACCCCGATGGCCGGCCTGCCGGATTTATTGCGGCGGGAGCCGCCATGCGCAAATGCGCTGCCGTAGCGCAGAGTGACGTCGGGAAACGTCGCGGTCGCGTGCGCCATAATAATCAGGGCTCGAAATGGATTTGATCAGGTTGAAGCCATGATCGGCTTCTTCCGCTTACGCGATTCGATTGGGCGTGATCGACGGGAAAACCGGAATTCGGGTTCGTCATCCTGATTCGTCGCTTGCTGATTCGCGGCTAATGAGCTGTGACGAGATCACCCACAATGCGGGCAATCCGGTTAAGCGCTTGTTAATACGCAGTGATCGGGCCCGCGCGGCGCGCGGCGCCTCGGGTGGCCAAGAAATAAATACGTTATTTCAATAGCTTGCCCTGGTTCTTTAAAGTTCCGAACCTTTTGCCGCGCCGCCGCGACTAACGTTGCAAGGAACCAGCGGGCCCTCGTCCCGGTTGGGTAGGCAGGAGACAGGGACCATGCGCAGCACAATCCTACGTTCGGTGGCTTTCTTCAGCTTCGTCGTTCTGATCGGTCTGGGTGGCGCCTATGCCATCTCGACTAAGGCCGACGCGCTTGATCTCAGCGCCTTGCCGCGCGCGGCGAGCGCTTCCCAACTTGTTGCCAGCGCCGACGAGCAGATCGTCCGTGAGGACCTGCGCAGGCTGGCGCGGCAGGCGATGAACGACCTCATCGCGTCGGGCCGGCACGCTCAGAACTAAAACATCACGCGGCGTAGACCGATGCGGCGCCGCTAGCGCAACCGCTCGAACTGTCCAGGTTTCAGGTCCTTGACATGAAACCGTCCGCCCGGGGCGAGCACGCCAACCGCCTCGGCGGCAAATTCGACGAAGTACCAGTCGTATCGGACATTGTTATCGCCGGTCGTCGTCTCGTGGGGTTTTGCCTCCCGCCGGCCGAAGGTGCCAAGCGCGCGCGCCAGATCGGGCGCACTGGCATCGTAGAGCCGATGCTCTTTCAACTTGAACGTTGCCGGGCCGAGCCAGGTCAACTCGCTCACGCTTGACCTGATGGCATAGTCGTCGCTCGATTCCGGCATGTTCTTGGTCACCGCGCCGAACAGCGTTGGCCCCTGCAGTTGATGTGGCTGGCCCTCGCGCAACGCGTAAAGGACCATGATCAGGATATGCCGGTCGGCACGAAACATGACGGCGACGTGGCCGGAGTCGGGCGCCCAACGCGCGTAAAATGCGCTTGGGCCGGAATCCAAGATTGATTTTGAATCGATCGACGGAAGCGCCGCGAGCGGCCGATGCTCCGGTTCCGCCATCACATAGAGATGAAAGTCTTCTGCGCCGCCCTCCCCCTTGCCATGCGCGGCGATGGAGAACTTTTCATTCGGCGCAAGGCCGCGATCGACGACGACGTATTCGTCCTTTTTGTAGTTGTATTCCGCGGTCGCGCGCGCCGGACCGCAACAAGCAGCGGCCACGGCAAAAACGACAACAATCGCCAGCCCGTTTTGCATGGAAATCACCGGCCTAAGCCGGTCTCGCGCGCGCCCCCGAATCTGCCGGATATTACAATCACACCCGCCGCCGCGATGGCCGCGGCGGCGGGTTTTGGCAAAGCGCGGTCTTCGCCGGAACTATTGGGCGTCAGCGACCGGTTACTTGCCGCAAAGGTCGTCGAGTGTTCCGAGCGTGTCGCCGATCGCCTGCGCCTCTTTGGAATCCGCCGGCATGTCCTGAAGGCCGGCCTGCAAGGCGAGGTACTCAGGACCCAATTGCTTGCCCATGGCGTCCGCCTTATCGGACAACGCGTCGACCGTCTTCTCGTCCTTCTTCTTGTCGGCTTCCTCGATCTGGTCGTTGAGCTTGGAAATATCGCAGTAGATTTTGACCTTGCCCTTGTCGCCCTTGATCATCGCAACGACCTTTTGCGCATCGGCATTGGTCGCCTTCTTGCCCTGAGCCTGCGCGAGCGTCGGCATCGCGGCCAGGACCATAGCGGCCACGATCAATCTTGAATTCATGGAAAGCCTCCCTTTGCAACGGTCGGGCAGCGCCGGAAGGCGCGGCCGTATCGATGTCGGTCGGCGACCCTAATGGAGCGCGGGCACGGCGACAACTGGCCTGCATGAGCTGCTAACATGTCCGGCCTTGCCCCGCCGGAACAGGTTGAATTGTCATGGTTATGTCAAAAAGCCCCGCCACTTTCGTGCTTGTGCACGGCGCCTGGTCGGGCGGCTGGTGCTATCACAAAGTGGCGGCGCGGTTGCGCGCCCGTGGCCATAGCGTCTTCACGCCCACCCTCACGGGTCAAGGCGAACGGTCGCATCTGTTATCCGGCGACATCAATCTCAGCCTGCACATCGAGGACGTTCTCGCAGTCTTGCGCTACGAGGACCTGAGCGGCGTCGTCCTCGCTGGGCATTCCTATGGCGGCATGGTGATCACCGGGGTCGCCGACCGCGCGGCGGAGCGCATCGCCGCGCTCGCCTATCTCGACGCCTTCCTGCCTGAGGACGGCCAGTCGCTGTTCGACATCAACGTGCCGGCAAACACCCAGCGGTTTCTGGCCAATGCCGGCGCTATCGGCGGGCTGGCGGTCCCGGCGCCGCCGGCCGCCTTCTTCAACGTCAACGCCGACGATGCCGCGCGCGTCGATGCGCTGGCGACGCCGCATCCGATCGGTTGTTTCACCGAGAAGATTAAGCTTACCGGCGCGCACAAGCGGATCGCCAACCGCGTCTATGTGCACGGCACCGAATTGCCGCGCGAGAGCCCGTTCAAACCGTTTTATGACCGCGTCAAATCGGACCCGGCCTGGCAAAGCCATACGCTCGCCTGCGGCCACCATGTGATGCTCGATCAACCCGACCGCGTGACGGAACTATTGGAAGGCGTGCTCTAGCGCGCCTTCGCTGTTCGCACGCGATGCCCGCGGAAAGCGAAACGGCGCCTGTTGCCGGGCCATTTTACGGTTAATGGCGTTAACGCTTTTGCCGGTTTCGTGACGCTTGCAATTATCCCTAACAAGCGACGTTTAGTCGCAAGCATTTGGAAACTGTTAGAACTCATTGCCCAAAAAGCCCTGAGTGCCCGTGACGGGCGTAACACCAAGAGCTTGCAATGAACATCGCCATCGCCCCTCTCCGCTCGCAGAAAAAAAATTGCGACGTCGCCATCATCGGCGCCGGTCCTTATGGTCTCGCCGTCGCGGCGCATTTGCGCAGCGCCGATATCCCGATCCGCATCTTCGGCGAACCGCTGTCGTTCTGGCGCCGCAATATGCCGGCCGGGATGAAGCTGCGCTCGCCCTGGATCGCGACGCATATCGCCGCTCCGGAAGGACGCCACACGCTCGACGATTATTATCGCGAAATCGGCTTGCCTATCCCGAAGCTGCTGCCGCTGGAATATTTCACCTTTTATGGCCGCTGGTTTCAGCAGAAGGTGGCGCCGGAGCTCGACACCCGCGCGGTGCTGAGCGTCAGCAAAGTCGACAACGGTTTTCATCTCGTGCTCGAGGACGGCGAACGTTTCTTCGCGCGCCGCGTGGTGATGGCGACCGGCCTGCTCAATCACGAATATCGTCCGGCGCAATTCAACGCACTGCCGCGCAGCCTGGTCAGTCACTCCTGCGAGCACACCGATTCAGAGCGCTACCGCGGCAAGCGCGTCGCGGTGATCGGCCGCGGCCAGAGCGCTTGCGAGTCCGCCGCCATCCTGCATGAAGCCGGCGCCGATGTGGAAATCATTTGCCGCGGCAATCTGGAATGGAACGCGGATCCGGACGAGCGCGGCTCGCTGCGCAAAACCGTTCGTGCGGTGCTCGGCAACATGCTGATCCCGCCGTCGCAAGTGGGTCCGTTCCCGTTCAACTGGGCGAACGAGGCGCCTGGCCTGCTGCATTACCTCAGCCAGGATCGGCGCGACCGCTGGAACGAGCATAACCTGCGCGCTACCGCGATCCTTTGGCTGCGGCCGCGCCTGCGCGACGTTCCGATCAGCCAGGGGCGCCGCATTCTGGAGGCGCGACGCGACGGCAACCGCATCGCGCTCAAGCTCGACAACGGCACCCGGCACTTCGATCATGTGCTGCTGGCGACCGGTTACCGCATCGACGTCGACAAGATGAGCGCCCTTGAGCCCGCCTTGCGCCGCCAGATCGCGCGCCACCACGGCCTGCCGGTTCTCTCCGGCGGACTGGAATCGAGCGTCGAAGGCCTGCACTTCGTCGGCGCCTCCGCGGTCGGAAGCTTCGGGCCGCTGCTCCGCTTCATCGCCGGCGCGGGATTTGCCGCGCGCCGCGTTACCCGCGCGGCGGTCGAGGCCCGACGGACAGCCGGCGTATTCGCCGATGACGGCATGGAGAGTTACGAGCAAGCGCGGCTTCTGGTCGCGGCTGAACGTGAGCATTCATGAGCGACACGCAGGCCCGGGCAATCGCTGACGCCGCGATTCCCGGCGCCGTCATCGTTGGCGGCGCCCATGTCAGCGTCGCTGTCGCGCGCAGCCTGGGCCGACGCGGCGTACCCGTCTGGCTGCTCGCCAACCATCCGTTGCCAAAATTCTCGCGCTATATCCGGCGCCGCTTCGACTGGCCGGGCGCCGATCACCCGGACGGCGTTTCATCGATCGTGGATCTTGCCAAGCAGCATAATTTGGCCGGCTGGGTGCTGATCGCCGCCGGCGACCAAGACATGCGCATGATCGCGCAAAATCATGCCCTGCTGTCCGAGCACTTTCGCGTCGCGACGCCGGATTGGGGCACCATCCAATGGGTCTACGACAAACGGTTTACCTATCAGCGGGCGGCTGAACTCGGGATCGATTTTCCGCGCAGTTTCCAGCCGCACAGCCGCGACGAGGCTGCCGGGATCGACTGCCGTTTTCCGGTCATTCTCAAACCGGCATTCCGCAAAGGCAGCGATGAATTCACGCAGGCGAAAGCCTGGAAGGCGGAAACGCGCGAAAAACTGATCGCGCTCTACCAGAAGGCCGCCGCCCTCGTCGGCACCGACGCCATTATCGTGCAGGAGTGGATTCCCGGCACCGGCACGTCGCAATTCTCCTTTGCCGGACTGATGCAGCACGGCGAGCCGATTGTCTCTTTGGTCGCGCGCCGCACCCGGCAATACCCGACCGACTTCGGCCGCTCGAGCACCTTCGTGGAAACCATCGAACGCGCCGAAGTCGAGGAGACCGCCTGCCGCTTCCTCAAGTCGATCGACTATACCGGCGTCGTCGAGGTCGAATTCAAGCACGACCATCGCGACGGCCACTACAAGCTGCTCGACGTCAACGGCCGCTTCTGGACCTGGTGCGGCATCGGCGCCCGCGCCGGCGTCGACTTTCCCTATTTGGCCTGGCGGCAGGCGATCGGTGAAACTGTGCCGTTTGGCCGCGCGCAGCCGGGTATCGGCTGGATGCATACCTTTCGCGATATCATGGCGGTCTATGAGGAAGTGACAAGCGGCACCTTGAGCCTGCGCGACTATCTGGCAAGCCTGCGCAAGCCGATGAGTTTTGCCAGCCTGTCTCTCGACGATCCATTGCCGGCCTTGGTCGAATTGCCTGTCGCCGCCCTACACCGCGTCGCCGGCCCGCGCGATGCGGCGGCGGCAAGCGCGCGCAAAGGTCTGCTTGGCAGGTTTGTTGATGCCGGGCGGTCCGTCATCGCGCCGCGCCGGATGGCCAAATAGCCGCCGCTTAAGTGCGCGCAGCTTCCGCCAGCGCTCCGAATACCGAAAAGACCAGCGGTTTGCGCTCCAGATTATAAGTCTCGACCTCGGCGGCAGCGCGGTTGACCTGCTCCCAGGTCCGCGCCAGCCGGGCCATTTGCGGCAATGCTTGCGTGGCGCCGTTGAGCCGCGCCGCCAGCCAGCCATCGACCAAATCCATGAAGGCCGCGAGCGTCTGCGGCTCGCTGCCGCTCAGGCTGTCGCCTAACGCATGCAGCGCCCGCGGATCGGGATTGGGCAGCTGCGTGAGCAAATCGAGCACGCGCTGGCGCAGCACCAATGCCGATCCATCGAGCAGCCGCAGCGCGCGGGCGACGCTGCCGTCGGCGGCCGCGGCAGCCTCTTTGATTTGTGCATCTCCGGCATTGCGTCCGCTGGCCGCCGCGAGCGCATGGGCGACGTCGTTCGCAGCGAGCGGCCGCAACAAAAGGCGTCGGCAGCGCGAGCGGATGGTGGGCAATTCGCGCCCCGGCGCATGGCTCACGAGCAACAGCAGCGCCCGCGCCGGCGGCTCCTCCAGCACCTTGAGCAGCGCGTTGGCGCTTGGGCGCTCCAGATCATCCGCCGCATCGACAATGGCGATGCGCCAGCCGCCCTCCCCGGGCGTCGAGCCGAAAAACGAAACGGTGCGCCGGACGTCATCGACGCGGATCACGGTGTAGAGTTTGCCGGTTTGCTCGTTGATCGTGCGCTCGAGCACCAGAAGATCGCCCTGCGCCTGCGCGGCGATGCGGCGCGCCACCGGATGCGCCGCATCGACGGCGAGCGAGGTTGCGCGCTGCACGGCCTCGGCCGCCGGGTCGGGATGCGCGTGCACGAAGCGCGCCAGGCGATAGGCCAACGTCGCCTTGCCGATGCCGGGCTCACCGGCGATCAGCCAAGCATGCGGCATACGGCCGGTCTTGTAGCTCGCCAGCATCGCCTGTTCGGCGTCCGCGTGACCGAACAGAGCGGTCGATTCGCGCGGGGCAAGAACCTCAAGGTCCTCGGCAGTATCGGCACTCACGGCGCATTCTCCGCGACGCGCTGCTGCTCCGGATACAGGCGCTCGACGGTGGCGGCCCAGACGCGGTCGGCCACGATGTCGCGCGGCGGACGGCCATCGACGACGACACAGCGGCGTGGCTCGCTCGCCGCCAGCGTCAGATAGGCCTGGCGCAAGTTCTCATGAAACTTGAGCCCTTCGCTCTCGAACCGGTCGGGCTGCTCCTTGCCGCGCCGGCGCGTCGCACGCGCCAGCCCGATCGTCGCCGGCACGTCGACAACAAACGTAAGATCCGGCATGGCCGGACCGACGGTCACCCTTTCAAGGCTGCGGATGAATTGCGCGTCGACATTGCCCAGCGCGCCCTGATAGACGCGGGTGGAATCGATGAAACGGTCGCAGATCACCCATTTGCCGGCCATGATGGCGGGATGAATGACGCTGCGCACATGGTCGTCGCGCGCGGCGGCAAACAAGATGGCCTCGGTCTCGGCGCCGAGCGGCTTGGCGACGCCGGACAGCAGGATGTGGCGGATGATCTCGGCGCCGGGCGAGCCGCCCGGTTCGCGCGTCAAGACGACATCGATGCCTACGCCCTTGAGGCGCTGCGCCAGCATTGCCGCGTGCGTGGACTTGCCGCTGCCTTCGCCGCCTTCAAACGTGATGAATCGTCCGCGCAATCGGAAAAGCCTCTCTACGTCGCCGCAGCAATCATAGCTTTTTCACCCCGGCGCGGAACAGCGTGATGATCATTTCGGTCATAGCATCCAAAGCGCGCTGCGGCAGATTGCCCTTGCCGACGCCGGCGGCGGCCTTGAGCGGCGTTTGCAAGATCAAATCCTCGCCGCGCCATACTTTGAGCGCGCCGATCGGTTGCCCTTGCGCGACCGGCGCCGGCACCGGCCCGGTATAGGCGATTCGCGCGATCAACCGTTCGCCGCCGTTCTTCGGCACCATCACCCGCACCGTGCCGTGCGCCAGCAGCGGCACGTCGCCGCTGGCGCCGCCAAAAACCTTGGCGGTGCCGATGATCTGCCCGTCGGCGAACAACGTGCGCGGCACGAAATTATGGAAACCCCATTCCAGGAGCTTCTTGCCCTCGTCGGCGCGCTCCTTGGCCGATTTGAGCCCGTTCACCACCACGATCAGGCGCACACCGTTCTGCACCGCCGAGCCGACGAGGCCATAGCCGGCCTCCTTGGTGAAGCCGGTCTTCAGGCCGTCGGCGCCGACATTCATGGACAGCAGCGGGTTACGGTTGAATTGATGGATCTTGTTGAAGGTGAAATCCGGCTCGCCGAAGATTTTGTAGAATTCCGGATAGGTAAGAATGATATGGCGCGCCAACAGCGCCAGCTCGCGCGAGGTGACGTGCTCGCGCGGATCGGGCAAGCCGTTGGAATTGGTGAAAACGGACTGGGTGAGCCCGATCTGGCGCGCGCGGTCGGTCAACTTGATGCCGAATTCCAATTCGGTGCCGGCCAGTCCCTCGGCGAGGACGATGCAGGCGTCGTTCGCCGACTGGATGATCATGCCGCGGATCAAATCGCTGACGCTGACCTTGCTGTTGATCGGGGCGAACATGGTCGAGCTGTGCGAGGGCGCGCCGCCGCGCCGCCAGGCGTCGGTACTGACGCGGTACTCGTCGGTCAGCTTGATGCGGCCTTCCTTGAGCTCGTGGAAGACGTATTCGGCGGTCATCAATTTCGCCAGACTCGCCGGAAAAATGAGGTCGTCGGCTTTGCGTTCAAACAGCACGCTGCCGCTGTCGCTTTCGATGAGGATGGCGTGCGGCGCCGAAATATTCGGCTCGTCTTTCTTCGGCGCTTCTTTTTTCGCCGGCGGATGCGCGTCCTTTTTCGCCGGTCCTGCGGCAAACGCGGCCGCGCCAAGGCCGGCGAGCAAAGCTGCCGCCATCAGGAAACGTGCGATTGGCTTAAGTCGAAAGGCCATCATCACCGCTTATCAGCTACGGTTTACGCCGGCGCGCACGCCTTAGCGAGGTTTATGCGGCAACGCCGTGGCGGGAATTTATGGCTCAGTAAAGACCACGGCCGCCAAGATAGCCGGCCGGGGCATCATAGCGCACCGGGGCATAGGCGGAAACCGGCGACACGCGCGGCACGGCGTCGGAAGGCGGCGGGGCGCGGTCATTGTCCACAGTATGCGGGCGGCGGGCGGCCGCAAATTCCGTGGTCGGCGCGTGCCGGGCCGGCGGGGCCGCGGCCGCCTGTCTGCGTCCCTCACCTACCGCATAAGGCCGCTCGGGTGGCGATTGCACCCGCTCCGGCAGCTTCGTCAGCGGATGGGAGTCGAAATAGATCGGCGCATAGGGTTTGTTCGAGGCAACTTGCACCGGCGCGGCGTGGCGATGCCCGGGCTCGCGCAAGGTGGCCATCAGCTTGTTGTCATTGGAGCCGGCAAGCGGCGCGCGGCCGACATATTCGACCTTCACCTTGGCGGTGCCGTTGTCATAGAAGCCGAGAATCTTCGCCGTCTTCACCGACAGGTCGATCAGGCGGTCGTGGGCATAGGGGCCGCGATCGTTGACGCGCACCACGACGGAGCGATGATTTTGCAGGTTGGTGACGCGCGCATAAGACGGCAGCGGCATGGTCGGATGCGCCGCGGAAATCGAATTCTCGTCGAAGATTTCGCCGTTGGCGGTGTAGCGGCCGTGGAAGGCGTCGCCGTACCAGGAGGCGATGCCGACGGCGCGATAATTGAAGTTCTCTTCCGGAACGTAGGTTTTGCCGGCGATCGTATAGGGCTTGCCGATGCGGTAGGTGCCGCCGCCTTTGGGGATCGGCTGGCCCGGCTCGACGACGCGCGAGCTGGAGGCGACGCCGTAACGAGGATCGACTTTGCCGGAGAGACCGCCGCTACAACCGGCGACGCCGACGCAAACGCCGCAGACCCCTAAAAGGCCCGCAAAACGGCGCAATAACGCGCGCATGCCCCCTGGACCGCCCATCCCGCCTTCGGTTCCCCAATACGAAGCTCAGACAATAGCGTACGGCGACTGTTCCGGGAACCTTCGCTACGCTGGCGTAGTAAACAATTGGTATCACACCAATTTTGGCTTCAATGCGGCGGCACTAAGGCGGCGCTTTTTGGCCGGCGGCAGTGCAGCAGGCGCGATCGGTCTTGCGGACGCGGGCGAGTTCTGGATACCCGATGGCAAGCTCTTTCTGTACATAGCCAACGACACGGAAGGGTGGCCGAGTGGTTTAAGGCACCGGTCTTGAAAACCGGCGTACCCGCAAGGGTACCGTGAGTTCGAATCTCACCCCTTCCGCCAGCCACCTTCGCAAACGCTTCAGCGGGCAAGGCAGAGATTTCTACTTCAACACCTCCGGCCAATTCTTGTCGGCCGATTTGATGTAACCGGGAACGTCCTTCTCCCAGGTCTTCTGCACGCTGGCGCTGAGGTTGAGATAGAGCTTGCCGTCGACGACGCTCCACACTTTCGGATCGCCCTTGGCGGTGGCGCCTTGCGACACCGCATAGGCGCAGTAGCCGCCGTATTGCGGCGCGTATTTTTCCGGCGCCGCCTTGAAGGCGTCACGGTTCTGCTCGGTGACGAAACGCCAGGTCGCGCCTTTCCACGTATAGGTGATGTCGGTCCTGCCCGGCACCGGCTTGCGTTCGGTGAAATAGGCGACGGGATCGTAGCCGCCGACGGCGACGCCTTTCACCAGTCCGGTGAAGATTTCAGGCGACGCGGCCTGCGCGGCGAGCGGCGCCGCGCAAAGCAGAATGACAGCGGCCAGCGCGCTGCGGATTGTGTGCGGAAAACGCATGACGGTCACCCTCCCCCGCTTTTCCGCATCATGATGCCGCCGGCCCGCCAAGGCCGTCCAATCAAGCCGCTTCAAAATTTCGTCAAAGGGATGCGCAGCGCCGCTCAGTCCCAGGGAAATTCAAGCGGCAGCAGCGGGCCGCCCCAAATCCGGCAATCGCGCTGGCAGGCGCGGTCGGCGGCGTCGGTGTGCTTGAGGCAGCGGCCTTGGGAATCGTATTGGAGACAGGCGACCAGATCCCAGGCGGTGTATGCCCCGCACTCGCGCCAGCACCGGTCCGCAGCCCAGACCGCCTGCGCCCGCTTGCTGCGCGGGAAAGCCGGAACATACTCGGGCGCGGCCTGGCGCCAGGCGCCCGCACGATCGGCGGCGACGCCCGGCGCTGCAGCGGACAGCAGCGCCAGCGCCAGCAGCAGCATCGCAAGGAGGGAGCGACTCATCGTGTCACCTTGCAAGCTTACATAGCGCCGTTCGGCGACTTTGCGTAGCGGGTCGTCGGCCTGGGACCTTTTCCGCGTCGCGACCTTCGAGGGCGCCGACAACGAGAGGGCGTGGGAGAAGAAGTTCCGAGGCCGAAGCGCCGCAGAACGGCTAGGTTCGAACCGTCGTCCCCGCGAAAGCGGGGACCCAGTAACCCCTGTCTCGCAATTCGAGCAAGGCCTGCGTTTAATGGATGCCCGCCTGCGCGGGCATGACAGCCTTGTTGCTTTCGCCCGCAATCACCCTTACGTCCCTCCCCGCATGCTCGATCCGGAAAAAAAGTCCGAAACTGCCGCCCCCACGGTCAGCTTCGTCTCGCTCGGCTGCCCGAAGGCGCTGGTCGATTCCGAGCGCATCGTCACCCGCCTGCGCGCCGAGGGCTACGCGCTGTCGCGCGAGCACGCCGGCGCCGACGTGGTCATCGTCAACACCTGCGGTTTCCTCGACAGCGCCAAGGCGGAGTCGCTCGCCGCCATCGGCGGCGCGCTCAAGGACAACGGCAAGGTGATCGTCACCGGCTGCATGGGCGCCGAGCCGGAGAGCATCACGAAAGACTATCCGGGCGTGCTCGCGGTCACCGGCCCGCAGCAATACGAAAGCGTCGTCGAAGCCGTGCATCGCGCGGTGCCACCGCGGCACGATCCGTTTCTCGATCTGGTGCCGCCGGAAGGCATCAAGCTGACGCCGCGGCATTACGCGTATCTCAAAATTTCCGAAGGCTGCAACAACCGCTGCAGCTTCTGCATCATTCCGCGCCTGCGCGGCGATCTGGTGTCGCGCCCCGCCGGCGAGGTGATGCGCGAAGCGGAGAAACTGGTCGCCGCCGGGGTCAAGGAATTGCTGGTGATCTCGCAGGACACTTCGGCTTACGGCCTCGATCTCAAATACGCGACTAGCCCGTGGCGCGGCGGCGAGTTGCGCGCGAAATTCACCGATCTGGCGCGCGCCCTGGGCGAGCTCGGCATCTGGGTGCGGCTGCATTACGTCTATCCTTACCCGCATGTCGATGAGGTCATTCCGCTGATGGCCGCAGGGCAAGGTGCTGCCCTATCTCGACATGCCGTTCCAACACGCCTCGCCCGACGTGTTGAAGCGTATGAAGCGGCCGGCGGCGCAGGAAAAGACGCTTGAACGCATCGCGCGGTGGCGCGAGACGGTCCCCGATCTGACGCTGCGCTCGACCTTCATCGTCGGCTTTCCCGGCGAAACCGACGCCGATTTCGAGCTGCTGCTGCAATGGCTGGAGGACGCCGCGCTCGATCGCGTCGGCTGCTTCAAATACGAGCCGGTGCGCGGCGCCGCCGCCAACGACATGGCCGAAGCGGTGCCGGACGAGGTGAAAGAGCAGCGCTGGCACCGCTTCATGCAGGCGCAACAGAAGATTTCTGCGCGGCGGCTCAAGCGTAAGGTCAGCACACGGCAAAAAGTCATTATCGACGAGGTCGGCCCGACGGTGGCTAAGGGGCGCTCGATGGCCGACGCGCCGGAGATCGACGGCGCGGTCTATGTGGCGAGCCGGCGTCCCTTGCGTGTCGGCGAAATCGCCACGGTGAAAATCGAGCGCGCCGACGAATACGACTTGCACGGCAGCGTCGTCGGATATTGACGCTCGCGCCGCCGCAACGCGACCGGCGCGCGGCAAAACAATGTCGTGGCCGTGGCACGCAGGCGGCTTGTTCACGCGCTGGGAACTCGCGGCGCCCGATCGTTCAAGTTCCTCTCCCCGCATTCGGAACGTGCACCCCTGCGCCGCGTTACGCAGGCGTCCATCACGACGAGGGAGATCGTCATGCAACTCAAAGCCACAATACTTGTCGCCACGGTCGCGGCGGCTGCCGCGTTTGCGTCGTCCGCATCGGCTGCGACCCTTGCCGCCGCGACGATTCCGCTCAACATTCGTTCCGGGCCGGGGCCGCAATACGGCATCATCGGCGCCATCCCGCAAAACGGGCAAACGGTGATCATGGGCTGCATCCGCGGCAGCCTGTGGTGTCAGGTCAGTTACAACGGCCGCCAAGGCTGGGCCTATGCGCAATATCTCACCGCCCAACTATCCGGGCGTTCGCTGATCCTCGCGCAGGATCTCAACGCCGTTCCGCCGGCCACCTATCAAGTGCCGGTCGAGACGACCGGAACCGCGATCGCGGCGCCCACGATCACCGGCACTTTGGTCGCGCGCCCCGCGGCCGCCCAGCCGCTGGTCATCACGCCGCCGCCGGCCGCCGTCGGCAGCTACGTGGTCAGCCATCCGGTGCCGCCGGTCTATCTCAATGGCGAAGTGGTCGAGGGTGCCGGCCTGCCGGAGAACGTCGTGCTCGCGCCCGTCCCCGGCTCTGACTACCAGTATGCCTACGTCAACAGCGCGCCGGTGCTGGTTGAACCGACGACACGGCGGGTCGAGTATATTTATCGCTAGGACACGATGTCGCCCCGGCCTTTCGTAGCCGGTTCGGCCGGGGCGACGGCGGCCCTAAGGACCCTGGAAGAACGTTTCCGGCAATTTGTACTTCTTGACCCATTCGTACCAGGCGACGTCGGTCGGTCCGATGAAAGTGTCGACGACGGTCCAGCGGCCGTCCTGACGGCGCAGCAGCGCCAGCACCAAGCCGGAAAACGCGTCCGCCTCGTAGGCCTGGCGATGCCTGGTGGCACGCCAGTTGATCGCTCCGCCACCGGGTCGCTGCGGCTTGGCATCCACATAGGCCCAGCCGTCCATCACGTGCATGACGGTGATGACGAATTGCACCGGCCCGCCGGTTTCTTTTTCGACCGAGGGGCGCAAGGCAGCAAGGATATCGGCGCGCAAAATCGATCCGCGGCCCGGCGTCGTGACCGGCTGCGCCTGCGCCGCAAGCCCGAAAGCGGCGAGGCAAAGCGCCAACACTAATTGTTTCATTCCGGCATCTCCGAAGCCGCATAAAGAACGCGCGCCATATCTAGGTCGGGCGCGCGGCCGCGCAGTTGATCTGCATCAAGAGCAACGCGGTGCGGCTAGAGCCGGTAAAATTTCTGCGCGTTGTCGTGCAGCACCGCTCGCTGTTCGGCCTCGGTGTATTCCGACAGTACTCTGCGGTAAATACCGAAGAAATCGGCGTAACTTGCGTGCAGCTTCTCCAGCGGGAAATTGCTGCCGTAAATGGTGCGCTCGGTGCCGAAAATCTGCATCGAATCGCGGATCACCTGGCGCGCCTGTTCATAGCTGGTGCCGTTGCTGTACATGCCGAGGCCGGACAGCTTCACGTACAGATTGGGGAACGCCGCCATCGACATCAGCGCGGTGCGCCATTGCGCGATCGCGGTCGCGGTGCGCGAGGTGAGCATGCCGGCGTGCACCAGGATCATGCGCACATTGGGAAAGGCCTTGATCAGCTCGACGGCGTAGCTCGCCTGCCGCGCATAGACCTGCAATTCGAAGCTCAGGTCGTATTTTTCCAACAGCGCAAAGCCGCGGCGGAATTCCTCGCCGTTGCAATAATCCGGCCGCGGCACCGATTGGCGCACCGGATCGCCGTCCCAATAAAGCATCTGCCGCACGCCGCGCACGTTGGGATACTGCTTGTGCGCCTTGAGCGCGGCCTCGACGTTCGCATCGGCCAGGTCGACCTGGGCGACGATGCCGTGGGGAAATCCTTGCGTGTCGGCGACCGATTGCAGCCATTGCGTCTCGTCGATCGCGCGGTCGAGGCCCCAGTTGGCGGTGACGTGCACCGATTTCGTGATGCCCTGCGGCTCGACGTCGCGCCTGAATTCCTCGAGCGGATAATCGCGCCGCAGGCCGAAGTAATCGCCGAACATGCGCGGGATCGGCGGATCGGCCAGCCACGGCACATCGGCGCGCCGCCAGATGTGATGGTGGGTGTCGGTGATCGGTCCGCTGTAGTCCGCCATAATTCCCTCTTGTCTGCTTATAAAGCGCGCACGACTTTTACCACCACGCCGGTCAAGGCTTCGAGGTCTTCGGGTCGAATAGTAAATGCCGGCGTCAGGTAGACGATATTGCCGAAGGGACGCACGAACGCGCCCGCTTCGACAAAGCGCGTCCGCAGGGTTTCAACATCCTCGATTCGCTGCAACTCGACCACACCGATGGCACCCTTGATGCGCACGTCGCGCACGCCGCGCATGGTGCGGCACGGCTCGAGCCCGCGGGTGAGCGCCGCCTCGATTGCCGCCACCTGTTCGAGGCGCGGCTCGCGCTCGAACAGATCGAGCGAAGCATTGGCGGCAGCGCAGCCGAGCGCATTGGCCATGAAGGTCGGCCCGTGCATCAGCGCCTTCTTCGGCTCGTCGGACCAGAATGCATCGAATACTTTCTTCGTCGCCACCGTCGCCGCCAGTCCCATGGTGCCGCCGGTGAGCGCCTTGGAGAGCACGATAATGTCCGGCACCACGGCGGCCTCCTCGCAGGCGAACATGGCGCCGGTGCGGCCAAAGCCGGTGAACACCTCGTCGAAGATCAGCAGCAGGTCGTATTTGTCCGCCAGCGCGCGCAGACGCTTGAGAACCGCGCCGTCATGAAAAATCATGCCGCCGGCGCCCTGCACCAGCGGCTCGACCATGATGCCGGCGATGGTTTCGGCCTGCGCCGTGACAAGTTTTTCGAGCGCCGCCGTTTTTTCTTCGTCTGTTGGTAGTTCGGCGATGAAGTGTGGCGGCAGCAGACCGGCGAACAGTGCGTGCATGCCGTCTTCGTTGTCGCTCACCGCCATGGCGCCGGTTGTGTCGCCGTGATAGCCGCCCTTGAAGGCGACGAAGCGGCTGCGTCCCCGCATGCCGCGATTGAGCCAATATTGCACCGTCATCTTCAGGGCGATCTCGACGGCAACCGAGCCGGAATCGGAAAAAAAGACGCGGCTCAGATCGCCCGGCAGCAGCGAAGCGAGCCGCGCGGCAAGCGTCAAAGCCTGCTCGTGCGCCAGCCCGCCGAACATCACGTGCGGCATCTCGGCGAGCTGACGTTCGACCGTTTCGCGAATATGCGGATGATTGTAGCCGTGGCAGGCGGTCCACCACGAAGCGATACCGTCGATCAACTCGCGCCCGTCGGCGAGCGTAATGCGCGAGCCTGACGTGCGCACCACCGGCAGCGGCAAACGGGCCGTTTTCATCTGCGCGTAAGGTAGCCAGATGTGCTCAATGCCGGCGTTATACGAGCCCGGCCGCGCCTTCTTTTCGCTGGCATCGTCCGCCATTTGGCGCTTCCCTACCCCGCTGGCCCCGGGCCTATTGCCCAAGCCGAACCAAGGTCCTGTGATGCACTCGCTCGACGCCTTCGCGCAAGCCAAGCTCGACGATTTGCAGCGCCGCCATTTGCGCCGCGCGCTGGCCGAGACCTATCGCGAGGACGGCATCTGGGTCGAGCGCGACGGTCGGCGCCTCTTGTCGTTTTCCTGCAACGACTATCTCAATCTGACGCAACATCCGGCGGTCAAGCAGGCGGCAATGGCCGCGCTCGAACGCTATGGCGCGGGCTCCGGCGCCTCGCGCCTTGTCACCGGCAACCATCCGCTTTACGCCGCGCTGGAAGAGCGCCTTGCCCGGATCAAGCAGACCGAGGCGGCGGTCGTGTTCGGCTCCGGTTACCTCGCCAATGCCGGTATCATCCCGGTGCTCATCGGCCGCGACGGGCTGGTGCTGGCGGATGAATTGTCGCACGCCTGCATCTTCGCCGGCGCGCAGCTCTCGCGCGGCAAGGTGCTGATGTTCCGCCACAACGACGTCGGCCATGTGCGCGCGCTGCTGGCTGAGCACCGCGCGGAGCACGACCACGCGCTGATCGTGACCGACGGCGTCTTCTCCATGGACGGCGATCTTGCTCCCCTCGCCGACCTGCTGAGCGTCGCGAATGAGCACGACGCTTGGTTAATGTCGGACGACGCGCATGGCTTGGGCGTCGTCGGCGGCGGGCGCGGCTCGAGCTTCAGCGGCAATTCGCATATCCCGATTCCGTTACAGATGGGCACGCTGTCGAAGGCGGTCGGCACCTATGGCGGCTATCTCTGTGCCTCAAGCGCGGTGATCGATCTCATTCGTAATCGCGCCCGCACCCTGATCTATTCGACCGGGCTGCCGCCGGCGATCGTCGCCGCGGCCATCGCCGCGCTCGATCTGATCGAGCGCGCGCCGGCTTACGCGGCGCTGCCGGTGCAGAAGGCAAAAGCCTTCACCCGCACCGCCGGACTGGCCGAAGCACAAAGCCCGATCGTGCCCGTCGTCATCGGCGAGGAACAGGCAACGTTGTCCGCGTCGCAATTGTTGGCCGAGCACGGCTTCCTCGCCGCCGCCATCCGCCCGCCGACAGTGCCTGCCGGCAGCGCGCGGCTGCGGCTGACTTTCACCGCGCAGCATCCGGACGAAGAGATCGCACGCCTCGCCGGTTTGGTGCGCGACAAGATCTTAAAAAATTGATGAGTGGCGCCCAATTACAATCCGTCATTCCGGGACGCGAGCGAAGCGAGCGGACCCGGAATCCAGACGGAAGGACGGGCGCGCGCCTGGATTCCGGGTTCCGGCCTTCGGCCGGGCCCGGAATGACGAGTACAATATGAGCGCCTACTTCGTCACCTCGACCGGCACCGACATCGGCAAGACCTTCGTCACCGCCGGCCTGATCCGCCACTTGCGTGGCGCCGGCACCAATGTTGCCGCGCTCAAACCGGTGGTGAGCGGCTATGACTCATCCGTGGTCGAAACGAGCGATCCCGCCGTGCTGCTGGCGGCGCTCGGCCGGCCGGTTTCGGCGAGCGAAGTCGAGCGCGTCACGCCCTGGCGCTTCCGCGCTCCGCTGTCACCCGATCTCGCGGCGGCGCGCGAAGGCCGCAGCATCGATTTCGACCGCCTGATCGCCTTCAGCCGCGCCGCGATTGAAGCGACCAACGGCATCCTGTTCATCGAGGGCGTCGGCGGCATCATGGTGCCGCTCGATGCCGAGCGCACGGTGCTCGACTGGATGGCGGCGCTCAATATTCCGCTGCTGCTGGTGGTCGGCGGCTATCTCGGCACAATCAGCCACACGCTCACCGCACTCGACGTGATCGCGCAACGCAAGCTGTCGGTGGCGGCGATCGTGGTGTCGGAGAGCGAGCGCAACCCGGTCGAATTGGCCGACACGGTCGAGAGCATCGCGCGTTTTTCCGGCGGCGTCGACGTGATCGGCTTGCCGCGGCTGCCCGGCGGTCTCAACCAGCATCCGGCCTTTGCCCGCATCGCCGCGCATTTGTGAGCGCGCGCCGCTACGACAGCCATTTTAGGCTGAGGAAGGTCTCGAACATGCCTTCGAAATTGATCAACCCATGCAGCGCCATGGTCAAGATCGTCGAGCCGCTGACCCAGCGCAGCCAGCCAAGCAATAGCCCGAAGATGAAGATCTGGGCGATCGTGTACCAGTCATACTGCACGTGAATGAGCGCCCAGAGCAGCGACGTAGCGACGATCACCGGCCAGATGTCGCGCGGGGAGCGCAACCAGCCGCGAAACAGAAAGCCGCGAAAAACGGTCTCCTCGCCGACCGGCGTTATGACCATCACGGCGAGCCAGAGCCAGAACAGCCAGCCCGCGCTCTCGGCGCTGCGATAAATATCGAGTTGAAAGTCCGTGACGATGGTGCGGCCCAACAGCCAACTGACGATGTTGCCGGCGATCATCAGCGCCACCGTGGCGGCGACGCCGAAAATGACATCGGCGCGGCGCGGCAGCACGAAGCCCAGGTAGTCGGCGGCTTTGCCGGCACGCTGCGCAAACCAGATCAGCAACGCCACCTCGATCGGCGTCGATACCAGGATGATCAAAGTGATGGCGACGCCGTCGCCGGAAAAATCCGGCAGATGCCCCGGCGAGGCGCCGTAGTGGACGCCAAGCGCCGCCAGCGCGGCGAACTGGCCGGCCAGCACGGCTAAGACCGCCAAGCCGAAGGTCGCCCAGCGTCCCCAGGGTCTGATGCCGCCGCTGTTGGCTTCAAGTCCGCTCAAGAAACCGCCTTCAGCCGGCCGCGCTGCATTACGGCAACAAAATCGACGAGCCGGTGGTGCCGCGGCTTTCCAGATCCGTGTGCGCCTTGGCCGCGTCTTTGAGCGGATATTTCTGGTTGACCGGAATCTTCACCGCCCCCGAGCCGACCTTTTCGAAAAGATCCTTGGACATGCTTTGCAGATCTTCGCGCTTGGCGGCGTAGTGATTGAGCGTCGGGCGCGTGGCGAACAGCGAGCCCTTGGTCTGCAGGATGTTGATATTGAAGGCCGCGATCTGGCCTGAGGCGGAGCCGAAGGAGACGAAATAGCCGAGCGGATGTAGGCAGTCGAGCGAGGCCGGAAACGTGTCCTTGCCGATGCCGTCATAGACCACGTCGCACATTTTGCCGCTGGTGATCTCCTTCACCTTGGCGACGAAATCCTCGTCGCGATAGAGGATGGTGTGATGGCAACCGTTCTTCTTGACCAGATCGGCCTTGTCCTTGGAGCCGACGGTGCCGATCACGGTGGCGCCAAGGTGATTGGCCCACTGGCACAAAATGAGGCCGACACCGCCGGCGGCCGCGTGCATGAGCACGATCGACCCCTTGCCGACCTTAAAGGTTCGGTTGACCAGATACTGCACCGTCGTGCCCTTGAGCATCATGCCGGCGGCCTGCTCGTAGCTGATGTTGTCGGGCAGTTTCACCGCGCGTTCGGCCGGCACCAGACGCTCGGCCGCGTAGCCACCCAGCGGCCCGACATAGGCGACGCGGTCGCCCACCTTCAGATCGGTCACGCCGGGCCCGACGGCGATGACTTCGCCGGCGCTCTCGTTGCCGGCGATGAACGGAAGACCGACCGGCGAAGGGTAGCTGCCATTGCGGAAATAGCAGTCGATGAAATTGATGCCGGCGGCATGTGTCTTGATCTTGACTTGCCCCTGGCCGGGCGCCGCGATGTCGACGTCCTCATAGGTCAGGACTTCGGGCCCGCCGGTCTTGTGTACGCGCACTGCCGCGACCATGGTTTTCTCCCCTTGAATAGCTCGAATTATTCGGCTGGATCGAATTCGCGGCGATCATAGGCAGCCAGCCGCCGAGCGCAAGTCGCGTATGATCCCGGAAAGTGGGCACCGATTTTGGGATAAGATCATACGCAAGTAAGAGCCTATCGCCCGCCGGAAACGTTGAGCACGGCGCCGCTGATGTAGGACGCTGCGTCCGACAAAAGGAACAGGATCGCCTCGGCGATTTCGTCCGGCTGGCCCGGCCTGCCCATCGGCAGCATCGGGGTGATGCGGGCAAGCCGCCCTGGTTCGTGGATCTCAGTGTCGGTCGGGCCGGGGCGGATGGCGTTGATCCGTACGCCTTCTTTCGCCACTTCGCGGGCCAGCCCGAGCGTGAGCGCGTCGATGCCAGCCTTGGCGGCGGCGTAGAAGACATATTCGCCGGCGCCGCTGGTGACGGCGGCGATCGAAGACAACAGCACGATCGAACCGCCCGCGCCGCCTTTGCCGCGCGACATGCGGCGCACCGCGGCGCGCGCGCACAACATGCCGCCAGTGAGGTTGACGTCGATCACGTCACGGATGATCGCGGGGTCGGCGTCGGCGAGCGGCGACATTTTGCCGATGGTGCCCGAACTGTGCACGAAAGCGTCGATGCTGCCGAACTCGCGTACAGCCGCATCGAACACGCGCTCGATGTCGGCCTCCACGCTCATGTCGCCCTGCAGCGCCACCGCCTTGCCGCCTGATGCCTTGACAGCATCGACAACGGCGGCGGCGGCCTTGGCGTTGCTCTTGTAGTTGACCGCAACGTTATAGCCGCGGGCGCCGGCAAGCTTGGCGGTTGCCGCGCCGATGCCGCGGCTGCCGCCGGCGACGAGCAGAACCGGTCGGGGCATGAGAAACTCCTGTCAGGCCGGCCGCGGCAATAGCCCGGCGAGAAAGAAATAGACCGCGATGAGCGCCAGCGGCCAGGTCACGTAAGGGCCGGGCTGCAGATTGAGCGCCACGGTGACCAGTGCCAGCGCCGCCCAGACCAGCAGCAAGGCGATGTTGAGCATGCGCAAACGCTTGACGCGCAGCGGATGCAGAAACTTGACCGGGCTAAAGCTCAAACCCGCCAGCACCACGATGGCCGCCACCGCCGCCCATTGCGGCGGCGTCAGCACATAGAGATAGAAGGCCGCCAGATTCCATAGCGCCGGAAAGCCGCGGAAATAATTGTCGGCGGTTTTCATCTGACGGTCGGCGAAATAGAGGGCGCCCGAGATGCAGATGACGACGCCGGCGGCGAGCGCGAGCGCTTCCGGCAACATACCGCTCGCCGCCACCGCGTAAGCCGGCACGAACACATAAGTCGTGAAATCGACGATGAGATCGAGCGTGTCGCCCGACCAGCGCGGCAAGACCTCGGCGACATTGAAGGCGCGCGCCAGCGGACCGTCGAGCCCGTCGACGATCAGTGCCAGGCCGAGGCAGAAGAACATCGCCGCCCAGTGCTCGCCGGTTGCCAGGATCAGCGACAAAAAAGCCAGCGCCGCCCCGCAGGCGGTGAAAACGTGAACGGCGAAGGCGCGGACGCTTGCGAAGCTCGCCACTTACTCGTTGCCCCAATCGAGTTTGATGATCTCGGCCGAGCGGCCGGCCAGGTTCCAGTTGCGGCCGAAGCCGCGGAAACGCGACTTGTCGGCGCGCGCGACGATGACGTCGGAGCCGACCCAATATTCGCTGTTGCGGATGGTGACGTTCTCGCCCTTCTGCTTGCCGGGGATCGGCGTGAGCGCGCCGTCGACGTATTTCTCGATGCGCACGATGCGGGTCTCGCCCTGTGTCTCGTAGGTGATCGGCACCTGATGCACGCCGAGGAACTGCCCGACCAAAATCGAGAGCAGATGCGTCGAGCCGCCAACGCGGCCGGTGAAGATGCGCGTTAAGCCTTTCACTGCTTGGATCGGCGCCTTGTCATCGACGAACAGCGCCGCAGTCCAGTTGCCGCGCGCCATGATGCCGGGCAGATCCATCATGATGCCGGCTTTGATGCCGGCAAGATCGATATCGTCGAAATGCCCGCTGTCGATGCGGACGCCGGCCCAGGTCTGGCAGCGGCTCTCGGTCGGCGGATGATTGCCCAACGACAGCACGCAAGGGCAGAACACCATGCAGCTACAGGAAAGCGCAAACTCGCCTTTTAACGTCCAATGTTCACTCAACGCTTAACTCCCCGGTTTTTCCAGTGGTAGCTCAAATCATGCGTGCCGGCCAATGCGCGGCGAGCGCCGACAGCACAAAGGCGATGCCGGCGGCGATCAAGGCGGCGCCGGCGCCGTAGGTGAAACGGCGGCCGCTGCCGACCTTTTCCAGCGTCATCACGATGCCGAGCGCCGCCATCCAGATCACGTTCATGACGCCGACCGCGAACATCACCGCCATCATCGCCCAGCAGCAGCCGAGGCAGTAGAGACCCTGGCGAATGCCGAGCCGGAACACGCCGCGCGCGGTCGTCTGCCAATGCGTAAAGAAAAATGGAAACGGATTCTGGCATTGCCGCAGGCAGGCGTCCTTGAGCGCGGAGAACTGGTAGGCGCCGGCCGCTATGAAGATCGCACCCGAAAATAGTCCGCTGACCGAGGCCATGCCGGCATCGATCAGCGCCGCGCGCGTCAGCGCGAATTGCGCGAGCGTCGCGAGAAGCGCAAAGCCGAGCCAGATCACGGTGTAGCCGGCGGCAAGCGCGAAGGGCGTGATGATGGCTTCGCCCTTGCGCGCGGCGGTGTCCGCGATCTCGGCGTATGTGAGGATCATCGGCGCCGCGCTCGGCAGCATCATGGCGAGCGCCATGGCGCCCCACATCAGCGCCACCAGGGCAAAGCCGCCGGCGCCCCAAGCCCCGCCCGGCATGGCGAAGACCGACAGCCCGAAGGTCGGGCTGCACAGCGCGCGGATGGTGCGCGGCAACAGATCGAGCGCGCCCATGCCGGGGCCGAGCGCGCTGGCAGGTCCGCCCATGCCGGCGATCAGCAGCGCCAGATAAAGCCAGCCCAGTGTCGCGAGCGCGACCACGCAGGCGACCGCCAACAGTTTCGGCCGCGCGAAGGCCGCGCCCAGCCGCGCCGCGGCGGGCGGAAGGTGCTCGAGGCTGTGGTCGGCGGCTTGGCTCATTCGCGGACGCACCCAGTTTAGCCCGCTGCATAGCGCATTGGCGGCGCTCAAGGTACTGGGCGGAGGCCGTTTTAAGCCCCTGCCCGGTCCGTGCTAATCCGGCTAAAGTCGCGCCATGACGAGCCCATCGATGCGAGACAGAGACAGCGCAGGCGCCGGTCTGCACGGCGCCATCGTGGTGGGCGGCGGCCCGGCCGGGCTGACCGCCGCGATCACGCTCGCCGAGGCGGGCATTAGCACGGTGCTAATCGCAAAGCGCAGCGTGCGCGCCGATAACCGTACTACGGCTTTGCTCGCCGGCTCGGTGACGGCGCTCACCACGCTGGGCGTCTGGCAGCTCTGCCAGGCGCAGGCGGCGCCGTTGCGCGTCATGCGCATTGTCGACGACACCGGCCGGCTGTGGCGCGCGCCGGAGGTGAAGTTTTCGGCGCAAGAAATCGAACTTGAGGCGTTCGGCTACAATATCGAAAACCGCCATTTGGTCGCGGCACTGGAGCAGCGCGCCCGCGCCACGCATGGCTTGCGCATGATCGAAGGCGAAGTCGCGACGGTCGCGCCCGATGACCGCCCCGTCGCGGTGACGCTCAAAAGCGGTGAGGCTTTGACCGCCGCCTTGGTCGTCGGCGCCGATGGGCGGCATTCGCTGTGCCGTGAGGCCGCCGGCATAGGCATTGACGAACACAAGTACGCCCAAGTCGCGCTTACCGTTTGCCTGCGCCATTCGCGTCCGCATCGCGACACCTCGACCGAATTCCACACCGCCGACGGGCCGTTCACGCTGGTGCCGCTGCCGGGCAACCGTTCGAGCCTGGTCTGGGTGCTGCATCCGGCCGAAGCCGAAAACATCGCCGCGCTCGACGACGCGGAACTCTCCGCCGAGATCGAACGCGCTGCGCATTCGATCCTCGGTAAGATCGAAGTCGAGCCCGGCCGCGGTATGTTTCCGCTCAGCGTCGTGCGCGCGCAGCGCTTGGCGGCAAATCGCATCGCGCTCATCGGCGAAGCCGCGCATGTGATCCCGCCGATCGGCGCGCAGGGGCTCAATCTGGGCTTACGCGACGCTGCCGCCATCGGCGAGTTGGCCGGCGCGGCGCGGCGCGCGGGGCACGACATCGGCGGCGTCGACGTGCTGACGCGCTACGAAAGTCTGCGCCGCTCCGACATTGCCGGCCGCACGCTCGCCATCGATCTGGTCAACCGCTCGCTGCTGTCGGATTTTCTCCCCGTGCAGGGCGCGCGTGGCTTGGGCCTTTATCTCATCGACCGCATCGGCCCCTTGCGCCGCGCGCTGATGCGCGAAGGCGTGGCGTCGGCCTCGGCGCCGCCGCGGCTGATGCGCGGTGAAGTTTTGTAGCGAATTCTAACCATGATCCGCCGCCCATGAGCCCCGTAGCACCGCCCCGGATTCGACTGGAGGCCTCGTCTTTCTGCCAGCTCCGGTGCCCGTCGTGCCCGACGACCGATGGGTCGATTCATCCGGCGATTGGCAGCGGGTTCTTGCGCTTTGCCGATTTTCGCAAGCTGGTCGACCTCAATCCATCACTGCAGCGTGTGGAGATTTCGAACTACGGCGAAATATTCCTCAATCCGGAGCTGCTTGAAATCCTGCAATATGCGCATAGCAAAACGCTCCCGATCACGATCGAGAACGGCGTCAACCTGAACCACGTCAAAGACGAAGTGCTCGAAGGGCTGGTCAAATATCAAGTCCAGATCGTGACCTGCTCGATCGATGGAGCAAGCCCGGAAACCTATCGGACCTACCGCGTTCGTGGCGATTTCGACGCCGTCATTCGCAACATCGGGAAGATCAATGGCTACAAACGCGATTATGGCTCGGCCCTGCCGCGCCTTGTCTGGCAATTCGTCGTCTTCGGCCATAACGAGCACGAGATTCCCATCGCCCGCGATCTGGCGGCGCAATTGGGCATGGAGTTCCGAACGAAACTGACTTGGGATGCAAAAATTTCGCCGATTCGCGACAGGGCCTTGGTGCGATCGCAAACCGGCGGCCACGCCGACCGCGAAGAGTTCGAGGCCGCCACCGGCGAAAAATACGGCGGCGCCATCTGCCATCAGCTTTGGGACGATCCGCAAATCAATTGGGATGGAAGAGTTCTCGGCTGTTGCCGGAATTTTTGGGGCGATTTTGGCGGCAACGCATTTCGCGACGGCCTGATAGACAGCATTAACAATGACAGGATAACCTACGCGCGTGATATGTTGAGCGGGCGCAAGCCCCCGCGTCAGGATATCCCGTGTACGAGTTGTGAAATGTACCTCGCAATGCGCGATCAATCCCGCTTCATCGGCAGGAAGGACGATCGATGACAATCGTCATCGATCACGATCATATCGAATTGACCCGGAGTGGGATCGACAACTTACTTTTCGCGGTCGACACCGACCTTAAGCTGCCCATTGAAGACCACGATGAATTCAGGGCGCGCGAAGAGCGGATCAAGCGGCTGCTGACGGCGCCCTCTTCGCTGGCCGTCGCCGCAAGCGATTCTGACTTTCCATTGCCCGTCGTCAGCGTCGTACTTCCCACGCGCAATCGTGCCGCCTGTATCGGAGAGGCGATTGCAAGCGTGCAGGCGCAAAGTTTTGCGAATTGGGAGCTCATCATCGTTGACGACGGCAGCACCGACAATACCGCCGACGTGGTCACCGCCTATTTGGCCGATCCCAGAATCCGATACCTCGCTCAGGACTTCTCGGGACATTCAGCGGCGCGCAACCGGGCGCTCGAGCAATCCCGCGGCGCCCTCATCGCCTATATCGACAGCGACAATCTTTGGTATCCGCATTTCCTGGAAGCCGCGGTCGCTGCACTCACGGCATATCCAGATTGCGATCTGGTCTATGGCGCGCTTGTCTCGGAAAAGCACCTTGCGAGCCCCCGAACAATTCTTTTTGAGGATTTTGACAGGGGACGCCTTTTGCGCAGCAATTTCATCGATCTCAACACCATCGTGCATCGCAGGTCGTTGACGCAAGCCTATGGCGGGTTCGACGAGGAACTGACCCGCTTGGTGGATTGGGATCTCGTGCTGCGAATGACCAAAGACATGCCTGCGCGGCGCGTGCCCGTGCTCGCTGCGCTTTATCGCACCCTTGACGACCGACGCGTCGGAGACATCTATCCGTTTGAGGTCAACGCGGCGGCGATCCGGCGCAAGTGGTCCAGCGACGCGACCTGAGGCGGCATCTACCGCGCAATTTCCCACTTTCGATGTCTGCTTCAGTCGTCGAGCTTTGGCGGTTTCCTAGCGGCCGGCTGGGTGCGGAATTGCGGCGCGATCGGCAGCGGCAGCGCCGGCAGCGTTTTGCCCGAAGCGGTCTCGATCTCGTGGGCGAACAGTCCGCGCGCGACGAAATGCGCGTCCTGCATTGCCTCCCGCAGCGGCATCACGACGGTGGCGCAGCAGTCGGCCTTCGCCAAAATCGGCCGCCATTCGTCGGCGCTATGCGCAGCGATCAATCGGGCGACGGCCGCGCGGGTCGCTTGCGGATTGCGCGCGTCGTCGATGAATTCCGCCGGCAGGTCGATCGCCTTGCTGAAGCTCTCCCAGAATTTCTGCTCGATCGCGCCGCAGGCGATAAGCTTGCCGTCCTTTGTCGCGTAGAGCTGATAGCGCGGCGAGCCGCCGACCAGCGACAATTCGCCCGGTTTCGGGAAACGGCCGGCGGCGGTGCCAAGCGCCAGCGCATACCAGGCGAAGGTGAACATGGCGTCGGTCATGGCGACATCGATATGGACGCCCTCGCCGCTTTGGTCGCGCGCGCGCAACGCTAGCAAAATATTGACCACCGCCGGAAAGCTGCCGCCTGCGATGTCGGCGGCCAGCATCGGCGGCACCACCGGCGCTGCGACCGGCCCCGGCTGCAGGTCGAGCACGCCGGTATTGCCGATGTAGTTGATGTCGTGGCCGGCCTCGTGCGCGCGCGGCCCGTTTTGGCCGTAGCCGGAGATCGAGCAATAGATCAGCCGCGGATTGAGTGCGCGCACATCGTCATAGCCAAGCCCGAGCCGCGCCATCACGCCAGGGCGGAACTGCTCGATGAGGATGTCGGCGCGCGCAAGCAACGGTTTGAGCTTGTCACGGTCCGCCGCGCGCTTGAGATCGAGCGTGAGCACCTGCTTGCCACGGTTAAGCAGCGCGAACACCGCGCTCTCGCCGTCGACCAGCGGCGGAAAGCGCCGCATGTCCTCGCCGCCCGGGCGTTCGATCTTGATCACCTCGGCGCCGGCTTCCGCCAGCATCAAGGCCGCCAGCGGCCCCGGCAAAAGCGTGCTGAAATCAAGAACCAAAAGGCCGGAAAGCGGTTGCATGGTCGGTGCCTGCCCGATGCCGCGCGGCGGCTGGCCGCGCCCACTTGGCGCGCCCTTTGCATTGCTCTAAACGGCAGACCGGCCTTTTGGAAGGTGTATGCGTCCGATGAAGCTTCCCCGCCAATTCTTTGCCCCCCTCGCCATCGGGGCGCCGGCGCCGATGCGCGAACTGCCGGTGCGGCTAGAGCGCATGATCCATTTCGTGCCGCCGCATCTGGAAAAGCTGCGCGCCAAGGTGCCGGAGCTGGCGCGCCAGGTCGATGTGGTGCTGGGCAACCTGGAAGACGCCATTCCGGTCGAGGCCAAGGAAGCCGCGCGCAAAGGCTTTATCGAGATGGGCAAAAGCGTCGACTACGGCGCCACCGGCTTGTGGACGCGCGTCAACGCGCTCAATTCGCCTTGGGTGCTCGACGACGTCACCGAGATCGTGGGAGCGATCGGCAACAAACTCGACGTCATCATGCTGCCCAAGGTCGACGGCCCCTGGGACATCCATTATCTCGACCAGCTGCTGGCGCAGCTCGAAGCGCGCCACAAGATCGGCAAGCCGATCTTGATCCACGCCATTCTGGAAACCGCGCAAGGCGTCAACAACGTCGAAGCGATCGCCACCGCCTCGCCGCGCATGCACGGCATGAGTCTCGGCCCCGCCGATCTGGCCGCTTCGCGCGCCATGAAGACGACACGCGTCGGCGGCGGCCATCCCGACTACAAAGTACTGGCGGACGCGCAAGGGGATGCGCCCCGCGCCGCATACCAGCAGGACCTCTGGCATTACACCATTGCGAAGATGGTCGACGCCTGCGCCGCCGCCGGCATCAAGCCGTTCTACGGACCGTTCGGCGATTTCTCCGACGCCGCCGCCTGCGAGGCGCAATTCCGCAACGCCTTCCTCATGGGTTGCGTCGGCGCCTGGTCACTGCACCCCTCGCAGATCGCCATCGCCAAGTCCGTGTTCTCGCCCGATCCGGCCGAGGTCGCCTTCGCCAAGAAAATTGTCGCCGCCATGCCCGACGGCGCCGGCGCCGTCATGATCGACGGCAAGATGCAAGACGACGCCACCTGGAAACAGGCCAAGGTGCTCATCGACCTTGCCAGGCTGGTAGCGGAAAAGGACGAAGGAATGGCCGCGCGCTACGCCCTCTGACGCTGGCGAAAGCGGCAATGATGGACTATGTGGGTTCGATGATGAACAAGATCCGCAGTGCCAAATTCAAGATCGGTGAGGTGGTCAAACACCGGCTCTACCCGTTCCGCGGCGTGGTGTTCGATATTGATCCGGAATTCGACAATACCGAGGAATGGTGGAATTCGATTCCGGCGGACGTGCGCCCGAGCAAGGATCAGCCGTTCTACCACCTGTTCGCGGAAAACGCGGAGAGCGAATACATTGCCTATGTCTCCGAGCAGAACCTGATGCCGGATACCTCCGACACGCCGATCCGCCATCCGCAGGTCGCCGAGGTCTTCGAACGCGACGAGCGCGGCGCCTATCGCCCGCGCAACAGCCAGCTCAACTAGCCACTCGATCCGGCTGAATTGAATGACGTCACTGTCCGTTCGTCCCCGCGGCACCGGGGACCCGGCGCTCAATATCCGGGCCGAAGGCTATCGCGCTGGATTCCCGCTTGTGCGGGAATGAACGGAGGATGTTTTGGCCTTCGAGGATCAAACTCAAAACGCCCGGAGCTTTTTACCTTCAAAATAAAAAGACGCGGGCAAACGGCCCGCGCCTTTTCAATTTTCGCTAGGCAGCGACTATTTTTTCGTTGGCGCCTGCGCCGAGGGCTGCTGGCTTTCGAGTTTCTTGCGCGCCTCTTCCGCCTTCTTCTGCAACTCCTCTTGCAGCTTCTTCTGCTGCTCCTCGAAAACTTTCGGATCGGTCGGCGGCCCGTCATAGGCCTTGGCGAAATCGTTGAGCGGCATCGGCAGACTGATCGGCGTGCCCTGCATGTTGATCGCCTGCAGGGTGATCATTTTGCCCTTCTTCATCTTGGCGACCATGTCGTCGGTCACCGGATAATCGGCCATGCAGCCGACCGGGAAGCAAATTTTGTACGGTTCCTGGACCGGCTGTTCCTGGTCGAGGATCATGCGGGTGCCGTGCTGCAACTGCATGCCGAGCGGCACCGTGATGCGCAGCACCTTCGGCTGGCCTTCCGGCTCGAACAATTGAACGATGGCGACCGGCATGCCGTTTTCCAGCTTGCCGTCTTTGGTGACCACGCAGACCTGCTTGTTCCCCGTCTCCTGGTTCTTGCCGCAGAATTTGACCCAGGGCGAATACATCAGTTGCGGCGGCGCGGCCTGCGCCGGCTGTTGCGCCGGCGGCGCCGCTGGCTGGGCCGCGGGCGCCTGTTTCGGCGCCGGCTTGGGCTTGGCCGCCGGCTTAGGGGTTTGCGCGAATGCGGTCGGCGCCACCACAAAGCCCGCCGCCAGCAATCCGGCTGCGGCCAAAGCGGCAGTCAGCGCCCGACCCCACGGCCGGACCGTCGCGATCCGATGATCCATCCTATTATCCCTTTGTTCTGACCGCTCGCGGCTCAAATTTCCCCACCGGAACGGACGCCTCGTTACGCGGCTCTCTCCGGACGAAATACGGCGGGAGCGTGACACAAATCACGAGCCTGATAGCCGAATTCGCCCCGGCAATAAAGCCACGAATGAGTCAAAATGCGGGCTTGCGCAGGGGGCGGATATCCTCGCTTAGCCTGTGTTAACTTCACGCAAAGCCGGAACGAATCGCATTCGACCCGTGTCCTCGCCCTCCTTGCTGCGCCCTACCGTGATGCAGCTGCAGCCATCGCGGCGCACGGTCGTGCTCGGTGCGCTGTTGGCGGCGTGCGGTCTCGCGCAGCGCCCGGCGCGCTCCCAAGCCGCCCCATACGCTATCGCCATGCATGGCGAGCCGGCGTGGCAGCCGGGTTTCAGCCATCCGACCTATGCCAATCCCAACGCACCCAAAGGCGGGCAACTGGTGCAAGGCGTGCTCGGGACGTTTGACAGTCTCAATCCGCTCATCGTCAAAGGTCTGCCTGCCGTCAATATGCGCAGCTATGTGATCGAGAGCTTGCTCGCGCGCGGTTATGACGAGCCGTTCACGCTTTACGGCCTGCTTGCCGATAGCGTGGTGTGCGATGCAACACGCAGTGTCGTGACCTTCACCGTCAATCCCGAGGCGCGCTTTTCCGACGGTAAGCAGGTGACGCCGGAGGATGTGATTTTCTCCTGGCAGCTGTTGCGCGATCACGGCCGCCCCAACTTCCGCATCTACTACGCCAAGGTGGTGAAAGCGGAAAAAGTCGGCGATCGCGGCGTGCGCTTCGAGCTGACCGGCGCCGATGACCGCGAATTGCCGCTGATCCTCGGCCTGATGCCGGTGCTGGCGCGGCACGCCACCGACGTCGACAAATTCGAGGAAACCAGCTTCGAGGCCCCGCTCGGCAGCGGCCCCTATACCGTCACAAAAGTGCAACCGGGGGTCAGTGTGACCCTTTCCCGTGACCCAAAATACTGGGGAAGAAACCTACCAATCAACCGCGGCTCGTGGAATTTCGATACAATCCGCTTCGATTACTACCGCGATGGCAATACCCATTTCGAGGCATTCAAGACGGGTCTTTACGACGTGCGCGCGGAAACCGATCCCGGACGCTGGCAGACCGCCTACAACTTCCCGGCCCTGCGCGAGGGCCGCGTGGTCAAGGAAGAGTTCCCCTATGGCTTGCCCAAGGGCATGCGCGGCCTGGTGTTCAACACCCGGCGGGCAATGTTCGCGGACGCGCGCGTGCGCGAGGCGCTCCTGCAGCTGTTCGACTTCGAATGGATCAACCACACCTATTTCTTCGACCTCTACAAACGCACCGCCAGCTACTTCGACGGCTGCGATCTGTCGGCGCACGGCGTGCCAGCCAATGCGCGCGAAAAGGAACTGCTGGTGCCATTTCCCGGCGTGGTGCGTGCCGACATTATGGACGGCACTTGGGCGCCCCCGGTCAGCGACGGATCGGGCCGCGACCGGGCGCCGTTACGCCGCGCCTTCGCGCTGTTCGCCCAAGCCGGCTATGCGCTGCAAGGCACCCACCTTGTTCACCGCGAGAGCGGGAAGGCGCTTGCCTTCGAGATCCTCACCACCACCCGCGACCAGGAGCGGCTGGCGCTCGCCTTCGTGCGCAACCTCAAGCGCGTCGGCATCGATGCGCGCGTGCGCTCGGTCGACGCCACCCAGTACGAGCGCCGACGTCTCACCTTCGACTTCGACATGATCGAATACCGCTGGGAGCAGTCGCTCTCCCCCGGTAACGAGCAGCTCTTCTATTGGGGCTCGGCCGCCGCCGACCAGGAAGGAAGTCGCAATTATATGGGCGTCAAGTCGAAAGCGATCGACGCCGTGATCGCGGCGATGCTGGCGGCGACCGACCGCGCCGATTTCGTCTCTGCCGTGCGCGCGCTCGACCGCGTCTTGCTGTCCGGGTTTTATGTCGTGCCGCTCTATTTCCCGCCCACGCAATGGGTGGCGCGCTGGACCAAGATCAAGCACCCCGAGCGCACCTCGCTGTTTGGCTATTTGCCGGAAACCTGGTGGCAGGGGGACGTCCCATGAGCCAGAGCGGCAGCGATCAAGAGCCGGGCGGCCCGCGCGCGACGGTCGACGACCTGCTTCGCGCCGCCGTCTTGCGGCGTCCCGGCGCGCTGGCGCTCACCGATCCGTTCAACCACGAGAGCCTGACCGGCGACCCGCCGCGCCAGCTCAGCTTTTCCCAGGTCGACCGGGCGGTATCGGCGCTTGCCGCGCGGCTGCAATTTCTCGGGCTGCCGGCCGGAGCGGTGGTCGGGATGCAGCTTCCCAATACGGCGGAGAGTGTGATCGCCCTGCTCGGCTTGCTGCGCGCCGGCATGATCGCGGCGCCGCTGCCGCTTTTGTGGCGCAAACAGGACATCGTGGCGGCGCTTGGCGCCGTCGGCGCCTCGGCGATCATCACGCGTTCCCGCGTCGGCACAGTCGCGCATGCCGAATTCGCATGTCAGGCGGCGGCTGAATTGTTCTCGATCCGCCAAGTCTGCGGCTTCGGCCGCGAACTGCCGGATGGCGTGGTGTCGCTCGACGAATGCCTGGATTCCCCTCCGGTTAATTTTGCGCCGCCGGCGCGGGCGGGCGAAGCCGCCGACTATGTCGCCGCGGTCACCTTCGAAACCGCGCCGGCCGGTCTCATTGCCGTTGCGCGCAATCATACCGAGTTGATCGCGGGCGGACTGGCGGCGCTCCTGGAAGCCGACCTCGCGGAGGATGCGACCGTATTGTCGGCGATTCCACTCGGGTCCTTCGCCGGCATCGCCGTCACCTTGCTGCCGTGGCTGGTGCGCGGCGGCCTGTTGTCGCTGCATCAGGGTTTCGATGCCGACAGCTTCCTCGCGCAATGTCGCAACCACAATGCGGGGACCGTGGTCTTGCCGGCGGCGGCGTTGGTGCCGCTTGCGCAAGCGGGACTCCTCGAAGCGCCGATCAACAATGTGCTGGCGCTGTGGCGCGCGCCCGAACAGCTCGCGGCAAGTCCGCCCTGGCAAGGCGCGACGGCGCTCACCGACGTGGCATGTTTTGGCGAGATCGGCTTGCTGGCGGCGCGGCGCGGCGCAGACGGATTGCCGGCGGCGATCCCGTGCGGCGTTATCGGCGCGCCACGCGGCGACGAGCGATCGATCGCCGTCATGGAAACTTCGCGCACCAAGATCGGCACGCTGGCGCTGCGCGGTCCCATGGTGCCGCTGCAAGCCTTTCCGCTCGGGGCCGGCGGCGGCGGGTCCTATTGGGCGCCCGACGCCGACGGATTTGTCGACACCCGCTATGCCTGCCGGCGCGACCGTGAAGCCGAGACCTTCACCATCACCGGTCCGCCGGCCGGGATCACGGCGATCGGCGGCTATCGTTTCCGCCAGAACGATATCGATTGGCAGGTGGCCAAAGCCGACCTGCGCGCCACCATCGCCGCGCTGCCCGACGCCATGCTCGGCCTGCGCCTGGCCGGCAGCTCGCCCAACCCGCCGGCGACCGAGGCCCGCCTGCAAGCGCGCGGGGTCAATCCGTTGATTGCCGGCGCCTTTCACCGCCGCGCCAAGTCGCAAGCCGCCTGAGCGGCTCAGCCGTTGACGGGCTATTAATCGCCCTCCGCTAGGTTCAGGCGCCTTTCATCATTGCATTGCGCCACCGACCGCCATGTCCCTGCAAGCTCCGATGATCGTGGTTGCCGAAAGCCCGGCGGCCGATTTGGTGTCGGCGCTGAGCGCGGCCGGGGCTTTCCCCATCGTCGAAGCTAATTGGGCCGACCTGCCGGCCGCCTTCGACACCATCGAGCCTGCGGCCATCGTCATCGCCGAGCCCGGGCCGCCGCCGAACGCGGCGGAAGCGCTCATCATCTGCCAAGAGATCGCCGCCATGGACGGCCCGGTGGTGCCGGTGATCGCGCGCGTCGATGCCGAGCGCGACGCCGCCGTCGCCACCGCGCTGCCGAGCGACGCTTCACTGCCCATCGAACGCCTGATCGCACGCCTGCAATCGGCGCTACGCGTGCGCGCGCTGCATGCCACGGTGCTGCGCCGCACTGACATGGTCGCTTCGGCGGCGGGAAAACTACCGGCAGCCCCGGCAGGCGACCCGCTCGAGGACGCCACCGTGCTGATCGCCGGCCGCGGGCCGCGTTATGCGGCGCTCAGCGTGGCGATCGGCGAGCGCGTGAATATGGTGGGTGCGCTGAGCGTCGAGGCCGCCGCGCGCCATCTTAATGCGCGCGACATCCATGGCATTGTGGTGGGCGACGGATTTTCGCCGCGCATGGTGGAGGCTTTCCTCACGGTGCTGGCGCAAGATTCCCGCTTCCACGATATTCCGGTCGCGGTGATCGGTGAATCGCCGCCCGATTTCGCCGCCACGCTGTCGAATATCGAGCACGTCTCCGGCGATCCGGCGCGCCTGGTCGCACGCATGCTGCCGCTGGTGCGCATGCGCGCCTTCGAAGCGCGGCTTAAGCGTATCCTTAAGTCGCTCGACGCCGAAGGCCTGCTCGATCCGGAAACCGGCCTGCTGACGCGCGAGGCCTTCTGGCAAGACCTCGCCATGGCCGTCGCCCAAGCCGGCGAACGCGGCCAGCCGCTGTCGATGGCACGCATTGTCTTGGACGGCTTGTTCGACACCCACACCGACATCGAGGCCGCCCGGCTCATGGCGCGGGCGATCCGCAACATCGATTTCGCCGTGCGCGAGGATGACGGCTCGCTGCTGGTCGTTTTCACCCAGACCGATCTGCACGCCGCCCACGTGGTGGCGCGGCGGCTTGCCGCCACGCTGAAGAATACGCTCTTGGCGCCGCACCACGCGCCCGACAAGACAACCATCAACGTGACGCTGGCGACGCTGAAGGCCGGCGACACGCTCGACAGCCTGATGCAGCGGGTGATGGGCGGCAGCCAGGTGGTTGCCGCCGAGTGATCGGATGTTTAGGTTAGCTCCCGCAGGAGTTAGCCATGCCCGACACTCAGCCGGTCCGCATCGACGTCGTTTCCGACGTGGTCTGCCCGTGGTGCTTCATCGGCAAGCATCGCTTGGAAGCGGCCCTCAAGCTCAAGCCCGACATTCCGGTTGAGGTGCATTGGCGTCCCTACTTCCTCAACGATTGGATTCCGCGCGAAGGCATCGCGCGCGAGGACTACCTGACCACCAAGTTCGGCTCGCCCGAGCGCTACAAAGGCATCGCCGAGCGCGTCTCCGCGGCGGCCGCGGCGGAAGGCCTCACTTACGCCTCCGACAAGATGAAGCGGCAGCCCAACACGCTCGACTGCCATCGGCTGATCCGCTGGGCGGAGGCGCAAGGCAAGGCTGCGGAGATGAAGCAGAAGCTGATGGACCTCTATTTCACCGCCGGCGCCGACCTCACCGCGCGCGAAACGCTTGTTGAGGCGGCGGCCGCGGTCGGCCTCGACGCCGACGATGTGCGCCGGCGCCTGGCGAGCGATGAGGACGTCGCGCAGATCGAAAGCGAGGCGCAGGCCGCCAAGGAGGCCGGCATCGAGGGCGTACCGATGTTCATCTTCGGCGGCAAGTTCGCGGTGTCGGGCGCGCAGGCACCGGAATATCTCGCCGAAGCGATCGCACGCGCGGCGCAAGGCGGCGCTGCCGCCGCGGAATAGTCCGGATAATCGTCAATGAAAATCACCGCCGCCGTTGTGCATGAGCGCGGCGGTCCGTTCACGATCGAAACGCTCGATCTCTGCGATCCGCGCGCCGACGAATTGCTGGTCGAAGTCGTCGCCTCCGGCATGTGCGCCACCGATCTGCACGGCCGCGACGCCTACTATCCCACGCAATTTCCCAAGGTATTCGGCCACGAAGGCGCCGGCATCGTGCGCGCGGTCGGCGGCGGCGTCACCCAATTCAAGCCGGGCGACCATGTGGTGATGGCCTATCCCTGGTGCGGCGAATGCGAAAACTGCAAGTCGCAGCGCCAGACTTATTGCCTCTCCGCCTTCGATCTGAAAATGAACGGCACGCGCGCCGACGGCTCGACGTTGCATTCGCAAAACGGCAAGCCGGTTTACAGTGCTTTCTTCCAGCAGTCGTCGTTCGGCAACTTCACCATCGCCAATGAGCGCTTCGCCGTGAAGGTGCGCGACGACGTGCCGCTGACCAGCGTCTGCGCGCTCGCCTGCGGCGGCCAGACCGGCGCCGGCGCCGTGCTCAATGTGATGGCGCCGAAGCCGGGCGATAGTTTTGCCGTGTTTGGCGTCGGCACCGTTGGCCTGGCCGGGCTGATGGCGGCCAAGATCGCCGGCTGCGATCCGATCATTGCGGTCGACGTGCACGAGCATCGCCTGGCGCTGGCGCGCGACCTCGGCGCGACGCACATCATCAATCACTCAACCCGTACCGATGTCGTCGCGGAAATCAAGAAGATCACCGGCCGCGGCCTGCGCTATTCGCTGGAAGCCTCAGCCGTGCCGTCGGTGTTTCGCGAAGCGGTCGAGGCGCTGATGCCGGCGGGAATCTGCGTGTTGCTCGGCAGCGCGCGTGCCGGCACCGAAGTGTCGTTTGAAACGCCGTTTTTGCAGAATGGCCGCACGGTGCGCGGCGTGATCCAAGGCGACAGCGTGCCGCAAGCGTTCATTCCGCAACTGGTCGACCACATCGCCGCCGGCCGCTTCCCGGTCGAGCGGCTGATCACGTTCTACGATCTCGCCGACATCAACCGCGCCGCCGTGGAATCGGCCGCCGGCAAGAGCATCAAGCCGGTGCTCAGGATGCCGCATTGACTTTCTTGTCATCACCGGGCCGCGCCGAAGGCGCGAGTTCCGGTGATCCCGATCAGTAAGGCGTTGCATCTATAAGCGGGATGGCCGGGACAAGCCCGGCCATGACGATGCTCTGTTACGCCGCCTTGGCCTGCTCGGCGATCGCGGCGAGCTTGCGCAGGATCGCGGTAGTGCCTTTCAGGCGCTGCTCGGGGCGATCCCACTCGTCGAGGAACACCAGGCGCTGGCCGCTCTTTTCGTTGCGGATGCGCGCCGCCGCGCCCCGCTCGCGGATATAGCCGATCAGCCCTTCCGGATTGGCGAAGATATTGTCGCGGAATGACAGCACCACGCCCTTAGGCCCGGCCTCGATCTTTTCGACATTGGCGCGGCGAGAAAGCGCCTTGATCGCCACCACCTGCAGCAGATGCTCGACCTCGCCCGGCAGCTTGCCGAAGCGGTCGACCAGCTCGGCGGCGAAGAACTCGATCTCGCTTTCGTCCTCGATCTCGGCGAGGCGCCGGTAGAGTGCGAGCCGCACGGAGAGGTCGGCGACGTAATCCTCCGGGATCAGCAGCGCCGTGCCAATCGTAATCTGCGGCGACCAGCGGTCGGCGACCGGCGCGGTGATGCCGGCCTTCAGGCTCATCACCGCCTCCTCCAGCATTTGCTGGTAGAGCTCGAAGCCGACCTCCTTGATATGGCCGGACTGCTCCTCGCCCAACAAATTGCCGGCGCCGCGAATGTCCAAATCGTGCGAGGCGAGCTGGAAGCCGGCACCGAGCGTGTCGAGCGATTGCAGCACCTTGAGCCTGCGCTCGGCCTGCGCCGTGATCTTCGCCTGCGCCGGCAGCGTGAACAGCGCGTAGGCGCGCAGCTTCGCGCGCCCCACCCGCCCGCGCAGCTGATAAAGCTGCGCCAGTCCGAAACGGTCGGCGCGGTGCACGATCAACGTGTTGGCGGTCGGGATGTCGAGGCCGGATTCGATGATGGTGGTCGACAGCAGCACGTCGTATTTGCCGTCATAGAAGGCCGACATGATGTCGTCGAGCACGGTCGGCGGCATCTGCCCATGGGCGACGGCGACGCGCACCTCCGGCACGTTCTTGTCGAGGAAATCCTTGGCGCCGGCGAGGTCCTCGATGCGCGGGCAGACATAGAAGGCTTGGCCGCCGCGGTACTTCTCGCGCAGCAGCGCCTCGCGCACCACCAGCGGATCGAACGGCGACACGAAAGTACGCACCGCCAAGCGGTCGACCGGCGGCGAGGCGATGATCGACAGATCGCGCACGCCGGTCAGCGCCAGCTGCAAAGTGCGCGGGATCGGCGTCGCGGTCAGCGTCAGCACATGCACTTCCGCGCGCAACGTCTTGAGCTTTTCCTTGTGGGTGACGCCGAAATGCTGCTCCTCGTCGACCACCAACAGGCCGAGATCCTTGAACTTGATGGCCTTGCCGAGCAGCGCATGGGTGCCGATGACGATATCGACCTGGCCTTCGGCCAAGCCGGCCCTGACCTTGCTCAATTCGGCCGCCGGCACCAGCCGCGACGCCTGCGCGATGTTGACCGGGAAACCGTGGAAGCGTTCGGAGAAGGTCTTGAAGTGCTGGCGCGCCAGCAGTGTCGTCGGCACCACCACCGCCACCTGCTTGCCATTGATGGCGGTGGCAAAGGCGGCGCGCAGTGCCACTTCCGTTTTGCCGAAGCCGACGTCGCCGCAGATCAGCCGGTCCATCGGGCGTCCGGTGCCGAGGTCCTTCATGGTGGCGTCGATCGCCGCCAACTGGTCGTCGGTTTCCTCGTAAGGGAAGCCGGCGCTGAATTCGTCGTAGGCGCCGGGCCCGACGGTCAGCCGCGGCGCCTCGTGCAATTGCCGCGCGGCGGCGATCTTGATCAACTCGCCGGCGATTTCGCGAATGCGGCTTTTCATGCGCGCCTTGCGCGCCTGCCAGCCGCCGCCGCCGAGCCGGTCGAGATCGACATGGCTTTCTTCCGAGCCGTAACGCGACAACAGATCGACGTTCTCCACCGGCAGGAACAGCTTGGAGCCTTCGGCGTAGTGGATTTCCAGGCAATCGTGCGGCGCGCCGGCCGCTTCGATCGGCTGCAGACCGGCAAAACGGCCGATGCCATGATCGACATGCACCACCAGATCGCCGGGCGCGAGACTGGTCGCTTCGGCGATGAAATTCTCCGCACGGCGCGCGGCCCGGCGCGGGCGCACCAGGCGGTCGCCGAGAATGTCCTGCTCGCTGACGATCGCCGCTTCGTCGGTCTCAAAACCGGATTCGACGCCGAGCACAGCCAACGCGACTGAGGCTTTCGGCAGCGCCAAGGCCTGCGGCCATGACGCCACCGGGCTCAAATTGTGCAATTTGTGGTCGGCGAGCACGTGGCTCATGCGCTCGCGCGCGCCATCGCTCCACAGCGCCACGGCAACGCGCTTGCCGGCGCCTTGCAAAGCCTGCACGTGCTTCGTGACGGCCTCGAATACGTTGGCGTTGGGCTCGGCGCGTTCGGCGACAAAATTGCGCCCCGCCCGCGCGCCGGTGTCGATGACATTAGCGGCCTCCGGCACGGCGAAGGGCGACAGCCGCGCCAGCGCCGAAGTGTCGAGGCGTTCGCGCCACTCGGCTTCCGCCAGATAGAGCCGCTCCGGCGGCAACGGCTTGTACGGTGGCGTGACGCCATCTTTCAGCGCCTGCTGGCGCGCTTCGTAATAGTCGGCGACCTGAGCCAAGCGCTCATGCGCGGCGTCATCGGCCAAATGTTCGAGCGCCAGCGCCGTTCCCGACAGGTAGTCGAACAAAGTGTCGAGTTTCCCGTGAAACAGCGGCAACCAGTGCTCCATGCCCGGATAGCGCCGGCCTTCGCTCACCGCTTCGTAGAGCAGATCGTCCGGGCCGCAGGCGCCGAATTGCGCGACATAGCCGGTGCGGAAGCGGCGGATGGTTTCAGTGACGAGCTGAAATTCCGAGACCGGCACCAGATCGAGCCCGCGCAAGCTCTCTTCGCTGCGCTGCGTCTGCGCTTCGAACGAACGGATCGTCTCCAGCGCGTCGCCGAAGAAATCGAGCCGCACCGGCATGTCCATGCCGGGCGGAAATAGATCGAGGATGCCGCCGCGCACGGCGTAGTCGCCTGGTTCGCGCACGGTCGAGGCGCGGATGAACCCGTTGAGTTCCAGCCATTCGACGATGCTCGCCATGCCGGTGACGTTGCCGGGCGCGACCGAGAGCGCATGGGTGGCGACAAAGTCGCGCGCCGGCACGCGCTGCAGCGCGGCGTTCACGGTGGTCAGCAGCACCGACGGCCGGTCGCGGCCTTTGACGCGCGCCAGCCGCGACAGTGTCGTCATGCGCTGCGCCACCACGCCGGCATTGGGCGAAACCCGGTCGTAAGGCAGGCAATCCCACGCGGGGAATTCCATCGTCAGGATGTCCGGCCCAAAGAAGGAAAGCGCGCGCGAAAGCTGCGCCATGCGCGGGCCGTCGCGGCAGATCACGGCCAGCGAAATCGCCGGCGCGCCGGGGCGCGCGGCGACGGCACGCGCGAGATCGGCCAGCACCAGGCCTTCGGCGCCGTCGGCCACCTGCGCCAGCGTCAGCGGCTGGCCTGCCTGCAGCAATTCGGCGGGGGATTTCGTGCTCACGTCCGGGCCGGCCCATCGCGGTGGAAATCGCGCAAGCGGCGGAACAGCGCCGAGTCGATGTCGGCCGGCGTTGCCTCCGCCCCGCTCACCCAGGCGAACATCTGCTGGTCGGGGATTTCGAGCAGGCGCTCATAGTCGTCGAGCTCGGCATCGCTCAAAATCGCTATCTGCGCGTCGGCAAAACGCCCGAGCACCAGATCCATCTCCTGAATGCCGCGATGCCAAGAGCGAAACAGCAGCCGCCGCCGGCGCGTATCCAACCCCTGGCTCGATATTTGTGACCCGCTCACCCTTCGCTCCAACGCCAAAAGCCCGGACGGGGCCGGGTGCCGGTCATATAGGGCCGACGCCTTGCCGGCCGCAAGCCGCCAGCGGCAGTTGTGCTATTATGAAGTTTGGGGGCCCAAACTCGGGAGAGAACAGCAATGCCCACAATGATCGTGCGTCACAAAGTCAAGGATTACGACAGCTGGAGGAAAGTCTTCGACAACCACAAAGGCGCGCAGACCGCCGCCGGCCTTACCAGGCCGCGCGTTTTTCGCCGTGCCGAGGATCCCAACGAAACCATCGTCGTGTTCGACGCCGAGGACGTCGGCAAGGCGAAGGCATTCGGGGCCTCGCCGGACCTCAAGGCCACGATGCAGACATCCGGCGTCATCGACAAACCGGACGTCTTCTTTCTGACCCCGGCCGAAAAGTATACGGGCTGATCGCCGCGCGAAGACGCACGATATGCTGGCGCGCCGACAGGCCTGTCAGCTAGCGTAAGCGAATGCGGCCTTCGCTCCTCGACCCGCTGTTCGCCTCGCTCACCAGCCTGTCCGGCGTTGGACCGAAGCTGGCGGCGCTCTATGCGCGGTTGCTCGACCACGAGGCGCCGCGCGTCATCGATCTGTTATTCCACCTGCCGTCCGGCACCATCGATCGTCGTGCGCGGCCGAAACTGAACGAAGTGCAGCCGGGCCAGGTCGTCACCGTGGCGGTCACGGTCGACCGCCACCGCCCCGGACCGCCGCATCGCTCGCGCGCGCCCTACCGGGTCGAGACCTCCGACGACACCGGCACCCTCACGCTGACGTTTTTCAACCCACGCAAGGATTACCTGGAGAAGCTCTTGCCCGAGGGCGAGCTGCGCTACGTTTCCGGCACCGCCGAATTCTACGACGGCATGCTGCAGATGGTGCATCCCGACCGCGTGGTGGATGAGAAAGGCTTCGCCGACCTGCCGCTGGTCGAACCGGTCTACCCGCTCACCGAGGGGCTGGCGCTCGGCAATGTGCGGCGCGCCATGGACGGCGCCTTGGCGCGGCTGCCGGCGCTGCCGGAATGGCAGGACGCGGCCTGGATCGCACGCGAGCGCTTTCCGAGCTTTACCGAGGCGCTGCGCCATCTGCACCGGCCGGCCGAGCCGCACGACATCGCACCGGAGAGTCTTTCCTGGACGCGGCTGGCCTATGACGAATTGCTCGCCGGCCAATTGGCGCTTGCGCTCTTACGCGCGCATATGCGCCGGCAGGCCGGCCGTGGCTCGGCCAGCGAAGGTACCTTGCGCGCGCGCATCCTCAAGGCGCTAACTTATGCGCTCACCCATTCGCAGCAGAAGGCGGTCGACGACATTGTTGCCGACTTGGCGCGCCCGCAGCGCATGTTGCGGCTGCTGCAAGGCGATGTCGGCTCCGGCAAGACGGTGGTGGCAGTGACGGCGGCGGCGGCGGTGATCGAGGCCGGCCGCCAGGCCGCCTTCATGGCGCCGACCGAAATCCTCGCGCGCCAGCATCTCAATACGATTGCGCCGCTGGCGGACGCCGCCGGTCTTCGCGTCGCCATCCTCACCGGCCGCGAGCGTGGCCCTGCGCGCAAGGAAATCCTCGACCGGCTGACGCTTGGCGACATCGACCTGTTGATCGGCACCCACGCGCTCTTTCAGGAAGACGTCGCCTTCCGCGATCTGGCGTTGGCGATCGTCGATGAACAGCACCGCTTCGGCGTGCACCAGCGGCTGGCGCTGACGCAGAAGGGCGACGCGGTCGACGTGCTGGTGCTCACCGCCACGCCGATCCCGCGCACGCTGGTGCTGACCTATTTCGGCGACATGGACATCTCCGAGTTGCGCGAGAAGCCACCCGGGCGCCAGCCGATCGACACCCGCACCATTCCGCTCTCGCGCAGCGAGGAAGTGGAGGAAGCGGTCGGTCGTGCATTGGATACCGGACAGAGGGTCTATTGGGTCTGCCCGCTGGTCGATGAATCGGAAAAGATCGATCTGGCTGCGGCGCAAGCCCGTTACGAGGAGTTGCGCGAAAAATTCGGCGAGCGCGTCGATCTGGTGCACGGCCGCATGAAGGGCAGCGAAAAGGATGCGGCGATGGCGCGCTTTGCGTCCGGCGAGACACGGCTCTTGGTCGCCACCACCGTGATCGAGGTCGGTGTCGATGTGCCGGAGGCCACCATCATGGTGATCGAGCACGCCGAGCGTTTCGGGCTTGCCCAGCTGCATCAGTTACGCGGCCGCATTGGCCGCGGCTCTGGCCATTCGACTTGCCTGCTGCTCTACAAAGCCCCGCTCGGCGAAACGGCCAAGGCACGGCTGGCGATCATGCGCGAAACCGAAGACGGCTTCCGCATCGCCGAGGAAGATTTAAAGCTGCGCGGCGAAGGCGACCTGCTCGGCACGCGGCAAAGCGGCCTGCCCGGGTTCCGCATTGCCCGCATCGAGACGCATGGCAAATATCTCGGCGCCGCGCGCGACGATGCCGCGCTGGTGCTTAATCAGGACCCGTCATTGCAGACGCCGCGCGGGCAAGCGCTGCGGCATTTGCTCTATCTGTTCGGCAAGGACGAGGCAATCAGGCTGATCCGGGCGGGGTGAGTTCCTATCCCCCCGTCTTCGGGGGATTAAAGAGTTACCCCACCACCTCTTTCTTGTTCCTGCGCGCTGCTTGCGCCGCGCGCGCGGTCGAGGCCATGACGGAAAGTTTCTTCTGCGCCTCGTCGTCCGGCTGCACCATGCCGGCGGAGATCAACATGGTCATGGCATTTTCCACCGAGATGTCGAGTTCGATCAGATCCGAGCGTTTGACGTAGAAAAAGAAACCGGTAGTCGGGTTGGGCGTGCACGGCAGGAACACCGAGACGTGCTCGCCTTGCGGCAGCCGTTCGGCGACGTCGCCGCTCGGCGCCTGCGACAGGAACACCAGCGACCACATGCCGGGCGCGGGAAACTCCACCAGCGCCACCTTGCGGAAGCTCGAGCCGCTTTTGGAGAACAACGTCTCGAAAATCTGCTTCATGGTCTTGTAGACCGGCCGCACGATCGGCATGCGGTTGAGGAGGCCCTCGCCCAATTCGACCAGGCTGCGGCCGACCAAATTGGCAGTGAGGAAGCCGAGCAGCGTCAGCGCGACAAAGGCGATGATCAGGCCGGTGCCCGGGATCGGCCAAGGCAGATAGGTCTCCGGCCGGTAGCTCGGCGGGATGAACGGCCGCACGACATTGTCGACCCAGGTAATGAACGACCAGGTGAGATAGACGGTGATCGCCAGCGGTCCGGTCACCACCAGACCGGTCAGAAAGTAATTGCGGATGCGCCCGGCGACGCCGGTTTGCGAGGCCTGCGCCACCGCAACATCCGCCGCCAGCGCTTCACCCGGCTTCTGCTCTAAATCGGCCATACGCGTCGTCCTCGCCCGATCCTATTCCACCGTGACCGATTTCGCGAGGTTGCGCGGCTGATCGATGTCGGTGCCGATGGCGGCGGCGGTGTGATAGGCGAGCAATTGCACCGGGATGGCATAAACCAAAGGCGTCACCGTGGACGCCATGTCCGGCAGCGTCAGTACTTCAGTCGATTCCACGGTCGCCTCCTTGGCGCCCTGTGGGTCGGTCACCAGGATGATCTTGCCGCCGCGCGCGGCCACCTCCTGCATGTTCGACACCGTCTTCTCGAACACACGGTCGTAGGGCGCGATCACGATCACCGGCATGGTCTCGTCGATCAGCGCGATCGGGCCGTGCTTGAGTTCGCCGGCGGCATAGCCTTCGGCGTGGATGTAGGAGATTTCCTTGAGCTTCAGCGCGCCTTCGAGCGCGATGGGGAAACTGGTGCCGCGGCCGAGATAGAGCACGTGTTGAACCTTGGCGAGCGTATGTGCGAGCTGCTCGACCTGCGGCTCGAGCGCCAGCGCCTGCGCCATCAGTCCCGGCACCGCGATCAGCGCGCGCACTAGATTTTGCTCGTCTTTTTCTTTCAATTCGCCGCGCGCGCGGCCGGCGGCGATCGCCAGGCACGCCAGCACCGACAATTGGCAGGTGAAGGCTTTGGTCGAGGCGACGCCGATCTCCGGCCCGGCCAGCGTCGGCATCACTGCGTCGCTTTCACGGGCGATGGTCGAGGTGGTGACGTTCACCACCGACAATACGTGCTGCTTGTTCTCCTTGGCATAGCGCAGCGTCGCCAGCGTGTCGGCGGTCTCGCCCGACTGTGAAATGAAGATGGCGAGGTCGCCCGGTTCAAGCGGCGCGCCGCGGTAGCGGAATTCCGAAGCGATGTCGATTTCCACCGGCAGCTTGGCGAAACGCTCGAACCAGTATTTCGCTACCAGCCCGGCATAGAAGGCGGTGCCGCAGGCCGAGATCGACAACCGCTTGAGCTTTGTCCAGTCGAAGGGCAACTCGCCGGGCAAGTCCACCCGCTCCCTGACCATGTCGATGTAATGCGCGAGCGTGTGGCCGACCACTTCCGGCTGCTCGTGGATCTCCTTGGCCATGAAGTGCTTGTGGTTGCCCTTGTCGACGATCTGCGAGGAGGCCGTCGACTCGATCACCGGCCGCTCGACCACCGCATCGCTCGCATCATGGATCTCGGCGCCCGCGCGGGTGAGCACCGCCCAGTCGCCGTCTTCGAGATAGCTGATCTTCTTGGTGAAGGGCGCCAGCGCAATGGCGTCGGAGCCGAGATACATCTCACCTTTGCCGTAGCCGACGGCGAGCGGCGAGCCTTTGCGCGCGCCGATCATCAGATCGTCCTCACCGACAAACAGGAAGGCGAGCGCGAAAGCGCCGCGCAGTTCTTTGAGCGTGGCCGCCACCGCCTCGACCGGCGATTGGCCGTGCTTCATCTTCTCGGTGACCAGATGGGCGACGACCTCGGTGTCGGTTTCGCTGCCGAACTTGCTGCCGTTTTTGGCGAGCCGCTCACGCAGCTCGCGGAAGTTCTCGATGATGCCGTTGTGCACGACGGCGACGCGGTCGGTGGCATGCGGATGCGCGTTGCTCTCGGTCGGCCGGCCGTGCGTCGCCCAGCGCGTGTGGCCGATGCCGATATTGCCGGCGAGCGGCTCCTGCGCGAGGCGGCTGGCCAGCGCCTGCAATTTGCCCTCGGCGCGGCGGCGCCCGAGCTTGCCGTGATCGAGGGTGGCGACGCCGGCGGAGTTGTAGCCGCGGTATTCGAGGCGCTTGAGCGCATCGACCAGATGGCCGGCGACCGGCTCCGCCCCGAGAATTCCGACGATCCCGCACATCCCTTTGGATGGCCCCTATTTTTGCAATATGGTTTAGCCGTTGCCGGCAACCGCAAGCGATCAAAACCTATTTCGCTCTATGACAGCGCCGTTAGGCGCTTCAGCCGGGCTTCTTGGCGGCCTTCTTGCCCAAGGCCTTCACCTGCCGCAAGCGCTTCGCCCAGCCTTCCTTAATTACCTGTTTGGCGCGGCCAACGGCCAAGGCGCCGGCCGGAACGCCCTTGGTAACCACGGTACCGGTGCCGATATAGGCGCCGTCGCCGATCTTAACCGGGGCGACCAGCGAAGAATTCGATCCGATAAAGGCGTTCTTGCCGATGTCGGTTCTGTGCTTGGCGACGCCGTCATAATTGCAGGTGATGGTGCCCGCACCGATATTGGCCCCCTCGCCCACACGCGCGTCGCCGATATAGGCCAGATGATTGGCCTTGGCGCCGGCTTCGATCTTGGCCTCTTTTACCTCGACGAAATTGCCGATGTGCACGTCCTTGCCGAGTTCGGCGCCCGGCCTTAAGCGCGCGAACGGACCAACGCGGGCGCCTTTGCCCACTCGGGCGCCTTCCAGATGCGAGAAGGCGCGGATTAAGGCGCCGTCCTCGACCGTGACGCCGGGTCCGAACACGACGTTCGGCTCGATGGTGACGTCCTTGCCGAATTTGGTGTCGGCGGAGAGAAAAACCGTCTCCGGCGCCAGCATGGTGACGCCGGTCTCCATCGCCGCGCTGCGCAAACGCTGCTGCAAAACGGCTTCGGTTTCGGCGAGCTGCGCCTTGGTGTTGATGCCGCGCACGTCGTCCTCCGAGGTTTCGATTGCCGCCGCCTTCAAGCCCATATCGCGGGCCAAGGCAACCGCATCGCTGAGATAGTATTCGCCCTTCGCATTGGCATTGCCGATCTTGTCGAGCAAAGAAAGCGCGTGCTTGCCGGCGAGCGCCATCAGCCCGCCGTTGCAAAAACCAATTTTGCGTTCTTCGCCGCTGGCATCGCGCTCCTCGCGAATGGCGAGAAGTTCGTTTCCGCGCATCAACAGCCGCCCATAGCCGGCGGGATTTTTCGCGGTAAATCCAAGCACCGCCACCGCCGCGCCGCCGGCGAGCGCCGCGCGTAATTTATCGAGCGTTGCCGGCCGCACCAGCGGCGTGTCGGCAAACATCACCAGAATGTCGTCGGGCTTGCGCGCAATCGCTTTTCGCGCCGCCAGCACCGCATGCGCGGTGCCGAGGCGCTGGCGCTGCTCGAACAGTTTCGCCTGCGGCGCGATGCCGCCGGCGAGCTTTGCCACCGCGCCATGATCGGGTCCGACCACAATGGCAATCTCGCCGCAGCCCGCTTGCGCGGCCGAGGACAGCACGTGTTCGAGCAGCGTGCGCCCGCCGATTTGGTGCAGCACCTTCGGCAGCGACGAGCGCATGCGGGTGCCCTCGCCGGCGGCGAGCACGATCGCAAGACATGTCCGTGCACTCATCGAATAGGGCTCAATTCTTTGGCGACCAGCGTCGCACCAACACAGGATTGCCGGATTCTGCCAATGCTTTCAATGACGTGATTCGCCGCGCTTACCTTGGCATTTAGCACCGCGTGAATGCATACTTCCCTCATGTCTGTAAAATTGTTCCTGCCCAGCGCGCGCGCCACCAATGGGCTGCTGATCGTCGGCTTTGTCTCCATCGGCTATGCGCTTTATCTGCGCTACACCGCGCTCGAACAATCGAGCGTGGGTCTCGCCTGTGACGCCGGCCTAAATACCTGGCTCTGCGCCAGCCGCCGCGTCGTGACGGTGTTGTTTAAATATTCGGCCTTCGGCATCGGGGCGCTGGCGATCGCCGCGCTCAACCTGCTGCGCCCGGCGCTGCTGCTGTTTGCCGTGGCACTTTCGCTCACCTGCCTCGGCATCGTGCTTTACAACATCAATTTGTCGGCGCTCGCCGCCGGCCTCTTGATCCTCAGCCTGGCGCGTCGCGCACCCGAACCAGACTGAAGGCGAGCGCGGCAAAGGCGGCGCAGAGCCAGAGCGACTGCCAATTGGCGAGACCCTCGTTGAGCACGATATAGGGCACCGACAGCGCAAGCACGCCGGCGCCCGCCACTTCAGCGGCGCCGCGCGTGCCCGCCGGACGCGGCAGGCTCAGACTGTGGGTGACAAATGGCACGGCGGCGGCGGTGAGCGGCGCGAAGGGAAAATCGCGGTAGCGCGGATCGAACACCAGCCCGAGCGCCGACAGGATCGCCAGCAGCATCGAAGCGATCAGGATAATGCCGCAGGCAAGCGCCAGCGGCTCGCGCGCGCGCGCGGAAACGGGGCCGAGAATTCGCGAAAATCGCGGCATCGGCGTGCCGCGCATGAGCGCGGCGCTGAGCGCGATCGGGCTGATAAGTGCGACAGCGGCGAAGGCCAGCGAGCGCAGCCACCCGGCGACGCCGAGCGACTTAATCGGCACATTGGCCAGCGTCCAGCCGATCAGCAGCCCGCCGGCCGTCGCATTCGCCGCCACACCCAGCCAGAGCAGCGGCGGGGTCTGGCGGCGGGCGGCAAAGGCGGCGCCGAACACGATCAGCGCGAAGGCGATTTCCACCCGCTGCTTGCCACCGCCACAGTGGATGATTGGAAACCGCGACGCCCCAGGCGAATTTGCGCTCACGCGTTGCCGCATCGAGCAGCCCCCAGTGGCCGCCGACGGTGCCTTCGAGCGCACGCTTCCAAGGCTGGTCATAGGCTTCGATCACGTTGACGTTGAATTTCTCGCGCGCCGCTAACGCCAGCACGTCCTGGATCACCCGCGCCTGGTTGGCCGGCGACGGCAGCGCGCCCTCGCGCATGCGCCCCGCACTCGGCCAGCCGACCTCGCCGATCAGCACTTGCTTGCCGGGAAAGGCCGCCACCATTCGGCGGCGGATGGCGTCGACATGCGCGGCGGCATTGCGCGCCGGAATTGGGAAGTCCTCCCAATAAGGCAGGATATGAATGGTGACGAAGTCGACCGCGGCGGCGACGTCGGCATTACGCAGCCAATACTCCCACACGTCGGCATAGGTCACCGGCACGTGCACGCGCGTCTTCACGGCGCGGATCGTGGCCGCGAGGTTCTCCGCCGTCATGTCGCCGCGCAGCAGCACTTCATTGCCGGCGACGACCGCGCGCACCGTCTCGGGATAGCGGTTGGCGAGCGCGACCGCGGTGTCGACCTGGTAGCGATTCTTCTCGGCGTCGTTCGACAGCCAAAAGCCGAGCAGCACCTTGAGCCCAAGCTTGGCGGCAATCGGCACCACCTGGCCGAGGCCCTGATCGACCGAATAAATGCGCACGCAGTCGGTCAACTTGGCGAGTTGGGTGAGGTCTTCCTCAAGCTGGGCGGCCGGGACGACGGCGCTTGGATCGAATGGGTTCTGCTGTCCGCGGAACGGGGCATAGGACAGGCAATAGAGCTTTTCACCGGCGGCGACCGGGGCTTGCGGCACCGCCTGCGGGCTGCCGAGCCAAAACCAGGTGGCGGCGATGACCGCGGCCGAGACGACAAGGCAAGCAAGTCCGAGACGCATCGGCGAGACCCAGCGGCGGGAGGCAAACCGGACCCCGCTTATAGCGCACGCCCGCATATGCCAAGCGCGGCCGCCTTAAGCACGCCGCTGCGAAGTGCTGGACAACTCCGGGCGCTTTGGTCCAAGTTTTAGACGGAGTTGTTCGTCTGGCGCGGCGGACATTCAACCCAAGAAAGCGGAAGGCGTTGAGCGCCGTATTAGCGTCCCATTCCCAACGCACTGAAAGTATTCGGGAGAGCGGGCGGGCGGCTTCAATCGATATCGGCGGGACAATGGATTTTTCGGCCTGGTTGCGTACTTTTTGTGCGGCTTTCTGCGTCGTGGCTTGTGCTTTCTCTGCCTCGGCGGCATCAGCCCAGAGCGGCAACGTCAACCCGCAGAATCAGCAAAAGCCGGCCGACGCCGCCAAAGACCAGCAGAAGAGCATCAATGAGATCGCCGAGGCCGCCAAGGCAATCGACGGGCCTGCCGGCAATCCGGAATGCGTCTGGCTCGGGCGCCGGGTGGTCAGCCTGATGTGGCGCGACGACCTCGACACCGCCTTTCGCCACCTCGCTTTATATGACCGTTTTCACTGCCCCGGCGCCCATATCCAGGCTGCTTTTCGCTGCCTGGTGCGGCAGGGCCATATTGATCCCAAGGCCCAGGACACCCTGAACGGCAGGGTCCACGCTTGCTGGCTTAACCCGGCCTTGGAGCCCGTTTTATCGGCTGCCGCGCCGCCAAAGCCCGCCTCAGCCGGGGGAACACCGAAGCCCTGAGCGCGTTAATTTCCCAGCCAATAAATATTTTTGCACTGCCACAATCTGCCTAGGAATTGCCATGACTCGGGTCTATCTCGGTGGTCGACCGCTACCGCACTGCACCATTTCGGTAGTTCAGCTGAGCCCAGGGGACGGGTTCAGAGGCCTGCGGCCCCGCCCCAGTTGGTTCTAAGTCGCTATGCGCACCGTCGTTGCCGTCGTCGCCCTCGTGGCAGGCGTACAGGCCGGCTTGTGGGCTCTCACGCAGACAAACTTGCGTGCGCCCAATGTTGAAAAGCCCCTCGCCAGCGTCTCCTACGCCCCGTTTGCCAGCTCCACCAATCCCGATGAAGGCGGCAGAGCCAAAGCCGAGCAGATCCGCTCCGACCTGAAGCTTTTGGCGCCGATAACGCGGGCGATCCGCACCTATTCGTCGACCGCCGGGGTTGAGCTGGTGCCGGGGATCGCCGCCGAGTTTGACCTGCGCGTCACCATCGGCGCCTGGATCGACAAGCACAAAGACCGTAACGAGCGCGAAATCCGCTCCGTCATCGACCTCGCCCACCGCCACGGCAACGTCAACGGCATCTTCGTCGGCAACGAAACCATCTACCGTGGCGAGCAGACCGTTCCCGACCTGATCAAGTTGATCCAGCGCGTCAAGCGCTCAACCAACGTGCCGGTGACGACCGGTGAAATCTGGCATGTCTGGATCGAGCACCCCGAGCTGGTTTCGGCGGTCGACTTCATCGCCGCGCACATCCTGCCTTATTGGGAAGGTTTCTCGGCCGAGCAAAGCGTCGACCAGGCGATCCTGATCTACGACAAGCTGCGCCAAGCCTATCCCGGCAAGCGCATCGTGATCGCCGAATTCGGCTGGCCGAGCGCCGGCTATAACCTGAAGGACGCGATCCCCGGCCGCATCGAGCAGGCGCAAGTGCTGCGCGATTTTGTCACGCGCGCCGAAGCCTTTGGCATCGACTACAACATCGTCGAAGCGATCGACCAGCCGTGGAAGATCTTCGAAGGCGGCGTCGGCCCTTATTGGGGTCTGTTCGACGCCTCGCGTCATGCGAAGTTCGCCTGGAGCGGACCGATCACCGCACCCGATCATTGGCGGCTGGCCGGCATCGCGTTGCTGGTCAGCATCCTGTTGTCGATACCGGTCCTGGCGATGCGCTCGGCATCGGTGTGGCAATCCGTCACGCTGGCCGCCGCCGCCAACGTCGTCGGCGCCTGGTCGGCGACCGTCTTCGCCTACTGGAACGGGCATTATTTTGTGTGGGGCGCCGCCTTCGCGCTCGGCCTCGGCATGGTGCTGCTGGTGCCGCTGATCGTGATTGCGCTGGCGCGCATCGAGGAGCTCGCGGAAATCGCCTTCGGCCGCAAGCCGCTGCGCCTGATCGCCGCGCCGCCGCTCGTCCCCGAAGCAAGCGTGCCGAAAGTCTCGATCCATATCCCGGCCTACCGCGAGCCGCCGGATATGTTGATGCAGACGCTCGATGCCGTGGCGCGCCTCAATTACCCGAATTTCGAATGCATCGTGCTGATCAACAACACGCCCGATCCGGCACTGTGGCTGCCGATCGAGCAGCACTGCCGCGCGCTCGGCGAACGCTTCAAGTTCGTCAATGCCGACAATCTGGCAGGCTTCAAGGCCGGCGCCCTGCGGCTCGGCTTGACGCTGACCGCGCCCGACGCCGAGATCATCGGCGTCATCGACGCCGATTACGTCGTGCATCCCGACTGGCTCAAGGACCTAACGCCGCTGTTTGCCGAGGCGAATGTCGGCCTGGTGCAGGCGCCGCAGGACCATCGCGACGGCGAGCGCAGCCTCATGCACCACGCCATGAACGGCGAATATGCCGGCTTCTTCGACATCGGCATGGTGCAGCGGAACGAGGCCAACGCCATCATCGTGCACGGCACCATGTGCCTGATCCGCCGCGCGGCGCTGGAAAGCGTCGGCGGCTGGTCGAGCGACACCATTTGCGAGGACACCGATCTGGGCTTGACGCTGCTCGAGGCCGGCTGGCGCGCCCATTACACCAACCGGCGCTACGGCTTCGGCCTGCTGCCCAACTCGTTCGATGCCTACAAGAAGCAGCGCCATCGCTGGGCCTATGGCGGCTTCCAGATCGTCAAAAAGCATTGGCGCCGCTTCCTGCCGGGCGCCAGTCGCCTGACGCGCGAGCAGAAGCGCGAATTCGCCATGGGCTGGCTCAACTGGCTCGGCGCCGAAAGCATCGGTGTCGTGGTCGCCATTCTCAATATCGTTTGGGTGCCGGTCGTCGCCTTCCTCGACATCGCGGTGCCCGACCGTATTCTGACGCTGCCGATCATCGCCACCTTCGTGGTGTCGCTCGCCCACTTCCTCACGCTCTACCGGCTGCGCGTGCGCACCGGCATCGGCCAGCTCATTGGCTCGGTGTTTGCGGCCATGTCGGTGCAATGGACAGTCGCCCGCGCGGTCTCCTTCGGCGTGGTCAAGGAGCACCTGCCTTTCGTGCGCACCGCCAAAGGTGGCTCGCGCCGCGCGACCGACTTCCACGCCTTCTGGGAAGCGGTGCTCGCCGGCCTGCTGCTCACCGGCGCTGCTGTGCTGGTCGCCACCAACATCAAGGAAATCCGCGAGATCAACATCTTCGCCGCCGTGCTGGTGGTGCAAAGCCTGCCCTTCATCGCCGCCGTCGGCCTCGCCGTTATCGAGCGCACGCGGTTGAACGACTTCGCGCTTTGGCAGGCGCTCGACGCGCGCGTCGGCGAGCTCACTACCCGGCGCTCCGCGGCGCGTGCGCCTGCCCCCGCCGCCGAGCGCGAGCTGGTGCAGTAGATCGCGCGCTGCCGGAGGCCCCATAGCGGGCCATCTTTGCGGCAAATAGGCTAAGATCGCCGCGCACGCCCTATGGGCGTTGCGATGCTCAGTGCAGCCGCGAAAGGACCGGTCCAATGGCGAAAAAGCACTCGGATACCGTCTATCGAATTATCGACGTCGTCGGCGTCAGCGAAAAATCATGGGAGGAAGCCGGGCGCGTTGCCGTGGAAACGGCGGCCGACTCGCTTCGCGATCTGCGCGTGGCCGAAGTCACCAAAATGGACATGAAGGTTGAAGACGGCAAGGTGACGGCGTTTCGCACCCGCGTCGCGCTGTCGTTCAAGTACGGGTCTTGATCCGATTGCGCTTCAAGCCGCCAGCGCCGTCTCCACCAGCTTCACCCAATAGGACGTCCCGAACGGGATCGCCTCGTCGTTGAAATTATAGGCGGGGTGGTGCAAGCCGGCGCTGTCGCCGTTGCCGACGAAGATGAAGGCGCCCGGCCGCGCCTTCAGCATGTAGGAGAAATCCTCCGCGCCCATCACCGGCGCCATGGCGGTGTCGACCTTGTCCTTGCCGGCAACCTCGCCGGCGACCGCCGCGGCGAAGTCGGTCTGGTCTGCGTGGTTCTCCAGCACCGGATAGCCGCGCCGGTATTTGACCCGCGCCGTGGCGCCGTAAAGTTCGGCGGTCCCCTTGACGATCTCCGGGATGCGCTTTTCCAGCAGATCCTGCACCGCCGGCGTCAGGCTGCGCGCGGTGCCGCGCAGTTGCGCGGTTTGCGGGATGACGTTGTCGGCACTGCCGGCGCGGAATACGCAGATCGACACCACCGCCGACTCCAGCGGATCGACGTTGCGCGACACGATCGACTGCAGATGGTTGACGATCTGCGCGCCCACCAGCACGCTGTCGATGCCGAGATGCGGGCGCGCGGCGTGCGCGCCTTTGCCCTCGACCTCGATGGAGATGTAGTCGGCCGCCGCCATGATCGGACCCGGCCGGATGGAAAATTGCCCGACCGGCAGGCCGGGGAAATTGTGCATGCCGTAGACTTCGGCGATGCCGAAGCGGTCCATCATGCCGTCGTCGACCATGGCTTTGCCGCCGGCGCCGCCCTCCTCGGCCGGCTGGAAGATCACCACCGCGGTGCCGGCGAAATTGCGCGTCTCGGCGAGGTAGCGCGCGGCGCCGAGCAGCATGGCGGTGTGGCCGTCATGGCCGCAGGCGTGCATTTTGCCGGGCACCGTCGACTTGTACGGCAGACCGGTCGCCTCCTCGATCGGCAGCGCGTCCATGTCGGCGCGCAGGCCGATTGCGCGCCCCGCCCCTTTGCGCCCGCGGATGACGCCGACGACGCCGGTGCGCCCGATGCCCGGCACCACCTCGTCGCAGCCGAATTCCTTGAGCTTTTCGGCGACGCTGCCGGCGGTGCGGGTGACGTCATAGAGCAGCTCCGGATGGGCATGGATATCCTGCCGCCAGGCGGCGATATCGCGCTGCAGGTCGGCGACGCGGTTGATGATCGGCATTCGGCTCTCCTTAGGGGGAGAGTGTAGCAAACTGCGGGGTCCCGGCGCGAGTTCAAGAAACGGGCGAGAACCGCCTATTGACCGGGCAGCATCGCGCCCCTACACAGCGCGCCAGCGCGTGAGCGGCGGCGTTTTGCGTCGGATCGGGCGCTTGGTGATGAGCGCGTAGCTCAGGCGGTAGAGCAACTGACTTTTAATCAGTAGGTCCTGGGTTCGAGTCCCAGCGCGCTCACCAATTCTCAGGCCCCCTTTAACAAAATCGTCTAAAATTTGTCCGCTGCAGCGCACGCCTCATTCCCCATAACGCGGCGAAAGACTTGGCGGCATGCGGCTGGTGCCGCAGATTACGTTACGGCGGCGCAATCTTTCGTTACAAAGAATAATGCGGGCGGTCACCGCAGTTTCACCAAAGCGTCTCGCCCTCGCCACGATGGCCATCTACTCGGTCCCGCATGGATCGGGGGAAAACAGAGGAGGCCGAGACCATGCACGTGCATTGCAACCCGGCGAATGTTTCCGCCATCCGCGCCTTCGCCGCGCCCCAACGTTGCTCGCTCTGCGGCGACCGTATGGTCGCTCCGTTCATGACGGAATTCGTGGAAGGGAGCGAAATTCGTCACCACTGGGTCTGCGAAGACTGCGGGGAATCGTCCACAACCACGATCCCGCTCGCGCCTTGTTGAAGGGCGCTGCAGCGGAATAGCGGCTACGGTGCGGTGTTTGCCCATTGGCTGCCTGTCAGCCTGACCCAAGGAGGGAGCGAACATGAGCCCTACTTTACGCGCCGGATTGGCCGCGCTTGCTTGCATGGCGGCCATGGCGATGGTGTCGCCGTCCATGGCGGCGATGATGGAATTCAAGGCCACTCTGTCCGGCAAAAGCGAGGTGCCGCCGAACACCGCGACCGGCACCGGAACGGTTACCGCGAGCTACGATTCCGACAGCAAGAAATTGACCTGGAAGGGCAGCTATAGCGGCCTCACCGGCCCGGCGACCGCGGCGCATCTGCACGGCCCCGCCCCTGCCGGCAAGAACGCCGGCGTGATGATCCCGATCAATCCGCACGGCCCCTCGTTCGAGGGCTCCGCCACGCTCACCGACGCCCAGGCCAAGGCGCTGACGGACGGCGACCTCTACGTCAACATCCACACCGCCGCCAACAAGGCCGGCGAAATCCGCGGGCAATTGACGAAGTAATTCGGCTCAAGCCGCGCCTGCGGCACTGCGTTAAACCCGCCGGTTTTGCAACCGGCGGGTTTTTCATTGCGCTGCGGCCGCCCTTGGCGCTACGCCGGGCGCTGTTCTAAACTTTCGGCTTACGAACGACAAAGACAAGGGAGGGCTCATGGCTCGCGGCAATGGCGGCTCGGCGCCGTTTTTGATCTCCGGCGGCGGCATTGGCGGGCTGATCACGGCCTACGCGCTGGCGCGCCAGGGCTTTGCGGTGCGCCTATTCGAGCAGTCGGCGGAATTCCGCGAGGTCGGCGCCGGCATCCAGCTTGGCCCCAATATCTTCCGCGTGCTGGAGAAAGTCGGGCTCAAGGAGGCGATCCTGGCCGACGCCCACGTGCCGCCGGCACAGGAGATGCGCGACGCCCTCACCGGCAAGCTGATTACCCAGGTCCCCCTCGACAGCGAATTTTCCAAGCGCTTCGGCAACCAGCCTTACGCCGTCACCCATCGCGCCGACATCCACGGCACCTTTCTCAAAGCCTGCCAGTCGAGCAATTTGATCACGCTGGAAACCAGCCGGCGCGTCGACGGCTACGAGGACCACGGCGACCGCGTTACCGTCACGCTGGAAAACGGCGAGCGCGCCGATGGCTGCGCGCTGATTGCCTGCGACGGCATGTGGTCGAAGATCCGCGAGCGCATTGTCGGCGACGGCCAGCCGCGCGTGTCCGGCCATATCGCCTACCGCGCCGTGCTCAAGCGCGAGCAGGTCCCCGAAGACTTGTGGCGGCCCGACGTCGTGCTGTGGGCCGGCCCGCGCACCCATTTCGTGCACTACCCGCTGCGCCGCGGTGAGCTTTATAACCTCGTCGCCGTGTTCCATTCCGATCGCTACGAGGAAGGCTGGGACGCCGAAGGCGCCAAGGACGTGATGTGGCAGCATTTCAAGATGCAGGTGCCGCAGGTCACGCGTTTGCTCGAGCGCATCGAGACCTGGCGCATGTGGGTATTGTGCGACCGCGAACCGGTGAAGGATTGGTCGCAAGGCCGCGTCACGCTGCTCGGCGATGCAGCCCACCCGATGCTGCAATATCTCGCGCAAGGCGCCTGCATGGCGACCGAGGACGCGGTGATCCTGGCGGAGAAGGTGGCCGCTCAGCCTGCCGATCTGCCGGGCGCATTCAAGGCCTATCAGCAGGATCGTTATCTGCGCACCGGCCGCACCCAGATCATGGCGCGGGTCTATGGCGAGTTTTATCACGCCCGCGGCGTTGCCGCCGAGCTGCGCTACATGGCGCTCAACGGCCGCACGCCGCAGCAAACCTTCGACGGCATCGCCTGGCTCTACGGCGGGCCTTAATCAGATCTGAGGTGGCTGCGCCCGTTTGTCGTCGGATTTTGGGCTCATGATGCCGACCGCGATCCCGTCCGGGTCTTCGACAATCGCAAATCGGGCACCCCAGAACGCGTCCCAGGGCGGCTGAAGCCCTTTGTATCCAGCGCCGGTGAGGTCGGCATAGATGTCGTCGACCGTTTGGCGCGATGCGACCTTCACTCCGATCACCACACGGCCCTTGATGTCGCCGCGATCGCGCCAGCCGGAATTCCACTTCCGGGCAAAAGCAACGCTGTCCAGATCGAAAACCGGTGCAGGCGCCTTCTCCGTCTCGCCGGCGCTGGCATGATGAATTCCCGTCGCGGTCGGCCAGGCCCGGTCGTCCGGCATGTCCAACCCCAGCCGGCGGTAGAAAGCCATCGACGCGTCGATGTCGCCCGCAATGATATTGATCTGATTGAAGATCGCTTTGGCCGCGCTCATCTTACGCCGCCTTGGCTGTCGGGTTGGCGGCCGGCTCATCGAGGTTGGCGTTCCAGGCGTCGTAGCCGTAGAGCCATGAGGTGTCGCCGCCGCGCTCGTCGCGCATCCAGGTGTTGGCGGACGAGATCGCCTGCACCACCGAAGTGCGCGGCTTGCGGTGCGCCTCGTAGCGCTTGAAGGCGCCAACGATGTCCTCGCCCTCCACCGCCGCCAGGCAGCGCGCCAGAATGGCGGCGTCCTCGATGGAGGTGGCCGCGCCTTGCGCCATATAAGGCGTCATCGGATGCGCGGCGTCGCCGAGCAGCACGACGTGGCCGTCGCTCCAGCGCGGCAGCGGCTCGCGCTCCAGGATCGCCCATTTGTGGCAGTCGGGACAGGCGCCGAGCACGTTGCGCACATCCTGGTGGAAGCCGTCATAGGCCGCGCGCAATTCCGTAACGTCGCCTTTGGCCGACCAGGATTCGCGCGTCACCCAGCCGGCCTCTTCCGGCACGCTGGTGACGAAGTAGACTTCGCCCTTCGCCTTGTTGGTGTAATAGATGACGATGTGGCGGTCCGAGCCCCACCATTTGGTGCGCGAGGGCCCGATATCGAAGCCGCCCATCAGCACGGAAGGAAACACCGCGCGATAGGCGATGCGGCCTTTGTGCACCGGCGCATCCGGCCCGACGACGATATCGCGCACAATCGAATGCACGCCATCGGCGCCGACCACGGCGTCGGCGGTCGCAGCGCTGCCATCCTCGAAACGCAGCGTCACCTGCCCGCTTTTCTGCTCGAGGCCGACGAGCTTCTTGTTGAGATGGATGATCTCGGCCGGCACCGCCGACGCAAGCGCATCGTGCAGATCGGCGCGATGCATGCACAGATAAGGCGCGCCGTAGAGGCTTTCCGGCATCGGCAATTCGCGCGTCACCTCGCCGGAATAGCCGTCGCGGTTGAGATGCGAAAAGGGCGCAAAGGCGACGCCGCGCAGGCGATCCTCGACGCCAATGCCGCGCAGCACCTTCATCGAATTCGGCATCATCTGGATGCCGGCGCCGATGCGGGCAAAACGGCCGGCCTGCTCGTAGACGGCGACGTCGATGCCGGCCTGGCGCAAGGTCGCCGCCGCCGCCAGGCCGCCCATGCCGGCGCCGACTACGGCGACGGAGAGTTTCTTCTTCATTTCCTGCCTTGCCGCCCGGACACCGCGTTACTTCTTCGCAATGCCGGCTTTGGTAATGACATCATCCCATTTCTTGATGTCGAACTTGAGCCGGTCCATCAGCTCCTTCGGCGTGCTGGCATGCGCCTCGACCCCGACCTTGGCGTATTGCGCCTTCACGTCAGGCATCGCGAGCACCTCTTGCATCGCCTTGTTCATGGTGTCGATCACCTCCTGCGGCGTCCCCTTGGGCGCGAACACGCCGTTCCACGAGACCACCTCGAAGCCGTTGACGCCGGCTTCGGCGACCGTCGGCACGCTCGGCATTTCCTCCTCACGCTTCGGACCGGACGAGGCCAGCACGCGCATCTTGCCGCTGTCGACCTGGCCTTTGATGGCGGGCGGGAACTCGACCAGCATCTGCACATCGTGGCGCAACAGGCCCACCACCACGTCGGGCGAGCGTTTGAACGGCACGATGGTCAGCTTCAACTCGGCCATGATGCGGAACAATTCGGCGCCGAGATTCTGCGTGCCGCCGACGGCGATGGTACCGATATTGAGTTTGCCGGGATTGTCCTTGGCGTCCTTGATGAAGTCGCCGAGGGTTTTGTATTTGGAATTGGCGTCAACCGCGAACAGCAGATTGAACTGGCCAAGCTCCGAGACCATCGCGAACTGCGTGACCGGGTCGAACGGCAGTTTCTTGAAGGCGGCAACGCTGATCGCCGTGCCGTTGGTGACGAAGCCCATGGTGTAGCCGTCGGGCGGCGCGCCGACCACCGCACGCGCCGCATTGATGCCGCCGGGCCCGGGCATGTTCTCGATCACCACCTGCTGGCCGAATATCTTTTGCAGCCGGTCCGCCATGATGCGCGCGGTGACGTCGGCGACGCCGCCGGCGCCGAACGGCAGCACGATCTTCACCGGCTTTTCCGGCCATTTCGCCTGCGCCGGGGCGATGGGCGCAACGGCCAAGAGCGCCGCCGTCAGCACCGCGGTCAAAGCCGGATTTTTGCAAACGCCCATGATATGTTCCTCCACGAATTATTGTTTTGCGCCGAAACCATAGAGCTTGGCCGGATTGTCCACCAGCAGGCGCTTTTGCGCCAGCGTGTCGGGCGCGTATCGGGGCACCAGATCGACCAGATCAGCCTCATCCGCCTCGTGGGTGGCATTGGGATGCGGGAAATCGGTGCCCCAAAGGACGCGCTCGGGCGCGGCCTCCACCAATGTTCGGGCAATCGGCACCGCCGTTTCATATGGTGGCATGGAAATGCGCTCGGCGCCGCTGACCTTGATCCAGAAATTCTCCAGACGCGAAAGTTCAATGAGCGCCCGCAAGCCGGGCTGATCGACCCCGGCCGCCGCCGGCACGCGTCCCATATGGTCGATCACGAAGGGCAGCGGCAATTTGCGGATCATCTCCGAGAGCGGAACGATGTCGGGCGCGTCGACGTGCAGCACCACGTGCCAGCCGCGGTCCTTGATGCGCTCCATCACCCGGTGGAACACCGCCATGTCGGGCGCGCCACCCAGATGCTTGACGAAATTGAAGCGCACGCCGCGCACGCCGCCGTCATGCAGCCGGTCATAGTCGGCGTCGGTGAAGCCGTCGTCGACAATGGCGACGCCACGAAAATTCTTCGGATCGTCGGCAATGGCGTCGAGCATGGCGGCATTGTCGGTGCCGTGACAACTGGCCTGCACGATGACGACGCGCTCCACGCCCAAATGCGCGTGCAACGCCGCCAGCATCTCCTTCGGCGCATCCTGCGGCGTGTAGCGCCGGCCCGGCGCATAGGGAAACTTCGAGGCCGGCCCGAACACGTGGCAATGCGCATCGGTTGCCCCCGGCGGCAGCTTGAATTTCGGCTTGCGGCGACCGCTCAGGAAAGCAGCGTGGTCGTTCATAGGCTGGCAATATCTCCCTTTTCCCATTGCGCCAAGGTGGCCGCGCGAAAGGCCGCGAACTGCCCCGCCGCGATCGCCTCGCGCATGCCGGCCATCAGCGCCTGGTAATACGCGAGGTTGATGGTGGACAGCAGCACCTGCCCGAGCAGCTCGTTGGCCTTGGCGAGATGATGCAGATAGGCGCGTGAATAGGTCCGCGCCGCCGGGTGCGCGCTTTCCGCATCGAGCGGGCGCGAATCGTTGGCGTGGCGTGCGTTGGTGAGATTGATGGCGCCGTGGCGCGTGAAGGCCATGCCGTGACGGCCGTTGCGGGTCGGCATGACGCAATCGAACATGTCGATGCCGCGCCCGACCGCTTCCAACAGATCGTGCGGCGTGCCGACGCCCATGAGATAGCGCGGGCGCTCCGCCGGCAACGCCGGCGTGGTCTCCTCGACGACCTTGAGCATGACGTCCTGCGGCTCGCCGACCGCCAGGCCACCGATGGCGTAACCGTCGAAGCCGATATCGACGAGCTTGACCGCGCTCTGCCGGCGCAAGGCGATGTCGTCACCGCCCTGCACGATGCCGAACAGCGCATAGCCCTCGCGCGCCCTGCCGGCGAAAGCGCACTTCGAGCGCTCGCCCCAGCGCAGCGATAGTTCCATCGCCCGCGTCATATCCTCAGCGCTTGCCGGCAGCCGCAGGCATTCGTCGAGCTGCATGGAAATGTCGGCGCCGAGCAGCGCCTGGACCTCGATCGAGCGCTCGGGCGAGAGTTCGTGCATGGCGCCGTCGAGGTGCGAGCGGAACACCACGTGCTGTTCCGAGAGCTTGCGCAGGCTCGACAGCGACATCACCTGGAAGCCGCCGGAATCGGTCAGGATCGGCCCCGGCCAGTTCATGAATTGATGCAAGCCGCCGAGCGCGGCGATCTGCTCAGCGCCCGGCCGCAGCATCAGATGATAGGTATTGCCGAGCACGATCTCGGCGCCGGTTTCGCGCACCGTCTCCGGCGTCAGGCCTTTCACCGTGGCTTGGGTGCCGACCGGCATGAAAGCCGGTGTCTGCACGCGGCCATGCGGCGTGACGATCGCGCCGCGCCGCGCCGCGCCGTCGGTTTTGAGCAGGGTGAAGGAGAACGGGCTCGCCATTACGAATTCATATCAGAAGCGCATTGACTCGTGTCCCGGGCGCAGCGCAGTGCGAAGTGCCGCGCTGCAAAACCGGGACCTCGACAAATACCGCAGCGACCCGGTCCCGGATCAGCGGCGCACCGTTCCGCTTACGCTTCACGCTGCACCGCGTCCGGGACACGAGGCTGCGCTGGGTACAGCAAACACGCATCGCCGTAGGAATAGAAGCGATAGCCGCCGGCAATCGCGTGGGCATAGGCGCGTTTCATGGTGTCGAGCCCGCTGAAGGCCGCGACCAGCATGAACAGCGTCGAGCGCGGCAGATGGAAATTGGTCAGCATCAGGTCGACGGCGCGGAATTTGTAGCCCGGCGTGATGAAGATCGCGGTTTCGCCGGCAAAAGCTTGCAGCCGGCCGTCCTCGCCGGCAGCGCTTTCCAACAGCCGCAGCGCCGTCGAGCCGACCGCGACGATGCGTCCGCCCTTTGCGCGAACTGCATTGAGCGCCTCGGCGGTCTCCGCTGAAACGCTGCCGAATTCGGCGTGCATGCGATGGCCTTCGATGTCGTCCGCCTTCACCGGCAGGAAGGTGCCGGCGCCGACATGCAGCGTGACTTTGTGCAGGCCGATGCCGCGCGCGTGCAGGCGCGCCAGCAGAACGTCGGTGAAATGCAAGCCGGCGGTCGGCGCTGCCACCGAGCCTTCGTCGCGCGCGAACACGGTTTGGTAATCGGCGCGGTCGCGCGCATCCGGCGGACGGCGCGCGGCGATATAAGGCGGCAGCGGCATGTCGCCGCGCTCGGCAATCGCCTGGTCAAGCACCGGCCCGTGGAAGGAAAACGAAAGGGTTACCTCCCCGCCTTCGTCTTTCTGTGAAACTTGAGCATCCAGTTCGCTGAGAAAACAGACTTTTCCCTCGTCGCCGAAACGCAAGGTGTCGCCGACCTGGACCTTCTTGGCGCCGAGGATGAAGGCGCGCCAATGCGAGCCGTCGAGCCGCTTGTGCAACGTGGCTTCGATCGCCGGCTCGGCTGCGCCGCGCCCGATACGCCGGCCCTTCAGCCGCGCCGCAATCACCTTGCTGTCATTGACCACCAACGCGTCACCGGGGTTCAGCAAGTCCGGCAGATCGGTGATTTTTCGATCCTCACATTCGTTCGCCCGCCCCGGCCGCACCACCAGCAACCGCGCGGCATCGCGCGGCGCAACCGGCCGCAGCGCGATGCGCTCAGCCGGCAGGTCGAAGTCGAACAGGTCGGTGCGCATTTCTTGCTTACCTCTCCCCGCATGCGGGGAGAGGTCGACGCCCGAGCCCTAGCGAGGGCGTCGGGTGAGGGGCACTTTCGGCTCGTCTGAGCATATCGAGACGCCCCCTCATCCGGCTCGCTACGCTCGCCACCTTCTCCCCGCACGCGGGGAGGAGGAATTACGCCCCCATCGTCGCCTTGACGATCTTGTCGGGGTTGGCGACCGGCTCGCCGCGCTTGATCTTGTCGACGTTTTCCATGCCCTCGATGACGTTGCCCCAGGCGGTGTATTGGTTGTCGAGGAAGCGCGAGTCAGCAAAGCAGATGAAGAACTGGCTGTCGCCGGAATCGGGGTTGGCCGCGCGCGCCATCGACACGGTGCCGCGCACATGCGGCTCCTTGTTGAACTCGGCTTTCAGCTTCTGCCCGGAGCCGCCGGTGCCGGTGCCCTGCGGGCAGCCGGTCTGCGCCATGAAGCCGTCGATCACCCGGTGGAATACGATGCCGTCATAGAAGCCCTTCTTCACCAGTTCCTTGATGCGCGCGACATGGCCGGGCGCGAGGTCGGGCCGCATGGCGATCACCACCTTGCCCTTGGTGGTTTCCAGCGTGAGCGTGTCTTCCGGCTTGGCCATTTAGCTTCTCCCTGCTTGCTGTCATGGCCGGGCTCGTCCCGGCCATCTAGCTTAGGCAGGCACAGTGCCAACCTGAGCGGGGTCACCGGGACAAGCCCGGTGACGACAATGCTAATTCACGGTTCGATCGTCGCTTTTTTCACGTAATCCATCTTCGGAAAGCTCTTGGCGAGATAGGCATTGCCTTCCGCCTGCAGCCGGCCCTGGTCGGGACCCCTGCCGCGCGGCGCCCCCTCGCCGTAGCCGGCATAGAGCTGGTCCACCACGTTCATGCCCGAAATCACTTTGCCGAACGGCGCAAAGCCCATGCCGTCAAGCGCGTTGTTGTCGGCGAAGTTGATGAAGACCTGGCTGGTGCGGGTGTCCGGGCCGGCGGTGGCGAAGGTGATCATGCCGCGCGAATTGTGCTGGCGCACCGGATCGTCCTTTATATTGGCCTCGCGCCATTTCGCCGACAGCGCCGGATCGCCGTTGATGCCGAACTGCACCATGAAGCCGGAGATGACGCGGAAGAAGCGCACATTGTCGTAGAAGCCGTTCTTCACCAGATTGTAGAAGCGGTCGGCGCCCTGCGGCGCCCAGGAGCGGGTCACCTGGATCACGAAGACGCCCTTGCTGGTGTCGAAGCGCGCCTTGTAGGTCGCCGGCGCCTGCGCGTTGAGCGCGGCCGGATTGGCGAGGTTCGGCGATTGCGCCAGCGCCGGCACCGCGAGCGCGGCCAGCAGCAACGCAGGCGCAAGCGTCAGAATTGATCGGCGGCTTGTCATTGGAGTCCTCAGGAATTTTTCGGATGTCAGGCGCCGGGCTTGCCGGCGAATTTCTTCCTCAGCCGCGCCGCGACCGCGGCCGGCACGAAGGCGGAAACGTCGCCGCCCATGGCGGCGATCTGGCGCACCAATGTGGCGGTGATCGGGCGCACCAAGGGCGAAGCCGGCAGGAACACCGTCTGCACGTCGCCGGCCATGGCCTCGTTCATGCCGGCCATCTGCATTTCGTAGTCGAAATCGCTGGCGTCGCGCAGGCCGCGGATCAGCAGCGTGGCGCCTTCCCGCTTGGCCGTCGCCACCACCAGGTCGGCGAAGGTGATGCAGTCGAAGTCGCAGCCGGCCTCCTTGGCGACCGGACCGCAGTTCTCCACCAGCATGGCGAGCCGCTCCTCCGAGGAAAACAGCGGCGCCTTGCCGGGGTGGACGCCGATCGCCAGCACCAGCCGATCGGCAAGCCGCGCGGCATGGCGAACCACGTCGATATGGCCGTTGGTGACCGGGTCGAAAGACCCCGCGTAAAGGGCGGTTCGCGGCATGAGCGGGGGTCTATCCCGGGTTCCGGCCCCCCGCAAGGGTCGAAAAATACCCGTGGGGTGTCGCCGGATTGAACCTTTTGGCGCCGTTACACGACCAAGAGGCAAGAACACCGATACTGGGGACTTCCATGCTGAAATCCATCTCCGCCATCGTGGCCGCCGCCGCAATCGCCGGCGCCATCACTTTATTGTCGGCGCCGGCCGCCAAGGTCGATGCCGTCCCCGTCGCCCAGCAGATCGAAACCGCCATGCGCGCCTGCAATGAGCGGCCGTGGCCCTATCTCGGCTGCGTCGGCACCCAATTCGGCAATCCTAAGATCCGCCTGGTCACCACTGAGAAGTTCTCCAACTGACCCGGCTTACGCGGCACCCGCCGCGGCGCTAGGCTCGCGCTGCCACCCTTTGGGAGGGCTGCATGCGCCGGGTCATCGTTGCCGCTTTCGCGCTCGTCTGCGCCGCTTCCGCCTTCGCTCAGGATTATCCGAACCACACGATCCGCATCATCGTGCCGACGCCCGCGGGCGGTCCGGTCGATACGATGGCGCGGCTCATCGCCAGTGCGCTCCCCGCCGAGCTCAAGCAAGCGACCTATGTCGAGAACCGGCCCGGCGCCGGCAACACCATCGGCTCGCGCCTGGCCGCGGCCGCCGAGCCGGACGGGTATACGCTGATGGTTTCGGCGGCGAGCGGGCTGATCATGAGCCCGATGATCCACAAGAACGCCGGCTACGATGCCGCGAGCTTCGCGCCGGTCATGCTGATCGCCGAAACGCCGCAGGTGCTGGTGGTCAATCCCAAACTGCCGGTGAAATCGCTCGCCGATCTGGTGGCACTCGCCAAAGCCGGTCCGGGCAAGCTGAATTATTCGACCGGCGGCGCCGGCACCCTGCCGCATCTCTCCGCCGAATTGTTCAAGCGCTTGACCGGCACCGATATCGTACACGTGCCTTACAAGGGCGGCGCCCCGGCGCTCATCGCGGTGGTGGCCGGCGACACGCAATTGACCTTCGACACGCTCGGCACTTCGCTGCAATTGATCCGTGACGGCAAGCTGCGCGCGCTCGCGGTCGGCGCGCCCAAGCGCGTGGCGGAACTGCCCGACGTTCCCACCATGGCGGAAGCCGGCCTGCCGGCGCTCACCACCGGCGCCTGGACCGCGCTGATGGCGCCGCGCGCCACGCCGCCCGCAATCATCGCCAAGCTCAACGCCGCCGCCAATGCCGCTTTGCATTCCGAGCGGATGCAGGCAACGCTCGCCAAGATCGGCGCCCAGCCGCGCGGCGGCTCGCCGGCCGATCTCGCCGCCCATATCGAACGGGAAACCAAAAAATGGGCGCCCTTTGTCGCGGCGCTCAATTTGCGGGTGGATTGATTAGCCCGGTCGTCTGGCGAGCGACAGCCAAACGCCGCCGCCGATCAACGCCAATCCGGACAGACGGCCCAGCCACTTCATGCCGGCGCGGCGCAGGAAGAAGGCGCGTCCGGCGCCCGCCACGGCCGCCCAGCCGCAATCGGTCAACGACGCCATCGTGATGGCGACCGTGCACATCACCAGCAATTGGTGCCCGGCCGGCAGGCTTGGGTCGATGAACTGCGGCAGGAACGCCGTGAAAAAAGCGATCGTCTTCGGGTTCGAAATCGCCGCCATAAAGCCGCGCCGGAAATAGACATGCCCGCGCGGCTCGACCGCCGCTGCCGCCGCGCCGGCGTGACGCCAGGCCTGGATGCCGAGGTAAATGAGATAGGCGGCGCCGATCCAGCGCAGCCACTCGAAGATCACCGCGGCATGCTCGATGACGATGCTCAGGCCAAGCGCGATGCAGGTGATGAGCAACGCATTGCCGATCGTGCTGCCAATGACCGTGATCAGCCCGGCCCGCACGCCGCGCGTCGCCCCGGTCGCGATCACCAGCGTGACGATCGGACCGGGCGTGAGCACCAGAATGAGCGTGATCAGCAGGAAGGCGGAAAACAGGTGCCAGTTCATGATGCGCCACACCTAGGGTGTCATCGTCCGCGCAGGCGGACGATCCAGTAATCCCTGTTTTTCAGAATACGTCCAGACCGGGGTACTGGATGCCCGCCGGAGCCTGCACCCGCGCAAGCGGGCGCGGGCATGACAGTAGGGATTACTCCCCTTCTTCCTCGCTCAGCCGCTCGACCGAGACAACCTTCTCGTCCTGCGCGGTATTGAGCACGATGACGCCTTGCGTCGAGCGCCCGGCAATGCGGATGCCGGACACGGTGGTGCGGATGAGCTTGCCCTGGTCGGTGACCAGCATGATCTGGTCGCTCTCCTCGACCGGGAACGAGCCGACCAGCCGTCCGGTCTTGGCGGTGACATTCATGGCGACGATGCCTTTGCCGCCGCGCCGCGTGGTGCGGTACTCGAACGACGAGGAGCGCTTGCCGAAGCCGCGCTCCGACACCGTCAGCACGAATTGCTCGGCCGCCGACAATTCGACATAGCGCTGTTCGCCGAGCTCGATCGCCGCGCCGGCCGCCTCCGCTTCGTCCTCGGCCTCCGGCGCGAGGGACTCCTCTTCCGCGGTGCCGCGGCGGATAGCGCTGGCGCGCTTGAGATAGGCCACGCGCTCTTCCGAGGTCGCCGCCATGTGCTGCAGGATTGACATCGAAATCACCTTGTCGTCGGCGCCGAGGGCAATGCCGCGCACGCCGTCGGAGGTGCGGCCGGAGAACACGCGCACCTCCGGCACCGGGAAGCGGATGCACTGCCCGGCCGCGGTCGTCAGCAGCACGTCCACGCTTTCGGTGCAGATGGCGACGTCGATGATCGCGTCGTTGGCATCGAGCTTCATGGCGATGATGCCGGACGGCCTGATCCGCTCGAAATCGGACAATTTGTTGCGCCGCACGTTGCCGCGCCTAGTGGCGAACATTACGTCGAGCTGGCCCCAGGTGCTCTCATCCTCGGGCAGCGGCATGATGGTGGTGATGGTCTCGCCCGGATCGAGCGGGAGGATATTGATCAGCGCCTTGCCGCGCGCCTGCGGCGCCGCCAGCGGCAGCCGCCAGACTTTTTCTTTGTAGACCTGGCCGGCCGAGGAGAAGAACAGCACCGGCGCGTGGGTCGAGGCCACGAACAGCCGCGAGACGAAATCCTCCTCGCGCACCTGCATGCCGCCGCGGCCTTTGCCGCCGCGCTTCTGCGCGCGGTAGGTCGAAAGCGGCACGCGCTTGATGTAGCCGAGATGCGAGACGGTAACGACCATGTCCTCACGTTGGATCAGGTCCTCGTCCTCGACCTCGCCTTCCTCCTCGGCGATCACCGTGCGCCGCGGCGTGGCGAATTCATCTTTCAGCTTGACCAACTCGTCCTTGATGATGGTCTGGATGCGCGCGCGGGAGCGCAGAATGTCCAGATAATCGGCGATCTCGGCGGCGAGCTTGTCGAGTTCTTCCTTGATCTCGTCGCGGCCGAGCGCGGTGAGGCGCTGCAGCCGCAGGTCGAGGATGGCTTTGGCCTGTTCGATGGAAAGCCGCGCGGTGCCATTGGTCGACACTTTGTGGCGCGGGTCGTCGATCAATTCGATCAGCGTCGCCGCCGTGGTGGCCGGCCATTCGCGCGCCATCAAGGCTTCGCGCGCCGCGTTGGCGTCTTGCGAGGCGCGGATCAGCTTGATCACTTCGTCGATATTGGCGACGGCGATGGCGAGACCGACCAAGATATGAGCGCGGTCGCGCGCCTTGCCGAGCAGGAACTTGGTGCGCCGCGACACCACCTCCTCGCGGAAGGCGACGAAGGCGGCGAGCATGTCCTTCAGCGTCATCACCAGCGGCCGGCCGCCGTCGAGCGCCACCATGTTGGCGCCGAAGGAAGACTGCAGCGGCGTGAAGCGGTAGAGCTGGTTCAACACCACGTCGCGCTCGGCGTCGCGCTTGAGCTCGATCACCACGCGGTAGCCGTCGCGATCGCTCTCGTCGCGCAGGTCGGCGATGCCGTCGATCTTCTTCTCGTGCACCAATTCGGCGATGCGCTCGACCATCGAGGCCTTGTTCACCTGATAGGGAATCTCGGTGACGACGATGGCCTCGCGCTCCTTGCGGATGGTCTCGAAGGCGACCTTGCCGCGCATGACGATCGAGCCGCGCCCGGTCTGGTAGGCGGAGCGGATGCCGGTCTTGCCGAGAATGATGCCGCCGGTGGGAAAATCCGGACCGAGCACGATGCCGTTGAGATCGTCGATGCTCAGCGCCGGGTCGGCGATCAGCGCCACGCAGGCGTCGATCAGTTCACCCAGATTGTGCGGCGGGATGTTGGTCGCCATGCCGACGGCGATGCCGCCGGCGCCGTTGACCAGCAGATTGGGATAGCGCGCCGGCAGCACCACCGGCTCGTGTTCGTTGCCGTCGTAATTGGCCTGGAAATCGACCGTGTCCTTGTCGATGTCGTCGAGCAGCGCCATCGCCGGCTTCGCCAGCCGGCATTCGGTGTAGCGCATGGCCGCCGCCGGATCGCCGTCGACCGAGCCGAAATTGCCCTGCCCGTCGATCAACTGCAGGCGCATGGAGAAATCCTGCGCCATACGCACCAAGGCGTCGTAGATCGCCTGGTCGCCGTGCGGGTGATATTTGCCCATCACGTCGCCGACCACGCGCGCCGATTTGACGTATTTCTTGTCGGGCGTGTGGCCCTGCTCGTTCATCGAATAGAGGATGCGCCGGTGCACCGGCTTCAAGCCGTCACGCACGTCGGGCAGCGCGCGGCTCACGATCACGCTCATGGCGTAATCGAGATAGCTGCGCTTCATCTCCTCGGTGATCGAGATGGGGCGGACATCGGAGGGACTTCCGTCCCCCGATTTTGGATTTTCGGTATCGGACAAAGAGGGCTTCCTGCGTGAAGATTCGTCAGCCGTTTTGTAGCCGATTCACCCAAGCTTTGCCACTCGAATTGCAGGCCTGTACAGCCTATTTTATGGCGTTATTTCAATAAGTTACAGGGCCTCTTTATGGCCTCGATTGAGCCACTTTCGCCGCCTCGCGCGGCACCGTTTTGGCAAGCCATTGCGGCCCCGAGCGGGTAGCATCCGCGCCATCATGCCGGTCGAATTCCTCATCTCCGCACTGGTCACGCTCGTCGTCGTGGTCGACCCCATCGGCCTGGTGCCGACCTTCATCGCCATCACCCACGGCATGCCGGAGCCATCGCGCCGCGGCGTTGCCTGGCGCGCCGCGTTGATTGCGGCCATCGTGCTTGCCGGCGCGGCGCTGATCGGCGACTGGCTGTTGCGCACGTTGTCGATCACCCTGCCCGCCTTCCGCATCGCCGGCGGGCTGCTGCTGTTTTCGATCGCCTCGGAAATGGTGTTCGGCGTGCGCATCGGCCGCCAATCGCAGCAGGCCGAACAGGCCCTGGAAGAGCGCGTGCGCAACGTCGCCGCCTTCCCGCTGGCTATTCCCTTGATGGCGGGCCCCGGCGCCATCACCGCGACCGTGCTGCTCGCCGGCCGCGCCAACGGCGAACCGCTTCGCCTGGCCATCTTGCTCGCCGTTATCGCGTCGGTGCTGCTCTTGTGCCTTGCCATCTTCGTTTTGGCCGGGCGCATCGCCAAGCTCATCGGCACCACCGGCAATGTCGTGCTCTCGCGCCTGCTCGGGGTATTGCTGGCGGCGCTTGCCGTGCAGTTCGTCGTCGACGGCGTGCGCGCCGCGCTCGCGGGCTAAACGCCGTCGAACCTCGCTCTTAGCGTTCGTCGAGGAAAGCGCGGAACTCTTTCTCCAGCCTGCGCCACTCCGATCACGCCGTTGATGTGGCCGTTGGGACCCTTCAGCTGCCCGGTGGCGACCGGCGTTCCGTTAGCAACCATCTGCGCCGCTGCCGCCTCAACGTAAGGCGCGTAGAACACGAGATCGCCCGGCGAATAGAGGATCAGCGTCGGCACCTTGATCTTCGCCGGATCGACATTGGCAAGCTGGTTGGCCTTCACCAGGTACAAGAGCGAATTGGCGTCGCCGGTCTTGGCGCGCGCCGCCGCAATGGTATCGAGCGTAGCCTGGATCTTGAATTTGTTGTCCATGGCGGCGCCCGGGTCCTTGGCCGGGTCGGCCGGCGCCAGGCCGAAGGCCTTGGCCGCCCATTCCCAGTGGTTGGCGTGCACGGTAATGGTCTTGAGCGCCGCCTCCAGCCCTTTGGTCGGCGGCGTCTTGCCGTAGTAATCGCCGTTATTCCAATTGGGATCGAGGCGGATCGGCGCCGCCCAAATGTCGAGCCAGGCAATCAAGAAGGGATCGCCGGCCGGCGCGCCCACCACCGCCATGATGCGCGCCACGTTGTCCGGATAGGTCGCCGCCCATTCATAGGCCTGCAGCGCGCCCATCGAGGCGCCGATCACCGCGTGCAGTTTCTTGATGCCGAGAGAATTGATCAGCGCCTTCTGCACGCGCACGAAATCCTTGATGCTGACCACCGGGAAACTCATGCCGTAGGGCCTGCCGGTGTCGGGGTTGATGCTGGCAGGTCCCGTGGTGATCACGTTCGGCGCGTTGACGTTGAGGTTGACCAGCGTGTCGGACGACAACACGTAATATTTATTGGTGTCGACGAACTTGCCGGGACCGATCAGATAATCCCAATAGCCCGGCACCTTGTCGTCCTTCGAATATTTGCCGAAGGCGTGGCTGGTGGCGGTGAAGAAATGCGTGACCAGAATGGCGTTCGACTTGTCGGCATTGAGCGTGCCGGCCGCCTCCCAGCCGATCTTGACGTCCTTGATCTTGGCGCCGGCGACCGTGGTGTAGTCGCCCAGCGCGAAGGTCTCTTTTTTGACGATGAGGTCGGCGGATTGGCCGAAGGCGGACAACGGCAGCAGCAGGCCCGCGAGCAGAGCCCATCGCACCCAGCGCAACATGGAACGTCTCCCCGTATTGGCGCGTCACGCGCCGGGAGAGATTAGCACAGCGGCGTCGCCGGCGCTCAGAACGGAATCTCGTCGTCCATGTCGTCGCGCTTGCCGCCGGCGCCGGCCATGGCCGGCTTGCGCGCCGTGCTCGGGCCGGCCGAGCCGAAGTCGCTCGAGCCGGCGTCGGCGCCGCTGCCGCCGCCGCGGGTGTCGAGCATGGTGAGCTGCGAGTTGAAGCCCTGCAGCACCACTTCGGTCGAATAGCGGTCCTGCCCGTCTTTGTCCTGCCATTTGCGCGTCTGCAGCGCGCCTTCCAGGTAAACCTTCGAGCCCTTCTTCAGGTACTGCTCGACGATCTTGCACAGGCCTTCGTTGAAGATGACCACGCGGTGCCACTCGGTCTTTTCGCGGCGCTCGCCGGTGGTCTTGTCGCGCCAGGTTTCCGAGGTGGCGATGCGCAAATTGGCGATCGGCCGGCCGTCTTGGGTGCGGCGGATTTCCGGATCCGCACCGAGATTGCCGATCAGAATGACTTTGTTGACGCTGCCTGCCATCGTTTGCTCCTTACGCTTTCCGGATCACCCTACCCCGGGATCATCCGGGGTTCGCGGCTGCCCGCGCGCCGCGCCCGCACTTGTCCACGCTAATACATGGATGTTCATTGTTCTTGATTTGTTCTTAGCATCGGCCGATGCCGTTCGCAACCGAATTCGTAGCAATTTGCCAGGCTTTTCAGCCGATATTCACCAACGCGCCGCCGTCGACCGGCAGCGCCACGCCGGTGATGAAATTCGCCTCGTCGGAGGCGAGAAACAGCGCCGCGTTGGCCACGTCCCAGGCGGTGCCCATCTTCTTGCGCAGCGGCACATGGGCGTCGCGCATGGCCGCCACTTCGGCGCGGCTCTTGCCGGAATGGCGCGCGCGGGTATCGACCGCCATCGGCGTATCCATCAGTCCCGGCAGGATCGCGTTGGCGCGGATGCCGTGCTCGGCATTGTGGATCGCAAGCTGCTGCACATAGGCGATCATCGCCGCCTTGGTCGCCTTGTAGGTAACGTAAGGGTAGTTCTCGTAAGCCGCGATCGAGGAAATGCCGAGGATCACGCCGGATTTCTGCGCGCGCATCACCGGCAGCACGTGCTTGCACGCCATCACCATGCCGCGCAAATTCAGGGTGACGACGCGGTCGAAGGCCTCCTCGGTGATCTCGGTCGGCGGCGCGTCGCCGCCGGCGAGGCTCACTCCGACATTGTAATGCAGAATGTCGATGCGGCCCCATGTCTTGCGGGCATATTCGACCATCGCCTGCATCGAGGCCTCGCGGGTCACGTCGGCCTCAAGCGCCTCACATTGGCCTTTGCCGTCTTTGCGTGCTTGCGCGCAGGTCTCCTGTGCCGAGGCCAGATCCCGGTCGACCGCAAGCACGCTGGCGCCTTCCTGCGCGAAGCGGATGACGGTCGCCCGCCCGTTGCCCAGGCCGCTGCCGGGCCCCTGCCCGGCGCCGATGACGATGGCGGTTTTATTGTCGAGGCGCATGCGCTCCCCCCGGCGGAACGATGCGATCATAGCCGCGCGCCGCTCGACAAGGATAGCGGCATGGCGTTCGGCGCCTGGCGCTAGCCGTCGCTTGCCGCGTGGTTCGGCTAGAGCTTACGGCGTGGACTTATTAAATGATCCCACATGGCAGGTCCGCTTAGGAGAAAGGCCCATGAGAAAGATCGTCGCCATCACCCAGGTCACGCTGGACGGCGTGATGCAGGCGCCCGGTGGCCCCGAGGAGGACCCGACGAACGGGTTCTCCCACGGCGGCTGGGCCATGCGCTTCGTGGACGCTGCCGCGGGTCAGGTGATTGGCGAGATTATCGCCGGTGAGTTCGACATGCTTTTGGGACGCCGGACCTACGAGATCTTCGCCGCCTACTGGCCGAACCAGAGCAACGCGATCGCGAAGGCGTTCAACAAGGCGACAAAATACGTCGTCACGCGCAGCCTCGACCAACTCGACTGGAAGAAAGCACAGCGGATTGACGGCGACGTCGTTGAGGGGGTCCGCCGGCTGAAGGCATCTGACGGGCCGGCGTTGCACATCTGGGGCAGCAGCGAATTGCTGCAGACGCTGATCGCTGCCGATCTCATCGACGAATATCGCCTGTGGGTTTTTCCGATAGTGCTCGGCGAAGGAAAGCGGCTGTTCGAGAACGGCGTTCCGCCGCGCGGTCTTGCCCTGGTGGAATCGTACAGCACGCCCAAGGGCGTCCTCATCAACACCTACCGCCCGGCCGGCCCTCTCCCAAAGGGGTCATTCCAGCCGGACACGCCGTCGGACGCGGAACTGAAGCGGCGCGGGAAGCTGGCCGCCGAAGAAGCCAAGGGCTGACACGGGAACGTCGATCCTCGCGAACGCGCGACTGCCGCGCTCACTTGCCCGCCGCGGCCTTGAGCTTTGCGCGCGTGGCGTGCACCTGGTCGGGGGTGACGTCCTTGAGCGCGCGCAGTTTCGCCACCGCCGCTGCGTCGGCCGGCTCCATGTCCGGCGGAGCCAAGGCGGCATTGCCCCAGGCGCCGCGCACATAGGCGAGGACCGCCGCGATCTGCGCGTCGCTCAAGAGGTTATTGAGCGGCGGCATGTCGCCGTCGAACGGTTTGCCGTCGACGTCGATTTTGCCTTTCATGCCGAACAGCAGGACGCGCGCCGGGAAATCCGCGCTGAGGAACAGATCGCGATTTCCCGCCAGCGGCGGAAAATAGACCGGCACGCCCTGGCCTTTCTCCTGATGGCAGCCCTCGCATTGCTCGCCGTAGATGGCGGCGCCGTCGACTTTGGCCGTGGGCGCCGCCGCGGTGGTAAAGGTATTGCCGGCCGCGATCGGCCGCGGCCGCGGCAGCACCCGGGTCTCGGCAAAGCATGCGGCCGCGGCGAGAAAAATGCCGACGGCCGCAACCAGGCCCGTACCGCGCATGGCAAAGGGTCTCCCCAGCAAGACGGGAGCGCGGACATGGCCCACGCTCCCTATATTCTTATAGCAGAAGCGCCGCTGACCGGCGCCAAGACGGCCACGACACGCCGAGTTCCGGGTTTTCAACCGCCCCGCTCGGGTGGACTGGCAAAACCGGCCTGTTCTTACTACGTTCCGATCTGTCGCAAGCGCATTTTCCATGAGCGGCCGGGCCCGACGCCGCGGCGCAAGGATCAATGACCGAATTTTCCAAGCAAAAACCAAGCGATGCCCGCGTGATTTCGATCCGTGGCGCGCGCGAGCATAACCTCAAGAATATCGACGTCGCCATTCCGCGCGACCAATTGGTCGTGTTCACCGGCCTGTCGGGCTCCGGCAAATCCTCGCTCGCCTTCGACACCATCTATGCCGAGGGGCAACGGCGCTATGTCGAGTTGCTCTCCGCCTATGCGCGGCAATTCCTCGAGATGATGCAGAAGCCGGACGTCGACCAGATCGACGGCCTGTCGCCGGCTATTTCCATCGAACAGAAGACCACCTCGAAGAACCCGCGCTCGACCGTCGGCACCGTCACCGAGATCTACGACTACATGCGCCTGCTCTGGGCGCGCGTCGGCGTGCCCTACTCGCCGGCCACCGGTCTGCCGATCGAGAGCCAGACGATCTCGCAGATGGTCGACCGCGTGCTGGCGCTGCCGGAAGGCACGCGCATCTATGTGCTGGCGCCGGTCGTGCGCGGGCGCAAGGGCGAGTACCGCAAGGAGTTGGCCGAGTTCCTGCGCAAGGGCTATCAGCGCGTCAAGATCGACGGCGCCTTCCACGAGATCCAGGAGGTCAAGCCGCTCGACAAGAAATTCACCCATGACATCGACGTGGTGGTCGACCGCCTGGTGGTGAAAGGCGACATCGGCACGCGGCTGGCGGATTCGCTGGAGCAATGCCTGAAGCTCGCCGACGGCCTCGCCGTGATCGAACTCGCCGACAGCAAGGCGTCGGGCGCCACCGCCAACCGCGGCCGCAATGCCAATGCCGAGCGCCTGATCTTCTCCGAAAAATTCGCCTGCCCGGTGTCCGGCTTCACCATTCCGGAGATCGAGCCGCGGCTGTTCTCGTTCAACAATCCGTTCGGCGCCTGTCCGGAATGCGGCGGGCTCGGCCTCGAGCAGCACATCGACGCCGAGCTGGTCATCCCGGACAAGGACGCCACCTTGCGCAAGGGCGCCATCGCGCCCTGGGCGAAGTCGAGTTCGCCCTATTACATCCAGACGCTCACCGCGCTGGCGAAGCATTACCGCTTCACGCTGGAAACAAAGTGGAAGGACCTGCCGAAGAAGACGCAAGATGCGATCCTCTACGGCTCCGGCGAGGACGAGATCAAATTCGTCTATGACGACGGCCTGCGCGGCTACACGACGAAGAAGCCGTTCGAAGGCGTCATCACCAATCTTGAGCGCCGCTTCAAGGAGACCGAGAGCGACTGGGCGCGCGAGGACCTGCAGAAATATTTCACCGACGTGCCCTGCCATGTCTGCCACGGCGCCCGGCTCAAGCCCGAGGCGCTGTGCGTCAAGATCGGCGGGCAGAACATCTCGCAAGTCGCCGAGCTGTCGGTGCGCAAGGCCGGCGAATGGTTCACCGACATCCCCAAACAGCTCAACGCCCAGCAGAACGAGATCGCCGGCCGCGTGCTCAAGGAAATCCGCGAGCGGCTCAAGTTCCTGGTCGATGTCGGCCTCGACTATCTCACTCTGTCGCGCGCCTCCGGCACGCTCTCCGGCGGCGAGAGCCAGCGCATCCGCCTCGCCTCGCAGATCGGCAGTCGGCCTCACCGGCGTGCTCTATGTGCTCGACGAGCCCTCGATCGGCCTGCACCAGCGCGACAATGCGCGGCTGCTCGAAACTTTGAAAAGGCTTCGCGACCTCGGCAACACCGTGATCGTGGTCGAGCACGACGAGGACGCCATCCGCACCGCCGACCATGTGCTCGACATCGGCCCCGGCGCCGGCATCCACGGCGGCCACATCGTGGCGGAAGGCACGGTCGACGACCTGATCGCCGCGCCCGGCTCATGGACCGGCAAATATCTCTCCGGCGAACTCAGCGTGCCCGTCCCGGAGCGGCAGCCGCGCAACCCGCGCCGCCAGATCAAGGTGGTCAACGCCCGCGGCAACAACCTCAAAGGCATCGACGCCGAGATTCCGCTCGGCCTGTTCACCTGCGTCACCGGCGTCTCCGGCGGCGGCAAGTCGACGCTGCTCATCGACACGCTCTACAACGCGGTGGCGCGCAAGTTGAACGGCGCCTCGCTCGCCCCCGCCGCGCACGACCGCATCGAGGGCCTCGAGCACATCGACAAGATCATCGACATCGACCAGTCGCCGATCGGCCGCACCCCGCGCTCCAACCCGGCGACCTACACCGGCGCCTTCACCCCGATCCGCGAATGGTTCGCCGCCCTGCCCGAGTCCAAGGCGCGCGGCTACGAGCCCGGCCGCTTCTCCTTCAACGTCAAGGGCGGCCGCTGCGAGGCCTGCCAGGGCGACGGCGTCATCAAGATCGAGATGCACTTCCTGCCCGACGTCTACGTCACCTGCGACGTCTGCAAGGGCAAGCGCTACAACCGCGAGACGCTGGAGGTGCTGTTCAAGGGCAAGTCGATCGCCGACGTGCTCGACATGACGGTGGAAGAGGCGCTCGAGTTCTTCAAGGCGGTGCCGCGCGTGCGCGACGTGCTGGCGCTGCTTGCACCGCGTCGGCCTCGACTACATCCATGTCGGCCAGCAGGCCACGACGCTGTCCGGCGGCGAGGCGCAGCGCGTCAAGCTCGCCAAGGAGCTGTCCAAGCGCGCCACCGGCCGCACGCTCTATATTCTCGACGAGCCGACCACCGGGCTGCATTTCCACGACGTGGCGAAGCTCTTGGACGTGCTGCACGAGCTGGTGGAGACCGGCAACACCGTGGTGGTGATCGAGCACAATCTGGAAGTGATCAAGACCGCCGACTGGATCATCGACCTCGGCCCCGAAGGCGGCGACGGCGGCGGCGAGATCGTGGCGCAGGGCACGCCGGAGGATATTGTGAAGGCGAAGCGGAGTTATACGGGCGAGTTTTTGAAGCCGGTGCTTTCGCGGGAGAGCAAGCGCGTGAAGAAGCGCGTCGAGGCGGCGGAGTAGTTCAACGATTCGGATTATAAGTCCTATGCCACTTGATCACTACGTGTCGCAGGTTCACTTAAAGAATTTCTATTCGCCTGCATTAGTTGATCTAATGTTTGCTATCCGCAAATCCGATCTTAAGGTTTTTCAATGTAACTCGAAAAGCGTTTGCCGAATTGAGGACGGCAGCGCCAATGAATATTTGCGAAAAGATAGGTTGATCGAAGAATTCCTGCTGTACGTCGAACCAAAATACAACGCGTCTCTTATGAAGCTTCGCAATAACACAATCGATATAGAAGGTATTTTATCAATTGCAGGTTTCGTTGCGTACATCATGGCGTGCTCGCCAGCCGGTATGCGTATTCTCTCTGATCCTCTGAAGGCATCCCTCGAAGTCACCAGCGCCATTCTCGATCGCAAGGGTGACTTACCGCCCGCGCCGGAATTACTTGGCGGGAAATCGCTAACCGAATTGTTGGCGGACGGAACCGTCGTTTTCAAAATCGACCCGAAGTATCCGCAGGCACTCGGCATTACATCGATAATAGGTTGGGTTTCCGTCTTTGGAAACTCTCACTGGGACATCCTGAGAAATGAAATATCGGAGACTCCCTTTTTCACCAGTGATTTTCCAGTTGGGCTCGAGAGAAGCGCCGATCCCCGCGTACTCAACAGAATTGTTCCCTTAGCCCCTGATATCGCGATCCGTATATGCCCGGATATCCGCTTATCCGGCGAAAAGCCCGATCTCACGTTTAGGACGTTCAGTTCGAAGAACAGAAAGCTGCGCCATTCGGAGATTGTTGACACCAATCGATGTCTTGTCCGATGTGCCGAAGATAGTATTTTTTATCGAGACAACGCGGATTGGATCTTGCCGTTCGTCTCAAAGAACCGACACTACCGCATTGAAGGAATTACGCAGAAGATTCCACAAGGCACAGGTTTTCTAAATGTTTCCACACAGCGAATTGTTTCCACTCGCGACAAGACAACGTAGGTTTGCCCTTGATGTTGCTACGCTGCGCCCGCCGGGCTTGCCCACTTGGCAATTTCGCTTCTTTTTTTCCACTCCATCGCCGCGATGTCGTACCGGCTCTAGAATGGACCCCTGATCGGGATGGCCGGGACCAGTCCGGCCATGACAAATAGTTTCATAGGACATAATTCCTCCACAATCTAGGATCATATTCCTCCTCGCCCGATCCCCGTGAGGGGCGCGAACCGGTTGCTCCGGCTCGCGGGGATCGGGCCGGCGCCCGCGGGCGTGGCCAGCAAGCCACGCTCCCGGGCGGCGCCGGGGCTCCGCCCGCGGGCACAAAGACCCGCCGCGAGGAGCTCGCTGACGGCGGACCGCCGAGTCCGCCCGAGGCTTCCGCGCGCGGCCACCCGAAAGGGGTCGCAACCGGAGGCCGGAGGCGGAACGAAGCGGCGAGCCGAAAAGCGCGGCCCGGCGCCGCAAAAATCGCCGGACGGCGCGCCGCAAGGCGCCGCGCGGTCCCAAAAGGATCGCGCGCAACATAGGACTGCCGCGCCGCGTGGCGCGCCGTCCCCCTCGTCTCTTTGACGGGGGTCGATTCCCCCGGGCCCGGGTGGGGCTCGGGTTTCCGAAACCCCGGGCGCATGCGCGCCGCGGGAACGATGGAGCTTGCCTCGATGAATTTGAACACGGCGCGCGCGGCAATCACTCTTCCCCTCTCCCCTTGCGGGAGAGGGTGGCGAGCCGGAGCGTCAGCGAAGGCGAGCCGGGTGAGGGGTCAGCGCCTCAATCCGACTCCGACCCCTCACCCGCCCTCGCTTCGCTCGGGCACCCTCTCCCGCAAGGGGAGAGGGAAAGAGTGGGCGTCGCGCCGTCCCCGAATGACAACCCTTGGAGTCCGACATGACCCATCTCGACACCTATCTCGATACCGATCTCGACACCTATGACGAAACGATCGAAGACGACGATCCGGCCACGATCGCCGAGGACGCGCGCCGCTTTCCGCCCGGCCATCCGGTGCACACGGCGCATCCGGCGCATGCTCAGCGACATCTATTCGTTCTGGTGCCTGTGCGAGAAAACCGCCTGCCGCCGCGCCGGCCGCTGCACGGGCGATCCGGAACGCTGCCTCGCCGCCTGCCTGCCGCTCATCTCGGAGGCGGTGGCCGAAGGCGGCCAGCGCATGGTCGAGGCCAAATGCGAGGGCCTCAGCTTCGACGAGGCGCTCGAACGCTGGCCCGACGAACTCGCCAGCCTGTGGGCCTGGAATAACCGCATCGAGAACCGCCGCGGCGCGCCGCGCCCGCGAGAACGATGGAGTGTGCCTGAATGATCTTGAGTACTGAGTACAACGCGAACGGCGTTCTCTCTTCCCTCTCCCCTTGCGGGAAAGAGGGAGTGTCGCTCGCGCCCCGGAATGACAGATGAAATTACGCCGCCGGCTTTTCCTTGATCAGATTGCCGTCGTCGTCGACCGACAGGCCGGTGCCGCGCACTTCCTCGAGCAGCGAGGGATGCCAGTCCACCTTGCCGGCGTCGGGGCCGCCGACCAGCGCCATCAGCAGCGCGTCGGGGTCGTCGGACAGGCTGCGGAAGCCGCGGTAGATGCCGATCGGCACGTTGACCACGTCGCCTTCGGCGAGATCGACGGTGCGCTCGGCATCGCCCTCCAGCCAGAACACCTGCCACGGGCCCTTGATCGGAATGAACACTTCTTCGGTGGCGTGGCGGTGCAGCGCCGCGCCCTTGCCGGTTTTGGCGCGCACATAAGTGACGGAAAATCCGAAGGCGCCCTCTTTCACGTTGGGCTTGAGCGCCGCGTTCTCGGTGACGCCCATGCCCACCATGTTGATGATGTCGCGCTCGTAGCGCGGGATATTCTGGTCGAGGAAGGCGACGTCGAGCGCCTTGACCTTGCTCACGCGCGCCACGCAATCGCGCTCCATCGCCGCCTTCGAGATATTTGGAATGGGCTTGCCGGCAAGCCGTGGATCGACAACCGCCATCGTCTCCTCCCTGTTCGCTGCGCGCCGGTTGCGCCGGCGTCTGGGCTTAAGACTAGCGCGGAACGCGATGCTGTGAAAACAAAACCGGCAGTGGCCGAACGCGCCGGCCCACCTCGGCGGCCCACGTGTTCGCGCTTAGGCCGCCGCTTCTTGCGCCTGCATCAGGTCGTCGAGCAGAACGCCGACAAAATACCGCGCCTTGCGGTAGATCCCCTTCGCCTCGCTCTCGCGCGGGCCGCCGATGGCAAGGTGGACCGGGGTGACGTCGCCGCGCTTGGCCAGCAGCGTGTCGAGCCAGGCGCGCACCCGCGCCGGCGCATCGGCGGCGCCGATATCGGCCACCAGCAGCGGCTTGCCGTAACGCGCCGCCACCCGCTCGGCCAACTTGCTGCCCCGCGAGGCGGCGGTGCCGTTCGCATCGGTGAGGATCAGGCAGGCGTCGGCGTCGCGCACGTTCCATTGCGTGCGCTGCACCGGGTCCTTCAGCGGCGTCTGCAGCAGCAGCGGATAGCGCACCAAAAGGCCGGGCGGGCTGGGGAAATCCTCGGCCCAGCCGCCCTGCGGGCACCAGCCCTCGTAATCGAGGCCGCAGGCGAGCGCGGCGTCGAGCGCCGCGCGGTCGACGCCGCTCTGTCCGCCGGAAACGATGATCAATCGGGCCATGGCGCGAGCATAGCAAAAGCGCGCGGCAAAAAACGAGTCCGTTACGCGGTTTTCCCGCGCGCCTTGTCGCACTGCGCCGTACCGGCGCTAGCGCCGGCACCCGCAGCCCTCGCCATGACAACCTTGCCTTGCATCGTTCGCCGGCGCAGGATTGCGACCCTGCGGGCACCGCCCGCATGGGGAGCGACATGAAATCCGCAGCGGCATTTCTCATTGTCGCGGCCGCCGCGCTGTCGGCGCCCGCGCATGGCGCCGCGCTGACCGTGGTCAATGTCAGCGCGCCGCAGGTCAATTGCGTGTTCAACGCGAGCTGCACAATCGTCGTCAACGACTCGACGGGTACCTTCAAATACACGCTGTACGGACCCGGCGCATTCCTGCAATCGCGCACCTATCCCGGCCAGCCCGGCACGCCGGCGGCGAACATGACCGGCTACGAATACCGCCTCGATCTCACATCGGCGCCGAAGCTGGTCAGCGAATGCATCGCCGGGATGACGGTCAATATCGGGCCGGTGCAGAAATTGACGTATCCGCCGAACCAGCCGGGGCACATCTTTGTCATTACCCAAGGCGGTCTCGGCTCGGTCGGCATCAAGTCGGCCGAGCAGGATGGCAACGTCGTTACGTTCTGGTTCAGCACCTATTTGTGCGCCGGACAGACCACCTATTTTTTCGGCTTTGCCGCGGCGACCGCGCCGCAGACCGGAACCGCGGTCGTGTTCGGCCCCGGCAGTCCGGGCTTTATTCAGACCGACGCGCGCATGCCGCAGCATTAAGCCGCGGCTAGCGCCGCCGCATGGCGAAGGCCACGCCCAAGAGCACGATGCCGATGACGCCGGCCACAATGCCGTGTTTGCCATGGATGCGCGTGACGCCCGCCTCGTGGCCGGGAAAGAAGCCCGGCAACTGGTCGGCCGGCACCACGAAATAGACGACGGCAACGGCGATCAGAGCAAGACCGAGCAGGATCAAGATGATTTTCATGACGATGTCCCCCGACAAGTCAAAATGATCGGGCATGAAGGCCGATGCCGCGGCCGCTGGCAAGCACCCTGCCGCGCCGCGAAGAATTACGGGGACAGTCTGCGGCGTCACCAATCTGTCGTCCCCGCGAAGGCGGGGACCCAAAACCCCTGTGATCATGATACGGACAAACAGGGGTTATGGGTCCCGGCCCTCGCTTGCGCTCGGCCGGGACGACGGGAAGTCACGCCGCGGCGAGTTCCTTGTCCTTTTCCTGCGCGCGTTGTGCCGCCGGGCGCGCCACGATGCGCGCGACGTAGGCGACGAACTCCGGCCGTTCGGGGATCAGCTTAAAGACCGTCATGCCCCAGCGGATGGTGCTGCCGACCACCACATCGGCGGCGGTGAATTGCTCACCCATCAGCCACGGCCCCTTTTCGACCGCCTTCGCCACCACATTCATGCAGGTATCGAAATCGCCATAGCCGAGCATGCCGCGACGCGCCTCCTCCTTGCGCGGAGCGGCGCGGTCGATCATCGCCGGCTCCACGCAGCTCGGCCCGAAGAACAGCCATTTGAGATAAACGCCGCGGCGCGGCGAGCCGGCTGGGATATTGAGCTTCTTGGCCGGAAACTCGTCGGCGAGATAGGCGCAGATCGCCGCCACCTCGGTGATCACCGTGTCGCCGTGCTTGAGCGCCGGCACCTTGCCCATGGGATTGATGGCGAGATAGGCGGGCGTCATGTTTTCGCCCTTGCTCAAATGAATCTGGTGAATCTCGTAGGGCTCGCCCAGCTCCTCCAGCATCCACAGCACGATGGACGAGCGCGAGGGCGAAGCGTGGTAAAGCGTAAGAGCTGGCATGGACGGGTCCTTGTCGTTTTGTGGCCTTGTATCGATCCCGCGCGATCATGTCGAACCCATGACAATGCCGCACTATCCTCAGCCCAGTCCGGAGCCGTCCTTGCGAACCGTCAATAGCGCCGCATTGCTGCTGCTACTTTCGTTTGCCCTCCCCGCCACGGCGCAGCCGGCGCCGCGTGCGGCCGACCGCGCGCTCATCGACACCTGCCTGCAAAAAGAGAAAGACATCCCTGAGCGCTGCATCGGCCTCGTCTATAAGGGCTGCACCGATGCCCCCGGCGGCTCCACCACCGCGGGGCTCGGCTATTGCGCCCAACGCGAAACGCAGGTCTGGCAGGAAAAGATGCAAGCAAGCTTGCGGCAATTGCTGGCCGGTCCGCTCGGCCGCACCCAAGCCGAACCGTGGAACCGGCCGGCGGAGAACAAGCGCGAACGCGCCGTGCCCGGCGCCGACATCATCGACGACATGCAACGCGCCTGGCTCGCCTGGCGCGCGAAGATGTGCGACACCGCCGCCATGCAATATGAAGGCGGCTCGTTGTCGCGCGTGATCTACGGCGATTGCATTTTTCGAGAGACCGCGCGTCACGCGCTGTGGCTGGCCCAGCAGGTCGACGACAATGCCCCGCGATAATGACGGCGATGAGCTAGTCCGCGCATGGAGTAAATTACTATTAGCCGCACCTCGCGAGAGGCGATACTATTGAGCGGCACAGCGCAGACCTGCGCGCCTTACTGGGGGCAATGTCATGAACGGAATGCTCGTCATGAGTTTTGGCGCCGGCACCGACGACGATCTCGCTCACTCTTTCAGCTTCCACCACGAATTCGAGCCGACATCGATGATATGTGAAGTCTCTCTGTCGGCCCACAACGAAAACGACGACGAAGCCGGCTCGATGGTTGGATTTTCCTCTGTTACGTTTGAGGATGAAAACGGCAGACCGCAAGACGTCGCCATAGACTTCGCCTCGTCGAGGCCGTGGATTGCGCAGAACCGGCTGCGCCGCTGCGAGTGGTATGTGCGCGTCTACAATGCGAACGCGCGCGGGCTCTTCAATGCATTCTTCTGGGACTCGGTATCGTAGGAGCGGATCATGCAACCATCATTCGCCTATGCCGGTCGTGCGCCCAAAGTCGTCGCAACGCGGGTCGTTGCGCTCTATGATGCGGACACCGGGCGAATTCACCACACCCACACGGTGCTCATCCATGCCGGCGGCCGCGACGTGCCGGAACACGAAGCCCTTGCCGCCGCCCAGCGCATGGCCCGCAAGCTCGGACATGACACCGCGCGCCTCAAAGTGAAAATGTCGGCCGATGCCGAACATGGCCGGCTTCCCCACGCCATCAACCTCGCCAGCGGCGAATTCATCGCCATTCGCGACGGCTCGCGCCGTTAACCGGATAGATCGGAGAGCTCTCGTGCCGAACCAGACCGTTAAGATTGCTTCCAGCACCGGCGGCGCATTCGATTGCTACCTGGCGCAACCCGATACGACCGAGCCGGTGCCGGCGATCGTGCTCGCCTCCGCCATTCATGGCGTCGACGACGATCTGAAGGCTATCGCCGATGAGTTTTGCGCCCACGGCTATATCGCCGCCGCGCCCGATCTGTTCTGGCGTACCCTGCCCGGCCCGCTGCCGCGCTCGGACAAGCGCGCGCCGGAGCGTTCACAGCCGCGGCTGGAGCGGATCAAGACCGGCGAGGCCGACATGACCGATACGCTTGCCGCTTTGCGCAAGCTGCCGTCGTTCAACGGCCGCGCCGCGGTCATCGGCTTCTGCTACGGCGGGGCTTACGCCATCATTGGGCCGAAGCGGCTCGGCTATGCCGCCGGCATCTCCTGCCATGGCACCAACCTCATGGATTTCATCGGCGAACTCGATGGCATCACCGCGCCGGTCTGCATCATCTGGGGCGACCAGGACCACGCCGCCCCGCCCGAGGTGCTGGAGGCCTACCGCGCCGTGCCCACGCGCATGAGCAATGTCGAGGTGCACATTTTCCCCGGCGTCAAGCACGGCTACATGATGCCCATGGCCGGCGAGGCTTTCGATCAAAAGACGCGCGAATTTTCCTTCGCCCGGGCGCTGGCCATCCTCGGCACCCTGCGCGGCGGCGGCCTGCGCCGGGCCTCCTGACCTAAACGCAATCTTTACCCTTCGGTAAGACATTGGGCGCCTCACACGGCGTCGGGAGTTTGCATTGGATTTTTCAGCCGGTATCGCGTTTTTCTTCGGCCAGCTGGGCGAGCTGTTCCTCCCGCTCGGCTCGCATTTTTCGTTGTCTTCGCTGGCGGCGGCGCTGGCGATCTCGGCGCTGTTTTTTGTCTACCAACGCGTCAAGCGCGGCCGCCGCGTGCGCTTCAAAACCATCGTGCGCGCCTTGTTCCCCAAACGCATTGTCGAGCATCGTTCGAACCAGGCCGACATCTTCTATCTGTTCTTCAACGTCTTCATGTTCGGCATCGTCTTCGGCTGGGCGGTGCTGTCTTATCAGTTCATCTCCAACGGCATCATATCGGGGCTGGTTGCCCTCTTCGGTTCGCCGGCACCATCGTGGCTGCCGGTCTTCGTCTCGCGCGCGACGATCACTCTTATGCTGTTCTTCGCCTACGAGCTCGGCTACTGGTTCAACCACTGGCTCAGCCACAAGGTGCCGCTGCTGTGGGAATTCCACAAAGTGCACCACACCGCGGAAGTGCTCACCCCGCTCACCAATTTCCGCGTCCATCCGGTCTATGCCTGGATCTTCGCCAACATCCTGGCGCTGTCGGCCGGCGTCGCCAACGGCGTCGGCCATTACCTGTTCGGCCACACCACCTATCAATACGCGCTAAGCGACACCAACATCATCCTGGTGCTGTTCATCCACGCCTACGTTCATCTGCAGCATTCGCATATGTGGATTTCCTTCCGCGGCGTGTTCGGGCGCATCTTCATTTCCCCGGCGCATCACCAGGTGCACCACTCCGGCAATCCGAAGCATTTCAACAAGAATTTCGGCAGTTGCCTGGCGCTGTGGGACTGGATGTTCGGAACGCTCTACGTGCCGGAGAAGGAGCGCGAGAAGCTCACCTTTGGTTTTGCCGATCGTCCCGACGCGCATACCTTCAAGGGCGAAGTCGTAACGCCCTTTGTCGAGGCCGCCGGCCATCTCAAGCCGCTGTGGACCAAGACGTCGCCTGACGCTGTTCCTGTTGCGGAACGCAAGCAAGGCTAGTTCATTGCGCGCATGCGCAAACGCACGATCACCGTCAACGACAAGATGCAAAAGGGCTACCGTTATGCGCTGACGGCGCCCGTCGGCCGTGGTTTCGATCCCGAATTCAAGCCGCAATTGAGCCCAGCCGAGATGCTGCGGCTCGGCGTGTTCGGCGGCAAATATATGACCGATTGCCGGCGCGAATTTCCCAAAAGCTGGTTCACGCGCGCCAAGCTCGCACACAACGGATCGGACCCGGCGCTCAATTTTTTCGGCGTCGCCGCCAGCCAGCCGTTGTCCGAATGGCGGCGCAAAGGCTGGATCCATCCCGACGATCCGCGCGGCTGGTTTCAATGGTATTGCCGCTACTACAGGGGCCGGCGATTGCCGGACGAAGACCGCCGCCAGATCAAGCGCTGGAAGGCGATCCGCCGCCACGTCCGGCAAATCCAGAAGAACTGCGAACCGGGCGAGCTCACCTGCCGCAAGCGACAACGGCAGGCGCTGCTGCACTGGGCCTACGACAGCCGCAAAATCTGATCCGATTTACTTGCCTCGGCGCGGGCGATACGCTTTCGGCTAAATCACAAAGAAAAAACGGCTTAACAACTTGGGGAGGCGATCATGACCTGCACTTTGGGCCGCTGTGCGGCCATTTTGCTTGGCTTGCTGTTCTGCTTAGCGGGCGCCGCCCATGCGCAAGACATGCAAGCGCTTTACGAAAAGGCAAAGATCGAGAAGGAACTCGTCATCTACGGCGGCGGCCCGACCTCGCTCTACGAGGTGCCGGCGCACGCTTTCGAGAAGAAATATCCCGGCATTAAGATCACCATTCATGGCGGCTTTTCCAACGTGCACAATGCCAAGATCAACCAGCAACTGAAAACCAAGACGCTGGATGCCGACCTCGCCATTCTGCAGACCGTGGAAGATTACGTCCGCTGGAAAAAGGAAGGCGTGCTCGCCCAGTTCAAGCCCGCCGCCTGGGACGCGGTCGACAAGTCGTTCCGGGATGCCGACGGCTATTACATCGGCGTATTCGTCACCTCGGTGTCTTACGCCTACAACAAGGATCTCGTGAAGCCCGGCGATGCGCCGAAATCCGCGATGGATTTCCTCAAACCCGAATTCAAGGGCAAGATGATTTCCTGCTATCCCCACGACGACGACATCACGCTCTATCTATTTTACACGCTGGTGCAGAAATACGGCTGGGGCTGGATGGACAAGTACCTCGCCAATGGCGCGCAATTCATCCAGGGCCATCTCGGCGTGTCGCGCAGCCTTTCCTCCGGCGAGAGCATGGTGTCGATCGACTCGAACCCGAACTTCTCGCTGCGTGAGCAGCGTGCCGGCAAGCCGGTCGAAATCTCGTTCTCCAGCGTCGACCCGGTGCCGGTCTGGGCGCAGACCGCCGCGACATTCAAGGATTCACCGCACCCGAACGCGGCGCGGCTGTTTTTGAGCTGGTTTCTGGAAAAGGAACAGCAGAGCAAGCTCGACACCTGGTCGCCGCGCGCCGACGTGCCGCCGCCGGCAGGATTGCCGCCGCTGTTCTCGCTCAAACTCGCAAATGATTATCCGGCCTTCGTCAGCAACGTCGCGTTGGTCGCCGATCTGCGCAAACGCTTCGAGGCGCTCACCGGGCCGGTGAAAAAGAAAGGCGGCGTGAAATAGCGGCGCGATCTCAGGCGCTGATTGCAATGCGATCGAGCAAGTCAGCCAAGGTCTGCGGGCACGTGATGTGCGGATTGTGGCTGGAGTTCGATCTCGTGCGTGCCCCAGCCCTCGCGCTGGCCGCGCTCGTAGAAGCGGCGGAAGCGGTCGTCGGGCGAATGGCGCTGGCAGTAGATGTAGTGGCGCGGCAGCGTCAGCGCCCCGCTTTGTAATTTCAATTTTTGCTCAAAGGTCTTGGCCGGCTGCGGCAGCCGGCGCGGCAGACACCAGGCGACGTCCTCGGCCGGCGTGTCGGGCGGCATCGGCCCGGGCGGGATGCGCCAGCCGTCGCCGCCAACCTGTCTTTGTGCGCGAACCGCCGCGGGCAGCAGATCGACCAAACTATCGCCGTCGTCGGGCACAAAGGCATCGATGTAGATCAGTTGCGCGATGCGGGCGCGCGCGCGATCGGCCACGCCTGTCGCCACCATGCCACCGTAGGAATGGCCGATCAGGTTGACCTGCGTGAGATCCTCGCAATCGAGGACAGCGGCGATATCGGCGACGTGCGTTTCCAGATCGACGTCCGGCCGCGCCAGGTGGCTGCGCTCGCCGACGCCGGTATAAGTCGGCGTGATCAGTGTGTGCCCGCGCGCGCGCATCAGCGGGTGCATCTTCTTCCAGGCCCAGCCGGCGCTCCAGGCGCCGTGCGCGACGACAAAGAGCGCCATTGCCCCTACTCCGCCGCGACCGTGCGCACGCGCGTCGCGCGCTTACCCCAGCGGCCGCGCGCGAAATCAAGCGCGACGACGGCGAGTCCCGCCGCCAGCACCTGCCAGCCCGGCCTGATGCCGGCGTTGAAATTGAAGGCGGCGTCAAGCACGCGCAGCGGCGAGACATGGAAGGCGATGCCGATGCCGATAGCTTCGCCGGCAAAAGTCAGTAGCGAGATCGCGATGCTCAAGGCGAGCAGGCTCAGCGTGGACAATTCCCCGGCGCCCTGCCACCAGGCGACCAGACGATAGGCGATCAGCCAGAGGAACAGGCCGGCGGCGAAAGTCGGCACCGTGACGTCGGCCTTGGTCTGCTGGAAGTAATGGATGAGGCCGAGCAGCGCGATGGCGTAGATCGCCTGATGCAGACGGCGCCAGCGCAGCGGCCCCAGCCGCCGCACCATGCCGTCGGTCGAGGTCGCCGTCAGCGCGGCAAGCCCGAGCCAGGCGGTGCCGCCGATGATGAGGTACCAACGATGCGTGATTTCGTAGGCGGCCTTGCCGAAGTCGAAGCTTTGGTCAGCGACAAAGAGCGTCAGGTGTGCGGCGATGTAGCAGAAGGTGCCGACGCCGAGCATGCGGCGCACGTCGATCAAGTTGCCATAGCGCGCGATGCGGCGGAACGGCGTCACCGCCAAGGTCACGCCGAGAAAAACCAGCGCCCAGAAGCCGGCGCGGTGGATCATGTCGTTGATCGGACGCGCGCCGTGGAAGATGGCGTCGGCGTCGAAGAGCGCCTTGGCGAGCGGCAGCAGCAACAGCAGCAGCACGCCGATGCGCAGCGTGGAAACCCGCCCGCGCCGGTCGCGCCAGAGCTGCCACGCCGATTTCATGGCACGCGCCTAGCACGGGGGCTGAGCGGCCGTAAGGCTAGGCCGAACGCGAATAAATTAACGGCTGCGGCCCGGGAAAAATACATAACATGCTGATTCAGCTTCACTGTTTGGCTCTGTCGCCCATGCATGACAGTCATACCGCACCGCACAATTTTACCCCAGGTTTTCGCATCTCTGTGCTAGCATTTTGATGGTGTTTCGATTCGTCACAACCGATCAAAAGGTTGGGCGCAGCGGCCGGTGGAGCTGAACCAGCGGCAATCGATACGGGACATGGGAGGAGCAGCAAGGGACGTCGCGCCGGGGAGGTTTTTATGGAGGCCACCTATGCCGCGCACTCTTACGCGCTCTCTGATCGTACTGAGTTTCTCCCTGGTTAGTTCTGCTGCTTTCGCCCACGACATCTGGATCAACAAAGGCAGCTTCAAAAATCCCGCCGGCGAATGGTGTTGCGGCGCCGAGGATTGCGGGGTCGTCTCGCCCAATGCCGTCCATGCCAGCTCAGCCGGCTATTCGCTGCGCGGTGCCGTAACTTACGGTGTCGGCGTGACCGGCAATGCGGCGGACGGTCCGACCCACCAGGAACCGGTGAACGAACTCGTCCCTTACAGCCAGTCGCTGCCCTCGCCCGACGGCGCCTATTGGCGCTGCAAACGGCCGGATGGAACGCCGCGCTGCTTCTTCGCGCCGCCGCCGGGAAGTTGACTGCGTGCCATCCGTTTTGCTTGCGCATAGCGGGCAAGCCCGCCATGCGTGTGGCACGCCACGCTGCTTCTTCGCGCCGCCGCCGGGTAGCTGATCGGCCGAGCGGCTGATGGCTTAGACCCGCGGCGGCGGGCGGCCGCCGGCTTTGCGCGACGGCACCTTCACCCAGGCTTCGCCGTCGAGCACGATTTCGCCGTCGACGCTGCAGGTGCAGGTGAGCCGCGCCCGCGATTTGTCCGGGATCAGCTCGGCGACCGAAACGCTGACCTCGACCGTGTCGCCGATCTTCACCGGCGCGCGAAAATTCAACGTCTGCGAGATGTAGACGGCGCCCGGTCCCGGCAGCCGCGTGCCGAGCACCGCCGAAATCAGACTGGCGGTATAGAGCCCGTGGGCGATGCGGGTGCGGAACGGCGTCTTGGCGGCAAAATGCTCGGAGAGATGAATCGGATTGCGGTCGCCGGTCACTTCGGCAAACCCGACGACGTCGGACGACGCCACGGTTTTATCCAGCCGCTCGGTCATGCCGACGGCGAGATCCTCGAAGCACAGCGTCTGCAAAGTCAGCATGGTCTAAAGGCCCGCACCCGCGGCGATGCGCGCGCGGCACAGCCGCCATAGCACGCCGATCAACACCACATTGATCACCGCGAATACGGTCAATACACCGATGGTCGCGTCGGCGCCATGCGCCTCGATCAGCAGCGCGCCGGCCGACGGCGCCAGCGCCTGCACGATCAGGCTGGGGAAAGCGAGCTTGCCCATCAGGCGCGGAAAACGCAGCGGCCCGAACAACGCCAGCGGCAGCGTACCGCGCCCGATCCAGGAAATGCCGTAGCCGGCGCCGTAGAGCAGGATGATCAGCACCAGGATCGGAAATTTCGCATTCAGCATGATGAGGCCGACCGCCATCAGGCTGCAGGACGCAATCATCGTCCAGATCGGGTGGTAGTGCGTGCCGAACAATCGCTCGACCACGCGGGCGCCGACCTGCGCCGGCCCGAACAGCGTGCCGAGGCTGACCGCCACGGCAAAGTCCACACCCCTCGCCTGCAGGAAAATCAACAGATGCACGACGACGATGGCGCCGATGCCGGCGGCGAGCGACTGCATCAGCGCCAGCAAGGTGAAAACTAAGGCTTCGTTCGCGATGGGTGGCAGCAGCGCTTGGCGATCGATTTCATCCGGCGCAGCCTTCACCGCAGCATGCGCCGCCTGTTTGCGCACGACCGCCATTTGCAGCGGCAGGGCCACGACAAGATGCAAGCCGGCATAGATCAGGCAGGCGCTGCGCCAGCCGACGTGGTCGATCATAAAGGCGCTCAACGGCCAGCAAATGGTGCTGGCGAAGCCGCCGAACAGCGTAAGATTGGTGATGGGCCCGCGCGCCTGGCTGCCATAGAGCCGGCCGAGCGCGGCGAACACCGCGTCATAAAGGCCGGAGCCCATGCCGACGCCGATCAGCGCCCAGCCGAGCAGGTAGACCGTGAGAACGGGTGCAAGACCCACCGCGACCAGGCCCGCGGCATAGAATAACGAACTCGCAAGCAGCACCGGGCGCCCGCCCCGCGCGTCGATAATGCGGCCGACCTGCGGCGAGATCAGTCCAGCGACCAGCAGGCCGAGCGAGGTGCCCCCAACCACGTAGCCGAGCGACCAGCCGGTGTCGTGCACGATCGGCTCGGCAAAAACCGCCGGAAAATAAAACGACGTGCCCCAGGCGAGGATCTGGGCGATGCCGAGCGCGGTGATGACGACGCGAGGATTGGAAGTGATCACGGCCACGCGCTTATTTCGCCGGATCCATGCCCTTTGCCTTCAGTACGGCGGCGGCCGCCGGTGAAGTGAGTGCTTTGATCAAGGCTTGCGCGGCATCTTTCTGCTTGCTCTGCGCGGAGATGGCGGCCGCGTAAGTGGTGGTGCGTTGGATCTCCGCCGGCAGCGGCCCGACCAGCACGACACCTTTCACCGGAATGATTTCGCTCGCCTGTTGCAGCACGATGTCGGCTTCACCGCTGGCGACAAATTCGCCAGCGTGGCCGCCACGCTTGAGCTTGGCCTTGGGCCGGACTTGGTCGGCAATGCCGAGCTTGATTAGCAGGCCGTCGATATAGGTGCCGCTGGTGGCGCCGGTCGCCGGGTCCGTGTAGGCAACGCCCTTTGCCGCAAGCAGCGCTCGCTTCAGGGCATCGACCGACGAAATATCCGGCTTCGGCGCACCCTCTTTGACGCCGACGCCGACACCGACGATGGCGACCTTTGCATAGGCAGGCGCATCCAACTTGCCGTCCTTGATCAAGCCCTCCATCACCGCCGGCGTGATGATGGCGACATCGAAAGCCTCGCCGCTTTCGACGCGCTTCTTCAGCGTGCCGGCGGGTCCTTTTTCAGATTTTACGGTATGGCCGGTCTGCTTTTCGAAATCCGGGACCAAGGCCTGGAACACCTGATCGTAAGCACCGCCGACCAGGACCTTGAGTTCCGCCGCGGTGGCAGGGGCAAAGCCGGCGAGGCCAAACAGGCCGACGATTAACGCAGACCGCATGCAGATTTTCATGAGGGCGAACTCCCGGGCGCCCCAGTCTACACGATCGGCTCTCATCGAGAGCGGCTTTCTATTCACCTCCCGGCCAACCATAAAAATGTCCGTTTCTGGCGTTCTCCCTTAATTTTCAGTTACTTAAGATATGCATTTTCTGCAGTGCTGCGGCGCAACATTATTGCTTTCGTTCTGCCGGAACATCCCTATTTTGCGGGTAACACGATTTGCCGGCGATGCCGGCCAAGACCAAAGGAACGATCATGTTTGCCAGCATTGTCCGCATCATCCGCCAGTGGAACCGCTATAATCGGAGCCTGAGCGAGCTCAGCCGCCTGGGCGACCGCGAGCTTGCCGATATCGGCATCAGCCGCGCCGATATTCCGCGGGTGGCCTGGACCGCCACACACAAGTAACAAACCCACTCGCGAAGACGTTTCGATGAAGCCGCCCGCGCCCAACGCGGGCGGTTCGCTTTTGTGCTGCCGGTTGCCGCCGCCCGCCGGCGCGCCTAGCTTGCGCCGATGAGCATCAAAAGCGTCAATGTCGTCGGCGGCGGGCTGGCCGGCTCGGAAGCCGCCTGGCAGCTGGCGCAAAAAGGCGTGCCGGTGACGCTGCACGAGATGCGGCCCAAGCGCGCCACAGCGGCGCACAAGACCGACGGCTACGCCGAGCTGGTGTGCTCGAATTCGTTCCGCTCCGACGACAAGGATCACAACGCGGTCGGCCTGCTGCACGAGGAGATGCGCCGGCTCGGCTCGCTGGTGATGCGTGCGGCAGATACCAACCAGGTGCCGGCCGGCGGCGCGCTGGCGGTCGACCGCGATGGATTTTCAGCAGCAGTCACGGCGGCGCTGGTCGCCCATCCGCTGGTGACGCTGGAGCGCGGCGAAATTGCGCTGCCGCCGGACGAATGGGACAGCGTCATCATCGCCACCGGTCCCCTCACCTCGCCCGATCTGGCGACGGCCATCGCCGCGCTCAGCGGCGAGCAGCAGCTTGCTTTTTTCGATGCAATCGCGCCGATCGTGCACCGCGAATCCATCGATCTTGATCAAGCCTGGTTCCAGTCCCGCTACGACAAAGCCGGCCCCGGCGGCTCCGGCGCCGACTACATCAATTGCCCGTTCACGCGCGAGCAATACGATGCCTTCGTCGACGCGCTCATCGCCGGCGACAAGACCGAATTCCACGATTGGGAAGCCTCGACACCCTATTTCGACGGCTGCCTGCCGATCGAGGTGATGGCCGAACGCGGCCGCGAGACGCTGCGGCACGGGCCGATGAAGCCGTTCGGGCTCACCAATCCGCATGCGCCGGATGTCAAAGCCTATGCGGTGGTGCAGCTGCGCCAGGACAACAAACTCGGCACGCTGTTCAACATGGTCGGCTTTCAGACCAAGCTCAAGCACGGCGAGCAGGTGCGCGTTTTCCGCAGCATTCCCGGCTTGCAGAATGCGGAGTTTGCCCGGCTCGGCGGTCTGCACCGAAACACATTTCTCAATTCGCCCAAGCTGCTCGACGAGACGCTGCGGCTCGAGGCTAATGTGCGCTGGCGCTTTGCCGGCCAGATCACCGGCTGCGAGGGCTATGTCGAATCCGCCGCCATCGGCTTGCTGGCGGCGCGCTTTGCCGCCGCCGAGCGCCTCAACGAGCCGATCGTGCCGCCGCCGCCCACGACGGCGCATGGCGCCCTGCTCGCGCACATCACCGGCGGCCATATCGAGACCATCGACGCCGGCCCCTCTTCGTTCCAGCCGATGAACGTGAACTTTGGGCTGTTTCCGCCGCTCGGCGAAGCGCCAACCTACGACCGCGATGGCCGCAAGTTCGGCCGTGGCTCCGCCAAGAACCTGGCGCGCAAGGCCGCCCTCAGTGCCCGCGCGCTCGCCGATCTAGAACGCTGGATCGGCGGCACCATGGCGCACGCCGCCGAATAGATTTATGCGCTGAAAATCAGTCGCGGGTCGCGCGCCGCCCGCCACAAAATCCATTGCCGTCGCCATGCCGGCAACGGATCGGACCGCAACGGGTCGTCATGGCGCCGTAGCGCCGGACCGACCAGCGCCACCGACAGCAGCGCCGGCAGAATAGCCGGCGGTGCGGCCGCGCGCGCCGTTTCGGCGGCAGCGAGATGCCGGCGCGCCTGCTGGCGAATCTCCGCAAGGGCTGCCCGCAACGCCTCGCCGAATTCCCCGGCGAAAATGCTTTCGCGCTCGACACCATGGCGGTCCAAGACGTCGAGCGGCAGATACAGTTGCCGCCGAGAAACGTGTTTGGCAAAAGCGCTCAGCATGCCGGCCATCGCGAAAGCCAGTCCCGCTTCCCGCGTCATTGTCTCGGCGGCGGCGCCGAGAATTTGTCCAGCCATGGCGAACACCGCCGCGTCCGTTTGCTCGCCATAACGCTGCAAATCGGCCAGCGTCGCCATCGGTTCGTCATAGAGGTCGAAGGTGCGCGCGTCGATGAGGCCGAGCAGCGGACTTGCCGCCAGTTTGTAACGCATCAGCGTCTCGCGCAGCGCCGCAGCTACCGGGTGCGCGCGCGCCTCGCTTTGCCGCTCGCCGCCGAGCACCTCACGCCACCATTGCAGGCGGATTTCGCCCGGCATCGGCTCGCGCGCCAGGTCGCGCACACGGGCAATCTCGACGTTGAAGGCATAGAGCGCCAGCAAGGCTTCGCGATGCTTGCCCGGCGCAAACAGCGTCGCCAGATAACGGTCGCGATCGGCCTCGCGCACCAACGCGGCGCAGTGTTGAAAAGCGGTCTGCATGCGGTCAGTCTATATCAATCGACTGCGATCAATCCGGCGCCGACCCGGCGGTTTTCCGCCAGCAGGATATTGTAGGTCCGCACCGCCGCCCCGGTCGCCATGCCATCGACCGAAAGGCCCGCCGCGTGAAAGCGCGCCCGCAACGGTTCCGGCAAAAGCCAGGGGTCGCGGCCGGCACCGATGAGAAACAGGTCGAGCGCGTCGGCCCGCGCCAACACCGGCGCCAGCGCGGCTTCGTTCAATTCGCTTAAGGCTTTGACCGGCCAGGCCCAGATGCCGTCCGGCAGGCACAGCAGCGAACCGCGATGGGACAGGCCGGCAAAACGGAAGCCGCCATTGCCGTAGGCATCGATCGGCGCCTGGCTCGGCAGATGCGGCGCATCCGTGCCAAGCCCGTCCGCCATCGCCTAAGGGCGGACCTTTTCGGGCCGCTTCTCGGACTTTGTTTCCGGTTCCGCGGCCGCGCTGCTGAGCGCGTCGCGCCCGGTGCCGACGCCGAGATAGATCAGGATCGGCGAAGCGATGAACACCGACGTATAGGTGCCGACCAGCACCACGCCGAACATCATGGTGGCGGTGAACGAGTGGATCGCCTGCCCGCCGAACAACAACAGCGCCAGCAGCGCCAAGCTGACGGTGACGTGGGTGATCACCGAACGCGACAGCGTCTGGTTGACTGAGGCGTTGAGCAAATCCGGCATCGGCATGCGCTTATAGCGCCGCAGCATCTCGCGGATCCGGTCGTAAATCACCACGGTGTCGTTAAGCGAATAGCCGAGGATGGTGAGCAAGGCGGCAATGCTGGTCAGATCGAAGTCGATCTGCGTCACCGACATGAAGCCGATGGTCAGCACCAAATCGTGCACGTTGGCGATCATGGCGCCGAGCGCGAACTGCCATTCGAAGCGGAACCACAGGTAGATGAGAATGCAAAAGATCGCCAGCACCAGGCCGATGACGCCGTAGGAGAGCAATTCGCCGGATACGCGCGGGCCCACCACTTCGACGCGGCGATAGTTCACGCCATCACCGAGCGCGCCGCGCACCTTGGTCACAGCCGTCTGCTGGGCGGCGTCGCCGCCGGGCTGCTCGGCGATGCGGATCAAGACGTCGTCCGGCGAGCCAAACTGCTGCAACTGAACCTCGCCGAGAGAGAGCGCATTAAGCGAGGAACGCATCTGTGCAAGATCGGCCGGCTGTCCCGACTTGGTCTGAATTTCAATGAGCGTGCCGCCCTTGAAGTCGATGCCGAAATTCAGCCCGTGGAAGAAATACAGCGAGATCGCCAGAATCGACATCGCCGCCGAAATAGGAAAGCTGATGCGCCGAAAGCGCATGAAATCGAATTTGGTATCGTCGGGTACGATGCGAAGCAGGCGCAACGGCTATTTCTCCTGGCGCATGATCTTATCCGAAAACCGGTTTCCACTTTTCGGGATCATGCGCGTCCTTAAATCGGTACGTGTTGCGGTCGCCGCCAGCGCACCCAGGTGGCGACGATCAGCCGCGTCAAGGTGAAGGCGGTGAACACCGTGGTGATGATGCCGATGCCGAGCGTGACGGCAAAGCCGCGCACCGGGCCGGTGCCGATATAAAACAGCACCGCGGCGGCGATGAAGGTGGTGATGTTGGAATCGAGGATGGTGGCGAGCGCGCGCGAGAAGCCGGCGTCGATGGCGTTGATCGGGGTGCGCCCGCCGCGCACCTCTTCGCGGATGCGCTCGTAGATCAGCACGTTGGAGTCGACCGCGATGCCGACGGTGAGCACGATGCCGGCGATACCGGGCAGCGTCAGCGTGGCGTTGAGCATCGACAGCACGCCGAAGATCATGGCAACGTTGATCGCCACCGCGATGTTGGCGAAGACGCCGAACAGGCCGTAGGTCACCAGCATAAAGATCACGACCATGGCCGCCCCGACGTAAGAACTGATCTTGCCCTTGGCGATCGAGTCGGCACCCAAGCCGGGGCCGACGGTGCGTTCCTCGATGATGGTCAGCGGCGCCGGCAGCGCGCCGGCGCGCAGCAGGATGGCGAGATCGTTGGCGCTCTGCACGGTGAAATTACCGGATATCTGCCCGGAGCCGCCGAGGATCGGCTCGCGGATCACCGGCGCCGAGATCACCTCGTTGTCGAGCACGATGGCGAAGGGCTTGCCGACATTGTTCTGCGTGACGGTGGCGAATTTGCGCGCGCCCGAGGTGTTGAAGCGGAAGCTGACGATCGGCTCGCCGGTGCGCTGGTCGAAGCCCGGCTGCGCGTCGGTCAGATCGGCGCCCGACACCAGGATGCGCTTCTCCACCAGATGCGGCGTCTTCGGCGGCTTGCCGGTGCTGTAGAGGATTTCATCGTCCGGCGGCACCTGGCCCTTCAGCGCCTGTTCGGCGGGAACCGAGGTGTCTTCCATGCGGAAGTCGAGCTTGGCGGTCTTGCCGAGCAATTCCTTGAGCCGCGTCGGATCTTGCAAACCTGGAACCTGGACCAGAACGCGGTCGGTGCCTTCCCTTTGGATGAGCGGCTCCACGGTGCCGAGCTCGTTGACGCGGCGTTCGATGATCTGGATCGACTGCTCGACGGCCTGGCGCACACGCCCGACGATGGCCGGTTCGGTCAGCGTCAGCCGAATCAGATTGTTGTCCTCGCTGCTCACGTCCAGGCTCTGCTGGCCGGTAGCGCCGAGGAAGCCGCTGAGCGGCTGCGACAGCGCCCGGAGCTTGCTCAGCGCATCAGCGGAATGGGCGCCCTCGCGGATACGAACTTCGACGCTGTTGCCGCGCACCACCAAGCCGGTGTAGCCGATGCGCGCGTCGCGCAATACGCGGCGCACGTCGTCGCGCAGCGTCTCCAGCATTTCCTTGCGCACCGCCTTGGTGTCGACCTCCAGCAGAATATGCGAGCCGCCCTGCAGGTCGAGGCCGAGCACGACGTGGCGCTGCGCCCATTTCGGCCAGCTCTCCACAATCTTGTCCGGCAGAAAATTGGGAAAGGCGAACAGGCAGACGACGAATGCCGTCAGCACGATCGCCGCCGCCTTCCAGCGCGTGAAATAAAGCATGACGTCCCGACTTGGCGTGAAAACGAAGGCCGCTGGCTCAGCCGGCTTCGTCTTTCACCGGTTCACCTTTGGCGCGGACGTCGGAGACCATCTGCCGCATCTGGCGGATGCGCACCTCGTCCGCGATCTCGATTTCGATCTGGTCGTCGTCGATCACCTTAGTGACCTTGCCGATGAGTCCGCCATTGGTGACGACGGTGTCGCCCCGCCGTACGTTCTTGACCATCTCCTGATGCGTCTTCACGCGCTTTTGCTGCGGGCGCAGGATCAGGAAATACATGATGACGAAAATCAGAATAAACGGCAGCAGCGAAATCAGCATGTTGTCGCCGCCGCCACCGCCGAGCAACGAGCCTTGCGCAAACGCCGGCGAAATGAACATCGAAAGCTTTCCTTGCCTGGTTTCCGCGGCCTTTCGCCCGGCATCCCGGCCCGGCGTCCGCTTCGTAATTTCGCGCGGACTATAGCGGCCGCCGCCCCAATTGCAACGCCGCTAAGTCCATAAAAACCGGCCATTTCTGCTACTTAGCGCCGCGTCCGGCTTGCGGGGGCGAACGCTGCCCGCTAAGAGCAGCCGAGCCTGAAAGTAAGCCCAATGTCCAAGGCCCGACGCCCGCCAAACCGCAAACCGAAAACCGCCGCCAAGCCTGGCGTCAAGCATGACGGCGGCGGCGATTTGCTGGAACGAATCGCGGCCTCGCTTGAACGGCTGGCCCCGCAGCACGCCGGGCTTCCCGATCTCGACGCGGCCGACGCTTTCGTCTGGCACCCCGACGGACGGCGTCTTGCGCCGGTTGCGCGCGTCAACCGTGTCGAGATGTCGCTGCTCAAGGGCATCGACCGCGTGCGCGACGTGCTGGTCGAAAACACCGAGCGTTTCGCCAAAGGCTTGCCGGCCAACAATGCGCTGTTGTGGGGTGCGCGCGGCATGGGCAAATCGTCGCTGGTGAAAGCGGCGCATGCCGCCGTCAACGCCGGCACCGCGCGCAAAACCAAAGGCGGGCCGCTCAAGCTTATCGAAATCCACCGCGAGGATATCGCCAGCCTGCCCGAATTGATGGCGCTGATCCGCGGCTCCACCTGTCGCTTCATCGTGTTCTGCGACGATCTATCCTTCGACACCGAGGACACCACCTACAAGTCGCTCAAGGCGCTGTTGGAAGGCGGCATCGAAGGCCGGCCCGATAATGTCATTTTCTACGCCACATCGAACCGCCGGCACCTGATGTCGCGCGACATGATGGAGAACGAGCGATCGACCGCGATCAATCCGGGCGAGACAGTGGAAGAGAAAGTCTCGCTCTCCGACCGCTTCGGGCTCTGGCTCGGCTTTCACCGCTGCAGCCAGGATGAGTATCTGGCGATGGTCGAAGGCTATGTCGCGCATTACAAGATTCCGGCGCGCCGGGACGATCTGCAGCACGAGGCGCTGGAATGGGCGACGACGCGCGGTTCGCGCTCCGGGCGGGTCGCCTGGCAATACGTGCAGGATTTGGCCGGAAGGCTCGGCGTGGCGGTGAAGGACTAGGTTTGGCACGCCCGCAAATGCGAATGGCCGGGACAGGCCCGGCCATGACGCAACTCTGCGCAGACACCGTTTAGATCAAGCCCCGCCCAAATATTTCTCCGGATCGACCGGCGTCGAACCTTTGCGGATCTCGAAATGCAATTGCGGCGAGGTCACGTTGCCGGTCTGGCCGGCATGCGCGATCACCTGCCCGCGCTTGATGGTGTCGCCGCGCTTGACCGTGAGCTCGCTGGCATTGGCGTAGGCCGACACAAAGCCGTCGGCATGGCGGATCAGCACCAGGTTGCCGTAGCCTTTGAGTTCGTTGCCGGCATAGGCGACGACGCCGTCTTCCGCAGCTTTGATCGGTGTGCCTTCCGGCACCGCCAGGTTGATGCCGTCGTTCTGCGCGCCGTTCAGCTTCTTGCCGAAACCGGCAATGACGCGGCCCTTCACCGGCCAACGAAATGACGGCATGCCGCCGGCCGTTTGCGCGGTCTTGGCGACGCTTTCGGTGGCGCGCGGTTCCGGCGTGGCGACGCGGGCTTTTTCCGCCGCCGCGGACGCGACCTTCTCGACGGGAACCGTGTGCGGCTTCTCGATGCGCGGCGCCGCCGGCTTATGCTCGGCAACTTTGCGCTCGGCAACCTTGCGGCCGCCGGGGATCGTCAGGCGATCGCCGATGCTGATTTTGCTATAGGGCTGGATGTTATTGGCGCGGGCCAAAGCCACCAAGGTGACGCCATGGCGGTGCGAGATGCCGAGCAAAGTTTCACCCGGCTCGACGATGTGCACGCTTTCGGCCTGGCGCACAGGCGCCGCAGCGCGCGGCGCCGGCGGCGCTTCACGCGACGCGGTCGCCGAAACGTAATGCGGAATGACAATGCGCTGCCCCGGCCTGATTGCGTTTGCATCACGGATGCCGTTGCTCTGCATGATGGCGGCGGCCGGGACGCCGTATTTGTGGGCGATCGTCTCGATGGTCTCGCCCGAGCCGACGATGACGGGCTTGCCGCCGTCCCAGCTCCAGTGGCCTTGCGGCGGCGGCGGCTTATGCGCCGGCACCGATCCGGTGAATTCGGTTGAACTGTAAGCCGGACGATAGGCGCCGAAGCCCTGCCCGCCATTCGCCACCCCGCCGGTATTGCTGGCGACCGTCGCGGGTCGGCTCGGGGCCGGAAGCGGCTGCGAAACGACGCGGCTGGGCGGCGGCTGATTGGACACCGAACCGGTATAGGCCGGGGCCGGCGGCGCACGGTCGTTGGAAGCGTAAGGATTGGAGTCGAAGCGCGCGCTATCCGCACAACCGGCGACGGCGATACCGATCAGGGCAAAGACTGCAACGCGCGGCCAAGCACGCAGACAAGACGGCACGTCGAAGCGCGGCATATGGTTACTCACTAATACGCAACAATCGGAGAATTCGAACTAAAGCAGCCGTGAGTAAATAAGCGTTTAAGAATTGCTCCTCCGCCGGCAGCGGACGCCGCGCGGCTGGAATTGCCACAGTCAAGGGACGATCCGGCAGCGCGGCGGCTCAACGCCGCGTAAATGCCTACAATTCGCGTGCCTGCCCCGGCAGCAACGGCACGAAACGCACCGGGATCAAGGTTTCCCGCGCCAGGCCGGTTTGCGATTTGGTAAGCTTGATAATGTGTTGCGCCCCGCTCGCCGGTCCGAGCGGCAGCACCATGATGCCATTATCGTCGGCAAGCTGATCGACCAGCGCTTGCGGCAGGCTCGCGGCGGCGGCGGTGACGATGATGCGGTCGAAAGGCGCCTTGTCCGGCGCGCCGGCGAGGCCGTCGCCGACGATGATCTCGACATTGTCGTAGCCCAACGCGCGCATACGGCCGCGCGCCATCTCGGCCAGCGTGCGAAAGCGCTCGATGCTGACCACCTCGCGCGCCAGCCGCGACAGCACCGCCGTCTGGTAGCCGGTGCCGGTGCCGATCTCGAGCACGCGATGCTCGCGGCGCAACGCCAGCTGCTCGGTCATATAGGCGACGACGTAAGGCTGGCTGATGGTCTGCCCGCAGGCGATCGGCAGCGCCTGGTCGGCATAGGCCTTGGCGGCGAAGTCCGGCGCAACGAAGCGCTGGCGTGGAACTTCGTCCATGGCGCGTAGCACGGCGGCATCGGAAATCCCCCGCCGCCGCAGCGTCAGCAGGAATTCCATGCGGTCGACGTCGTTTTCGTCGCGCGGTCGTTGCGCCACGGGTTAACCTCTTTCGCCGCATTTTTAGCACGTTTGCGCGGCAACTGGTGTAATCATCGTCGGGCCGTCGCCGGCCGGCGGGAGGGTGGCGCCAAGGCGTTTCGGTGGGAGTAGACGATGAGCGATGTTCTCGTGGTCGAGGACGAATATCTGATCCGCATGCTGCTCGAGGACATGCTGGCCGAGCTGGGCTATGGCGTGGCGGCGGCGGTCGGCAGCATCGCCGAGGCGAGCCAGTTGGCGGCCGACGGGCAATTCCACGCCGCCATTCTCGACGTCAATCTCGACGGCCAGGAGGTTTTTCCGGTGGCGGATATCCTCGCCAAACGCGCCCTGCCCTTCGTCTTCGTCACCGGCTATGGCGAGCAAGGCCTGCCCGAGCGTTACCGCGGCCGCCCCACGCTGCAGAAGCCGTTCCAGACCGAGCAGCTCAAGGCCGCCCTCGCCGCGCTGTTGGCGCCGGCGTAATCCTCCTCCGTCATTCCGGACGTCGCGCAGCGACGATCCGCAATCCAGACACAAACACAAAAGTCGCTAATGGATTCCGGGTTCGCAGGCTTCGCCGGCGCCCCGGAATGATAAGGATCAATCGAACACGTCCGCCAGCTTCGTCATGAACGGCGCGTCGGTGAGATCGAGCCGCAGCGGCGTCACCGCGATGCGGTTGTCGTTGAGCGCGGCGAGATCGCTGCCCGGGCCGGCGCCCAGATTGCCGCCGCGGGAAAAGGCGATCCAGTAATAAGGATTGCCGCGGCCATCGTGGCGCGCGTCGATGCGCAGCAATTCCTGGTCGCGCTTGCCTTGCGTGACGATGGCGATGCCGGCGACGTCGCCGGGCGGACAGTCGGGAAAATTGACGTTGACCAGCACGTCGCGCGGCATGCCGGTCGCCAGCACGCGGCGGATGAGGTCGGGGGCGAATTGAAGCGCCGTCTCCCAATGCGGATAGTGCTTGGTGGTGAAGGCATAGGCCTGCGACAGCGCGAATGACGGAATGCCGAGCACGGTGCCTTCCATGGCGCCTGCGACGGTGCCGGAATAGGTGACGTCCTCGGCGCAGTTGCGGCCGCGGTTGACGCCGGACAGAACGAGGTCCGGCGCCTCCTTCATCAGATGGCGCACGCCCATGATGACGCAGTCGGTCGGCGTGCCCTTGACCGCGAAGTGGCGTTCGCCGACTTCGCGCAGCCGCAGCGGATCGTTGAGCGACAGCGAGTGCGCCACGCCCGACTGGTCGGTTTCCGGCGCCACGATCCAGATGTCGTCGCTGAGCGCGCGCGCGATTTTTTCGCAGGCTTCCAGACCCGGCGCGTGAATGCCGTCGTCATTGGTGATGAGGATGCGCATGCTTTCTTCCTTACCTCTCCCGCTTGCGGGGGAGGTCGACGAGCGAAGCTCGTCGGGAGGGGGAAATATCAGGCGTTCGCGCAAGGATGCGCCCCCTCCCCAACCCTCCCCCGCAAGCGGGGGAGGGAGAACTGCCGCACTGCCTCGTTTGCGCTTCCATCAATGCGCTTTCTCGATCTTCGTCACACCGCCCATATAAGGCTTGAGCGCGTCAGGCACAGCGATGGCGCCGTTCTCGTCCTGGTAATTCTCCATCACCGCGATCAGCGCGCGGCCGACGGCGACGCCGGAGCCGTTGAGCGTGTGCACATGGCCCTTCACCTTGCCGTCCTTGCCCTTGTAGCGCGCGTCCATGCGCCGCGCCTGGAAGTCGCCGCAGTTCGAGCAGGAGGAGATTTCGCGATATTGCCCCTGCCCCGGCAGCCAGACCTCGATGTCGTAGGTCTTCTGCGCGGCAAAGCCCATGTCGCCGGTGCACAGCGTCACCACGCGGTAATGCAGATCGAGTTTCTTCAGCACTTCCTCGGCGCAGGCGAGCATACGCTCGTGCTCTTCTTGGGATTTTTCAGGCGTGGTGATGGAGACGAGTTCGACCTTGGTGAACTGGTGCTGGCGGATCATGCCGCGGGTGTCCTTGCCCGCCGCACCGGCTTCGGCGCGGAAGCAGGGCGTGCAGGCGGTCAGCCGCATCGGCAGCTTGTCTTCCTCGACGATGGATTCGCGCACCAGATTGGTGAGCGGGACTTCGGCGGTGGGGATGAGCCAGAATATTCGGAATCTGCCATCCCACTCAGTTGCACGTGTAACAATGCGACCAATATCGTGTATTCTGCATGACTGTGGATGCGCTTCTAGTGCCGAGGCGGCAGTAACGAGGTTGCAAACTGATCTTCAAAAAATTTCGGCAATTGGGCCGTACCAAACATGGCGTCGTCGCGCACCAAGAGCGGCGGGCTGACTTCCGTGTAGCCATGCTTCTCGCTGGTATGCATGTCGAGAAACAATTGCCCGAGCGCGCGCTCCATGCGCGCCAAGCCCTTCTGCAACACCACAAAGCGCGCGCCGGATAATTTCGCCGCCAGTTCGAAATCCATCTGGCCGAGCGCTTCGCCCAGTTCGAAATGCTGCTTCGGTTTGAATGAGTAATTGCGCTTCTTGCCGAAGGAATGACGCTCGACATTGGCGCTTGCGTCTGGACCTTCAGGTACATCATCAAGCGGTCTATTAGGAAGCTCCGCAAGCCTCTTTCCAAGTTCCGAGCTAGAAACATCGGCGACTTGCGCGCTAGCCTTAGTGATGTCGCCCTTCAGGCGCGACACCTGCTCCATTAATTCCGAAACCCGTGTTTGGTCACCTGTTCTTTTCGCAATACCAATTTCTGCAGAAATCTTATTGATGCTCGCTTTGGCCCTTTGGGCAAAGGTTTCGTTTGCCCTCCACTGCTCGTCGAGTTTCACAATTTCGTTGTAGATCGCCTCGGAATCGAGGCCGCGCTGCTTCAGACCTTTCTTAAAGGCCTCCGGATGCTCGCGAATCCATTTGATGTCGTACATGGGCGGGTTCTAGCACGTCGGGGAAATGCGCTTCACCCTCCCCTGGAGGGGGAGGGTCGACCGCCGAGCGTAGCGAAGGCGGTCGGGGTGGGGTGAATTGCTATGCAGGAAAGATCAAGATCACCCCACCCCGCTCGCTTCGCTCGCGACCCTCCCCCTCCAGGGGAGGGTAAAGAGTGCCCCTACTCCGCGGGCTTGGCCGCCGCGTCGTCGGGATCGGCGTCCGGGGGCTTACCGCCGGCGCCGGCGGGCTGCGCCGCCCGCCTCTTCTCCACCAGCCGCACCGACCAGATCGAGCCCTCGTAGAGCAGCAGCAGCGGCACGGCGAGCGACATCTGGCTTAAGACGTCCGGCGGGGTGAGCACCGCGGCCAGCACGAAAGCGCCGACGATGGCATAGCGCCGCTTCGCCTTGAGCTGATCCGCGGTGATGAGCCCGATGCGCCCGAGCAGCGTCAATATCACGGGCAGCTGAAACGCCACGCCGAAGGCCAGCACCAGCGCCATCATCAGCGACAGATATTCGCCGACCTTGGGCATCAGCGAAATCGTCGCGTCGTTCGGCGAGCCCGGCTGCTGCATGTGCAGCGAGAAACGGATCAGCATGGGAAAGACGAGGAAATAGACGACCAGCGCCCCCATGGTGAAGAACACCGGCGTCGCGATCAGGTAGGGCAGAAACGCCTTGCGCTCGTGCTTATAAAGGCCGGGCGCGACGAACATGTAGATCTGCCCGGCGACGATCGGGAACGACAGGAAGGCGGCGCCGAACATCGCCAGCTTGATCTGGGTGACGAAATATTCAAGCAGCGCCGTGTAGATGAATTTGGAGTTCTCAGGGCCCGCCACCCAGACGAAGGGCCACACCAGCACGTTGTAGATGTCTTTGGCGAAGACAAAGCAGAGCGCAAACATCACGCCGAAAGCGAGGATGGCCTTGATCAGCCGCGAACGCAGCTCGACCAGGTGCTCCATCAGCGGCGCTTTGCTGGCCTCGATGTCTTCGTTGCTCATGCCGAGCCCCCGGCCTGCTTGGGCGGCGGCGGCTGCGCGGGCGCGGCGTCATCATTGCTGGCGGCGGCGGCCGGCGCGGCCGGCGCCGTATCGGGCGCCGCAAGCGCCGCCGGCGCGGCGGCTTCGGTTGCCGCCGTTTGGCTCGTGCTGGATTCGAGCTTGGCCGGTTCGTCGAGATTGAAGGCGTTTTCGATTTCCTTCTGCGTGTCCGCCATCGGATCGAAGCTGGAGAAGTCGGTCACCGAGCCGGTCAAATCCTCGGCCTGCTTCTTCAGGTCGTGCAGTTCGGCCTCGCGCAAAGCCTCCTGGAACTGGCCCTGGAATTCCGACGCCATGCGCCGGACCTTGCCCATGTACTGGCCAATCGTGCGCAAAACGGTCGGCAGCTCTTTCGGCCCGACCGCGATCAGCGCGACGATGCCGATGACGACGAGCTCGCCCCAACCAAGACCAAACATGGATTAATCAACTCCAAAGCGTCGGCACCCCGCGCGCGTGCACGGCGGACGCTGTTGACGCCGCCGCCGCGACTGATCAGGAGTGCGCGCCTTCAGCGCGGCGCTCCAATTCCGTCTTCGGCGCGGCGCCGGCGGCGGCCTGATGGTCGATCGTCTTGGCCGGCTCGGCCTTGTCCGCGGTCTTGTCGTCCTCGGCCATGCCCTTCTTGAACGCCTTGATGCCCTGGGCGAAGTCGCCCATCAGCGACGAAATCTTCCCACGGCCTCCGAACAAGACCATCACCACCAACAGCACGATGATCCAGTGCCATATGCTAAGCGAACCCATCGGCAAATCCTCCGCAGCGACGGGCTTACAATCAGCGCGTCCCGCCTATGATTTGACTTAGAAACTAGGCTTCGGGCGCGGCAAAAACAAGGACATAACCGCCCGTTCGAGCGGCGCAGATGTCGCGGCGCAGGCGATATTTATGTGAGTTTACGGAGGTTTACTCGCTGCGCGAGGGCGGCGGCGCTAACCCTAAGTCGAGATCGCCGGGTTCCAGCGGGTCCTCGTCGTCGCGCAATGTCGCGTCGTCCGACGGCATCGGCACGCCAAAGCCCGGCGGCAGATTGCCCTCCAACAGACCGGCGCCTTTGAGCTCGTCGAGCCCCGGCAAATCGGTGACGCCCTCCAGCCCGAAATGCGACAGGAAGTCGTCGGTGGTGCCGTAGGTGATCGGCCGGCCCGGCGCCTTGCGCCGTCCGCGCGGCCTGATCCAGCCGGTGCGCAGCAGCACTTCGAGCGTGCCAGCGGCGGCCACCACGCCGCGGATCTCCTCGATCTCGGCGCGGGTGACCGGCTGGTGATAGGCGACGATGGCCAGCGTCTCGATCGCCGCGCGCGACAATTTGCGCGTTTCCACCGTCTGCTTGGTGAGCAGCCAGGCCAGATCGTCGGCGGTGCGGAAGGTCCACTTCTTGCCGATGTGCACCAGATTGACGCCGCGCGCCGCGTACTCGGCCTTGAGCCGCGCCAGCGCCTCTTTCACGTCGACGCCGTTGGGCAACTGGCGCGCCAGCATCGCCTCGTCGAGCGGCTCGCGCGAGGCAAACAGCAAGGCTTCGAGCAGCCGCAGCTCTTCCCGCCGCGGCGTGGCGTCTGGCGCCCGATCATCGTTGTCAACAACCACGAGCTTCTTGGCCACGCTCGACATGAACGTTTTCCCCTTAGGTTTTTTCTTGCGCGTCATGGGTCGCAGCACTTCCATTCCCGCCGACCCGCTTGCGCATGTAGAGCGGCGCGAATGACTCTTTCTGGTGAATCTCGGCGTGGCCTTCGCGCACCAGTTCAAGCGCGGAGGCAAACGAGGAGGCAAACACGGTGGCCGCCATCGCCGGCTCGACCACATAGGCGATGAGGAAATCGTCGAGTCTCGACCAATCCGACGATTGCCCGATCAGGCGGTCGAGCGCGGCGCGCGCCTCGGCCAGCGACCACACCGTACGCTTCTTGAAGCGCACGTGCGAGAGCGCGCTGCGCGAGCGCTGCAACGCATAGGCGGACAGCAAATCGTACAGCGTCGCCGTCCATTCCGGCTGCTTGATCTCGGCGATCGGCTGCGGCGCGCCGCGCGCGAATACGTCGCGGTCGAGCTGCGGACGCTCCATCAGCCGGCTCGCCACCTCGCGGAACGCTTCCAATCGGCGCAACCGATAGGCCAGCGCCAGCGCCATGTCCTCGGCGCTCGGGCCCTCCTGGGGACCCGAGTCCGGCAGTAAAAGGCGCGATTTGAGATAAGCGAGCCAGGCCGCCATCACCAGATAATCGGCGGCGAGTTCCAGCCGCAGCTGGCGCGCCGCTTCGATGAATTGCAGATATTGATCGGCCAGTGCCAGGATCGAAATCTTGGCCAGATCGACTTTTTGCGTGCGCGCCAGCGCCAGCAGCAGGTCGAGCGGCCCCTCGAAGCCTTCCACGTCGACGATCATCGCCTGCTCGCTGACGCCGGGCTCGGCGGTGATGGTCGTGTCGAAGTCTTCGCGGTTCATGAGCCGGCCACCCGTTGCGTAGCCGGCCGCTCGGCGCCGACCATCTGGGCGAAAACCTTGCGCGCCGCGTTGACGTCGAAGTCTTCCGCGGCCCCACGCAGGGCGAGCGCCGCATCGGCGCGCGCCGCGGCGAGCCCCGCCAGCATCGGCGCCTCGCCGGCGACCGCGGTCATTTCGCCCAAGTCGCCGTTGCAATGGAGCACGACATCGCAGCCGGCGGCGAAAGCGGCGCGGCTGCGCTCGGCGATCGTGCCGGATAACGCGTTCATCGAGACGTCGTCGCTCATCAGCAGGCCCTTAAAGCCGATAAATCCCCGAATCACGTCGCGCACTATTGTGACCGAAGTGGTGGCCGGCGCGACCGGATCGATGGCGCTAAACACAACATGTGCGGTCATACCAATCGGTAAATGGGCGAGCGGCCGGAAGGCGGCGAAATCGGTCGCTTCCAGCGTCGCCCGGTCGGTATCGACCACCGGCAGGCGGTGGTGGCTGTCGGCGGCGGCGCGGCCATGGCCCGGCAGATGCTTGAGCACGGGCAAAACGCCGCCGGCCATCAGCCCGCCGGCGATTGCGGCGGCGATGGCCGCGACTTTGGCGGGCTCGGCGCCATAGGCGCGGTCGCCGATCACCGGATCGCCGCCGGCGGCCGGCACATCGGCCACAGGCAGGCAGTCGACATCGATGCCGAGAGGCTTCAAGTCCGCCGCGATCAGGTGGCCGGCCAGGCGCGCCGCGCCGAGCCCCAAAGCCGGCTCACGGTCGTAGAGTTCGCCGTAGCGCGCACCCGGCGGATAGGCAGGCCATTGCGGCGGTCCCAGGCGCTGCACGCGGCCGCCTTCCTGGTCCACCAGAATGGGCGCCTCGTGGCCGGCAATATCGCGAAATGATTGAGCGAGTTCCTGCACTTGCTCAGGGCTCTTTACGTTGCGTTTGAACAGGATGAGGCCCCAGGGCCGGGCCTCGCGGAGAAACGCACGCTCGCCGGCGGAAACCGTCAGGCCCGCCAGACCGGTGATGAATGCGCGCGCCGCCATTGCGCGCGGATTAGCCCGCGCCTGCGGCGACGGTCAAGCGTCGCGCCTAGTTCCTCTGGATCAGACAGCTGCCGCCGGCGGCCTTGAGCTTTCCGCAAAGCTCGGTCGCTTCATTGGCGTTGGCGAAGGGGCCGATCAACACCCGGTAATAGGTGCCCTTGGCGCCCAGGTCGGCGCGATGCACCGTCATCGGCTTGCCGCCAAGGACCGGGTATTTGGCCTGCAGGCCGTGGAACGAGGCCTGCGCCTCGGCTTCGCTGCGCTGCGCCGAAACCTGCACATAGGCGCCATGGCCGATGCTTGCGCGCGCGGGCGCGGTTTCTGCCGGCGTCACCGAAGCGGTACGCGCGGGTGCCGCCGCGGGCCGCGGCGGTGCGGCGGCCGTCTCATTGGGGTTGAGCGACATCGGCGCGCGCGGCGCGGCCGATGGCGCCGCGCTCCGCGTTGCCGGCGGCGCTGCCGCCAGCGGCTGCGCCGGGGCCGGCTTAGGCTCGACCGAAGCGACCGCAGCGGGGTTTGTGTTCGGCGGCGGCGGCGGCGGCGCGCAATGCTCGCCGTCCCCCCGTGCTCGGGGCGGATGGCGATGGTATGGATTTTCTTCGGCTCGGCGCCGACAACGCCGCTGCCGAGCATGGTCGCGTTTTCATTTTGGCCGGGCGGCAGCACGCCCGCCGGCTTGTCCCTCATCTCGACCGGGTGCTCTTCGCGCGACACGATCCTTTCGGGTTGGGCGCGATCGTTGACGCGGTCGTAGATCAGCTTGGCCGATTGCGGATCCTTGCTCTTGATATCCGGCACAACTTTACTCGGCGTGGTGTCGGCCTTGATGACCGGCGGCGGCTTGGTGGCGCCGGTGTGATAGATCGCCCGATAGGTGAACGCGCCTGCGGTGCCGATCACGGCGAGCGCGAAAACGGCGGCGATGGCGATGACGCCGGTGCGGCGGCGGCGGGCCTGCGCGTCGTCGTAGACGTCTTCCGGCTCGCCGTCCTGATTGATGTCGCTGGCGTAATAACGGCTCGCCTCATAAGTCTGCGTTTCCGCCTCAGCGTATTCGGGTTGTTCGGTGTGATAATGATCGGGCTCGCGCGCGGCGGTCGGCGGCGCGTAGCTCAAGTCTTCAGGATGCGGGCGCCAGTCGGTCGCCGGTTTCGGGTGCGGCGGCATGCTGCGGCGCGCGCCTTCGCGGCCGAACTCGCCGAACGGGTCGTTTTGTCCGATCAGACGGGCGAGTTCGGCGAGGGGGTCGCTGCCAGAACGCGGCTCCGGGCTGCCGGCGGAAGCACCGCGTCCCGGCGGGTCATCTGGATGATAAAATCGTTGACTAGGATCGTCAGCCATTCCGTCCCCGATATCTAAAACTACCCTCGCCGGCGCGATCGCGAAAGTCTTTGCCGGATTGGCTCACCAAACCAAAGCGCATCCGGCGCGCTATCGCATTTCCTCCGGCGCTTCGACTCCCAATAGCGCGAGGCCTGATCTGATAACGCTAACAATGCCTTGCACCAAAGCGAGCCGCGCCTTGGTCGTATCCGGATCATCGGAAATAATGAAGCGTAAATGAGGCGTATCCTTACCACGCGTCCAGTGCGCATGAAATTCACTAGCTAATTCATAGAGATAGAAGGCAACCCGATGCGGCTCGTGGGCCGCCGCCGCCGCTTCGATTAACCGTGGATAAGCAGCCAACTGGCGCAGGATGGCGAGTTCCCCGGGGTCGCTGAGTCGGTCGAGCGGCGCTCCTGCGAGCCACTTCGCCCTGACCGATTCGTCCAAGGGCAGATCGGGCATCGCTTCGCGCGCATTGCGGAACACCGATTCACCGCGGGCGTGGCCGTACTGGACGTAGAACACCGGGTTCTCGCGCGAGTGCTCGATCACTTTGGCGAGGTCGAAGTCGAGCACCGCGTCGTTCTTGCGGTAGAGCATGTCGAAGCGCACGGCGTCGCGGCCGACTTCATCCACCACTTCACGCAAGGTGACGAACTCGCCGGCCCGCTTCGACATTTTCACCGGTTCGCCGGCGCGCAACAGGCGCACAAGCTGGGTGATCTTGACGTCGAGGTCGGCTATACCGCCGCTTACCGCCTTCACCGCCGCCTGCATGCGTTTGATGTAGCCGCCGTGATCGGCGCCCCAGACATCGATGAGGTGGCGGAAGCCGCGATCGAATTTCGATTTATGGTAGGCGATGTCGGACGCGAAATAAGTGTAGCTGCCGTCGGATTTCTTCAGTGGCCGGTCGACGTTGTCGCCGAAAGCCGTCGCGCGGAACAGCGTCTGCTCGCGGTCCTCCCAGTCTTCGGCGGCGCCGCCTTTGTCGCCGCCTTTGGGCGGCGGCAGCCGGCCCTCATAGACCTCCCCGGCCTTGCGCAAATTTTCGATGGTGGCGGCGACCTCGTCCGCGCCGCCTTCGATCAGCGAGCGCTCGGAGAAGAACACGTCGAAACGCACATTGAGCGCGGCGAGATCGTCGCGGATACCGTCCATCATCATGGCAACAGCTTTGCCGCGCACGATCGGCAGCCATTGCGCTTCCGGCATGCTGGTGAGCGTAAAGCCGTGCTCGGCGGCAAGCTCGCCGCCGACGGGTTTGAGGTAATCGCCGGGATAGAGCCCTTCCGGGACGGCGCCGATCGCCTCGCCCAGCGCCTCGCGATAACGAAGAAAGGCCGAGCGACCGAGCGTATCGACCTGGGCGCCGGCATCGTTGATGTAATATTCGCGCGTGACGTCGTAACCGGCAAAGTTAAGTAGACTGGCAAGCGCATCGCCGAACACCGCGCCGCGGCCGTGGCCGACATGCAACGGGCCGGTGGGATTGGCGGAGACGTATTCGACATTGACCTTTTCGCCCTGCCCGATGGCGCTGTGGCCGTAGTCGCGGCCTTGCGCCAGCGCGCTGCGCAATTCGTCGCCCCAGACGTGGGTTTTCAGCGTGAGGTTGATGAAACCGGGACCGGCGACGTCGACTTTTTCGACAACCGGCTCGGCGCGCAGCTTATCAGCGAGGGCTTCGGCGAGCTCGCGCGGCTTCTTGCCGGCGTCTTTGGCCAGCACCATGGCGGCATTGCTCGCCATGTCGCCATGCGTTGATATCGCGCGGCGGCTCGACCAGCACGCGCGCAAGATCGGCGTTGGGCCCGAGCACCGCCGCGCAGGCCGCCTGCACGCGCTCGAGCATGGCGGCGAAGAGATGTTTTGGCGCGGCGGCGGCAGGCATGGTGGCGCTGCCGGTAATGGAAATCCGGAAGCAAGTCAAAAGACGGGCTTAGAGCGGAGCATGGCGCAGCACGTGATCCAGGCTGTCCTCGTCGAGTGGCTCCGGCTGTTGCTCGGCTTGTTTGGACTCCGCTGGCTTCTTGGCGCCGCGGTTTAGCGCCGCCTCCTTCTCGATGGCCTTCGGCGTCTTGTCTTTGTCTTGCATAGGCCGTCAATCGCTCAGGGGCCTACAGGTTCCCTGCCGGCGTGCCCTTCGCGTGCATCGCCGCCCGGTAGGCAAACACGATCGCGGGACCAAGCGTCGTGCCCGGGCCCGGATAACTGCCGCCCATGACCGAGGCCATGTCGTTGCCGCAGGCGTAAAGGCCGGGAATGGCCTTGCCGTCGGCATCGAGCACGCGCGCGTCGGCGTCGGTTGCCAACCCGGTGCTCACCGCAATATCGGCCGGCCAGACCGCCAGCGCATAAAACGGCGGCGTCGCCAGCGCCGCGATGCACGGATTGGGCTTGTGACCGAGGTCGCCGTTGAAGCGATTGAGTTCGGTCTCGCCTTTGCCGAAATCGACATCGACGCCGGTTTGCGCAAAACCGTTGTTGCGCGCGACCGTGGCGCGTAACTCGACGGAATCGACGGCTATCTTGCCGGCCAGTTCGTCGAGCGTTGCCGCGCGCATCAGATAGCCGCTATCGACGAATTTTCCGACATCGCGGTGGCCGGGGTAAACGACGCCTAAGCCGTATTTCTTCAGAAAGACCGCGTCGCAGACGAGCCAAGCCGGGATCGACGGCGCCTGCTTGTGCGCCTCGAACATCGCCAGCACGAAATCATGGTAGGAGGCGGCTTCGTTGACGAAACGGCGCCCGCTCGCATTCACCGCGATCAGTCCGGGTTTGGCGCGGTCGAGCACCAGATGCGGAAACAGACCTTGGCTGCCGTCGGCGCGCGGCACCACCGATACCGGCGACCAAAGCCCGCTGGTGCAGCGCTCGGGTGCAAGCGCGGCGCCCAGCCGCTGCCCGATAGCGACACCGGCGCCGTCATTGCCTTCATAGCTCATCGAAAAAGACGGCACCGGCTGCGGCATGAAGGCATCGCGAAATGCCTTGTCGTGCGCATAGCCGCCGGTCGCCAGCACGACGCCTTTTCGCGCTGTCACGACGACGTCTTTGCCGGCGACGTTAAGCCGCGCACCGGTGACGCCGCGGCGGTCGCCGAGGACGTCGACGATCGAAGCCTCGAACAAAATCGGCACCTTGCGCTGGCGCAGGGCATAGAACAGCCGGCCGATCAGCGCGTTGCCCATCATGATGCGGGTGCCGCGCGGATAGCGCAGGCGATCGGCGAGATAGCGGGCAAAGAGCTTGGCGGAATAAATGAAATTTGCGAACGAACGGAAGCGGCCGATGAGCGGTGCAAGATCCGCCTTGCCGACCATCATGCCGCCGAACACCATGAATTCCGGCACCGGCGCACGAACGCGACGGAAGTCCTCGCCCAGGAGCCGGCCGTCGAAAGGCTGCGGGATGATGGCGCGCCCGGCAGTGGCCGCGCCCGGCATGTTGCTGCGGTAATCCGGATGCGGTCCGCATGGGATGAACTGCACCTCGGTGCGCGCACAAAGATAGTCGATGGCCTGGGGCCCGGTCTGCAGGTAGGCCTCGCGCAATTCGCGATTGGTGCCCTCCCCGATCAACGCACTGAGATAGGCGTCGGCCGCCTCAATGCTGTCGCTGTAGCCGGCGGCGCGGCTTTGGCTGTTGCCCGGAATCCAGAGCGTGCCGGCGGAGGTCGCGCCGGTGCCGCCGACCTGGTCGGACTTCTCGCACACCAGCACGTCGAGCCCTTCCAGCGAGGCGATAAGCGCGGCGGCCATTCCGGCGGGTCCGGCGCCGGCGACCAGAAGATCGACGCTGCGCTCGGCGTCCATCTCTTTCACCGCAGCTCCGGCGTCGCGGCGAAGTAGCGCGCGTGCTCGATAAGCGCGTAGCGGTCGGTCATGCCGGCGATATAGTCGCCGATGCGGCGCGTGCGCGTCGATTCGCCGGCTTTGTCGATGCCCTCGCTCCATTCCGCCGGCAGATCGGCGGGCGATGCCGCGTAATGGGCGAACAGCTCGCGCACCACGGCTTCGGCGCTCTGCATGACGTCCATCACCCGCGCGTGCCGGTACATGCGTGGATAGAGAAAGCCTTTGATGTCCTTGTCGGCCTGCGCCATGGCTGGCGAAAAACCGGCCACCGGGGCATCGGCGTTGCGAATATCGCCGGCGCTCGCCGGTTTCAGCAAAGCAAGCCGCCGGCCGCTTTCGGCGATCGCGTCCTCAATCATGCGGGTGATTAGCCGTCGCACCGTTTCGTGCGCGCGCCGCGCCGGCTCGAGCCGGGGATAGGCGGCATCGATCTCGGCGACGATATCGCCGACGATCGGTACCGCGGCAATGTCGTCGAGCGCGAACAAATCGGCGCGCAAACCGTCGTCGATGTCGTGGGCGTCATAGGCGATGTCGTCGGCAAGCGCGGCAACTTGGGCTTCCGCGCTCGGCTGCGACCACAGCTCAAGATCCTGCACCTGGCTATAGGCAAGGATCGGCGCCGGCACGCCGTGCTCGCGATAGCGGCCGGTGGCTTTGCCGTCGCGGTCGGTGAGCGGGCCGTTGTGCTTGACCAGGCCTTCCAGCGTCTCCCAGGTCAGGTTGAGCCCGTCGAAGGCGGCGTAGCGGCGCTCCAGATCGGTGACGATGCGCAAGGCTTGCGCGTTGTGATCGAAGCCGCCGAAGCGGGCAAGACAATCATCGAGCGCGCGCTCGCCGGCATGACCGAACGGCGGATGGCCGAGATCGTGGGCGAGCGCCAGCGCTTCGGCGAGATCCTCGTCGAGCCCGAGCGCGCGCGCCAGCGAGCGCGCAATCTGCGCCACTTCCAGCGTATGGGTAAGGCGCGTCCGATAATGATCGCCTTCGTGGTAGACGAAGACCTGCGTCTTGTGCGCCAGCCGCCGAAAGGCGGCGGAATGGATGATCCTGTCACAATCCCGGCGGAAGTCGTTGCGCGAGGCGCTCGGCGGCTCAGCGTAGCGCCGGCCCCGGCTTTTGCCCGGATCGGCGGCATAAACCGCCCGCGCGCGCCCGGTTTCGATCGCCATACCCTGCCCTATGCGTCTGGCATTGACCTCACTCGCCGCCGCACTTAACTAATTGGGACGGCCGCTGCCAAGTGCGTAGCGGGCAGAAGGCAAGCGATGAGCGAAGCAAGCGTCACAATCAGCGAACGCGCGGCGCGGCGGATCGGCGAAATCCTCAAGTCCGAGCCGCCCGGCACCATGCTGCGCGTGTCTGTGGAAGGCGGCGGCTGCTCCGGCTTCCAGTACAAATTCGACATGGAGCGCGCCAAGGCCGACGACGACATCGTCATTGCCCGCGACGGTGCCACCGTGCTGATTGACCCGGTGTCGGTCAATTACATGGCCGGCTCGGAGATCGACTTCGTCGACGACCTGATCGGCGCCGCGTTCAAGGTGAAGAACCCGAAGGCGACCGCCTCCTGCGGCTGCGGCACCAGCTTCGCGTTGTAAGACTGTGAACGCCGCGGCTTGCGCGGCGTGTTCTAATTGCCTTTCGAACCATACACTACGTCGTAATTCGAAACGCGCGCTGTGCCATAAATCTGGCCGTAGACCTTCGCGTGACCTTCAGCAATCGCGTGGCCATATGCTTGGCCATAAACTTCGGCGAAGTCCGCAACGACGGCTTGATCGTACGCTCGGCCTCGAATGGTCGCATGGCCGCGTACCTGCGCTTGCCCGAAAATCTCACCATAGACTTCGGCATCGCCGCCGACCACGGCGTCCTCGTAGACCATTCCATAGACGGCGGCATTGTCCACAATGCGCGCGTTTCCGAAGGCGCGCGATTTTTCATAGAGAAAGCACTGGCCCGCCTGGGCGAGATTGTCCTGCGTCTCGATGTAACCACCCAATAGACCGTCGGACAACCTGCGAACCCGAACCAGGGTTCGGCCATCCTGAGCGACCGTATCGGCGGATACAAGTTCGTATTTCATCGCGACGTCAACGGAGCGGCAGCGCCGGAGTATTTTCGATGGATAATCCGGCGCATTAACCGCCTAAGGTTATTATTTCAGCACTCTGCCAAGCGATCCATGGATCGACGAGCGCAGCCCGCCAATGTCTTTTTGGGCAGCGATCAGATCGTGCTCCGTCAGACCGGATTGACCGTAGCGGTCGAACACAAAACCGATGCCGTCAATGCAGCTATTGCCGCAAGCATTGCCGCAACCATTGCCGTTGGCGTTTGCAAGTTTGACTTTCTCGAAGGATTCCAAAAAACGTCCAATGAACGGTGCCGGAATTTCCCGGACGATCGCATCTGCAAGTCTATCGTGTGCCATGCTGCTCTCCTATGCTGGTATTGCGTTTGCTGCTCTACCCAGTCCCAGAAGTACTTCTTCGATCATTGCCCTGTTGACCGAACGATACGGCCGCTCGCGGAATGTCGACGTCGCGAGGTAGTCGCCGGCCACGCAGCCGGACACCAAGGCGGAGCACCAATCGTCATCGCCGGTCGCTAGCGCGCCGAATTCTGATGCGTAGCGGTTCCATACTTCACGCACCCTGTCGCCCGGAAAATCAGCGGAGAAAATGTTGCCCATGTTCATGCGCGGATCACCGTAGAACATGAAGCAAGGAAACACGTCCCCTTGGGACGAAATGGAAAGCTGCGTGTTGAAAGCCGGACAATAGTTGCGTGTCTTGGCTCGCTGCGCCAACTGATTGGTAATGCCAACCACGAAAGAAAGAGCGGGTCCGGAGCCTTTGACGATGTTGCCTATCGAAATCGCCGCCGCCTCGCGAAATTCCGCTTCCAGGACCTCCGCCGGCAGGTGCTCCCTCATTTGAGCGCTCAGTTCGGTTCGAAAGACATTGTTGTTGATCTCGATGGTGTCGAGGTGTTCCTTCGGTCGCGGAAGATAGGCCCAGGCAATGTGAGGCACACCGATATCAAGTTCGTCATGGAAATAATTCATCAGATCGACAACTGAAATCTCATTTCGTACATGGGCCGCTGTGTAGGTGCACTCAATATCCAACTCGATTCCCAAGCGGCGTAACGTGTCGATGTTGTGCATCGCGGCCGCATGAGACGAGCGCAGTGAGCGCGCCGGTCTAAGCTGGTCGTGGATCTCACTCGGGCCATCCAAACTGATAGTGAGAGCGACATTATACTGGACGAGGATGTCTGCAATTTTGTCATTCAAAACGGTGCCGTTGGTGGTAGCGACCAGCTGCGGTCGCTTGTCACCGTATCTCGCCGTCACATAGGCGCAGACCGCTTCGATGGCATCGATATTCATTAAAGGCTCGCCACCAAAAAACTGCAGCGACCGGATCGTCGGATAAAGCTTCAAGCAGCGCGCGACGATGTCCACCGCCATTTCCGGGGCCATCAATGACGATGGCGCATGGTATTGGCCGTGGTCCGCGTAACAATATGAACACCAAAGATTGCAAGCGTTGGCGATGTTGATCGTTAGGCGGCCCAATCTCGACGGCGGTCCACCCATAATTGGGCTGAATGCCCGGCTGACAGCCCGAGAGGCTGGAACAGTTTGCGCTTCCCGCTCAGGCCATGCGGCGAATTCTGGAATCAACGCCGCTAAGCCATTTCCATCAATATTCCCGTCGACATTCCCGTCGACCACCATCAGGGACTGCGACGAACGATCGTATAAAACTGCGCCCGTCTCCCTTTTGAGCAAGACCCAGCGATCCAGCTCGCGCACTTCTGGCTTCGACAACACCAGTACACCCCGCCGCAATAGGTCATTGGGTCGTAATCCGATGATGATAGAACACGTTTTAATTGTGTCAAGGTATAAATACAACCTACAATAATTCGGGCCGGCGGCATACGAGCGCCGGCGACATACGAGCAGAGAATTGCCCTACGCGCAGAGGGGCGAATTGAGCAGTTCGACGGCTTCGGCGCTTACTCCGCCGCCACCGCCGGCGGCATCTCGGGCACTTCCTCGAGTTGCGGCTCGATGCGGCGCTTGATCATGCGGTCGAAGCGATCGAGATAAAGATAGATCACCGGCGTGATGTAGAGCGTCAGCAGTTGCGACAGCACCAGGCCGCCGACCACCGCAACGCCGAGCGGCTGGCGCAGCTCGGCGCCGGCGCCGGTGCCGAGCGCGATCGGCAGCGAGCCGAAGATGGCGGCAAAGGTCGTCATCATGATCGGCCGGAAGCGCAGCGCCGCGGCTTCGCGGATGGCGGCTTCGGCCGTGAGCCCGACGCGGCGGCGCTCGATGGCGAAGTCGATCATCATGATCGCGTTTTTCTTCACGATGCCGACCAGCATGACGATGCCGATCATCGCTATCACCGACAGGTCCATCTTGAACAACATCAGCGTCAGGATGGCGCCGATACCGGCCGACGGCAGGCCGGAGATGATGGTGATCGGGTGGATGAAGCTCTCATACAAAATGCCGAGCACGATATAGGCCGCGAAAATCGCCGCCAAAATCAAAATGCCCTGCCCGCGCAGCGAATCCTGAAACACCTGCGCGGTACCCTGGAAGCCCGTGGTGATCGAGGCCGGCAAGCGTTCGTCGCGTTCCAGCTTCTGGATCGCATCGACCGCCTGACCGAGCGAAAAATTCGGCGCCAGGTTGAACGAGATCGTCACCGACGGTTGCTGGCCCTGATGGTTGACTTGCAAAGGGCCGACCGTGCGCACGAAATGCGTGACCGCCGACAGCGGCACCGTCGTGCCGTTGGTGGTCTTGACATAGAGGCTATTGAGATCGTTCGGGGTCTGCTGGAATTCCGGCTTGGTCTCCAGGATAACCTGGTAGTCGTTTGCCGGCGTATAGATGGTGGCGACCTGGCGCGAGCCGAAAGCGTCGTAAAGCGACTGGCGCACCTGGTCGACGCTGACGCCATAGACGGCGGCCTTCTCGCGATCGACCTCCACGGTCACTTGCGGATTCTTGATGTAAAGGTCGGTGGTGACGTCCCTCAAGGCGTCAAGTTTTGCCATTTTTTCGCGCATGTCCGGCGCGGCGCGGTAGAGCGAGTCCGTGTCATTTGATTGCAGCGTGTATTGATACTGGCTCTTCTGCAGCTTGCCGCCCAAATTGATGTTCTGGATCGGCTGGAAGAAGATTTCGATGCCGGGAATGATGTTGACGTCCTTGCGCAGCCGCGTCAGCACTTCGCGCAGCTTGCCGCGCTCGTTTTGCGGCTTGAGCGCCACCAGCATGCGGCCGCTATTGCCGAGCGCATTGGGACCGCCGGCGCCGGCCGTCGAGTTGACGTAGTCGACCGCCGGATCCTTGCGCACGAGGTCGGCAATCTGGCGCTGCAACTTCACCATCGCCGGAAAGGCGATGTCGGTATTGGCCTCGGTGATGCCGATCACATAGCCGGTGTCCTCGGTCGGGAAGAAGCCTTTCGGCACCACGACATAGAGCCACAGCGTTCCGACAATGGTGGCAAGCGTCACCATCAGCATGATCGATTTGAAGCGCAGGACGCGTTCGAGCGACCACTGATACGCACCCAGCATACGCTCGAACAGACGCTCGAAGGCGCGCAGCACGAAGTTTTGCTTTTCCTCCTGCCCCGGCTGATGCGATTTGAGCACGCGCGCGCATAACATCGGCGTCAGCGTCAGCGACACGAAGCCGGAGACGATGATCGCCACCGAGATCGAGACGGCGAATTCGCGGAACACGCGGCCGACCATGCCGCCCATCAGCAGGACCGGAATGAACACCGCGATCAGCGAGAAGGTGATCGATACGATGGTGAAGCCGATTTCGCGCGAGCCCTTCAACGCCGCCTCGAACGGGCGCATGCCGCCCTCGATGTGGCGCACGATATTTTCCAGCATGACGATGGCGTCGTCGACCACGAAGCCGACCGACAGCGTCAGCGCCAACAGCGTCATGTTGTTGATGGAGAAGCCGAAGGCGTACATCGCCGCGCAGGTGCCGATCAGCGACACCGGCACCGCCAGCGCCGGAATGATGGTGGCCGAGACCTTCCGCAGGAACAGAAAGATCACCATGATCACCAGCGTTACCGCGATCGCCAGCGTTTCCTGCACGTCGGTAACCGCGTGACGGATCGAAATCGAGCGGTCGAACAACGGCGCCATCTGGATCGCCGGCGGGATTTGCGCGCGCATCGCCGGCAAGGCGTTGCGCACGCGGTCGACCACGTCGACGGTGTTGGCGTCGGGCTGACGCTGGATCGCCAGCACGATGGCGCGCGAATCGTTGAACCAGGTGGCGACCTTGTCGTTCTCGACGCTGTCGATCACGCGACCGATTTGGTTGAGCTTGACCGGCGCGCCGTTGCGATAAGCCACCACCACGTCACGGTAATCGGATGCTCGGCGCATGGCGCCAGTGGCAAGCAAGGTCACCGTCTGCTGATCGCCCTGCAAAGTGCCGACCGGCGCGTTGGAATTGGTGGACGAGATGACCGTACGGACGTCCTCAAGCGAGATATTGCGCGCGGCAGCGGCCACCGGATCGACCTGGACACGTACGGCGAATTTCTGCGCGCCATAGACCAGCACCTGGGCGATGCCGGGCATTTGCGAAATGTTTGGCGCCAGCACCGTCTCGGCATAATCGTCAACCGCCGACAACGGCATGGTGTCCGAGCGCATGCTCACATAGAGCACGGGGAAGTCGCCGGGGTTGACCTTGCGGAAGAACGGCGGGGTGGTCATTTCGACCGGTAGCCGGCGCTGCGCGGTCGCCAGCGCGGTTTGCACGTCGAGCGAAGCGCCGTCGATATTGCGGCCGAGATCGAACTGGATCGTGATCTGCGTCTGGCCAAGCGACGATGACGACGTCATCGACGAGATGCCAGCGATGGTCGAGAGCTGGCGTTCGATCGGCGCCGCGACCGAGGCGGCCATGGTTTCCGGGCTGGCGCCCGGCAACTGCGCGGTGATCTGGATGGTCGGAAAGTCTACAGCCGGCAGCGCCGCCACCGGCAGCAGCCGGTAGGCGAAGGCGCCGAACACGATCAGCGACGCCGTCATCAGCGTCGTCAGCACCGGGCGGCGTATGCAGGTTTCCGAGAGGTTCATGGCTTAGCTGCCGGCAACAGGCTTGGCCACGGGCTTGCCGGCGCGCGGATTGACGCGGGTCCCGTTCGACAGCAGCAACTGTCCCTCGGTCACCACGGTCTCGGTGCCATCGAGGCCTTTGGCGATCACCGTTTCGGTACCGACCTGACGCTCGACGCTGACCAGCTGAACCTTAGCGACGCCGTTCTGCACGACGAACACGAAATTTCCGGTCTGACTGACTTGCACAGCGGTCGAAGGAACCACCACCGCCTCCTCGGTCCGCAGCACCATCTCGGTATTGACCAAGGTGCCCGGCCAGAGCAGTTCGTCTTGATTTGGCATGGTGGCGCGCACCGTGGCCATTCCGGTCGCCGGATCGACAGTATTTTCAATCATCGTCACTTGGCCTGCGGCACGCTTTCGGTCGCCGGGGACGATGGCCTCGATGGAGGCCGTCTCGGCGCGAAGCGCCTGGCGGATTTCCGGCAAAGCGTTCTGCGGCACCGTGAAGGACACGTAGACCGGCGCCATCTGATTGATAGTCGCCATCGGGCTCGTATCGGCCTGGCGCACGAAATTTCCGATCTTGACGTTGGCGGCGCTGATGCGCCCGGTGATCGGCGCACGGATCGTGCAGTAGCTTAGCTGCACTTTGAGATTATCGAGCAGTCCCTGATCGGACTTGATGGCCGCGCGATAGACCTCGGATTGCGTCTTGGCGTTGTCAAGGTTGACGACTGGCGTCGCCGATTTGGCCACCAGGTCGGTGTAGCGCTTGACGTCGCGCTGGGCGCCGTCGAGCTGGGCTTGGTCGCGGGCGATAGCCCCCTCGGTCTGGTCGATCTGGGCTTGGATAGCGCGGCCGTCGAGGGTGAACAGTAAGTCGCCCTTTTTCACTTCGGCGCCGTCGCTGAAATGCACTGCCATGATCGCGGTATCGACGCGCGCCTTGATGGCGACGCTGGCGATCGGGGTGACGGTGCCGATCGCGTCGATGCGTACCGGCACTTTCTTGCGTTCGGCTTTGGCGACTTCGACCGGCACGACGCGCGCGTCCTGGCGCTGCGAGCGCGCGGCGGCGCCGTCAGTGCTCCACACCCCGCGGGCGAGCACGGCAATGCCGATCAGGGCGAGCGCGGCCACCCCAAAGAGCCACTTTCTTTTGCTCATGAGCAGTATCGTTCCGGGCTCTGATGGGCCCTGCCCGGGCGCTCCCTATTCTTCCGCGGAATGGCGCATCTCTCGTCGTTTTCGGGCCGCGTCAGGCGGCCTTCCTAGCATATAAACGCGGTAAAGTGCATATACCTGCGCCCGCTGGTAAACACGGGCCCCAGCCTTTTTATTCACCCTGCCGGATGCCGCATGCGGATAGCCACCTGGAACGTTAATTCGATCCGCCAGCGCATGGATAACGTGCTGGCCTGGCTCAACGAGCGCAAGCCCGACATCGTCTGCCTGCAGGAGATCAAATGCACCGACGACGCCTTTCCGCGCGAGGCTTTTGAGGGGCTCGGCTACAACGTGGCGGTGCATGGGCAGAAGGCTTTCAACGGCGTGGCGCTGTTGTCCAAGCTGCCTTTCGACGAGGTAAAATCGGGGTTGGATGGTGCCGATGGCGACGTCCAGGCGCGCTTTCTGGAGGCGCTGGTTTCGACCAAGGCCGGTGTGGTGCGGGTCGTCAGCCTCTATCTACCCAACGGCAACCCGCCCGACACGGAAAAATACCCATATAAACTCAATTGGATGGACCGGCTTATTGCCTTCTCGCGTGAGCGGCTGAGGCTTGAGGAGCCTTTGCTGCTGGCGGGCGACTTCAACGTCATCCCGGCACCGGCGGACGCCAAACGCCCGCAGGCCTGGGTCAACGATGCCTTGTTCCTGCGGCCGACCCGGGAAAAATTCCGTGCCCTGATCAATCTGGGCCTCACCGACGCCATCCGCGCCGGCAGCGACGCCGCCGACCTCTTCACCTTCTGGGATTACCAGGCCGGCGCCTGGGCCAAGGACGACGGCATCCGCATCGACCATGTGTTGCTGTCGCCGCAAGCCGCCGACCGGCTGGTGGACGCCGGCATCGACCGTCACGTGCGCGGCTGGGACAAGCCGTCCGACCACGTCCCGGTCTATGTCGATCTCGATATCGCCGCGGCGTGAACGGCCGCGCTTGTCGGGCCCCGCGACCCGGCGCACAATGATCCTCGCGAAGCGCATAATCGCGGCGGGTTGAGACGGGCCCGACCACATTTCGGCAGTCGCTGAGGGGGAAGCGTGAGCGACGCAGCCAGTCCGGACGCGCAACGCCATGCGGGCGATGCGGCGCCGATGCACATGCCCGACGAGCTGGAGGGGCGCCCGCTCACCGGCCTGGTGCGTGGCTTGTTTGCCGCCGCCGCCGTCATTTCGACCGCGCTCGCGCTCAACCAGCTTCTGAACCTGCACTTGTTTCTGGACGTGGTTTTCATCGAGAACCGCTACCTCTTCCTGCTGGCGGCCACCCTCTTCCCGCTCATCTTCCTGGTCTTTCCTGCGCGCGCCGGCAGCCGCGCGCCGACGCCCTGGTACGACTGGTTGCTGGCGGGGATCGCCTTTGCGCTGCTGGTCTGGTTTGCCGTCGAGGCCGAACGCATCCTCAGCGAAGGCTGGGAATATGGCGCGCCGCCGCTCGCCAAATTTTTCGCCGCGGTGTTGTGGGCGCTGATCCTGGAATCGCTGCGCCGCACCAGCGGCTGGCCGATGACGCTGATTGTCGGGCTGGTCTCGCTCTATCCGGTGGTCGCCGGCGACATCCCCAACCCGCTCAAGGGCAACCCTCAATCGCTGACCGACACGCTCGCCTATCACCTGGCCAGCGCGGAATCGGCGTTTGGCATCCCGATGCGCGCCTTCGCCGAGATCGTGGTTGGCTTCATCATCTTCGGCACCGCGCTCAATTCGACCGGCGGCGGGCGCTTCTTCAACGATCTCGCCTTCGCGCTGGTCGGGCGCTGGCGCGGCGGCGCCGCGCAAGTCGGCATCATCTCCAGCGCGCTGCAAGGCTCGATCTCCGGCAGCGTCATCTCCAACGTGATCTCCTCGGGCGTGGTCACCATCCCGGCGATGAAACGCACAGGTTTTCGCGCCGATTACGCCGGCGCGGTGGAAGCGGTGTCCTCGACCGGCGCCGTGCTGATGCCGCCGGTGATGGGCTCGACCGCTTTCGTGATGGCCTCCTTCCTCGGCAAGTCGTATGGCGAAATCGCGCTCGCGGCCACCGTGCCGGCGCTGTTGTTCTACATCGCGCTGGTGATCCAGGTGGACGCCTATTCGGCGCATCTCGGCCTCGGCGGCATGCGCCAGTCCGAACTGCCGCGCTTGCGCGCGGTGATGAAGGAAGGCTGGTTCTATATCCCGGTTTTCGCGTTGCTGGTGTTTCTGCTGGTGTCGCTGCAGGAGGAAGCGCTGGCGCCGTTCTACGCCACCGCGCTGCTGATCCTGATCAACCAGGCGCTGCCGCAGCACCGCTTAAGCTGGTCGGGGTTGGTGACCTTGGCGGTCGCGGTCGCCAAGGGGCTGGCCGAACTGGTCGCCATCCTGATGGCGATCGGCTTCATCATCGGCTCGCTGTCGGTGACCGGCCTCGCCGGGACGCTCGCCAACGATCTCGTCTACATGGCCGGCGGCGCGCCGCTGCTGCTGCTGGTGATGGGCGCCATCACCAGCTTCATCTTCGGCATGGGGATGACGGTGACCGCCTGCTACATCTTCCTCGCCATCGTGCTGGCGCCGCCGCTGGTCAAAGCGGGGCTCGATCCCCTGAGCGTGCATCTCTTCGTGATGTACTGGGGCATGGTGTCGTTCATCACGCCGCCGGTGGCGCTCGCCACTTTCGCCGCGGCGCCGCTCGCCGGCGTCTCGGCCATGCGCATCGGCTGGCAGTCGATCAAACTCGGCACCGCGATCTACATCGTGCCATTCTGCTTCGTGCTCAATCCGGCGCTGCTGCTCAAGGGTGATCCGGGCTTCGTCGCGGTCAGCGTCGCCATGGCCTTTGCCGGCATCGTCGTGCTGGCGGCGGCGCTGCAAGGCTACGTGCTCGGCATCGGCCGCATTCCGGGCCGCGCCGGCGGTTGGTTCGCGCGCGGCTTGATGATCGCCGGCGGGCTTTTGATGGCCGCGCCCTCACCGCGGCTCACCGGCCTGCCATTTGCCGTCAACATCGCCATCGGCGCGGCAGCGACCGTCGCCGCGCTGCTGATGATTTTCGCTTTGGTCCGAAAAACGCAACGGGGGAGGATTCTGCCATGACACGGATGATGCTTGCGGGCGTCGCACTCATCGCTTTGACCGGCGCCGCGACCGCGCAAGTCAAGCTGCCTGAGACGCTGACCTGGACCGCCTATGACGTCGGCTCCGGCGGCTACAACCAGGCGGTCGCCATCGGCAACGCGCTCAAGAACAAATACCAAGTGAACCTGCGCGTGCTGCCGGGCAAGAACGACGTGTCGCGCAACATCCCGCTGCGCGACGGCAAGGTGCCGTTCTCGGCCAACGGCGTCGGCGGCAGTTATCTGGCGCAGGAAGGCGTCTACGAATTCGGCGCCCGCGACTGGGGCCCGCAGGCGGTGCGCGGGCTGCTGTTCAACAATTCCGACGCGCTATTGACCATCGTCACCGCCAAGGACGCCAATATCCACACCGCTGCCGACTTGAAGGGCAAGCGCGTGGCCTGGGTGGTCGGCGCCCCCTCGCTCAATCAAAACATCACGGCGCTGCTCGCCTTCGCCAGCTTGACCTGGGCCGACGTGAAGAAGGTCGAGTTCGGCGGCTTCGGCGCCGCCATGGAGGCGGTCGTCAACAACCAAGTCGACGCCGCCTTCTCCTCGACCATTTCCGGCCAGGCTTACAAGATCGCGTCGTCGCCGCGCGGCATTGCCTATCCGACGTTCCCGCATGCCGACCAGGCCGGCTGGGCGCGCGTGCACAAGGTGGCGCCGTTCTTCGTGCCGGCCTTCGGCACCGAAGGCGCCGGGCTGTCGCCGCAGAACAAGGCGGAAGCCGCCACCTATCCCTACCCGGTGCTGATGACCATGAAGGGGACCGACGCCGCGCTCGTCTACAACATGACCAAGGCCATGGTGGAGCTGTTCGACGATTACAAAGACGGCGCGCCGGGCAACAAAGGCTGGGACATCAAGCGGCAGATCTTCGCCTGGGCGATCCCCATGCATGAGGGCGCCATCCGTTATTTCAAGGAGAAGGGCCTGTGGACCGCCGAGCACCAGAAACACAATGACGAGCTGGTGAAGCGGCAAGACACGCTTGCCGCCGCCTGGGCGGCCTACAAGGCAGGCGCGCCGGCGGATAATGCGGCGTTCAAGGAGGGCTGGATGAAGGCACGCGCCGAGGCGCTGACCAAAGCCGGCATGGAGCCGGTAGTGACGTCGTGGTGAGGTGCGGTTCGTGTTACGGGTCGCGCCAACGGCGCGGCCCGGCGGCAATACCTACTCGCGCCGCGTTTCCATCCAGCGCCGCAGAAAGACCAAAGCCAGCGCCCGCTCGCCTTCGGTCGCCTGCTTGAAGGCGCTGTCATAGAGCCGGCTGATCCAGGCCTGATTGGGCGGCGTGGCGGAATCCTTGGCGAGCGTCAGCCACATCAAGCCGCGCGCGGCCTGGCGCGGCACGTGATCGCCGGTAAACAGCATGGCGCCGAGCATCGCCTGCGCCTGACACTGTCCCTTCTGCGCCGACAGACCGAACCAGCGCGCCGCCTGGCGCGGGTCGTGCGGAGCGCCGACGCCGTCGAGATAAAGCCGCGCCAGATAATATTGCGCCTCCGGATCGCGGAAATACGAGGCCGCGTAGCCGAACATTTCGCGGGCGCGTTCGGGGTCGCGCTGGATCGGCGTCTTCGGGATGCCGTCGAGGTAATAGTGACCGAGCGCGACGAAGGCGTTGGCGACAAAGCGCGCCTGCGGCGTGTCCGGATTGTCGTCGGCGTGCATGTTGGCGATGCGGCTGAAATAATTGAACGCCTTGAGGTCGTCCTGCGTGACGCCGTCGCCTTCGGCATACATGCGGCCGAGCTTCCATTGCGCCAGCGGATGGCCTTTCTCGGCGGCATATTCGAGCGAAACGACCGCCTTGTGGGTGTCGCCCGATTTGAGCAGGTGCGCGCCGGAGCGGAAAGCTTCGGACGGCGTCGGCGGCAGGCTGCGCTTCGTTGCCAGCGGCACGTCTGCCGGCGGCCGCAGCGGCGCAGCGTCGGCCGGCGCCGCCGGCGCGCTAAGCGGCGCGATCGGGCCGGCGATGGCCGTCGTGCCGTCGTCGGCCTTGCTGCCGTCGAAGGCAAACGCAGGTCCGGCCGCAAGGCCGAAGCCGATAAGCATCACAGGCAGTAGTGTCTCAGCTATCCGCATAGCATGCCTTCTCGCCCGCCCCGCCCGGATGGGTGACTGCGCCGTTGACCGCTGAACCGACTTGCTGGGTGTATTTCCACAGATAGCCGGAGCCGTATTCGTTTTCGCGCGGCTTCCACGCGCTCTTGCGCTTGGCCAATTCGTCGGCCGAAAGCTTGACGTCGAGCGTGCCCTTCTCGGCGTCGATCGCGATAATGTCGCCGTCGCGGATGAGCCCGATGGGGCCGCCGATCGCCGCTTCCGGCCCGACATGGCCGACGCAGAAGCCGCGCGTGGCGCCGGAGAAGCGGCCGTCGGTGATCAGCGCCACCTTCTCGCCCATGCCCTGGCCGTAAAGCGCCGCGGTGGTCGAGAGCATTTCACGCATGCCGGGGCCGCCTTTGGGCCCTTCATAGCGGATCACCAGCACCTCGCCTTCCTTGTAGGTCTTCTTCTTCACGGCCTCGAAGCAGTCTTCCTCGCTGTCGAAGCAGCGCGCCGGGCCGGAGAACTTCAGCGTCTTCATGCCGGCGATTTTCACGATGCCGCCTTCCGGCGCGAGATTGCCTTTGAGGCCGACGACGCCGCCGGTCGCCAGCAACGGCTTGTCGGCCGGACGCACGACGTCCTGGTCCGGGTTCCATTTCACCGACTTCATGTTCTCGGCGATGGTGCGGCCGGTGACGGTCAGGCAATCGCCGTGCATGAAGCCGTGATCGAGCAAGGTCTTCATCAGCAGCGGCACCCCGCCAGCTTCGAACATATCCTTGGCGACATAACGGCCGCCCGGTTTCAAATCTGCGATATACGGTGTCTTTTTGAAGATTTCGGCGACGTCGAACAAATCGAACTCGATGCCGCATTCATGCGCGATCGCCGGCAGATGCAGCGCGGCATTGGTGGAACCGCCGGTGGCGGCAACGACCGCCGCGGCATTCTCCAGCGCCTTGCGGGTGACGATGTCGCGCGGGCGGATATTCTTGACGATCAGCTCCATGATCATCTCGCCCGCCAGCATGCAGAACTGATCGCGCATTTCGTAAGGCGCCGGCGCGCCGGACGAATAGGGCAAAGCCAGCCCGATCGCTTCCGACACCGTCGCCATGGTGTTGGCGGTAAACTGCGCGCCGCAGGCGCCGGCCGAGGGGCAGGCGTTCTCTTCCAGCGTGCGCAAATCCGCATCCGACATATCGCCGACCGAATGCCGGCCGACCGCCTCGTAGACGTCCTGCACGGTCACGTCCTTGCCCTTGAACTTTCCGGGCAGGATCGAGCCGCCATAGATGTAGATCGACGGCACGTTGAGCCGGCACATCGCCATCATCATGCCGGGCTGCGACTTGTCGCAGCCGGCGACGCCGATCAGCGCGTCATAAGCGTGGCCGCGCACGGTCAGTTCCACCGAATCGGCGATCACCTCGCGCGAGGGCAGCGAGGCCTTCATGCCGGCATGGCCCATGGCGATGCCGTCGGTGACGGTGATGGTGCAGAATTCGCGCGGCGTAGCGCCGACAGAGGCGACGCCCTTCTTCACCGCCTGCGCCTGTCGCATCAGGGCGATGTTGCAGGGCGCCGCCTCATTCCAGCAGGTGGCGACGCCGACGAAAGGCTGGTGGATCTGCTCCCGGGTCAGCCCCATCGCGTAATAAAACGAGCGATGCGGGGCGCGGTCGGCGCCTTCGGTGGCATGCCGGCTGGGCAGTCTCGCCTTAAGATTGGTCTTGGCGTCCATATCCGTCTTTTGGGCCCCCCGACCCACTCACAGCCGCCGGGTTATCCCGGTCAGCACTTCCGCGGGGCTATGGCCCTTCGGCAATCCGTCGTGCCACGCAACGGACGATACCGTTGCCTATTGGCCACTGATCTCATGGAAGGGTATGGCCAAATCGCGGCACTGCGGGGAATGATATGGGGAGATGGTTTAATTGTCGTGACACTGTTGCAACCACGCAACAGGGCAACCGGTCTTTCCTGCCCCATGTCCCTGCCCCCCAAACTGCGGCGAGGTTTTTTCGGCCGCTCGGTGCATGAAATCGCCCCCGAGCTGATCGGGGCGACGCTGCTGGTGGACGGCGTCGGCGGCCGCATTGTCGAGGTCGAGGCCTATCACCAGACCGATCCCGCAGCGCACAGCTATGGCGGTCCCACCAAGCGCAACCAGGTCATGTTCGGGCCGCCGGGGGTGGCTTACGTCTACCGCTCCTACGGCATCCATTGGTGCCTGAATTTCGTCTGCGAGGCGGAAGGCTCAGCCAGCGCGGTGCTGATCCGCGCGCTTGAGCCGACCGCCGGAATTGCTGCAATGCGGCGAAGGCGGGGTTTGCGTGACGAGCGCGCGCTGTGCTCCGGGCCGGGCAAACTGACCGAGGCGCTCGGCGTGACCATCAAGCAAAACGGGCTGCCGCTCGACCGGCCGCCGTTCGAACTGCGCGCGCGGGCAGAGGCGCCGGAGATCGCCGTCGGGCCGCGCATCGGCATCACCAAGGCCGTCGAAAAGCCCTGGCGCTTCGGCTTGCGCGGCTCGCCGTTCCTCAGCAAGCCGTTTCGGGATTAGGCCCCCTCGCCCGCAGCAACAGCCGACGCTAATCTTTAGCTGCGGCGATCGCCGCCAAGCAAAAAACATCAGCAGTTATGGGGAGGATTTCATGACCGATCTTGTCGACCGCAAGCGGCTCTACGTCCCGGCCGTGGCGGGGCTTTACGAGAAACTGGCGCCGCTCAGCGCGACGCTGATCCGCGTATCGATGGGCTTCATCATCTTCCCACACGGCTACGGAAAATTATTTCTCAACGACGCCGTGCCGACCTCGCGCAATTTCGTGAAATTCGGTTGGTCGCATCCGCTCGAATGGGCCTATTTCATCGGCACCTTCGAAACCCTCGCCGGTATTTTATTGATCATCGGGCTCTGGACGCGCGTGGCGGCGCTTGGCCTCGTCATCCAAATGTCGGTGATCTCGTTTGCGGTGCTGTGGCCGAACTGGGGCTGGGGCCATCGCGGCATGGAATACGCGCTGTTCATGGGACTGATCTCGCTGTCGATCCTGTGGCGCGGCAGCGGCCCCTATGCGCTCGACAACGTGATGAAGAAGGAATTCTAAGGCCACGTCCCTTAAAGTTGCGCGCGAAACGACGCGTCGAAGCCAAGCTCACGCTTGGCTTTTTCGCTCGACAGGCCAGGATCGTCTTCGGCGATGTTGTAGAGGCCGCGCTTCCCCTTGGTCAGCGCCAACAGGCAGGCCTGTGCAGCAGCTTCGACATGAACGGCCGGCGCGCGTGAGGGCGCCTCGCCCGACCAGGTGCCGGGGCCATAGAAGAATCCGTAACGCAACACAATGCCTTCCGGCAAAGCGAGCACCGCATCTTCCAGCGCGATCACACCGGCAACGGTGCGGGCCCGCACGCCGTCGGCATTGCGCTCGAGCGGATCGGCCTCCGTGCGCGCACTCTCGCCCGGCGCATAGACGAATGCAATGCTCTGCGCGATCACGCGACGTACACCCGCGGCGCGCGCGGCGGCTACGAGGTTGCGCGTGCCTTCGGTGCGCAGACGCACATTGCGCTCCTGCCCCGCGGCATAGCCGGTCGTGCCGGGCGCCGCCGGCAGATCGGTGAGCTGGTGGATCACGGCGTCGGGCGCCGATTGCGCGAGCGCACGCGTAAGCGCATCGGCATCGAAAACGTCGACGACGACCGGATCGGCGCCAAGAGTCCGAAGCAGATTGACTTTGTCGGCCGTCCGCGTCGTGCCGGTGACGCGATGGCCGGCCTTGACCAGCAGCGGCGTCAAACGGCGGCCGATGACGCCGCCGGCTCCGGCGAGGAAGATGCGCATCTGTATAACACTCCGCATTGTCGTCCCCGCGAAAGCGGGGACCCAGTACGCCGCAGCGTTAGCGATCCATTGGCACGGCCTGCGTTTACTGGATGCCCGCTTTCGCGGGCATGACGTGGGAACCGAGCAGAGCTCGGGAAATCAGGCCGCGCCTTTGAGCCGCTCCAGCGCCTCGGCGATCTTGGCCTTGCGCGCCGTGGCTTCCTCGCGCTTTTCCTTTTCCTCCTCGACCACTTCCTCCGGCGCGCGGGCGACGAAGTTGGCGTTATTGAGCTTGGCGTCGACGCGGGCGATGTCGGCCTCGGCCTTGGCCATTTCCTTGGCGAGCCGCGCGCGCTCGGCGGCAAGATCGATCACGCCTTTGAGCGGCAGCGCCGCCACTTCGCCGCGCACCAGCAATTGCACCGAACCCTGCGGCGCGGCGGCGGCCGACGAAATCTCCGGAGACGCGCGCCAGCCGCTTGATGAACTCGGCCCAGCGCTCGGCGCGCGCTTGGGTTTCGGCCGCGGCGCCGGCGAGTACCAACGGAATTGCGGCCGTGATGTTCATCTCCGCCCGCACCGAGCGGATGGCGGTGACGAGGTCGATGACCCAGCCGATTTCGGCTTCGGCCTTGTCGTCGGCGAGGCCTGCGGTTGACGGCCACGGACTGAGCGCGAGTAGCGCGTCGCGCCCGCGGTGCGAGGTCACCGCCCAAAGCTCTTCCGTCACGAACGGCATGAAAGGGTGCAAAAGCTTCAAGATTTCGTCGCGCGCCCAGGCGACCATCGCCTGCGTCTCGCGCTTGGCCGCGCCATCCGCGCCCATGAGCACCGGCTTCACCAGTTCGAGATACCAGTCGCAATAGATGTTCCAGACGAAACGATAGGCGGCGGCCGCGGCGTCGTTGAAGCGGTAGCTTTCGATCGCCGCCGTCACCTCGGCGGTGGCTTTGGCGGTCTCGTGCGCGATCCAGCGGTTGAGGATTTCTTCCGCCGCCGCCGGGTCGAAGCCCACGTTGACGCAGCCGTTCATCTCGGCAAAGCGCGCCGCGTTCCACAGCTTGGTCGCGAAATTGCGGTTGTTCTCGACGTCCTGCGGGCCGAGCCGAATGTCGTGGCCTTGCGCCGCGCCGCGCGCCAGCGTGAAGCGCAACGCATCGGCGCCGTATTGGTCGATGACGCCGAGCGGATCGACCACGTTGCCCTTCGACTTCGACATCTTGGCGCCGGTGGCGTCGCGCACCAGGCGATGGATGTAGACGTCGTGGAACGGAACAACTTGTTCAGACAGAGCGCCAGGGCGCTCCTTTTGCATGAAGTGCAGGCCCATCATCATCATGCGCGCGACCCAGAAGAAGATGATGTCGAAGCCGGTGACCAGCGCCGCGGTCGGATAGAAGCGTTTCAGTTCGGGCGTCTTGTCGGGCCATCCGAGCGTGGAGAACGGCCACAGCGCCGAGGAGAACCAGGTATCGAGCACGTCCTCGTCGCGCGATGGTTACTTCGGTGACGGAGCCCTCGGCGATCTCCATCCGCTGTGTAATTTTCGCCGCGATGCGATCGTTCAAACTCATTGCCGCCGGATAGCCAACGCGAACGGAGCAATTATAGTGCCGCTCTGCCGCTGTCTCAGCTTCCGCTGCGAGCGCTCGACAAAAATCTTGCTGTCCGGCCCGTACCACGCCGGAATCTGATGACCCCACCAGAGCTGACGCGAGATGCACCAGGGCTGGATGTTCTCCATCCAGTTGAAATAGGTGTTCTCCCAATTCTGCGGCACGAATTTCGTCTTGCCTTCGCGCACGGCGGCGATCGCCGGTTCGCCAGCTTCTTGGCGTTCACGTACCATTGGTCGGTGAGATACGGCTCGATCACCACGTTCGAGCGGTCGCCATGCGGCACGACGTGCGAGTTCGGTTCGATCTTTTCGATCAGGCCTTTCTGCTTCCAGCCGCGCGACGATTTTCTTGCGCGCGGCAAAGCGGTCGAGCCCAGTTCCATCGTCACAGCGTCTCGGCCTCAGAGATCGGCGCCGACGCATGGCAATCGTCCGTGCGCAACGAAATCCAGCGATTTTCCGTTGTCAGCGAGAAGCTTGGCCTCGAGGCTCAAAATATTGATCTGCGGCAGATCGTGCCGCTTGCCGACCTCGAAATCGTTGAAGTCGTGCGCCGGCGTGATCTTCACCGCGCCCGAGCCCTTCTCCGGATCGGAATATTCGTCGGCGATGATCGGAATCTTGCGCCCGACAAGCGGCAGAATAACGTTGACCGGCTTACCTGCCTTGAACGCTGCGACATAATCCTTGTATCGCTCATCCTCCGGATGCACCGCCACCGCGGTGTCGCCCAGCATCGTCTCCGGCCGCGTTGTGGCGACGACGATGTAAGTCGACTTGTCTTCCGGATTGAAAGTCTTGCCTTCGATCGGATAGCGCAGGTGCCACAGATGCCCCTTGGTCTCGACCTGGATCACCTCCAGATCGGAGATCGCCGTGAGCAGCTTGGGGTCCCAGTTGACCAGCCGCTTGTCCTTGTAGATGAGCCCCTCGCGATAAAGCTCCACAAAAACTTTAAGCACGGCCTTGGACAGCCCCTCGTCCATGGTGAAGCGCTCGCGCGACCAGTCGCACGACGCCCCGAGCCGCTTCAACTGATTGACGATGGCGCCGCCCGACTCCGCCTTCCATTCCCACACGCGCTTGACGAAAGCCTCGCGCCCCATGTCGCGGCGGCCCGGCTGCTGCCGCTCCATCAATTGCCGCTCGACCACCATTTGCGTCGCGATGCCGGCATGGTCGGTGCCCGGCTGCCACAGCACGTCCCTGCCCCGCATGCGCTCAAAGCGCGCCAGAATGTCCTGCAGCGTGTTGTTGAGCGCATGGCCCATATGCAACGAGCCGGTGACATTGGGCGGCGGGATGACGATAGAGTAAGGCTTGGCGTCGGCGCGTTCGGGCCGGCCGGCGCGGAACGCACCCGCGTCCTCCCACGCCTGATAGATGCGGCCCTCGACCGCCGCGGGCTGATAGGTTTTGTCGATCATTGCCGTTTTGTCTGCAGCATTTGGCGGGCTAGAAAGCCCGCCACACAACGAAGTGTCAACTTTGCCCTTAACCCCGCCCGCAAGCGCCGAAACCGACCCCTTGAGCCGCCGCGCCCTGACGCGCGCCATCGTGCTGATGGCGGCGGCGGCCTTTGCCAGCGGCTTTTCGCTGCGCATTTCCGACCCGCTGCTGCCGCAGATCGCGCTCGATTTCGGCACCAGCGTCGGCACGGCTTCCGCCATCGTCACCGCCTATGCGGTCCCCTACGGGCTCACCCAGGCTTTCGCCGGGCTGCTCGGTGATCGCTTCGGCCGATGCCAGGCGGTGGCGGCCACCTGCGCGCTGTCATGCGTGCTGGTGCTGCTCTGCGCCTTTTCGCAGTCGCTGACGCAGCTGACGCTGGCGCGGTTCGTCTGCGCCCCCGCCGCCGCCACCATCGTGCCGCTGGGCATGGCTTACGTCGGCGACGTGGTGCCCTATGACCGCCGGCAGCCGATCCTGGCGCGCTTTCTCGCCGGGCAGATGATGGGGATGATCGCCGGACAGATCGCCGGCGGCGTCATCGGCGATCACTTCGGCTGGCGCACGGTGTTCTTCGTGCTGGCCGCCGTCTTTGCCGGCGCGGCGTTGGCGCTGGTCAGCCAGTTCGGCAACAATCCGTGGATGCGCCCGGTGCGGCACGAGGCCGCTGGCCGTGCGGGCCTTATCGCCGAGTACCGCAAGCTCATCGGCAGTCCCTGGGCGCGCTTTATCTGCGTCGCGGTCTTTTTCGAAGGCGCGATCTTTTTCGGCGCCTTTACCTATGTCGCCGCCTTCCTGCATGCGCGCTTCGACTTGAGCTTCTCGGTCATCGGGCTGATCGTGGCGACCTTCGGGCTCGGCAGCGTGATCTACGCCGGCACCGTGCATCAGCTGGTCCCGCTGCTGCGCGAGCGCGGCCTGGTGCTCGGCGGCGGCGCGGTGGTGATGCTCGCGTATCTCGCGCTTGCCGGCGCGCCGTTCTGGGAGAGCGCGCCGCTCGCGGTTGCCGCGCTGGGCTTCGGCTATTACATGCTGCACAACACGCTGCAGACCAACGCCACGCAGATGCTGCCGGAGGCGCGCGGCACCGCGGTCGCCGGCTTCTCCTCGATGCTGTTTCTTGGGCAGAGCGCGGGCGTGGCGCTGGCCGCGCCCTTGGTCGACCGCGCCGGCGCGGTGGCGGTGTTCATCTGCGCGGCCACGCTGTGGCCGGCGCTGGCGCTGTGGGTTGCCTGGCGGATCGGCCGGCGCTGAAGCTATTAGCGGCGGCTGAACCATTCTCCGTTCATTCCCGCGAAAGCGGGAATCCAGCGCAACAATCGTCAGCCCTAAACATTGGGCCCTGGGTCCCGCTTTCGCGGGGACGAACGGATAAGGCTAGAGCGGAATGGATCGCTAGCGACGGCCGCGCGAGACGCGCTCGATCTCGGCGCGCACGATGCGCTCGACCAGGCCGGGCAGATTGTCGTCGAGCCAGACCTTGAGCAGCGGCCGCAGCATTTCCTTCACCAGATCCTCGAGCGTGCGCGCGTTTTGGCCGATCACGGTATGCGCCAGCGAATTGAAGGCGCTGTCGACCGCCGTCAGGGTCGCCGTCGAGATCAGTGTCCCCGGGCTTTGCTCGGCTTGCCGCGGCGTTTCGTAGGCCGCATACGGCTCCGGCGCCGGATCGGCCGGTCGCTCCGCGAACACCACATCGGACGCCGGATCGATAGTGCGGAAGTTGGCAGGCGCTGGCGCGAATTCGGGCTCTTCGATGTCGTCGTCGGGCTCGTCCGGTTCGGCCGGCTCGACCGGTACCGCTTTGGACACGGCCTTCAGCGGCCCATCGAGTTCGGCGAGGATGGCATCGATCCTGTGCTGGCTGTTGGCGGCGGCCTGCGAGGCCGCCGAGCGGGCCGCGACCGGCGCACGCGAAGCGGCCTGCGATGAAGCTTGCGGCGCTTTGGTGGCCGGTGCGGGCGCGTCGTTGGGCTTGTCGCTCGCCTTGGCGCCATCGTCTTCCGCGATGATACGCCGGATGGAGGACAGTATTTCCTCCATTGAGGGTTCTTGGATCTTGGCCGCTTGGCTCATCGCATTATCCCCAACCAATGCCCGGCGGCCCCGCAAAGGTGGCACGCACGCCCGGCATGTGGACGCGCGAATTGTTGCGTCCGACCCGCAATATACGCCGCATGATCAAGTATGGCAGGCGAAAACCCCGAAGCGCAAACCCGCAACCGCAATCAGCTGTGGACACGCCGCGCTTCCCGTTCACCGTCCGTCCGGCGTGCGCACGCCCGCCCAGCTGTCACGAACCTGCTGGTAATGCACCTGCGGGTGGTAAACCGGCACATGCAAGCCCAACACCTGCGGCGAAAGCCGGCCAACCGCCGAGAGCAAGGTGTAAGAGCCCACGACACGATCGCGCTGCGCCGTCACCAGCGACACCCGGGCATTCACCAGAGTCTGCTGGGCGTTGAGCACGTCGAGCGTGGTGCGCTGGCCGACGCGGGCTTCCTCGCGCACGCCATTGAGCGCGATCTCCGAGGCCTGCACCTGCGCCTGCGTGGCGTCGATATTGGCCTTGGCGGCTTCAAGCTGGCCCCAGGACTGCACCACGTTCTGGCGCACGCTGTCGCGCGCGGTATCGAGATCGATACGCTTTTGCCCGAGCGTCTCTTTGGCCTGACGGATCGCGGAATATTCGGCGCCGCCCTGGTAAATCGGTACGCTCAGGGTGCCGAGCAGCGAGGCGTTATAGCTCTCGACGGTGTTGAGGCTACCCACCGGCTCATAGCTCTTGGTGAAGTTTCCCTGCACCGACACCGTCGGATAAAGCGCCCCCTCGGCCACCTTCACCTGCCGCACCGCCACGTCGACGTTGTGTTCGGCCATCGTCACCGACGGGTTGGTCCCGATGCCGACACTGACCGCTGCCGGCAGGGTGTGCGGCGAGTAACGATCGACGGGCATGCCGGCGGTCAGGTGGCCTGGCTCGGTGCCGATCACCTGGCGGTAGGTCGCCACCGAGGATTTGTAATTGGCCTCCGCCGTGAGCACTTGCGAGCGGCCGGCGGCCAGGCTGGATTCCGCCTGCGCCACGTCGGTGCGCGTCACTTCGCCGACATTGAAGCGGTCGCGCGTCTGGCGCAATTGCTCCTGCAGCACTTCGACGTTGCGCCGCTGCAGATCGAGGATGGCGGTGTCGCGCAGCAGGTTCATATAGGCGGTGACCGCGCTGAGCAGCACCGTTTGCACGGTCAAACTCAAGTTGGCGCGGGCGGCAAGCACTTGGGATTCGGCCTGACGCGTGCGGTTGGCGGTCTGGAAGCCGTTGAACAGCGTCTGCGTGATGGTGGCGCCGGTGCTGAAGGGCGCGTTGTAGCCGCTCTGCGTGAAATATATCGGCGCCGTACCCGGCAGCCGCGCCGGGTTGCTCACGATCGTGGACGACTGCGACTGCTCGCCCCCCGTCGCTGTGATGCTCACTCTGGGCCGGTAGCCGGAAAGCGCCTGCGGCACGTTTTCATCGATGGCGCGCACGGCGGCGCGCTGCGAATTAAGCGAGGGATTGTTCTGATAGGCCTTGATCAGCGCCAACTCGATGGTTTCGCCCCAGGCCGGCAACGCCGCGACCGACGTGCAGACGATCAAGCCGATCGTAAGCCCGTACGCTGAACGGTTACGACCACCTTGCGACATCGCGCATTCCAAGTTGCGGCTGCCGGACGCTCGGAGCCCGGCACAAGCAACCTCGATGACCGATTCGTGAGGTTTTTGAAACCCCTTAGCGGGGTCGTCGCACAGAATCGCCGCGCCTTGTGGCGCGGCGGTATCAAAATGCGAAGGCCTGCGGCTTGGCAAAGCCCGGCAACACCGCCGCCGCGGCATCGAAGATCGCGCGGTCGCCGACCTCCTCGCCGCTGCGGCGGTAAAGCATGGCTTTGGCGGCGGGCCCGGAACCCAGCACACAGGCCATGCGGCCGCCGTCCTTGAGCTGCCGGCAAAGCGCCTGCGGAACCGTTTCGCTCGCGCCTTCGAGCAGGATGGCGTCAAACGGCGCTTCCTGCGGCCAGCCATCGGTGAGCATGCCGGTCACCACGCCGACATTGGCCAGTGTGGCCAAGGCCGCACTCGCCGCTTCCGCGAGGGCCTTGTCTTGTTCGAGCGCGATGATCTGCGCGGCGACGCGAGAGAGCACGGCCGCGGCGTAGCCGGTGCCACAGCCGACGTCGAGCACCTTGTCTGTGGCCTTCAGATCGAGCGCCTGGATCAGCTTGGCGAGCACCATCGGCTTGAGCAGGCGGCGGGGCGGCTTGGCGCTCTCCAGCGGCACGTCGAGATCGATATAAGCGAGTGCCGTGGCCGCCGGCGGCACGAACCGCTCGCGCGGAACCTCGAGCATGGCCGCGATCAGGCGCAGATCGGTGACATCGGCGGTGCGGATCTGCCCGTCCACCATATGGCGGCGCGCGGCGGTGAAATCGGTCATCGCGGTCCTCGATCGATAGGGCGGAAATACACGGCTTTTGTGCGGTAATGCTTTTCAAAAGGCAAGTCGTCGCACTGCTTAGCGATCCGGCGGCAGAACGTTGTCCGCCGCGTCCGCCTGCTATATACGGCTGGGCCGGGGCGAAGCGTCCAGGTTACGGGCGCGCCGTTCCATGGCCACGTGGCGGAGTGGTTACGCAACGGACTGCAAATCCGTGTACGCCGGTTCGATTCCGGCCGTGGCCTCCACCCGCCTTCGCTGACGCTACGGCGGGCAAGGCCTTCGCGTAGCGGGTGCCCGCCGAAGCTTTAGCGAAGGCGGGCTAGATCAACCGAAATCGCCCGCCATTCACGCTTTGCAAAGCAATTGCGCTTTGTTATAGCGCGCGGTCGGCGAAGTTCCGGCTTGTTCCCTGGTAGCTCAGCGGTAGAGCGTTCGACTGTTAATCGAAATGTCGCTGGTTCGATCCCAGCCCAGGGAGCCAATTGTTTTTCCGTCATCGACGCGCGCCGCCTGGCAGCCTAGGCTTTTCCGAGCATCTCAATTCGCCCTGCGCCAAGCGCAAAACCGCCTTCGGCCATGACCCCCTCCACCAGCCCCCTCCTAACCGACCTCTACGAACTCAACATGATCCAGGCCTATCTGGATCGCGGCGAGGACAAGGAGGCGGTGTTTGAATTCTTCGTGCGGCGGCTGCCGGCGCGGCGCGGATTTTTGCTCGCCGCCGGGCTTGAGGATGCGCTCGATTATCTGGAAACGCTGCAGTTCTCCAAAGCCGAGATCGACTGGCTGAAGTCAACCGGCCGCTTCCGCGCCAACCTGCTCGACTATTTGGCCGCCTTTCGCTTCACCGGCGACGTGCACGCGATCCCCGAAGGCAGCGTCTGCTTTCCCAGCGAACCGCTCATCCGCATCACCGCGCCGCTGCCGCAGGCGCAGCTCGTCGAGTCGCGGCTGATCAACATTTTGCACTACCAGACGCTGATCGCCTCGAAAGCCGCGCGCATGGTGCTGGCGGCGCCCGGCAAGATCCTCTCCGACTTCGGCTTGCGCACCGCGCACGGCGCCGAGGCCGGGCTCTATTCGGCGCGCGCAAGCTACATCGCCGGTTTTGCCGGCGCCGCCAATGTGCTGGCCGGCGAGCGCTACGGCGTGCCCATCGTCGGCACCATGGCGCATTCCTACGTGCAGGTGCACGACGACGAGATGCAGGCGTTCGAGGATTTCGCGCGCGCGCGCCCCGACGGCGTCATTTTGCTGATCGACACCTACGACACCGAAAACGGCGCGCGCAAAGTCGTCGAGCTGGCGCCGCGGCTCAAGGCCGACGGCATTTCGATCCGCGGCGTGCGCATCGACTCCGGTGACCTTTCCGCTTCGGCGCGCAAGGTGCGGGCGATCCTCGATAATGGCGGCTTGCGCGACGTCATCATTCTGGTCAGCGGCGGCATCAACGAGGACGTGCTGCAAACCATGATGGCCGACAAAGTGCCGATCGACGGCTTCGGCATCGGCGTCAGCCTCGATGTCTCGACCGACGTGCCGGCGCTCGACTGCGCCTACAAGCTTCAGGAATATGCCGGCAAGCCGCGGCGCAAGCTTTCCGAAGGCAAGGCCACCTGGCCGGGCCGCAAGCAGGTCTGGCGCGCCTACGATGCGCAAGGGAAGATGCGCGGCGATATCGTCTCGCTGGAAACCGACACCCAACAAGGCGAGACGCTGGTGGCGCCGGTGATGCGCGGCGGCAGCCGCCTCGCGCCTGCGCCGACGCTGGCGCAAATCCGCGATCGCGGGGCGCCGATCTTGCCCGCCTGCCCGCTCCGCTCAAGCGGCTGGCGCCCGACGCGGCCTATCCGGTGGAAATTTCCGATGCGCTGAAGGCGCTGGCGGAGCAAGCTGACCGCAACACCGGGAATTGAGCATCAGTTCCTTTGAACCGAGCTAAGGCGTGCTCATAAATCGGCGCTTGTGAGCTAACAATCGACCGAACTCCGCTTTACCCCATAAGCGGACATATGCGGCACCAAGTGCACCGCAGCAAAAGCGCGCCACTTCAATCTCGCGGTGCACGGGAGAATTGGTCCCACTCACCGATGCGCGCTGCCTCAGGCCAAGCCGATTGCGAAGACGGAACGTGCTGGCTATGCTTTTCAATACATAGAACCTTGGGGGGACGACATGATTGGTAAGACAATTCGGCGCAATGCGCCCTGCGTAATCGCGGCCCTTTTGTCGCTATCGCTCTTGGCCGGCAGCGGACATGCTCGAGCCGCCGAGATCAAAGTGATGGCGTCAGTCGCCCTGAAATCGACATTGGACGACCTTGCGGCAAAATTCGAAAGCACCGGTGGCGGCAAGGTGACGATGATTTATGGCCTTGCGGCGCAGTTGAAGCAGCGCGTCGCCAACGGCGAAGCCGACGACGTCGCCGTCCTGATCCGGCCGATGATGGAAGATCTTCTCAAGCAAGGGAAATTGGCAGCCGGCAGCCTTGCCAATGTCGGCGGGACGCCGGTTGCGATCGCCATTCGAAAAGGCGCTTCCAAGCCGGATATTGGCACTGTCGATGCGCTGAAACATACGCTGATGGCGGCCAAATCGATATCATATGCCGACCCGGCGAAAGGCGGCGCGAGCGGCGTCTACTTCGCCAAGGTTGTCGATCAACTCGGCCTGACCAATGAACTCAAGGCGAAGACGATTTTGGTGCCCGGCGCCCAGGCTCCCGAGCTTGTCGCCAAGGGCGAAGCCGAATTGGGCGTGGCGCAAGGCTCGGAAATTGTTTCGGTCGCGGGTGCGGAAATGCTCGGACCGTTGCCGGGCAATCTCGGCAGCGTGACACTGTTTACCGCGGGTATCGCCACGGCGAGCAAAGCGCCCGATGCCGCCAAAGCGTTCATCAAGCTCATTACCGGACCGGACGCAGCGCCAGTCCTGAAGGCTAAGGGCTTCGTGCCGGGCTGATTACGCAAAATACAGGTCCGTTAAGGCTCCGACAGCGGACTGGTAACGGACATCGGATTACGTCGACGGGCCCTAGGGCCTCAACGAACGCCGGGCGCTTCCTTGCTGATGCGCTCGCCATAAGCTTTCGGGTCGAGCCCGGCGATGCCGAAGCGCGGCAGATAGCCCATCAGGAAATCGTTGACGCCGAGCCGGTGCAAGCCCCCGACGTCACCGGCGAGCAGCAATTTGCGCTCCTCCTCGGTGATGTCGCATTTTTTCAGCGCCTCGGCGGGATCGTCCTTCATCGCCGCGCGGAAGGCATGGTCGCGCAGTAATTCGCGCAATAGATAATTCACGGTGTAGACCGACATAGCGTTAGCTCCACACGGCGTAGGCGTGGCCGTTCGCCATTTGCGGGGTGATCGATTTCGCGGGCTTCGCATCGATGGTGCCGAGCATGGCGATCCAGTTGAGCAATTCGCCGGCGACGTTGCCGGCAGCTTGGAATTTCTCCGCCGTCGCTTCCTTGATCAGCGTTCCGATATCGCCCTTCTCCAGGAGGCCGCAGACGCGCGTCACCCAAACCGGGTCCGGCACGCCGTCGCCAAAGCCGATCTTCAAGCGCGGACCCCAGACCTCGAGCGAAATGCTGCCTGAGCCCATGGTCACCACGCGCAAGCTTTGCGGAAAGCTTTCGATGGCGCGGCGGACGCTGCGGCCAAGCTCGTAGCAGCGGCGCGCCGACGGCAGCGGCGGCACGTGTCCGCTGATCCAGAACGGGATCACCGGGATCTGCATCTGCGGCGTGAGGAAATGCAGCGGCACGATGATCGAATGATCGACGGCGAATTTCTGCGTCATCGCCGGATCGAAGCCGGCGCCGACGCAGGTCGCATGGATATGCGTGGCAAGATCGGGCCGCGACTTGACGGTGTAAGGCGGTGTCGCGCGCACCTCGTCGCAGGCGCCGGTGAACTCTCCGGTCACGCCGACGGCGAAGATCGGCAGATTGTCGAAAAAGAAGGTGTTGAGGTGATCGGTGTCGAAAATCAGCAGCACGTCCGGCTTGAGCGCCTCAAGCTCCGCCTTCAGCGCCGCGAAATAGCGTGCGGTTTCGCAGTCCGGCCCGTCGCGCTCGACAAAGAACGGGAAAAACGGCGTGTGCGGCACGCCGAGCGCGCCCACGATTTGAGCCATCGCGTCTGCCCCTCGCCTTGCGCGTTCAATACACTGCGGCGCCTTAAGACGCCTGCGCGCCGGCCCGGTTCCAGCCGCGGCCGCCTTCGCCATAGACCTCGTGGCCGGCATCCGTGACGACGACGGTGTCCTCGAGCTTGATGAAGCCGCGGGCAGGATGCATCAGCGTCGTCTCCACCGACACCACCGAGCCCGCTTCCAGCGGCAGATCGGCGTCGGGCGCCGTATAGGGCACCGGCCCGTGGTCGGTGAGCCGCGGCGCTTCGTGGCTGACCAGCCCCATGCCGTGCGCAAGGAATTCGAGATGATTGTGGTGCTTCGATTTCGCCAGCAGCGGCTTGGCGCCGCCGTAGATCTCTGAGCCCATGGCGCCGGCCTTGATCGGCTTCATCGCCGCGCGCTGGATGCTTTCGACCTCCGCCAGCAATTCGTTGAGCTCGGCGTCCGCCTCGCCCTGGATCGCCATGCGGCAGATGTCGCCGATATAGCCGTGGTAATTGCCGCCCGAGTTCGATCGACATGATGTCGCCCTTCTCCCATTTCTGCTCGGAGGGCGCGCGGTTCATGCTGGTGCCGGCGGTGATCAGGCAATATTCGAATGTGAGGCCGCGGTTGGTTTCTTCGCGGCGCAGCGCCTCGACGACGTCGGCCTTGCTGGTGCCCGGCTTGGCGCCGGCGATCACCGCCTGCATCGAGGCGAGCACGGCTTCCGAGGCGAATTTCAACTTCTTCAGCTCGTCGGGCGACTTCTTCAAGCGCTGGCGCTCGAGCACGTAGAGCGCGTCGACCCAGTCGGCGTCGGGGAATGCGCTGCGCAGCACGGTCGCGGCGTCATAGGGCAGGAAGCCGAATTCGGCGGCGATGCGTTTGGTCTTGAGCCCCGCCTTCTTCACGTAGTCGACCGCCTTCTGCATGGCATCGACCGAGCCCGCGGTATTCGTCTGCGTCTCCGGCGTCCACAGCGGAGCATTCTGCGTCTGAAATTTTTCCAGGCGGTGGCCGATATAGGCGGCCTTTTCCGGGGCGCCTTTGGCATAGACGAACACCGGCAGATAACGGGTGACGCCGGTCGCATCCATGTAGTCGAAGAAATTAGCGCGATGACCGCCGAGCAGATACTGCACGTTGTGCTTCGAGGTCGCCAGCACGAGATCGATGGCGCCTTCGTCCATCAGCCGGTCGAGGCGGGTATGGTCGAACGGGATCGCGAGGCCTTTGGTCGCTTGGGCGTTGACGTTCATGGGCGTAGGCTCCGGCTTGATCGGCGCGTTGACCTGTAACCTAGGACCACAGTTCCTTGCTCGCAAGCCGGGCGCCCGCGGCCAGCGCTTCAAGTTTCGCCCACATGATCGAGGGGTGAACGCGGCGGTGGAATGGTCCCTGCGCGAAGCCGCAATCGGTGCCGGCAATGACACTATCGCGGCCGACGATTTTCGCCAGGCGAACGATGCGCTCGGCCACCAGTTCCGGATGTTCGACCACATTGGTGGCGTGGCTGATGACGCCGGGGATGAGCACCTGCCCCGCCTCGAGCCTGGCGGTCTTCCACACTTGCCATTCGTGCTCGTGGCGCGGATTGGCGCCTTCGATGACATAGGCGCCGACCTTCACCTTGAGGATCAAGTCGACGATGTCTTTCAGCGGCACGTCGCTGGTATGCGGGCCCGGCCATGACCCCCAGCAGACGTGATAGCGGATGCGCTCCGCCGGCAGGCCGTCGATGGCGTGGTTGATGAGATCGACCTGTTTGGCGAGCCAGCGCCGGTAGTCGTCGAACGAGGCCGGCGGCACCATGCGGTCGTAGGTCACCGCGTTGCGCGCGTCGTCGAGCTGGACCAGGAAGCCGGCATCGACGATCATTTTGTATTCGCTGCGCATCGCCTCGGCGATCGCGGTCTGCAGTTCCTCGTCGCTCCTGTAGAATTCGTTCTTGCGGTCGGGGATGACGCTCGCCGGCGCCGCCACCGGCAGGAAAGCCTCTTCTACTTTTACGCCCTTGAGCGCCGCCTTGAAGTTGTCGATGTCGCGCTGCAGTTCCGCCTGCCCGGTGTAGGTGATCGGTCCGACGCAGACCGCATCGACGGTGGTGACGACGCCGTCATGGGCGTCGAGCTCGGCGTAGAATTCGGGAAAACGCGCGCGATCGGCGCCGCGCTTGAACGGATTGGCGGTCTCGTTTCCGAGCGGCCGCCGCTCGAAACCGCCCAAACGCTCCAGCGCGTATTGCGACCAGCTGATCGACTTGCCGAACTCGCCGTCGCTGACGACATCGACGCCGACTTCGGCCTGGTGGCGCACCACGTCGGCAACCGACTGCGTGAGGCAGACCTGATACGCCGCCTCATCGTACGGCTTGCGGGCCTGTTTTAAGCGCAGGAACTCCTGCAAGGCCGGCGGCCGGATCAGGCTGCCGACATGGGTGGTGAGAATGCGTTGGCTGCTGCGCTTCATCGTGACTGTCCGGCATTGATGGCCGCCAGCCTATGAAACGAAGCCTCGCCAATTGCAATGGTGGGCGTTCGCCCCAAGGCGTCGTCATTCCGGGGCGCGCGCAGCGCGAACCCGGAATCCGGAAACGAGCACTGTAACTCCTTCTGGATTCCGGCTCCGCTCGCTTCGCGAGTGTCCCGGAATGACAGGGAAGCCTACAGCCTCACCCAGCCGGCCGGCGGCTTCTTGCCGGGATGCACGGCGCCGCACTGCGGACATTTCCGCGCGGCCGCGTTGCCATAGAAGGCGTCGTAGATCGGCGGCAGGTCCTTGACGATGTGCTTGATCTTGACCTCGGCGCGATGCACCAGCGCCTGGCACTCGAAGCAGTACCACTCGAAGCCATCGGTATCGTCGCCGGCGTGACGCTTGGGCTCGACCACCAGGCCGACGGAGCCTTCCTGCGGCCGCTGCGGCGAGTGCCGCACATGCGCCGGGCAGAGGAACACGTCGCCCTCGCGGATCGGCACGTCGTAGAAGCGGCCGTTGTCGACGAGCTTGACCAGCATGTCGCCTTTGAGCTGATAGAAAAACTCCTCAACAGGATCGTCATGATAGTCGGTGCGCTCGTTGGGACCGCCCACCACCATCACCGTCATGTCCGCCGTCTCGAACACGCGCTTGTTGCCGACCGGTGGCTTCAACAGATGCTGGTTTTCGTCGATCCACTTCTTGAAATTGAAGGCGTGCAGCTGCGGCCGGTCGAGCATCTTGTCCTCCGTTCACGCCGCCGACGAACGCTTATCGGCCGGCTTTAATCCACAGGCGGCAAAGGCGGCGCGGGTCGCGGCCTTCTCCGCCTCGGTCAATGGCAGCATCGGCGGGCGCACCGCGCCGCCCGTCTGCCCGAGCAAATCCTGCCAGAATTTCGAATGCGCCTGCGGCTTTTCCGGCGGCCGCGTGCGGCGCAGCGCCTCGCGCACCGGGTTGAGGCTGTCGCGCACCGCCCGCGCCTTCTCGATCTCGCCGGCAAACGCCAAGTCGGTGTAGTCGCGCATGCGCCGGTCATGCTTGGTCTGCATCAGGTAAGGCGGCGCCGAGCACAGATAAAGCTTCCAGCCGAGCTCGACGATGTTGTCGAACCATTCTTCTTCGGACGCCGTGCTTACAATCAGCCTGTCGCCGGCCATGCGTGTGAGCCGCGCATACATCTCGCGCGGCACGCTGTATTTGATGGCGACGATGTTCGGCAGTTCGGCGATGCGCGCGCACAGCTCCGGGCTCATCAGATAGCCGGAATCCGGGTGGCTCCACATGGCGATGCCGATATCCACCGCCGCGCTGATGGCGCGGTAATAGGCGTAAAGCGTCTCGTCCTGGCTTTTGAGGAAATGCAGCACCGGCGCGTGCACAACGATATAGTCGGCGCCGATCGCCTGCGCGTGGCGGGCCAACTCGATCACCACGTCCATGTTCTGATCCGAGCACGACAAAATAGTGCCGGCGCGCCCGCCGATTTCGTCCACCGTCATTTCGAACACGCGCTTGCGCTCGGCGAGCGACATGGCGAAGAACTCGCCCTGCTTGCCGCCGACGAAGACGCCGTCGATCGAAAGGTCTTCCACCCAATGGGCAAGGTTGCGGCGGAAGCCTTCCTCATCGAGCGAAAGGTCGGCCTTGAAAGGCTGCAAGGCGGCCGCCCAGATGCCGGTCATATGGGCGCGGGCATAGGCCTTGGCGTCGTGCTTTTTGTATTTCATTCCTGCACTCTTAATCCGCAACTGTGGCGCATCCGGGCCCTGCCCTCAAGCCTTCACCACGCCGATGAACTGCTCGAGCTTGGCGGGGTCGTTGCGCAAGGTTTCGCTGGCGCCGTCATAGACGATCTGGCCGCGGTCCATCACCACCGCACGCGGCGCGATATCGAGCGCCAGCCGCGAATTCTGCTCGACCAGGATCATCGAAAAGTCGCCGGCTTGCGTGAGCCGTTTCACCGCGCGCGTCAGTTCCTCGACGATCACCGGCGCCAGCCCCTCCGAGGGCTCGTCCATCAATAGCACCGTCGGGTTGCCGATCAGCGCGCGGCCGATCGCCAGCATCTGCTGCTCGCCGCCGGACAGTTGGTTGCCGCGATTGTCGGCGCGCTCGCCGAGCCGCGGGAACAACTCGAACACGGTTTCGACCGTCCAGGCGCCGGGGCGCGCGGCGACGTCGAGATTTTCCCGCAAGCTGAGCGAGGGAAAAATTTCGCGCTCCTGCGGCACCAGCCCGAGCCCGGCGGCGACGCGCCGATAGGTGGCAAGCGGCGTGATATCGCTGCCGTGCAGGCGGATGGCGCCGCCATGCTGGGTGGTGTGGCCCATGATGGTTGAGAGCAGCGTCGATTTGCCGACACCGTTGCGGCCGATGATCGACAACGTTTCGCCGGCCTTCAAGGTAAGATCGATGTCTTCCAGCACCACGGTTTCCCCGTAACCGGCGAAAACTTTGTCGAGGACGAGCACCGGCTCAGCCATGCGCCCCTCCCCGCTGCGCCGCCTGATGCCCCTCCTCGCCGAGATAGACCGCGCGCACGTCGGCATTATTCATGATCTCGTCGGGCGACCCTTGCGTGAACACCGCACCCTGCACCAGTACGGTGATCTCCCTGGCAAAGCGGAACACCACGTCCATGTCGTGCTCGATGATGAGGATGGCGATGTCGGGATCGAGCGCCGCCACCACGTCGAGGATGAGATGGCTTTCCGAGGACGGCACGCCCGCCGCCGGCTCGTCGAGCAGCAGCACGCGTGGCCGCTGCGCCAGCGCGATGGCGATTTCCACCAGCCGCTGGCGGCCATAGGCAAGATTGCGCACCAGCTTGAGGGCGTCGTCAGTCAGGCGCAGGGAGTCGAGATGATCGAGCGCCTCGTCGATCACTTCGCGCTTGGCGCCGGCCGAGCGCCACAGATTATTGTTGTGCCCGTCGCGCTCGCCGATGGCCATGCAGACGTTTTCCAGCACCGACAAGCCGCGGAACAGTTGATTGATCTGGAAGGTGCGCGCCAGCCCGCGCCGCGCCCGCTCGGCCTGCGAGGTGCCGGTGATGTTCTCGCCGTTGAGGCTGACGGTGCCGGAGGACGGCTTCAGCACGCCGGTAATCAGGTTGACCAGCGTGGTCTTGCCCGCGCCATTGGGGCCGATCAGCGCGCGCCGCGCGCCGCGCTCCAAGGTAAGATCGACGTCGCGCGTCACGTGCAGCGCGCCGAAGCTGCGGTTGAGTCCTGCGACCTGAAGCGCCGGCGCGGTCATGACGGCTGCTCCGCAACCGCCGTCCGGCTGGTGACGAGCAGATAGATCGCGTTGATCCCGGCCCCGATCAGCGCCCCGCCGAGCGTAAAGACAAGCGCGCGCGCCGGCATGCCGAAAACAAACCTCGTCATCAGGTCGGCTTCTTTCAAGTTAACGGCAAAGCCGGCGAGAAAGCCGATGATGGCGCCGTCGAGCGCGGCGGAGCCCAGCGCCTTCCAGTGCTCCCGCTTCCATACCAGCCGGCGCGGCGCCCCGCGTTCTTTGGCCGCGAACAATCCACGCGCGTCCTCGGCCAGCCCCAGCAGACCACGGCGCGCGAACAGCACCGCCAGCACCAGCAGCAGCCCGATACCGAGCTGCCAGAAGGTCGGGCTCAATTTCGAGAAATAATCCTCGAGGATCATATAGACCGCGGCGCCAAGAAACGGCCCGTACAGCCTGCCGGTGCCGCCGAGGATGAGCATCACCATCACCTTGGCGGAATTGTCGAAGTCGAAAACGGTCAACGTCACGTAGGCGTTGGTCTGCGTGAACAGCCCGCCGGCGACGCCGGCGATTGCCGCCGAAATCGCATAGACCGTCACCAGCCGGCGATGCACCGGCGAGCCGATAGCGTGCATGCGCCGCACGTTTTCGCGGATGCCGGTGAGCGCCTGCCCGAACGGCGAATAGACGATGCGGCGCACGAAATAGAAGATGACCGCCAACACCACCAGCACGTACCAGTAATTGGTATGGCCATAGAGATCGTATTCGAAACGGCCAAGCAACGGATCGAACATCAAGCCCGGCAGCCCGTCATAACCGCCGGTAATGTCGGAGCGAAGGTTGCCCGACTCCTGCAACATCGCCGCGAAGGCGATGGTCAGCATCAACAGCGTCAATCCTTTGTAGCGCAGGATGAACCAGCCGATGGCCAAGCCGACCAATCCGGCGACCACGCCGCCGGCGATAATCCCGCTCACCGGCTCGGTCCAGCCCAGGCGCAGGGCGCCAAGCGCCACGGTATAGGCGCCGACGCCGAAGAAGGCGGCGTGCCCCAGCGTCACGATGCCGGCGTAACCGAGGATCAAGTCGAGCGAGAGCGCGAACATGATCATGATCAGCACCTGACCGCCGAAGGTCATGCGGTTGGGAAAGAGAAAAAAGCAAGCGATGGCGATCAGCCAGGGCAGCGCTTCCGTCCAGCGGAAATAGTGCCGCCGCACGAGATAATCGGCCGCGCGCGTGCGCATGCCGGCAGCGGCCGCAACCTTGATGTCGTTCTCATTCACGGCCGAAGAACCCTGTCGGCTTGTACAAGAGCACGATCGCGGTGATCGCATAGATGAATAAGTTGCCGGCGACCGGAAAGGCGTACTTGCCGCCGGTGTCGATGATGCCGATGACCAGCGCCGCCAGCAGCGTGCCCTTGAGACTGCCGAGGCCGCCGACCGCGACCACGATGAGGAAGAGCACGAGGTAAAGAACGGCGAAGGACGGCGTCAGCCCGAACAGCTGGATGGCGAGGCCGCCGCCGAGCGCCGCCAGCCCCGAGCCGACGGCGAAGGTCAGCGTGAACAGGCGGTCGACATTGATGCCGACCGATTCCGCCATGCGGCGATTGTCGACCGCCGCCCTGATCTTGGCGCCGATATTGGTTTTCTCGAAGACATACCAGAGCACCGCGATCAGCACCGCGCCGAGCGCGATGACAAAGGCGCGGTAAGCCGGAAATGAACGAAAACCGAGATTGACGTCGCCTTCGAGCCAGTCCGGCAGCGGCACCGATTTCGGGATCGGGCCGTAAAAGTAGGTGAAGATCGCGATCGCCATGAAGGCGAGACCGATGGTGAGCAGCACCTGCTCGAGGTCGGTGGACTTGTAGAGCCGCCGGTACAGCTTGCGCTCGAAACGCACGCTGATCAGCCCGATCAGCACCGAGGCAATAATCAGCGACGGAATGAAATCGATGCCGTAGGAACGCGTCAGCGAGACGACGACGAAGCCGCCGGCCATGGCGAAAGCGCCATGCGCCAGATTAACGAAGCCCATCAACCCCATCGTCACCGAAAGGCCGACGGAGGTGATGAACAGGAACATCGCATAGGCCAGACCGTCGAACAGGATGCTGACGGCAATGATGGCAAAATGCGGCACGAGCCCCACCCCGTATTAAAGAAGAACGCCGCCGCGCCTTTTATGCGCGGCGGCGCCGTTTGGGTCAATCAGACGCGGAAGATCACGAGCCGCAGCGGCCGACCTTCAGTACCTTGCACTCGTCTTTCACCGCCTTGGTGGTGCCGAGGATCTTCTCGCCGAGCTTGCCGTCCGCCTTGCGGTAGACCTCCATGGCGTGCTCGTCCTGCACGATGTCGCGTGTCGCCGGATCGATCATCACCGGACCGCGCGGACCGCTGGCCTTCCAGCCCTTGAGCGCGGCAACGACCTTGGCGCCGTCGGACAGGTCGCCGTTCAGCTTTTTGATGGTGTCGAAGATGGCATGCATGGTGTCCCAGCCTGCCGCCGACATGAAGTCGGGATAGGAGTCGGGCCCGTAGGCCTTGTGCCATTCCGCCTTGAACGCCTTGTTCTGGGCGTTGTCGAGATCGACCGCGTAGTTCCCCATCACGACGGTGCCGATCGCGGCATCGCCCATGTCCTGCAGCTTGTTGTCGGGAATCAGATCCATCGGGCCGATCAGCTTGACGCCGGCCTTGCGCATGCCCAGTTCGCCGTAAGCTTTCATCACGCCGGTCGCGTGTGCGCCGGAGGGAATGAACACGTACATGCAGTCGGGATGCGCGTCCTTGATGCGCTGAAAGAACGGCGTGAAGTCCGGCACCTGCACCGGCGAACCCATCGGGATCGACAGCGTGACTTTGCCGCCCGCTTTCTCGAAACCGGTCTTGAAGGCTTCCGTGGAATCCTTGCCCGGCGGGAAGTCGGTGTAGGCAACCGCCGCGGTCTTGCAGCCGACCTTGTCATACGCATAGGCGCCCATGGGAAAGGCGTGATGCCACATGCTGAAGGAAAGCCGCACGATGTAGGGCGACAGATTGGTGATCCAGGCGGTGCCGGCATTGGCGATCACCATCGGCACCTTGGCCTGCGTCACCACCGGCGCCAGCGCGATCGCCGACGGCGAGAACACAAAACCGGTGACGAGCGGAACCTTGTCGTTGGTGATGAGCTCGGTGGTCACCGTTTTCGCCACCGCGCCGGTCGGCGGACCCTCGTCGCGCTTGATCAGGGTGACCTTGTGCGGCGCAATATCCTTGGCGTGCAGCTTCACGTAAAGATCGAACGCCTTGTCGATCTGGTGGCCGAGATCGGCGTTGGCGCCGCTGAACGGCAGCACGACGCCGAGCTTGATGTCCGCCGCATGGGCGGTGCCGCCCACCGTCAGGGCCAGGGCGGCGACCCCCAGCCATTGCAGAATCTTCATTGAAACCTCCCTACAGCGTTGAATTAGTTTGGAATCCCACTAATCCGGCGGCCGGCGCTCCGGCCCACTGTCGTAAAGTGGACTAATTCCGAGGCTGCGGTCAATCCGAAGGGGCGCGGCAGCGCGTCACGGCAATGGGCCGCTGCCGTTCGCAGACAAACGACTTTCGGGAGCGGTAACGGACGGAAGCGGTAGCGGTACGACTAGGCGGCGGTTTTCGCCGCACTCTTGGCGCCGATCGTCGACACCGAGGTCGCCGCGGCATTGTCCCGGCGCTTCATGATCATGTCGAGCGAAGCGACTTCGACCCGATTGCGCCCGCGCTCCTTGGCGTAATAGAGCGCCTGGTCGGCCTGCGCCAACAGCGAGGCGATATCGAGCGCCGCCTCTTTGCAATGCACGACGCCGACGCTCACGGTGGCGCCGACCGGATGGTTGTCGACCTCAAGCGCTGCCTGGGCAAAGCTTTCGCGGATGCGCTCGGCCACGGCAATCGCCTTCTCCACGCTGGTATCGGTGAGGATGGCCGCGAATTCCTCGCCGCCGAGCCGGCCGATAAGATCGCTCGCCCGCACCGACTGGCGCGCGGTATCGGTGAAGATCTCCAGCACGTGGTCGCCGAGCGCATGACCGAAGCGGTCGTTGATCGACTTGAAGTGATCGAGATCGATCAGCAGCACGGCGCTGGGCCGCGGATTGGCGCTATGCCGCTTGGCGACAAGCGCGGCTTCCTGCAGGAAGGCGCGGCGGTTGGCGATGCCGGTCAGCGGGTCGAGCATGGCCGCGGTGCGGTGGCGCAATTCGGTGCGCTCCTTCGCCATCGCCAGCAGGATGAAGGCGATCGAGATCGTGAACAGCAGCGCTTCGAACGACAGCACGGTCAGCCACACGCTGCCGTTGAGATCGGTGCTCGGCGCCCACGGCAGCAACGCCACCAACGGCGTGCGCAGCAGGAACAGCGCGCCATGCGCGAACAGCATGAAGATCGCCGGCCAGCGCGACACCAGCGGTTCGCTGCGGCCGCGCCAGAATTCGTAAGCCGTGAGCCAGGTATAGGTGGTGATGATGCCGGCGGCGAGTAAGGCGCGCACGGTGACGACATCGGTGAGCGCCGGTAGCCGCGAAACCAGGAGCCAGAGCACCGCGCCGGTGATCATATAAACCGGCTCGATCGGGCGGCCGTCGAACACGCGCGCGCCGGTCCAGGTGACCGCGAACGAGGTGAACAGCAACACGTTGGCGAGATCGATGGTGATCAGATCGGGCGCCGACCCGTACATGCCGAACAGCGTGACCGAAGCGGCGCGGATCAGATGGGCAAAGCCCCACCAGGCGACGGCGTAGATCTGCGTATTCTGCACCCAGGCGAACAGCAGCAGGAGCCCGAGAATGGCCTCCACGTAAACCGTGACCATAAAGAGCGTATTGACGTCGAGGTTCATCGAACTACCGCCTAAGTTCCGTCAGAAGCCGGCTTTTCAGCTCTTTTGCCCCAACGCCGATGAATAAAGATTGGCGGGTAAAAAGTCGTGAATTTGCCCGGCTGCCGGGAACCAATGCGCCATTATGGTTTCGAGGACGTTTCCAAACCGACCCTCAATTGCACAAAAGGCGTCCTGCAAGCGGCTTTGCGAGCGGAAAACGCGCCTGCCGGCCGGTCTTGTAGACCCCTCAGGGCTCCCCTAGTGTCGGGTGCACCCCTTTTAGGCTGGCGGAATTGGCATGCAGATTCGCGACGGCATTGTTGAAGCCATCGGCCATACCCCGCTCATCAAGCTTGAGCGCGCTTCCGCGGCAACCGGCTGCACCATTTTGGGCAAAGCCGAATTCATGAATCCCGGCGGCTCGGTGAAGGATCGCGCCGGACGGCAAATGATCCTGGAGGCGGAAAAGCGCGGCGAACTCAGGCCCGGCGGCCTGGTGGTGGAATCGACCGCCGGCAATACCGGCATCGGTCTGGCGCTGGTCGCCAACGCGCGCGGCTATCGCACGCTGATCGTCATCCCGGAGACGCAGAGCCAGGAAAAGAAGGACATGCTGCGGCTGTGCGGCGCCGAGCTGGTCGAAGTCCCCGCCAAGCCGTTCAGCAATCCCGACAACTACCAGCACGTCGGTCGGCGTTTGGCCGAGCAGTTGAAGAAAACGGAAAAGTACGGCGTCATCTTCGCCGACCAGTGGAACAATCTCGACAATCGCAAGGCGCATTACGTCTCCACCGGTCCGGAAATCTGGGAGGAGACCGGCGGCAAGGTCGACGGCTTCATCTGCGCCATCGGCACCGGCGGCACCATCGCCGGCGTGTCGAGTTTTCTGCGCGAGAAGAAAAAGGACATCGTCATCGGCGTCGCCGATCCGCGCGGCGCGGCGATGTATCATCTGTTCAAGGACGGCGAGGCGAAAGCCACCGAAGGCGGCTCGATCACCGAAGGCATCGGCCTCGGCCGGGTGACGCCGATCATCGAAGACATCAAGGTCGACAAGGCCTATCTCATTCCCGACGAAGAAGCCGTGCCGCTGATCTTCGATCTCCTCGAGCACGAAGGCCTCTGCCTCGGCGGCTCCTCCGGCATCAACGTCGCCGGCGCCATTCGTTTGGCGAAAGACCTCGGCCCCGGCCATACCATCGTCACGGTTCTCTGCCGACTTCGGCACGCGCTATCAGTCGAAGCTGTTCAATCCCGAATTCCTGCGCTCGAAGAAGCTGCCGGTGCCGGAATGGCTCACGCGCAAGTCCGGCATCAAGCCGCCCTTCGAAAAGTCCTGAGTCAGTATCCGTTCGTCCCCGCGAAAGCGGGGACCCAGGGCGGAAACTGGAAGTCTTTATTTCATGGCGCTGGATTCCCGCTTGCGCGGGAATGAGCGGGGTGTGCGATGCCGACCGACTGCCTGTTCCGCGATGACTCGTACCTGAAGGAATGCGCGGCGCGCGTGGTGGCGATCACCGCGCAAGGCGGCATCGTGCTCGACCGCACCGTGTTCTACGCCACCTCCGGCGGCCAGCCCGGCGACAGCGGCACGCTGACGACGGCAAACGGCGCGCAGGTGCGCATCGCCACCGCGGTCTATACCGACGCGGCAAAGACCGAGATCGCGCATGTGCCGGCCGCCGGCGCCCCCACCCTCATCGTCGGCGACACGGTCACCGCCACGATCGACTGGGACAAGCGTTACGCGCGCATGCGCATGCACACGGCGATGCATCTGTTGTCGGCGGCGCTACCCTACGCGGTGACCGGCGGCGCCGTCGGCGAAGTCGAGAGCCGGCTCGACTTCGATATTCCCGAGGCCGGCCTCGACAAGGACGAAATCACCGCGACACTGATGGCCATGATCGCGACCGGCGCTTCCGTCAGCGACCGCTGGATCAGCGACGCCGAGCTCGAGGCCAATCCCGGCCTGGTCAAGACCATGTCGGTGAAGCCGCCGATGGGTTCAGGCCGCGTGCGGCTGATCGAGATCGCCGGCCTCGATTTGCAGCCCTGCGGCGGCACGCACGTGCGCGCGCTCGGCGAGATCGGCGCCGTGCGCGTGAGCGGAATCGAGAAGAAGGGCAAGCAGAACCGCCGCGTGCGCTTGGCGCTGGTGTAGGTTTCGTCGGCTGATCCAAACTCCGTTCGTTCCCGCGCAAGCGGGAATCCAGGGCGACACCCGCGGCGTTGATTGTGGTGGCCCCTGGGTCCCCGCTTTCCGCCTTCACGCTCCGCGTTGCGGCGGACTCGAACCCGCCGAAGCTCGCAAAGCGAGCGAAGGCCGGGTCGCGGGGACGAACGGGGAATTAGTTCGCCTCCCTCGTCTCCTTCACCTCGTAATGCCGCGAGCGCGCGTCGAAGCGCTTCAACAGCGCGCGCGCCTTCGGCGGCACCACGGCGACTTCGTAGTCGGCGCCGGCGAAAGCCTTGATCGCGTCCAATGAGTCAAACCACATCACGGTGGCGATTTCGACCTCATCGCCGGCGGCGGCGCGCAGCAAGTCGATACGGCGGAAGCCTTCGATGTTGCGCGCCAATATGCCGGGAAAAATCTCAGTTCTCAGCAGCGCCTCGTAGGCGTCGGCGTTTTGCGGCGCGGTCCAGCCGCTCCATAATCGCGCGATCATCCTTCATTCTCCATGCAACCCAATAGCGGCTTCAACCGTTGCACAACGCGGCAAGATCGCCCAAGGTTGCGCGCTGCGCCAAGGAGTTTGCAATGGCCGAACCGTCAAGTCCCAAACCGTCCAGTCCAAAATCGTCCAGTCAGTGGCTGAAAACCCCCGAGTGGCTGGCCGCCAATCTCGGCAAGGTCGTCGTGGTCGACGCCTCCTATTACCTGCCGACGCAGAAGCGCGACGCGCGCGCCGAATATATCGCCGCCCATATTCCCGGCGCCGTGTTCTTCGACATCGAGGCCATCGCCGATCACTCGACCGACCTGCCGCACATGCTGCCGGGGCCGGCGCAATTTGCCGACGCGGTGGGCAGGCTCGGCATCGCCGAAACCGACACCATCGTCGTCTATGACGCCACCGGGCTTTATTCGGCGCCGCGCGTGTGGTGGAGCTTCCGCATCTTCGGCGCCAAGAATGTTTACATCCTCGACGGCGGCCTGCCGGCCTGGAAAGCGGAAGGCCGCGAGACCGAGGGCGGCGAGGTGAAGCGGCCGCCGAAAACCTTCAAGGCCGAGATGGACACCGGCGCCGTCGCCATGCTCGCCGACGTGCAGATGGCGCTCAACGACAAGGCGACGCAGGTTGTCGACGCGCGCTCGGCCGGGCGCTTTGCCGGCAAGGACGCCGAGCCGCGCCAGGGCCTGCGCTCCGGCCACATGCCGGGCGCGCTTAACGTGCCGTTCGCCGACATACTCGAGGACGGGCGCCTCGCCTCGCGCGAGAAAATCGCGGCGGCCTTCGCCAAAGCCGGCGTCGATCTCGACAAGCCCATCATTACGACGTGCGGCTCCGGCGTCACCGCCGTGGTGCTGGCGCTCGGCCTCGACGCGCTGGGCAAGCCGCTGCCGCAGATCTACGACGGCTCATGGTCGGAATGGGGCGGCAGGCCGGACGTGGAGGTGGTGAAGGATTAGGCTAAGCCGCATCCGCAGGCCTCACCCGCTTCGCGATCTCCCCGCCCTTCTCCCGCTCCACCACCGCGATGTCGAACTGGCTCTGCAAGTCGAGCCAGAACTGCGCGCTGTTGCCGAAATAGCGGCCAAGCCGAAGGGCAGTGTCGGCGGTTATCGAGCGCCGTGCGTTGAGAATGTCGGTGATGCGGCCGGACGGCACGCCGATGTCGAGCGACAGGCGGTTGGCGGAAAGCTTGCGCGCCGCCAGTTCGCGCTTGAGCAGGCGGCCGGGGTGGGAAGCCGGTGTCATGTCAGGTCCTCTGGTCATCCTTTGTGGTAGTCGACGATCTCGACCTCGTAGGCGTCGCCTTTGCGAAACTCAAAGCAGATACGCCAGCGCTCGTTGACCGTCATCGCCCATTGGCCTTTCCGATCGCGCGATAGCTTATGCAGCCCCACGCTTTTCAATGGGCTCAGATCGTTCAGCGACTTCGCCACGTTGAGCGCCAACAACAGATCGATAGCGTTGTCGAAATCGAGCCCACGTAACGCATTCGGCCGCTCGCCTCCCCAGACCTTGCGGGTCACGGAATTCCGCCACGACCGGATCATGGCATAAATATACTACGTCAAGCGGTGAAACACAATCTTTCTTCTAGGACATAATTCCGCCACATCGTAGGATCATATTCCTCCTCGCCCGCCCCTTCGAGGGGCCGCGAACCGGTTGCGCCGGCTCGTGGGGGACGGGCGCGGCGCCCGCGGGCGTGGCCAGCACGCCACGCACCCGGGCGGCGCCGGGGCTCCGCCCGCGGGCACAAAGACCCGCTGCGAGGAGCTCGCTGACGGCGGACCGCCAAGTCCGCCCGAGGCTTGCGCGCGCGGCCACCCGAAAGGGGTCGCAACCGCAGGCCGGAGGCGGAACGAGACGGCGAGCCGAAAAGCGCGGTCCCGGCGCCGCAAAAATCGCCGCGACGGCGCGCCGAGAGGCGCCACGCTTCCCCGCTGAGGGAAGCGTGAACAGAAGGACTGGACGCGTCTTTTGGCGCGCCGTCCCCCTCGCCTTTTGCGGGGGTCGACTCCCCCGGGCCCCCTGTTCGGGCTCGGGCAAAGACCCCCGCCCCGGGGGCATGCGGGGAGCAAACCTCGGGGCGCACAGCGCCCGCGAGAACGATGGAGTGTGCCCAAATGCAATTTCTTCCGTTCGTCCCCGCGCAAGCGGGGACCCAGAGCAAAACCGCACAACGTCGGTTGCTCTGGCCCTGGATGCCCGCTTTCGCGGGCACGAACGGAGGGCCTGGCGAGCGCGCCCCACCCCTCAATGCAAAATCTGGCTGAGGAACAGCTTGGTGCGCTCGTGCTGCGGGTGGTTGAAGAATTCGTCCGGCGCGTTGGCCTCGACGATCTGGCCCTGGTCCATGAACACCACGCGGTTGGCGACCTGGCGGGCAAAGCCCATTTCGTGCGTCACCACCAGCATGGTCATGCCGTCTTCGGCCAAGCCCACCATGGTGTCGAGCACCTCCTTGACCATTTCCGGATCGAGCGCCGAGGTCGGCTCGTCGAACAGCATGATCTTCGGGTTCATGCACAAAGCGCGCGCGATCGCCACGCGCTGCTGCTGGCCGCCGGAGAGCTGGCCGGGATATTTGGCGGCCTGCTCGGGGATCTTGACGCGGCCGAGATAATGCATGGCGATCTCCTCGGCCTCCTTCTTCGGCATCTTGCGCACCCAGATCGGCGCCAGCGTGCAATTGTCGAGCACGGTGAGATGCGGAAACAAATTGAAATGCTGGAACACCATGCCGACCTCGCGGCGCACCTCGTCGACCTTCTTCAGGTCGTTGGTCAGCTCCACCCCGTCGACGACGATGCGGCCCTGCTGGTGCTCCTCCAGCCGGTTGATGCAGCGGATCATGGTCGACTTGCCGGAGCCCGACGGCCCGCAGATGACGATGCGCTCGCCGCCCATGACTTTCATGTTGATGTCGCGCAGCACGTGGAACTCGCCGTACCACTTGTTCATGTCGATCAATTCGACCGCCACCGGCGTGTTGAGCTGCGTCGGCTTGAGTTTGAGCGCGGCATCACTCATGGCGTGACCTTTCGTTGCTCAGCGTCTGTCGGCCTTGGCGAGGCGGGCCTCCATGGCGCGGGCATAGCGCGACATGGCGTAGCAGAAGATCAGGTAGAAGATGGCGGCGACCGCGTAGCCGGTGGTCGAGGTAACGGGCGTCGCCCATTTCGGATCGATGCGCGCCACCTCGACGGTGCGCAGGAAATCGAAAATGCCGACGATGAACACCAGCGTCGTGTCCTTGAACAGCCCGATATAGGTGTTGACGATATTGGGGATGGTGATCTTGAGCGCCTGCGGCAGCACGATCAGTCCCATCATCTGCCAATAGCGCAGGCCCACCGCCATGGCGCCCTCGAACTGCCCCTTGGGGATCGCCTGCAGGCCGGCGCGCACCACTTCCGCCATATAGGCCGAGGCAAACAGCGCGATGCCGACCAGCGCCCGCACCAGTTTGTCGGGCGAGAGATGCTCGGGCACGAACAGCGGCAGCATGACGCTGGCCATGAACAAGACGGTGACCAGCGGCACCCCGCGCACGAATTCGATGAAGGCCACCGAGAACAGCCGCACCGCCGGCATATGCGAGCGGCGGCCGAGCGCCAGCATGATGCCGATCGGCAGCGACACGACGATGCCGACCGAGGCGCAGACGATGGTCACCAAAATGCCGCCCCACAGGACGGTGTCGACGACGGGCAGGCCTTGCCACATGACGCTGTCGCCGCCGGGAATGATGTTCTGTCCGTTGACGTAAAACGTCGGCACGCTGACCGGGCCGGTGCCATGCAGCAGCATGAAGGAACAAATCGGCAGCACGATGAAGAAATAGACGGCGCCCAGTCCGCGGCGCGGCGCTTCCAGCCAGAGCAGCCAGACCACGCCGATGGCGAGCATGGCGAAGAAGACGTCGACCCGCCAGCGCTCCGGGATCGGATAGGAGCCGTAGACGAAATAGGACCAGCGCTCCCACACGAAGGGCCAGCAGGCGCCGATCTCGCGGTGCTGCACGACTTCGCGGCAGGCGTCGCGGTCGGTGCCGCTCCACACCGCGTCGATCACCAGGAACTTGAGCAATTCCGGGATCAGCCAGATGAGAAACAGCGCGATCAGAATGGTGAGCGCGATGTTGAACGGCGTCGACAGCAGGTTCTGCCGCAGCCAGCCGAGCGTGCCGGTCATCGCCGCCGGCGGCGGCCGCCCTTCGATCTGCGCTTCACGCACGAAGTGGATTTCGGTGACGGCGAGATCGCCTTCGGACATGGTCATGGCGATGCCCTACCGTTCCACCAGCGCGATGCGGCGATTGTAGAGATTCATCAAAAGCGAGGTCGTGAGACTGATCGTGAGATAGACCAGCATGGTGATGGCGACGACTTCGACCGCCTGCCCGGTCTGGTTCAGCACCGTGCCGGTGAAGATCTGCACCAGGTCGGGATAGCCGATGGCCACGGCCAGCGTGGAATTCTTGGTCAGGTTCAGATACTGGCTGGTCAGCGGCGGGATGATCACGCGCATCGCCTGCGGCACCACGATCAGCCGCAGCGTCGGTCCCGGCTGCAGCCCCAGCGAATAGGCGGCTTCGGTCTGGCCGCGCGCCACCGCCAGGATGCCGGCGCGCACCACCTCGGCGATGAAGGCGGCGGTATAGATCGTGAGCCCGAACAACAGCGCGGCAAATTCCGGCAGCACATTGATGCCGCCGTTGATGTTGAAACGCCCGGCCTGCGGCATCTCGAACGCGACCGGAAAGCCGGCGATTGCCAGCACCACGAGCGGCAGCCCGATCAGCAAAGCGAGCGCCGTCCAAAACACCGGCGCCTGCTGACCGGTGCGCTCCTGCCGCCGCCGCGCCCAGACGTGGAAGACAATGGTGCCGACGATGCCGATCGCCAGGGCCACCAGGACCCAGCCGAAGCCGGATTCGAAAATCGGTTTGGGCGTGATCAGGCCGCGATTGTTGAGGTAGATGCTGCCGGGAAAGTGGTAGCTGTCGCGCGTGCCCGGCAGCGCCTTGAGCACGGCGTTGTACCAGAACAGCAACTGCAGCAGCAGCGGGATGTTGCGGATGGTCTCGACGTAGCCGGTGGCGACTTTGCTCACCAGCCAATTGCTCGACAGCCGCGCGATGCCGACGATAAAGCCGAGGATGGTCGCCAGCACGATGCCGATGCCCGCCACCAGCAGCGTGTTGAGCAAGCCGACCCAGAAGGCGCGGCCATAGGTGGAGGACTGCGAGTCGAAGTGGATCAGCGACTGGCTGATATCGAAGCCGGCGGTGGTGTCCCAAAAGCCGAAGCCGGAGGCGATATGGGCGCGCCGCAGGTTTTCAATGGCGTTGGACGCGGCGCCGTAGACCAACAGCGCAATGACCGCACAGAGAACGACTTGATAGATGACGCTACGGATCTTCGGGTCGTTGTAAAAAGCGACACGCGCGGGGCTTGCGCCCGTCGTTTGGTCCGCTGCCATAGTCCCCCTCGCCGTCAGGCGATGGCGCGCCTTAGCACCCTCTCTTCAGCCGACCGGCGGCCGCGGGCTGCCGGCCCGCGACCGTCCCCTGACACGATCAGCGAACCGGCGGCGCGTACTGGATGCCGCCTTTGTTCCACAGCTTGTTAAGGCCGCGGTCGATCTTCAGCGGCGAGCCGGAGCCGACGTTGCGCTCGAAGACTTCGCCGTAATTGCCGACGAGCTTGATGATGCGCACGACCCAATCCTTGGTCAGGCCCAACTGCTCGCCATAACTCCCTTCGGTGCCGAGGAGGCGCTTTATTTCCGGATTTGTCGACTTTACCATTTCGTCGACGTTCTTCTGGGTGACGCCCAGCTCTTCGGCATTGATCATGGCGAACAGCACCCATTTGACGACGTCGAACCACTGATCGTCGCCGTGGCGGACCGCCGGCCCGAGCGGCTCTTTCGAAATAATCTCGGGCAACACGATGTGATCGTTGGCGTTGGCGAGCTTGAGCCGTTCGGAGTAAAGGCCCGAAGCGTCCGTCGTATAGGCGTCGCAGCGGCCCGAATCGTAGGCCTTCACCGCTTCGTTCGCCGTCGCGAAAGTCACCGTCTTCAGCTTCATATTATGGGCGCGGAAGAAGTCGGCGAGGTTGAGTTCCGTCGTCGTTCCCTGCTGCACGCAGATCGAGGCGTCGCCCAGTTCGAGCGCCGAGTTCACCTTCAGCGCCTTGCGCACCAGAAAGCCCTGGCCGTCGTAGTAATCGACGCCGGTAAAGTTGAGGCCGAGCGAGGTGTCGCGCGAACTCGTCCACGTCGTGTTGCGCACCAGAACGTCGACTTCGCCGGACTGCAGCGCGGTGAAGCGGTCTTTGGCCGACAGCGGTACGAATTTGACCTTATTGGCATCGTTGAAGATCGCGGCGGAGACGGCACGGCAGACGTCGACGTCGAGGCCGGTCCATTTGCCCTGCGCGTCCGGCAAACCAAAACCGGCGAGCGTGCCGTTGGAGCCGCAGTTCAGGATGCCGCGATCTTTGACGGCTTTCAGGGTTTGAGCGGAGGCGCCCTGCGCGAGGAAGATGACGGCAAGAGCGAGAATGCTGGCAAAGCGTTTCATGACGCAGCCTCTTTGACGCATACGGTTACGGGGCTAGCCAAACATTGCCATCGCCGGCAGGTCACCGCCGCGGTGGGAAACGTCAGCTCCTAGGGTTTTCCGAGCCCCTCCAGGTGCCACATCACAGAACGATCGGGCTGCTAGGTCAAGTGCTTGGCGATAGGCGCGGCCGCATATCGTGCGCCGGTTCCCGGTCGCCTTGGCCGTTAGTCGAAGTCCGGCCGCGGTCCGAAAGCCGGGCAGCGCTGCTAGGCGGCGGCGCCCTGCCCGCCGCCGCGCAGGACAAATTGCAGATTGCGTAGATAGACGAAGACGCCGAAGGCCTGCCCGATGATGAACACCGGGTCTTTGCGATAAATCGCGTAACCGAGCAGCATCAGCCCGCCACCGATCGAGAACACCCAGAACGCGGTGGGGATCACGCTGCGGCCGGCCCGCTCGGAGGCGATCCATTGCACGACAAAGCGCATGGCAAACAATAATTGCGCGACGTAGCCGATCATTATTCCAAGATCGACGTTGCCGATAAAAACGTCGTGCAAGTAGCCGCCGACGGAGCGCGCGAGATCGATGAGCATTCAGTCCTCCGAAACTTCTGGAACACGCTTTCTGCGCCGGATCAGCCACCAGACGCCGGCAAGATCGAGAATACCGATCCATAGCCGGTCCCATAGGCCGTAGTTCGAGACGCCATGAGCGCGCGGCCGGTCCACCACGTCGACATAGCCGATGGAAAAGCCCTCGCGCTTGACGAGTGCCGGCAGGAAACGGTGCAGGCCGTCGAAATAAGGCAGTCGCAAGAACAAATCGCGGCGGAACGCCTTGAGGCCGCAGCCGGTATCGCGAGTGCCGTCGCGCAGGATGGCGCTGCGGACCGCATTGGCGATGCGCGATTGCAGCTTCTTGAAAGCGCTCGCCTGCCGTTTGACGCGCTGCCCGGCGATCAAGCCGGTCTGCGGGCCGCCGGTTTCCAGCGCGCGCAGCAGCGCCGGGATAAAGCGCGGGTCGTTCTGCCCGTCGCCGTCGACGGTGACGATCAGCGGCGCGCGCGCCGCATTGACGCCGCTGCGGATTGCCGCCGACTGGCCGCAGGAACTCTTGTGGCGCACGCTGCGCAACCAGGAATGCCGCGCCTTCAGTTTTGCAAGTTCCGCCGCGGTCCCGTCGCTCGAGCCGTCGTCGACGTAAACGACCTCGAACGGCCATTGACCGTCGAGGGCGGCCGCAATCTCGGTTACGAGCGGGTCGATATTGCCGGCTTCGTTGCGCACCGGCACCACGACGGCAACCGCCGGATCGTTTGCATTCATGCTGAAGGTCCTGCCGGCCGGCACGGTGCCGGCGGCCGTTGCTTATTATTGAGCCAATAGCGCGCGCGCAACGGATTTGATCCGTCTGAGCGACGGGCCGGGAAAAGCCTGCACGGCGCCCTCCGGCGAAACCGAAAAGCCGAGGCGCCGCAGCGCGAAATAACGCCGCACCATCATGGCGCCGACCGCGCCGACCAGTGCCCCCGCGAGCACGTCGCTCGGATAATGCGCCTCAACCGCCACCCGGCTTGCCGTGATCAGCAGCGCATAGATCCACAAGACCGTGCGGCCGCGCGGCCACAATGTGCCGAACGCCACCACCACCGACAGCGCGGTGGTGGCGTGTCCCGACGGCAGGCCGGCATAGGCGGCGGGCCAGCTGAAGGGATGAAACAGATAGGGGTCGATGCCGCCGCCGACGCCCGGCCGGGCGCGGCCGAAAATATGCTTGACGATGTTCGTGAACAGCCCCGGCAAGGCGATGGCCAGAAATAGAAAGCCGACGCGCACCATCACCGCCGCCAGCACCGCTTCCGCCATGCGCGAAAGCGTTGGCAGCGCGGCGAGGAGCAGAAACAAAATCCCGAGCGGCCACAGGAACCAACCTGATTTGCCATAGTCGGTAATCTGATCGAAAAACCAGGGTATCCAGCGCGGCAACTTCAGCACCGCCCTCGCTGCCGCGGCGTCGATGAAAACGAGGCAGATCAAAAACACCATGACGGCAATTGCGCTCGCGATTGCCAACCGTTGCGGCGACGGCATCCATGCATGCTGCGGGTTAAGGCGCGCCGGGCGCATCAGTGACGTCAGCGCCGCGACGACGTTGCCGGCACAACGACGAAACGGCGACCGTCCGGCAAGCGCGCTATCGCGGTTGAGTTTGTGCTCTCCGTTCATGGCGCCGCCGCCGAGCGGAATAAGGCCAAAGCCACCGCCTGCCCGTTGCTGATGTTGTAGCCGTCAATGCGTTGCTTGAGGGCGTAACGCAAGCCGATGGCATTGGCCCGCTGCACGAAGCTGCGCTCGCTGCGCGCATCGATCAGCGCGAAGCGGCAAGGCCCTTGGCGCAGGAATTCGGCGGCACCCACGGCATCGGTGAAGCGCGTGTCGGTGCCGAGCAGGAACACCAGACTCGGCTCCTGGTAATAGCCGGTGGAGGCGACCTGCGGCTTCGCGCAACCGCTGGCGCTCACGGTTTCGGCGATCATCGCGCTCGGAAACAAGGCCGTCAGCGACGGGAACGTCACGGCATAGGCGGTGACGGCGATGAAGACCGAGGCCACGGCGCCGCGCAGCAGCGCGCGTTCGGCCCCGTCCACCGCGTAGAGCCACCACGCAAACAGCCCGGCAATGGCCGCCGCCATGGCGAAGGGCCAGGCGATGATGCCGGGATCGTGGGCGATATAGACAAAGCCGACCACGACTGCGGCTGCGACAACGACGGGAAAGACGAACCAGCCGACCGTACCGCGCACCAGCCAACGCGCCGTCACCAATCGATTTGCTTCGAGAACGCCGGCAATCAAGATCGCAATCGCCGGATAGAGCGGCAAAACGTAATGCGGCAGCTTGGTCATCACCGCCTCGAACAGCAGCCAGGACGGGACAAGCCAGGCGAGCAGGAAGCGGGCGCCGGGCTCGCGCCGCGCCTGCCACACCGCCGGCGCCGCCAATCCTGCCAGCACCGAGCCTGGCCAAAACGTCAGCCAGAACAGCACGAAATAGAACCCCGGCGGGGCGCCGTGCGATTCCTGACCGTTGAAAATCTTGGCCAGCATGTCTTCGCCGACCGCCTTTTCGAAAAAGCCCACACCGGACTTGGCCATGATGGCGGCAAACCACGGCAGCACCAAAACGATCATCCAGGCGAAGCCCACGAGCGGTCGCAGCGACCAGAGCCAGCGGCCGGAGCGGTCGGCAATCGACAGCGTCAGCGCGGTCAAGCCGACGAACAGCAGGATCACCGGCCCTTTCAACAGCACACCGACACCGAGCGCGGTCCACAAAATCGCCGGCAATTGCCAGCCGATTTTTGCTTCCGGCTGGCGGCGGTTGCCGAGATAGATGCGCGCCATGGCGCCCATGGCGGCGACGCAGGTGAACAGCAGCATGGCATCGGTCTTGGCAAGGCGCGCCTCGACGCCGAGCAGCACGCAGCTCGCCATCATCAGCGCCGCCAACAGCGCGGTGCGGCGCACGACAAACGCAAGTGCGGTCCAGTAGGTCAGCAACACCGCGCCGATGGCGCCGAACAGCGAGGGTAGCCGGTAAAGCCAGATGGTGGTCAGTGCATGCGGGATGCCGGCCGCTTCGCCGGCTTTCACCGCCGCCGCCTGCAGCCAATAGATGCCGACCGGCTTTTTGTAGCGGACCTCGTTCTGGAAACGGATATCGACATATTGGCCGGTCTCCAGCATCTGCTTGGTGGCCTGCGCAAAGCGCGCCTCGTCGCGGTCGACCGGCGGAATCTGGAAAAAGCCGGGCAGGAGCGCGATCAGCGAAAAGACGATCAGTAAAAAGCTGGCGCGCCGGTGCGAGGCGGCGGCAAAATCCAGAACGCCGGATAGCCCACGCCCCGGGGCGGGCTTTTGCCGCGTATCACTGTCCGTCGAGGTCATCGGCTTGCCGCATGAAAAGACGGCCCGGTGCGCAGCCGCGCCCGGACAATAGAGGCAAGCCGCAATGCTGTCATTGCAGCCTTATTGAAGGCGTACGGTAACGCTGTCGGTGGCGCCGCGCGCGTCCATCACCGTGAGGCGCGCAAAGCCGGGGCCGTCGGGCTTGAAGAACACGGTGCGCCGGCCGCCCTGGGGGCTAAGCGGCACGCCATTGACCATGACGGTGAGCGGCGCGCGGCCGCCGGCGATCTTCAACGCCACCGGGTCGGGCGCACGCGCGTTGCTCAATTCGAGCCGCGCGCCGTCGGGCGGAAACATGATGCGCGGCGGCTCGGCGACGCCGATCGTTGCGCCGGCGCCGGCAAAGCGCTGCAACGGCGGCGGCAGCCTGTTGGTGGTAGCGAAGACGACGCCCTTGGGCGCCTGCGCCAGCGCGACCGGCGCGTGACCCGAGCGCGCGAAGGCGTCGAACAGTATCGGCGCCGCCGCGGCGCGGCCCACCAGGCCGGGCACCGGCGCGCCATCGGGCCGTCCGACCCACACGCCGATGGTCATGCGGCCATCGAAGCCGACCGCCCAGGCATCGCGAAAGCCATACGACGTGCCGGTCTTGAAGGCGATGCGCCCGGGCGGCGCGTTCTCCGGCGGCGGCGCGCCGATCAGAACGTTGCCGACATACCAGGCAGCGCTGCGGTCGAGCAGCCGGCGCGGGCTTGTATGCGTCTCCCCTTCGCGCTCGATCAGCGGCACCGCGGCGCCGAGCCGCGCCAGCCCGGTATAGAGCATCACCAGATCCGACAGCCTGATGCCGACGCCGCCGAGCCCCATGGCGAGACCCGGCGCTTCGCCGGTCGGCAGCACCAAGGTGGCGCCGGCTTGCGCCAGCCGCGCGCTCAGGCGGCTGACGCCGACTTTGTCGAGCACCGCGATGGCGGGGACGTTGAGCGAGAGTTGCAGCGCGCGGCGCACCGTCACCGTGCCCTGGAAGGTCAGATCGAAGTTCTCCGGCATATAGCTGCCGTAGCGCGCGGGCTTGTCATCGATCAGCGTCTCCGGATGCAGCAGTCCATCTTCGAACGCCATCCCGTAAATGAAAGGCTTGAGCGTCGAGCCCGGCGAGCGCAGCGCCTGCGTCATGTCGACCTGGCCGGCGCGGCGCGCATCGAAATAATCGGCCGAGCCGACGCGCGCGCGGATTTCGCCGCTGTCATTGTCGACGGCGATCATGGCAACTGAAATCTGCGGGCCAAGCGCATGCGCGCGCTCGCGCGCCAGCTCTTCCAGCGTGCGCTGCAGATTGGCGTCGATGGTCAATCGGTGCACGCGTCTATCCGGTTCGGCGGCGACCATCTGCTCGGCGGAATGCGGCGCCAGCATCGGCATGTCCTTGCGCCTGCGCGGCACCGGTTGCGCTTTGGCGCGCGCGGCTTCATCGCGCGCCACCACGCCAGCGGCGACATCGCGATCGAGCACGCGGTTGCGCGCGGCGAGCGCTATATCTGGATTACGATCCGGCCGGCGCGATTCCGGCGACTGCGGCAACGCGACGAGCAACGCTGCTTCGGCAAGCGAGAGATGCCGCGGCTCCTTGCCGAAGTAGGCAAGCGAGGCCGCGCGGATCCCCTCCAGGTTTCCGCCATAGGGCGCAAGCGTCAGATATAACGAGAGAATCTGGTCCTTGCTGAGCGCGCGTTCGAGCTCGATGGCGCGCGTGACCTGGCGCAATTTGGCGCCCATGTCGCGATGCTCGCGCGGTTCGAGCAGACGCGCGACCTGCATGGTGATGGTCGAACCGCCGGAGACGATGTGGCCGCTGGTCGCCAACTGCCAGGCGGCGCGCGCCATCGCCAGCGCATCGACGCCGTGATGGTCGTAGAAGCGCTTATCCTCGTAGGCGAACAGCAGTTTCAAAAAGCGCGGATCGACATCCTTCACCGTCGCCGGCAGCCGCCAGCGGCCTTCTTTGGTGGCAAAGGCGCGCAACAGTTTGCCGTCGCGGTCGAGCACCACGTGCGAAAATTCGAGATCCTTGCCGAGCGGCGCCGGGCCGAGCGCATTGACCCAGTCGATGGCAGTCAGCGCGGCGATGACGGCCGCAACGCCAAAGCCAGCAAGGATGAGCCGCCAGCGCTTCATTTGCCTGCCGTGATCTCCACCGAACCTGTGGCGGTGCGTCCAAAGCGGTCGGGCCGGTACATGTCCTCGACAAAGGCCTGCGGCAGCACGTAGCGGCCGGGCGAGACCGCGCGCACCACATAGGCCACCGTGAACACCGGCGGTGAATCCTCCTTGCGGTCGAAGGCCGCGGTGAAGCGGTCATCGCGGAATTCGCTATTGACCGGCTGGCCGGCGTCGGTGATCCAGGCGAGCGTGCCGGTTTCGCCGGACGAAACCAGATGCGGGTTGTCGATTTCGAAGCCGGCCGGCAGATAGTCGGCCAGGATCACGCGGCCGAATTGCGGTTTCGGCTCGGTGACCTTGAGCACCACCACCATGCGCTGGTTCTGCTTGACGTGCGCCGCGTCGGCCGGCTCGCCGGAAAGCGTGTGGTAGCTGCGTTCGAGTTTGAAGCCCTGCTCGGCGGCGGGCTCCGGCGTGATCGGCGCGCCGGAAACCGACACCACCGCCTGCACGTTGCCGGCGCCGCGATTGCTCACCGTCAAGGGCTTGGCGAAATCGTCGGCGCGCAGACTGCGGTAGAAGGCACCCTGCTTGGTCTCGCCGTTGACGTCGAGCGCGATGGCGTTGGTCTGCTTGGCGAGTGCGCGGGCGGCGAGCACCAGCCAGGCTTCTTCTTGCGTCGAGGTGCGGCTGGCGAGCGCGCGCGCCGCATCGACGCGCAGCACCGCCTTGTCGATGGTCGGCTGCGCGGCATGGCCTTCCGACGCCAGCGTCACCAGCGCCGCCGAGTCCCGCAAGGCCGAGCCGTAATCGTCGCGCCCGAGCTCGAGCTTGGGCTGCGGCGCGATGGCGTTGAGCGCGGCGCGGAACACGTGCTCGGCGCGTTCCTTGTCGCCGAGCATGGCGAGCGCGGCGGCGACCTGCGCCTTGGCGATCGGCGTCGCCAGATCGCCGAGTTTGACGTCGGCGATGTAGCGCAGGTCGCCGACGGGCGCGGCGCCGTTGCGCGCCAGCACGTAAAGCGCATAAGCAAGATCGCGTCCGCCGTTCTTGCTCGCGTCGGGCGCGGTGGCGACGAAATTACGCAACCGGTCGAGCGCCAGCTTGAACGCCTGCGGCGGCACCTCGAATTTGCGCTCGCGCGCGCGCGTGAGGAAATCGGTGACATAGGCGTCGAGCCAATGGTCCTCGCCGCCGACCGACCACAGGCCGAACGAGCCGTTCGAGGCCTGCCGCGACAACAGCCGCGTAATGGCGTCGCGGATCTGGCCGTCGATGTCGTTGCCGAGCGCAAGATGCGCTTGCGCGCCGAGTTCGTTGACATAGAGCATGGCTATCGCCCGGCTGGTCGTCTGCTCGGAGCAACGGAACGGATAGGTGTCGAGCGCGGTCAGCAGCGCTGCCGCGTCGAGCGAGGTTGACACCGCCACCGACAGCGCCACACGGCCGGTGCCGGGGACGAAATCGGCGAACATGTCTTTCGACAGCGTCAAGGTTTCGCCGGGGCTGAGCGCGCGCACGGTGCGGCGGGTCAGGGTCTGCGTCGCCGGGCGCACATCGAGCGCGTAGCTGCGTTCGAGCGCAAAGCCGCCGGGGCCGCTTATGCTGACCTTCAGCGTGCTGGCGCCGGTTCCGGAGGCGCTCACCGGCAGCGACAGGTGATGGCGCTGCTTGGCGGCGAGATTGAGCGTTTGCGGCTGCGCGTTGTCGAGCTTGACCGCGCCCTCGGCGGCGACCGCCAAACGATAGTCGCCGGCGGCGCCTTCCACGTTGTCGAGCTCAAGCTGCACCTGGCCGTGGTCGCCGGTGCGCAGAAAGCGCGGCAGCGTCGCGGTCAGCACCACGGGGTCGCGCACAATGACGTCGCCGGAGGCCTTGCCGACTTTGTCCTTGCTCCAGGCCACCGCCATCACGCGCACGGTGCCGGCGAAGGCCGGTATCGCGAAGGAAACCTGTGCGTTGCCGTCGGGCCCGACCTTAACGATGCCCGAATAAAGCGATAGCGGCGCTTGCGACGGCGGCGAGCCGGTCAATTGCGCGCCCTCGTCGCCGCCGGAGCGGATCTGGCCGCGCACGCCCTGCATGCCGTCGATCAATTGCCCGTAGAGATCGCGGATTTCGGCGGTGAGCTGGCGCTGCCCGAGATAGTAATTGTCGGGCGCCGGCGGCTTGTAATTGGTCAGATTGAGAATGCCGACATCGACGGCCGCCACAACGATGCGGGCCTCATCGCCGTCTTTCAATCCGGCGATGTGCAGCGGCACGGTGAGCGTGGAATTGGGCCGCATCGTCCCCGGCAGTTTCATGTCGAGCGCCAGCGTGCGCGCCGAACGGTCGATGGAAAACCATTTCACGCCGATGGCACGGCCCGGCATGCGCTGCGCCGGCGCATCGAGCGGCCGCCGCAAGGTCGCCACCAGATAGGCGCCGGTGCCCCAGTCGTTGCCGACGGTCAGCGTCTGCTGAACCGCGCCCGCCTGCACGTCGTAGGATTTGCTTTCGACCAGGCGGTCGGTGAACACGTTGAGCGTGAGGCGGCCGGCACTGCGCGCGGTCACCGACACGGCGATGGCGTCGCCGGACTTGTAATCGGACTTGTCGGTGGCGACGTCGAGCAGGTCGGGGGTATTGGCGCTGGCCTCGGCATAGAAGCCGGCGTCGAAAGTGAGCGCGGTGACCGGACCGTTCGCCTCCCCGGTCGACACTTCCAGGCGGTAGCGGCCCCATTTCACCGGCAGCGACAGGCGCGCCGGCTTGTCGGCCGCGAGATCGACGCTACCGTCGGCGATGCGCTCGGTGCGTTTGATCGGCTCGAATTCCCATTGGCCGTTCTGCCGGTACCATTGATAGGAGGTCTCGACCTTGAGCAGTTGGTAATGCAGCCCGCTGCGGGCGAGCGTCTTGCCGTCCGGCGCCGCCATGACCACGTCGAAATCCGCATTGGCGCCGTCGGCGAGCGAGCGGCCGGAGAAGGCCGGCTTGACGCCGATCATCGGCGCTGTCGGTGTAATCGGCAGCGTCAGCTTGCGCTCGACGGCGCGGCCGCCGGATTCCGCCATGCTCACGGTGACGCGCGCTTCCAGCGGGCGCCCGGTGACCGGCACCTTGTCGAGCGGGATAGCAAAGCTCGCTTTGCCCTGCCCATCGGTCTCCGGCAGATCGGCCAGTTCCTCGCGCACCGGCGTGACGTCGTCATCCGCCATGCCGAAGGCATAACCGGCAAAGCCCGGCCGCTCCTTGGCGACCGCGATCGTCACGTTGCCGGAGAGCTCAAGCTTCGACGCCGGCGCGCCGTAGAGGAAATGCCCGTCCACGCTCGCCTGCGCCGGCGCCTTGCGGTCGATCGACTTCGCTTGCGAGGTGAGATCGAACTCGATGCGGTCGGGCACATAGTCCTCGACCATGAACGTGGTCTCGCCGATCGCCGGCCGCTTGGGATCGGTATAGGCCTGCACGCGCCAGGTGCCGGTCGCGGCGGAGGAGACGATCGGCACGCTCCAGCTGCGGCCGCCGAGGCCCGCATCGGCGATGAGCGCGCGGCGATATTCGACGCCGTCCGGACGCTCCATGACCAGCGTCAGCGGCGTGCCCGCGGCTGCCTGCCCGCGCACGTCGCGCAGCAGCGCGGTGACCGCGACGGTCTCGCCGCTGCGATAGACGCCGCGCTCGGTATAGACGAAGGCATCGAGGCCGACCGGCTGCGGCCGGCCGCCGACGCCGCGATCGGACAGATCGAAGGCTGCCGATTTGAGGCTGAGGAAGGCGTAATCGCCGCTGCTGCTGGCGACGACGGCGGCGGGCGCCAAGCCACCCTCGCCGCGCGTGAGGCCGGCCGCGAAATGCGCATAGCCATTCTGATCGGTGTGCCGCTCTTCCAACAGCTCGTTGTTGCGCGCCATCAAGCGCACGTTGACATCGACAGTCGGCGTGGCACTGCCGAGCGAGTGGACGAAGACGTCGATGCCGTCATGGCCGCTATAAGCGGTGAGACCCAGGTCGGAAACAATGAACCACTGCGTCGCCAGCTGGTCATAGTCTTCGGTCAGCGCTTCCTTCGGTCCCGCGGTCATCACATAGACGCCGGGCTTTAGGTCGCCGAGCGCGGTATCGACGGGGAATGCGGTGGTGACTTCGGTGTTGAGCTTGGGCGTCACCGCCAGCTCGCCGCTCCACACTTTAGCGCCGCTCTCGTTGCCGATGCGCTCGGCCTGATAGCGGCTGATGTTGCGCTGAAACTGGTAGCCGAGCGCGGTGTCGACGAGATTGCGGTCGCCGACGCGGTAGACCGACAACTTGACGGCGCTGGAGTTCACGCTGAGCACCGGGATGCCACGCTGACCGGTGCGCGGCAGCACGTAGGCCTTGCCGGAAAAGCGCACGAACGGCTTACGGTCGCGCACGAAGATGGTGAACTCGGAAGATTTCGTCAGCGACTCATTGACCGTCGACGGCAGGCCGGCGCGCAGCGTGACCGCATAGCGCTCGCCGTGCTTGAGGCCTTCGACGCAAAGCTGCCGCTCGGTGACCGAAATCGCCGGCTTGTCGATGCCGGCCACGGCGACGTAAGGCGAGAAGTCGGTGCGCCGCCCCGGCAGATCCTCGGAAAACTGGAAGCAGGCGCGCGGCGAGATCGCGTCGGAGTCGACCGAATAATCCAGCATGCGGAAGCCGTGCTCGACGCGCAGCTTTTCGTATTCGGCGCGCAGGTCGGCGACCTCGCGCAACGTCAGCGCCAGACGCAGAGCGTCGAGCGCCGAGCGCCATTGCTTGCGCTCGGCGAGCGTGCGGCCGAGCAGCGCCAGACTGTCGGCCTCGTCATTGCGGGTGTTGCCGCGCTGGTAGGCGATGTAGGCGGCGGTCGCGGCGCGGTCGAGCAGCAGCGCGCGCTCGCGTTCGTCGCGTGGCCGGATTTGACGGATCGTGCGGGCGAGCCGCAACCAGTTGCCGGCGTCTTTCGGCGCGGCGGTGACCATCTGCCCGAGCACCAGCATGCCGGTGCGATAGTCTTTGCGCTGGAAAGCGGCGTCGGCCTCGCGTTGCAGCGTGGCAACGTTCTTGGTGACCGTCCCGGCATCGCTCTTGATCTGCGCCTCGAGCTTGATCGCCGTCTCGTCGAGATCCTTGCGCTCGAACGCCTTATCGGCAGCCAGCGCCGGGGCGAGGGCAAGAGCGATGAGCGCGGCGGCAAGACCGGCGCGGACGGACGAAAGCATGCAGAAACCTCCCCCGATCGGGCAAATGGAGCAATGCGGCAATCAGCACTATCAGTTCACGACACGAAGGTGTCGAGGACGTGGCTGCTGCGCGACAAGCCGGCGCCATCATAAGTTTGAAGGTCTTCCGGCGCCTGCATTATCTTCACCAAGAAGATGAGCTACTCAAGAAATCTTACACAAAGTATTGATTTAGCTTCGTTATTTTTATCAATTGTCGCACGCCGGCAAATGCGGCATCGGCATCGCCTGTTCGATAATCCGCGCCGCCTGCAGCACACGCCGGTCTTGGCGCAATGCGCCGACCACCTGTACCCCCATCGGCAGACCGTTGTCCGCAAGCCCGCAGGGCACCGATGCCGCCGGCTGTTGCGTCAGATTGAACGGATAAGTGTAAGGCGACCAGTTGATCCAGTCGTCGCTGAACTCGCCGCTCTCAGGCACCTCTAGCCCCGCCTTGAGCGCGGTGATCGGCATCGCCGGCGTTACCAGCAGGTCGTAGCGCGCGTGAAAGTCCAGCATGGTAATGTGCAGCTCGGCGCGGCGATTGTAAGCGGCAATGTAGTCGCCGGCCGTGAAGCACCGTCCCAGTTCGGCGATCTTGCGCAAACCCGGATCGATTTCGCCGCGGCGCGCCGGCGCAACCGCATCGACGAGGCCGCCCATCACCGGCCACCACATGGCGCGGATCATGTCGGCCGTTTTCGTGAGCGGCGGATCGGCCTCCTCGACGATGGCGCCCCGCTCTTCCAGCACAAGCGCGGCCTTGCGCGCCGCCGCTTCGATCTGCGCATCGAGCCGTTCGGCAAAGCCGAGCCGCGACGAGAAAGCGACGCGCAAGCCCCGCACGCCGTCGTCCAGTCCGGCGCTGAAATCCGGCGGCGGCGTATTCCAGGCCGTCATGTCGCGCGCGTCGGGCTGCGCGATCGCCGACAGCAAGAGCGCTGCATCGGCGACGCTGCGGCTGACCGGACCCTGGTGCGCGAGGACGTTGAGCGCCGACGGCGGATGCGTCGGCACCAGGCCGTAGCTTGGCTTCATGCCGAACACGCCGGTGAAGGCCGCCGGAATGCGCAGGCTGCCGGCGCCGTCGGTGCCGACATGGAGAAGGCCGAGACCGAGCGCGGCTGCGACCGCCCCGCCGCCGGTCGAGCCGCCGGGCGTATGGTCCGCGTTCCAGGGATTGCGCGTGATGCCGGTGAGCGGCGAATGACAGACGCCGATCCAGCCGTGCTCCGGCAGACAGGTCTTGCCGAGGATGACGGCGCCCTGCTCGCGCAAGCGCGCGGGCGCGGGCGCATCGTACGGCGCCGGCGCCGGATCGCTGGTGCGCGAGCCGCGCCGGTTGGGCAGGCCCTTGACCGGGATATTGTCCTTGATGGTGGCTGGCACGCCGTCGAGCACCCCAAGCGGCGCGCCGAAGCGCCAGCGCGCTTGCGATGCCGCGGCTGCCGCTAAGGCGCCGTCGGCGTCGACAACGACAAAGGCGTTGAGCGCTTGATGCCGTTCGATGCGCGCCAGGACGTCACGCACGACATCGACCGGCGATAAGCTGCCGCGGCGATAGGCGTGCGTGAGATCGGAGACGGAAAGATCGGCGATCCGCGTCATTCCCGGTCCCTTCAGGCGTCCCTGACGCGCGGTTAAAGTAAAGCGCACCTTTCCACGGCGCGGCGGTCCGGGTAAACCAGGGTCCCAAGAGACCCCGTAGCTCAGCCGGATAGAGCATCAGCCTTCTAAGCTGAGGGTCGCTGGTTCGAATCCAGCCGGGGTCGCCAATTAACGGCCGACTTCAACGGCACCCGCCGAAACAAGTCCGCGGCCTAGTGTGTCCAGGCGTCGCGGCGTCTATAGGCGAAATTGTCGGAGTAAGAGATGACGCGTCGCGCGGCCGGCGCCTTGGGGTCGAACACTTGATAGGCGATACCGTGGCGCTCGCAATAAGCGATCGCCTCTTGCTTGTCTTGAAAGCGCAGACGCACCTGCTGGCGCATGTCGGCCGACGAGGTCCAGCCCATCAGCGGCTCGACCGTGCGCGGCGCCTCGGGTTCGAAATCGAGCACCCAGTCTTTGGTATTGCCCTGCCCCGACTGCATGGCGGTCTTGGAGGGCTTGTAGATGCGCGCGGTCATGGCGGCGAACCCGTCGATTTTGCAGGCGCCGGTATAAGACCAAATCCCCGGCGCTGGCAATGCGGGGCTTGCCTCACCAGGCCAACGGATTTGCCTGGCCAGGCGGCAGGCCGTCGCTTCGAGCGAAAGCAGTTGGGCTCGAGACCGCGGCGTCAGGCGCGGTGAACGTGCGCGCGGTGGGAGATGGCGGTGACGCCCCGATGCACCCGTGCGGCGCGCTGGCGGCGAGCTTGCGGCGTAGCCGGGCAATCGAGCACGGAGGCGCGAACGCTCACGCGAAAGCCGCCGTCGCCCAAGTCCTCGAACTCGATATTTTGTTCGCGCCAGATCTGTTCGATCGCGCGCACGGTTGCCCGCCGCGGTTCGGTGTCGCCTTGTTCGAGCTTGTGAATGGCGCGCTGGGTCAGGCCGACCCGAAAGCCGAATTCGCTCTGGCTCCAGCCGAGTACCGCACGGGCCAGCCGCATTTTGGCGGCAAAGGCGCGCCGTTCGAGCCGGATAATCTCGATGAGGTTGTGCGAACGATGGGCGGAAAGCTGAGCGGTCATCGTTACTCAAACACGTCGGTCGTTCTTGATTTTGCAGA